>CAZTDY010000222.1:0-1508 GCA_964612295.1 uncultured bacterium | reverse complement strand
CTAGTACGGGCCCAGCCGCCACCGTCTCGCCTTCGACCGACTTCCCGGTGTCTCCGGTTATACGGTCTACCTTGCTCCAACGATTTCTCGCTGGGGCGAGGACGGCTTCTCCAGTTGCTCAGCATGTCCTTGTCACCGTGCTACCACTGGGTCCCGAAAACTCCTATATGGACTCCTTCCGCAAGGACTATTTGGAGCCGGAAGAGGGTGGCGATTAGGTCTGACTGCAGCCGTATATCCGGCCTCCGTGGAGTCGTGCGGACTCCGGGCCATGATGGAACATGCGCGCGGGGTGCCAATCGATCGGGCAGCCTGGTAGGCCAGAGTTTTCGTCGGCTTCTCCCCACGCCGGTCAGACCGGTAGCCATCCTTTCTTCCGTTCTCCGAGCAGCTCAGCGGACAGGTATCGTTTGGAGAGAGATGTCAGTTCGTCAGACATCTCTCTCTGTACTCCTGGTCTCGAAGCCAGACTGCCCAGGCGATCCGGGCGAGTCGATTCGCAAGGCCCACTGTGGCGATGTTGTGACCGCGGGTCTTCTCGAGATGCAGGGCCCACTGGCGCAGCGCACCGGGGTTCTTCCGTCGCTTCGCGTGGAAGAGAACGGCCCGTGCGCCATGGATTAGAAGCATCCGAAGATAGATATCCCCACGCTTGCTGATTCGGCCGAGACGCCGAATCGATCCGGAGGAACGTTCGCGAGGCGTCAGGCCGAGGAAGCTGGCGAAGTGGCGGCCTGAGGGAAAGCGGGCGATGTTCCCGACGGAGGCGACGAGTGCGGTGGCGCTAAGCAGGCCAACACCGGGGATCGTGCGCAAGCGGGTCACAGTGTCGATCTGTTTCGCGAGCGCCTCGAGCTGAACCTCCACCAGGCCAATGCGGCGCTCCAGTTCCGCAACTTCCTCGCACGCCTCGAGCAGAAGGCTAGATAACGGAACAGAAAGGGAGATCTCAGGATCATCGACCCAGGCCCGTACCTGGGGAGCAACTCTTCGAGCACCAATGGGGATGAAGAGGCCAAACTCCCGCAGAATCCCCCGTAGGGTGTTGATCCGTGCGGTGCGCGTGGCCAGCCATCGCGAGCGAAGCCGGTGGAGCGCGGTGAGCGACTGCTGTTCGATCGACTTCACCGGAATGGGTCGGATCGCCTCGTTGCGCCCTGCTTCCAAAAGCGCCTCGGTGTCGCTCGCGTCGGTCTTGCTTCCCCGACGGTAGCGGGCAACATCACCAGCAGGCAAGAGCCGGACGTCGTGGCCCAGGCGTCGGAGTTCGCGCCCCCAGTGGTGCGCCGTGCCGCAGGCTTCCATGAGAATGACCGACGGTGGTTGCTGGCCCATGAAACGGAGCAGCTGACCGCGGGTCATTCGGCGCTGCTGACTGATCCGGCCTGGGTGATGTGAGACGGCGAGCTGGAAAACCGACTTGGCGAGATCGATGGCAAAGACAGTATTCTTCAGGTTGTGGCCCGGGAATTCGATCTGATGTTTGCCCAATCATGCTCCAGGGGCAA
>CAZTDY010000221.1:0-1512 GCA_964612295.1 uncultured bacterium | reverse complement strand
GAGAGCCCCGTCGCAACGAAGAACGCGTGACGTTTTCCAATGCGCGTGCCGAGCCCACTTACTGGCATTTTCCTGTCAGACTAGAAACTTCTGTCCCAGCTGTCAGGCAAAGCGCGCGGCACTGTTTGCCGAGAAGCTGACCGAGGAGATCGCCCTCCCGGTTGTCCATCGGCACTTGGTCTTCACCATCCCGAAGGCCCTGCGCGGTCTCTTCCAACGCGAACGTCGGCTCCTGGGCCTGCTCTCACGCTGCGCCTACGAGGCCGTGCGCCGGGCCTACAGCGCCTACCTCGATGACCGCACGGTAGTGCCGGGATTCGCATCCTCGATCCAGACATTCGGCTCCTTCGCGGCGAACTTCCATCCGCACATCCACGCCCTGGTGACCCAGGGCAGCTTCACCCGCGAAGGAGAGTTCGTGGCGGTAGGAACGGTGAACACCGGCGTGATCGAAGAGATCTTCCGGCGCCTGGTCCTCACGCGCCTCTCCCGGGCCGAACGGCTATCAGAGGAGTTTCGGGGCAATCTGCTGAGCTGGGTGAATTCGGGTTTCTCAGTTCATGCCGGGCCGCGCATCTATCCGACCGACCCCGAGTACTTGGCGCGTCTGGGACGCTACATTGTACGTGTACCCATGCCGAGCAAGGATGTGCGCCTGACCAGCGAGGGACAGGTGCGGGTGACGACACCTCCGGATCCGCGAAGCGGGAAGACCGAACTGATCCTCGACCCACTGGATTGGATCCACGCCGTCGTGCAGCAAATCCCAGCCCCTCGGCAACACATGGCTCGCTACTACGGCGCCTACTCGAACCGCAAGCGCAAGGCGATGCAGCAGCAGGGCGCGGGGAAGGCGGAGGAAGGCGTGACGTCAGGGGGGACCGGGTGCGGTCAAGGCGCAGATGCCCCGGAGGACGAGGCGGCGTATCGTCGCCCGCAGGCGAGCTGGGCGCGGCTGCTGCACAAAATCTTCGAGATCGATCCGCTCTTATGTCCCAGGTGCGGGGCGGAGATGAAGGTAGTGAGTGTGATCACGGCGCCCGAGGTGGTCGACAAGATTCTGAAGCACATCGCGCGTACGGGAGGACGGGACCCGTTCGAGGGCCGCGGACCACCGGCGGAAGCTGCCGACCCGGTGGCGGAGACCGCGTAGGGGGCCTCCCGCGGGGTCCGGCTCGCACCGGATCACCGGATATGCCGTGAGAGATCAATACTGAGCGCCCGTGCGCGCATCGCAGTACAGCCCCACGGATGGGTGGTGAGGGGCGAGGTGTGTCCGGAGACGAGTGCCGACTGGGCCCATCGAGCCGAATTGCGGGGCCGCGGCCGGCAATCGACGGAGGTTGAGGTGTTACGACCGGGGATTGGCGATGATCAAGGGCGTTTGGGCGTGTCGGCCGGCGCCGGGAATGGGTGTCGGGGGCGTTTTGGGGGGATTCGTAGCCGGAGGGGAGGATACTGTCGACAGTGCTTAGAACCCGCGCATAGATGGTGAAGCCCGCGCCAGTCCCC
>CAZTDY010000220.1:0-1560 GCA_964612295.1 uncultured bacterium | reverse complement strand
CTGGAGACCGAGACCACCTACACCGTGGCCCACGGCATCAGGCTCTACGAGGACCTCCACACCACGATGAGCATCGGTACGGCCCTGAACTTCTACAGCCTGGAGTTCGGTGAGACCGTTTCCGGCATCGATCCCGGCAGCGACGTGGTCGGCGGCCTCGACGTGGGCCTGCTGGTCACGCTGCACCGCCGCACGCGTATCGGCGTGATGGTCAAGAACCTCAACAACCCTCAGATCGGTGAGGACAACGAGGAGCTGTCGTCCCGACTGCACGGCGGCGTCGCCTATCTGCCCTACGACGGCGTGACGACGACCTTCGAGTTCGAGAACACGATCGAAGGGGAGACCCAGTACCACTCCGGCGTGGAGTTCTCGGTCTTCGGCGATCTGTTCCTGCGCGGGGGTGTGATGACCAATCCCAACAAGATGACCGGCGGCTTCGGGTACGCGTACCAGGGCTTCACGGTCAACTACGGTTATTCCTCCGGCGGCGGCGTGCTCGAATCGACCCATCAGTTCGGCATGACCTTCGCCTGGGGCGGTGAGACGCCGTGACGAAATACCGCTACCCGCTCCGACTCGCGGCCATGCTGCTGGCGGTCCTGACCGCCTGCGGCGCCTTGGCTGCGCCGACGGGGCTGGTCGATCTCAACCGGGCGAGCCTGGAGGAGATCCGCCAATTGCCCCTGGACGAGGAACTGGCCAGCCAGATCGTCGACTACCGCGACTATGTCCGGTACTTCAACAACGTCTATGATCTCATGGATGTCGAGGGTATGACATCCGCCAAGCTGGCCGAACTCAAGCCCCTGGTGGCCACGCTGCCGCCGGATCCCCTTGACGCCAGCATCGCGCGTCTGGCCGCGTCCTATCGCCAGGTGAACCGCTACCTGGGCCAGGAGGGCGCCAGCGAGGGTCTCGTCGACGAGTACCTCGACCTGATGCGAGAGCCCAAGAACGTCAACGATCTGGACCTCTTCGATCTCCAGTCCTTCCAGAACGTGTCGCCGGTCGACGCCAAGAACATCCTGATGGCGCGGGACCGGCTGGGACGCTTCGAGAACCAGCGCCAGCTCCGGCGCAGCGACGGCCTGCGCTACTGGGCTTTCCGCAACATCCGTGACTTCGTCGTCTACAACGACGAGGACCGGATCGACGAGTCGGAGCAGGTGCGCGGCAACTACGAGGTGCGCTACTACGACACCCCGTACATGCTGGACGACGCCGAGGTCTTCGGGGAACCCGTGCTGCTCGAGCAGCTGATGCCGGGACAGCCGCCCGACATCGAGTATACGGAAGGCTCGGGCGATCCCCACATGACCCACAAGCTCAACCTGAACCTCTCGGGCGGCTTCCGCGCCGGCTTGCTGACCCATCGCAGCCTCGGCGAGGAGTCCTGGCACGAGACCTTGAAGGGCTACTACGGGGTCAACGACAAGAAATTCGGTCCCTTCCACCTCAAGCGCCTGTACTTCGGCAATTTCCGCGTCGCCTTCGGCCAGGGTCTGGTCATGGACAACACGGACTTCATGCAGTACCGGCGTACCGGCTTCGGCTGGA
>CAZTDY010000219.1:0-1586 GCA_964612295.1 uncultured bacterium | reverse complement strand
AACCCCATCTTGACCACCCAGGTCGTTCCCGACCAGACCTAATCGCGTGCCCCAGAACAACTTACCCTCGGTCTCGGAAATCTCCCTGTAGACACGACACTGGCGACCAGATCTTCACTGGACATACGCCAATCATGGCCATGCTGCCGATTTTCCCCTTGCGACTGTAGACACGACTCTAGTACCTTCCTCCCGAAACCGAAGGAAGGGTATCGTGCATATCCGCGTCTCCACACGCCGACGGGGCGAGAAAACCTACACCTACGCCCAGCTCGTCGAGAGCTACCGCCGAGATGACGGCCTGCCCGCACACAGGGTCCTCGCCAGCCTCAGAAACCTCTCCGAGCGCGAGATCAACAACCTCCGTCTGGCGCTCGCCGCCTCTCGGGAAGGCAAGGCCGTGGTGGTGCCGGGAAGACCTGCCCAGCAGGAATGGGTGACGAGCGTCATGGCCAACCTGCGCTACCTGGACGTGGCCGTTGCGCTGGAGATGTGGCGCCGATGGAATCTGCCCCGGCTCTTCAATCGCCTGATCCCAAAAGGGCTCGATGCCGTGTGCCCTTCCTCGGTGATCGCCGCCTTGGTCGTCCAACGGTGTACCGATCCTGGCTCCAAGCTCTACGCCCAACGCTGGTTTCCTCGCACGGCACTGCCCGAGCTTTTGTCGATGGATGTTGAGTGCTTCAACAACACGCGGATTCACCGCGTCCTGAACGATCTGGATCGCGTCGAGGACGCCCTGCAGTCAGACCTCCCCAGACGCTACGAACAGAAGGAGGGAGCCTTTGCCGCGATCTTCATGGATGTAACCGATGCATGGTTTCAAGGTCGTGGCCCCGAGTTGGCAGAGCGGGATCGGACGAAGGAAGGCTTCAAGAACCGCCGCAAGATCGGCATCGTGCTGGTGTGCAACCAAGACGGCTATCCGCTTCGCTGGAAGGTCACACCGGGCAAGCGTCGGGACCCCTTGGTACTCGAGGACATGCTCTCAGCGATCCAGGAGGAGAACTGGATCGGGAGCGTGCCGCTGGTGTGTGATCGAGCGATGGGTCGGGCCAAATCGGTCGCGAAGCTGATCGAGAGCCGGACGCGGTTCTTGACGGCATGCCCGCGCACCGAGATTCGCTCCTACACCGAGGACATCCCCTACGAACCCTTCCTGGCCCTCTCTCCTGTGGCTTCGGAGATCACGCGGGCCGGAGAGATCGAAGTCGCTGCGGGGACAGCGGAGTCGGCCGGACTCGAACGGGTCGATGACTCGCTCTTCGTTCTTGACCTCGGTGTTCGGGAGCGGGTTCTGCGCTTCGAGCGGCCGCGCTACGAGTATAGCGGAGCCGCATGGGATCCGGATCAGCTGGAGGGTGGAGCTTCCTACATCGCGCTGGCCCGGATCTTCCAAGAGCGGATCGACCGCAAAGAGTTCCGGTCGCGATCAGATCTCGCGCAGAAGGAGGGTCTGACCCGAGCGCGGGTCACCCAGATCATGAACCACCTGCGCCTCCACGAAGAGCTACAGGAAAGCGTCCTGCGCGGTGAGTTCGGCTACGTGCCGGAGCGATTGGTGCGCGAGTGCGTGCGCTACCGGA
>CAZTDY010000218.1:0-1594 GCA_964612295.1 uncultured bacterium | reverse complement strand
TTATCCGATATGGAAATTGCTGGAAATACCCCTCGCGAGTTGCGGAACGTAGGTTGACCCATTCGGTGGCGCAGATTTCCGAGCTGATTGAGCAGCTTGGCCACGCCGGCCGGATTGTCTTCTGCCCGGCGTTGTTCCAAGGCCTCATCGTAGTAGCGTAGAGCCTGATCCGCGTGGCCCGCCATGGTGTGGGCCACCCCCAAGAGCTCCAGGGTTTCGACCCGGGGATCGGGCAGATCCTTGGATCGCTCTTCCGGTGACAGCTCGGTGGTCAACTCCAGGCTCGCGCGGAGCTTTCCGAGGGCGTCTTCGACTCGGCCCTGGCGAAGCAGGATGCGTCCGCCTGCATTGAGCGCGGCTGCTGCGGCCGGCGAATCTCCGGCCTCTTGTGACAACGTGAGCGCGCGCTCAACTCGCTCAGAGGCGGGTTCGACATCTCCGGCGATCAAGTCCAGAGAGGCGAGGAGAAGGAGAGCCGTTGATTCAACCCGGGGCTCGCTCAAATCACGGGCCAGCTCGGTGGCTTGCGACAGACACTCGGCCGCGCGGGCGGGGTTGTCCTGCATCAGGTCGCGGCCCATCGTGAGGAGGAGATCCAATGCGCCCCGTGATGGATGGTCTTGCCCGGTGGCCATAGTCATCCCTTCGCTGAGACAGCGACGCAGAGGGCGGTGGAACGTCCCCTGCACAATGGGATTAGTCTAGACAATCAAGGAAGGCCTGCCAACTCCTACTGGGCGGAGAGGGACGTGTAGGCCGCCGCTAAAAACCTGCCACCAGCTGCAGGAAGAAGCGATCCTCGGCGTCTTCCCCGTTGTTCTGGTACTCGCAACGCAGTTCGCCACCCTCGAGGATGCGCCAGCCCAGGCCTCCACACAGCCGGGTGAAGTCCTTTTCGTCCAGGTCAGGAGCAAATTCCCCGTACCGGCCGACGAGGAAGCAAGATCCGAAATCAAGCAGACCCTGGATGTAGAAGCCGCTGTTCTCGAGTACACCCAAGATGCCGAGGTCGATCCGGTGTGCAACAAACTCACCCTTGAAGGTGAGGGGGCCGTTGGCAAGACTCAGGTCGGCACCAGTGAGACACATGGATTGGGTATCGTCGCGTCCGGAGAGCCTGGCATACGAGCCACCCAGTTCGAGGTTCGGCAACGGTTTCAATCCCAGCCGGCCCCCAAAGGAGTGTTTGCTGATGACCGTGGAACGCCCGAGCGAATCATCCGCTGCCACGGTGACCCATTCGCTGGCATCATAGTCCCAGCCATTGCAGGCGAAGGCGGTCACTCCGATGAAATCGGCTACCGCATAGAGTTGACAACCTACGTCGTTCCAGCTGTCATGAGTGTGGTCGACCACGAGAGGCGCGGACACGAGGTGGCGGTCGATCGAGGGGAGAACCCGCCAGTCCAGTCCGAAGGGTACGTCGAATCTGCCGGCGAGAACCCCGGAATGGCTGATGTGTCCGCCCCGTCGGAAGTGCGCACCCTCCGTTCCCAGAACATGGTAGTTGAGCGTGAAGGCACCGAGGCCGAAATGCTCCTGCTCGACATCGTATGCGATCGCGACCGCGGCGTGGAACTTCTCGCCGAAGCTA
>CAZTDY010000217.1:0-1627 GCA_964612295.1 uncultured bacterium | reverse complement strand
CGATGAAGGTCTCGGCGAAGTAGACGGGATGGTCGTAGGCCTGCTCCCAATGCTGGGGCAGCGATCGGGTCATCCGACCCAACAGATGCGAGGCCAGGTAGCGCACCTGGACCCATGGCATGACCAGGAAACGGCTGTTGTATGCTACGAAGCGGATATTTCGGCGGCGCGCATCCATGGACCAGCCGATGAAGCGATCGCGTGGCCCCAGGTGTCGCGGCGCTGAACTCCAGGCAAAGCATGCTACGGGACGGTCGCCGGCGTAGACGAGGAACTTGAGATGCTCGCCCACGGGGTGAGTATAGCCCAGGTAGTGGTGCTGCTCGATGAGACCGTTGAACAGGGCCTCATCTGGGGTCCGCCGAACCTGCCTGAACAGCAGCGGTCCCAGATCTGCGAGGCGCCCGCGCAGCGGACTGGTGTCAACCTCCACTGGGGCGGGCTTGCTCCGTTTCTTCCCCAGCGGGTTATGCATCACCCGGCGCACCGGCGGCAGCTCGAGCTCCTCGGCCCGATGTAGCCGCAGCATCAACCCACGGCACTGCACGTCCTTGAGATGTCCGTTGGGCTGCTTCCAGTCCCAAACCTCGCAGACCTTTCTCGACAGCGTCCACCGGCTCAGCTCCGGATGCGCGGCGATGATCTTTCGGAGGGACTCCACGGCTGTGTCATCCACTACCCGACCTCGATATTTGAACGTCTTCATGTGCGGAGTGGAACACATCGCTGACCGGAACGCAAGCTTAAACGTAAGTTTTTTTCAGCCAGCCGGAGCGACCCGGCGCCAGAGCGGCGCGGCTTTGGTCCTCCTCGGGTCCCCTCCTTGCAGCAAGACTTGCAACTCGTGCGCCTGCAGGGCCGTCACCGTCTCCCCCGCCGAGGATGGCCACCAGCGGAATCGCCCGCTGGAGAGCCGCTTGTGACAAAGCCAGAATCCCTGCCCGTCGTATACCAGCAGCTTTACCGCTGTCTTGCGGCGATTTCGGAAGGCGAACACCGCCCCGGAGAACGGATCCTCCCCCAACTCTGCTCGGCAGAGCCGGGACAGGCCATCTATGCCTCGGCGGAAGTCGGCAGGCTCCACGGCCACCAGTAGACGCATCTGTGGGGTTATCTGGATCATCGAGCACACCCACAAAACAAGCCTACCAGCCCCACCATATCCAGCTGCTCACCCTCGGACAGGCGCATCTTCATCCTCGTACCATCGGGGCGGGCGATCTCGACCACAGCGTTGGAGACACTCGAGGACTCAATGGAAGGAATCTCGATGAAGGCCGGGGAGCAAGGGGCCACGGGTGGTGCGAGAGCAACCCGCTTCTTCAACGCTCCATAGTCCAGCGGCAGGCCACGCGCTATTCGCCCAACGCCGTGCGTATCAGCCAGTGACACCGCCTCCGTCCATAGCTCCTCAGGGATTGGCATGCCGGGGCGTCGTTGCGAACGCCAATCGTTGAGTCGTTGTTGCAGCGAGCGTGCTTCGTATGGAAGCCGAGGGATCGTCTTCGTTCTGGCCATAGGCAACCTCCTGAGTGAAACACGACTGCCCGTGGGTCAGTCGTCACGTTGTACTCAGGAGCGTAGAGGGATACTCAGGGGAATTCATGCACCGTTGCCGCAAGGACAC
>CAZTDY010000216.1:0-1704 GCA_964612295.1 uncultured bacterium | reverse complement strand
CTAGTTTCTGTTGCCCGAAGCAAGATTGCGACGGTTTGAAGCCGGTGCAGGCGCGGCATTAGGATGAGCGCGCTCATCCCAATCGGCTGCGATACCGCTGCCAACACGCATCTCTGGTTTCCTGAGCCTGCTGGCATGTACTTCTCCAGGGCAGCCCTTCCGGCGCCATTGATCCTCCCAGAGTCGCGGGATTCTGTCCTTAGGATGTTTCCCACCTTACCCATACCCGCGCGTCAGGATAAGCAGATTGTGGACAAACACCGCCAGACCGATGGTGGACACGAAGCGCTCCCACCCTCGATTCAGGCATCGGCTTAACCCCAAAGCCCGCTTCAGGCATGAGATGCTGCCCTCGATGCCTGCCCGGAAGCGTTGCCCGAGCTTGAACAACGGATCGTGTTCACGTTCGGTTTCCTCCCACGTACGCTTCCCCTTCTTCGCAATCGATACGATCTCGATGTCCTCCTCGAGTGACCGCACATCGGCCATGCTGCTGTAGAAGCCCTTGTCAGCTGCCAGCAGATGCGGATACGCACCAAACTGTTCCCGATGGGTTTCCAAGGCCGGGTCGAGCAACCCTGGTTCGGCCGGACGCTGGGCGAAGACTTGATAGTCAGTGATGTACTTACATTCCACCTGCTGGAAGAGGACCATGTGGCCGAACTCGACCGGCTTCTGGGCTTTGCCTCGTTTGAGAAGTTCGGTGTGCGGCTCGAAAATGCTGTAGATCTTCTCCTGTGCCGGCACTGTCTCTCCCTCGAGAACCCGGCGGCGGGCCTGGGAGATCACGCGGGCACCGATGTCCTCATAGTAACTCCATTGCTCCAGAAGGCGCTCGGCTTCCCAGGTGCCCTGAACCGTATAGCACCCTGCCGTGATGTTTGCCGATAACTGCTCAGCCACCTCCTCGGCCCACTCCAAGAGGTGCTCGATATGTCCAATCAGCGCGGTATAGCGGGTTCTCACCGCAATACTGGTTTGCTTCTTCTTGCCCGCTTTGCGAGCGATCCAGCCCGACTGGCGCTTCACCGAAGATTCTTGAAGACGACCGTTGCCCACTGCCTCCGGATCGACCTCGCGGGCCACGCGCATCCAGCGGCCCACCACCCGATAGATGTCCCACAACAGGGAAGAGTCTGTTGGCCAATGGATGTTCGTCTCGACAGCAGTCGTGTCCAGACGCAAGCCGTTCCCTTCGATCGCCCCGGCTTCCAATGCACTGAGCGTGAGCGCGCGGTTAATCTGGTGCCAACTCTCGGGACGGATTGTATTTCGCAAACGACAGAGTGTCGTGTAGTCCATCATCGGACCATCATCAATCCGGACAAACCGCCGCAAGAAGTGGCTGTCATCGATCCGCACCACGATGCCCCGCAACGGCTCGCCCTCAATGATCTGGCAGATCAAGATCCGCAGAACTGTGTCGGACGTGTACCTGCAAGGCCGACCATGCGTTGTGGCCCTTGGCTTCTCCTGCAGCGCCTTTCCCAGATCCCGGTGCACGTAGTTCAGGATCTGGGGATTCTCATCCAGCACCAGGGAGATGGCCTCATACTTCGCATGGTACTCATTCGTGATCTTCAAAGATGAGGGGTTGTAATCGATCGTCGTCTGAGGTTGAATCAGCTCACGCATTGGGGCCTCCCGTATGACGCGCTCGTGGTGATGCTCGAGACGAGTATGGGAAGGCCTCTTTGTATTACA
>CAZTDY010000215.1:0-1752 GCA_964612295.1 uncultured bacterium | reverse complement strand
GCATTTGCACAAGCAAAGGAGTCCTCGCTATGCTGAAAACGTTGGACACCACTGACTTCGATTATCACGACATCCAGACCGAAATCGCCGGGTACATGGAGACGCTGGCGGAAGCTCTTGGCTATGCTGATGTCGAGGCGTTTCTCGCCGGGTTCGACAGCGAGGCCGAAGGGGTCGAGGTTTGGGAACGGGAGGCCGCCTACGCTCTGGTTTTTGTTTCCTACGACGGCAGCGTGGGGATTCACAATCCCGACTACGCGCGCGACCTCTTACGGAACGCAATCGATCATGTGGGCGCCCACCACTAGCGGCGGCTAGCGAACCAGGATCAGGCCGCTCTTCTGACCGTCCTGGGTGCCCAGCGAGAGTGTGCGCACCAGGCGTCCTGCTGCATCGTAGAGCCCGCCGCCGGCCAGTTCGGCACCGTTGTTGACGAACGTGCACCCCTCGAAGGTCGGTGAGCCGAAGGAGTCCAAGACGCCTCCGCCCAGACCGACTTCCCCTTCGCCCATGAGGCGCGCGGGCTGCTCGGCCAGTAGGCCGAGCTCAGCAGAGCTGAGCTAGACGCAGCTATCTGCAGATAACGACTGGCTGCACCCGCTGCCGGTCATCTGTTCGCAGGCGGCAGTAGTAAGTTCCGTCCGGTACGGCCCGCCCGCGCTCATCCAGTCCATTCCAAGTAAGTTTCTGCCATCCCGCATCACTCACGCCGTTGTAGAGCACGCGAACCGCCCTTCCAGTGCAGTCGTAGATCGCCGCGTGAATCTGATGATCGCCCTCACAGGCATAGGCGAGACCGACCACTCGCTGGCTTGGGTTCGGGCGGGCCGGGAGCAGGTGAAGGCCCGATGATGATCTCGACGGCGGAGCATCCATGGTCAAACATGGGTTGGGATCGCAGGTCGAGAAGAAGTCCTTGAAGAACCCTCCAAGGTCCTGGCACTCCTGGGGCGTGGCAACGACACAGGTTCCGTCGAACCAACAGCAGGCGCCCTCCGCCGGACAGCTGGGCGACGAGACGACCAGGCCGTCTCGGGCCGAGACGTCGGGGATGGGTTCTCCGATGCGATAGCAGGTGAAATACTCAAAGTCCAGATCGGCCACCGAAGCGAAGTTGGCGGCCTCGAAGGTCAGCGAGCAGACGGCGCCGGTTCCCGTCACCCCCGGCCCGCCGCACATGGCCGCATGGGAGATCAACACGTAGTCGGAACCGAAATCGGGCCACCAGAACGTGTTTCCGCACACGGTGGCCATGAGCGTGTCTTCATTCACCGACATGAACGTGAGGATCCCGGGGTCCCAACGGATCAGCGTTTCATAGGTGTCGAACTCGTTCGCGGACGTGTCAATGACCACGTGAACCGTGAAGACCTCACCATAGTCCGTGCAGGTTGTATCCGGATCGAAAGAAGCCAGGATTCCTGCCGCAGCAACTCCCTGTGAGATCGCCAGCAGCGCCACCAGGGCGAATACCCGGCGGGCGGATTCCCTCCAACGCACCGAGCGATCCCGAATCGTGTCCATACGTCCTCCGTTCTCACGCAAGCACGGCACCCGCGGTGCCCTCGGATTCCAAGGGCACCGTGGAGCCGCTTCATAGATCGCCTGAAGCGACCTAAGTCACTACTCGGAAACGATCATCTTCCGAGTCATGACCCGAGTCGGGGTCTCCAGACGGTAGAAGTACATTCCTCCCAGCACCGGCGTGCCATCGGCGTGGGTCCTGTCCCACTGCACCGAATGCTCACCAGC
>CAZTDY010000214.1:0-1757 GCA_964612295.1 uncultured bacterium | reverse complement strand
TTCTATCCACCCTCACTCCCCCTCCAACAACCCACTCAGCGCCTCATCGAGCTTCGAGGCCGCCTCCTCCTGCATCGACGGCAGGTGGTGACTGTAGGTATCGAGCGTGAAGCTCGCTGTCGCGTGGCCCAACCGCTCCGACACGACCTTCGGATGCACCCCATGCCGCATCAGCTGGCTGGCATGCGAGTGCCGCAGATCATGGAAGCGCATATGCGGCAGGCCGTGAATCACAAGTTGCTGCCGAAACATCGCGCTGAACGAATCGGGCCACCACAGGCCGCCCTTGGGCGATAAGCAGACGAGATCGTTGTCGGAAGAGTACCGACCCCGCCTGAACCGGAGCGTTTGCAGGAGCACCTTCGTCAGGTACCCGGGCAGATCGATCCTTCGCCGGCCGCGCTGCGTCTTCGGCTCCCGAAAGCACAACCTCCCGCTGGTCTGCTCGACCGTGCGCACGACGCGCAGGAGGCTCTCATCGAAGTCGATCGCATCCCAGGAGAGCGCGAGGATCTCACCCCGTCGCATCCCGGTCCCAATCGCGATCACGACCGGCAGGTAGCAGGGCCCGCCGCGCATCGCGTTGATGAGATCGGCCTGCTGCTCCTCATCCAGGACACACACCCGCGCGCTCGCACGTCGCGGCGGCTGCGCAAGTCGCGCCGGGTTGACTCGAATCTTCTGAAAGCGCACCGCGGTCTTGAGCGCGCATCTCAACACGCGATGATGATGGTGCACGGTCGACGGCGAGAGCCCACCGCGCCGATCGAGCCGTCCCCTCTCGAGAGCATACGAGTAGTAGGACTGGACGTCTTGCGGCGTAAGCTCCTCGAGTTCAACGCTTCCGATCCCCGGGACCAGGTGGTCCTCGATGATCTGCTCATACCGCTGGTATGTCCGTCCGCTCACCCGGTGCCGGGCGAGGTCCTTGAGCCACCAGCGGAGGAATTCTCTGAGTGTCATGATCGGATGGTGTAGCCCAATCGATGCCAGACCTCAGCCTGCGCCCAAATGCCTCTGACGCCCTCATCATGCAGGCCGCACGAATCATGCATTTGGGGTGCCGAATTCGGTGGCGATCCTCCCCTCCCCCACGAATTGCCTGATGCACGGCAGCACTGCGATCTGCGCGTCGAATCTGCAACGCACCCGCCCCCTCTCGGATTCAGCCACCGACAGATGTACCCACTGCGTCGCTTACGCGATCCGGTCACAGGGGGAACGGATTGTGCACCTCTTCTGCACGCTCCTGCTCAAGCTGCTCAAACGAACTTTCCTGCTTCTCCTTTTCATTGAGCTCGACAACGCGACCCCCGCGGGCCGCATAGCATTGGCCTCTGCAACGAAAGAGGAGAATCTACTCATGGCGTCTGAATTCAACATTCTCAGCGACCGGGGCCAGACCCTGCGCATGCTTGCGTGGCGTCCCGATGGCCCCGGTCGCGAATCCGAACGGCTCGTCGTGGACGAGCAGACCCAGAGGCGTGGTCCTCCCGATACGCCCCTGACTCAACACCTCGCCTCGTTGGAAGACACCGAAGACACCACATCGGGAGGCTCTACTCTATGCTCTATCGAATCCTGGCTTTCTTCGCTGCAGTAACGGTCACCTTTGTTGCCGGATGTAGTACGGAAGACAACGCTACCATGCCCTCCGCACACAACAGCGCCATGTCCGGCGGTCTGCTGGCCGAAGGGGCCTGCTGTCTCGCCGACGGCTCTTGTATTGTGATCAGCTCCGCTGAGTGCGCCGAGCT
>CAZTDY010000213.1:0-1779 GCA_964612295.1 uncultured bacterium | reverse complement strand
CTCTCAGCAGCTTAGACATCGAAAATTTGCCGTTGCAATGCAACGCTGGGGTCATTGCAGACCCAGTTTCCGTCATCCTGTTGGTTGCTCCCTCGGCCACAGGCTTCAGTTCATGAGTCAGCTGACAAGAGCGAACGGGTCCCTATAACAGCTCAACGAATGTGCCCGAACACAGTAAATCCTACCCTATTCTAGAGCCCCGAACAAGCCTCCCAGTACTTACCACCGCAGCGCAGGCACCGCTCTTGCGTGTAGCCCATCAACACAGGCGCAAGCCGTGCGCCAGTTGCGGCGCGAAAGGCCGTGTTTCCCAAGGTAACCGGACCGCCTCAAGCTGGACCTCGCGACTGAACTTCCCGCGTTCCTTCTTTGTCCGACACCGCCCGGTGAGAGTATCTCACCTTAATGGGCTGTCCATCAAGCTGAGGCAGAATCATCCTTTACCCCCCACTTCAAACGAACACTCCCCCCACAAGAAAACATGCAACAGCAACCGCGCCCGCGAAGCCCCCACATAAGTCAACACACGATCCACATCAGCGCTCATCGTATCACTCGGCTCACCAATCCCAGTCAAGAAAACACAATCAGCCTCGAGGCCCTTGAAAGAGTGTATCGTCGAATACCTCACCTCCCCGGGTGCCACCTTCCCGGATCCCCCGACGATACCGAGGTTCCCGAGGCGCTCGACCCTCGCAAACGCCGAGTTCTCGAGCTTGTGCCGGCCAAGGATGGCGATACGGTCCGTTGTGATCCCCTCCTCCCGCACGAGCAAATGCAGCGTCTTGCGGACCGCGTCGACCTCCTCTTCACCATCTTCAACTTCGGTCACAACTACCCGTCGCCCGCTGGGAAGATTGGAACTTGCCCCGACCGGCATTCCCAGCGTTTTCTCAATCCAATTTGCGATTGCCTGGGTGTTCCGACAATTGCCCGGCAGCACGATCTCCGGCGCCTTGAACGGATTCACTAGCTTACGCCGGTAAATGTTCTGTGATGGGTCGAGAAAGACGTAGTAGAGGCTCTCCTCCCTATTCCGCAGGAGATCGTCGATCGGCACCCACCAGTCATCTTCGAAGTCCTGGGCCTCATCAACCAGAATCGCATCGTACCGTTTCCCGTATTCCGGGAGGGCATCGAGGAGAAGCTCCGGGCATCTTCGATTGTAGAACTCCTGCCGTGCCTCATGACCACTCGGCGGGGCGTATTCTCCTCCTGTCTCGCGCACGACCTCACGGCAGACGCCGTGGAAGGTCCGCACATCAATTCGGGGCTTCCAGCGGGCTAGATGCTCCTCGAGGACTTCCGCCAGAGCATTGTTGAAGCAGAGGAAGAGAACATCCTGCCCTGCTTCCGCCACCCGCGATGCTTTCTCCGCCGCGAGCAGGGTCTTTCCCGACCCGGCGGTCCCCTCGATGAGCAGACGCTTGTTGCGATGCATTGACTCCAGGACTTTGTACTGGTCGTCCTTCAACCGGACCAGTTGCCCGGCATCCTGGTCGAGGGCCGACTTCAGTGAGAGTACGATCTGAAATTCTGGTAGGATGACGTCCAGAATCGCCCGCATCGCGGAACCATCGAGGATGCTGGGCGTCCGGCTGAAGCGCGAGAAGATCTTTTCAATAGTGGATTCGAGCTTCTCCAGATCGCGCTCCATGATGATGATGTCCGGTGTCATATGCGGGAGCAGGCCGCCGAGGATCTGACGAGCATCGGGCAGGGCGACCGCATGTCCATGAGTCGGACGCATTTTCTCCCAAGCGGGCACTTTTTGTGCTA
>CAZTDY010000212.1:0-1811 GCA_964612295.1 uncultured bacterium | reverse complement strand
TAGAGTGATCCGTGATCCCGTTTCCAGCTCCCGCCTCCTCGCACGCAGCGTGCGGATTTCCCGCACTACGCGCTCCTGCAGGCTTCTTGCCAAGGATTATGAGACCTATCGCGCCAGAGCCGCTTTCGGCGACAGGAAACTACTCCTCCCGTCTACTCCACCGCTTCCAGCCGAAGTCTTGACGCTACAAGCAGCAAGACCGTTCAGCCTTCGCCTTGACCTATATCCTCCGTCTCAGGTCCTGCAGTTCAATGGGTGCCTTTTTCATCTCACCCCTGCCTCCCTTTTTGACGAAGAAAGTACCTGCAGCAGGGCCCCTTCGCTCCACGGACATTACTCCGCTTCATCGCTACTACGGACCCAGCCGCCACCGTCTCGCCTTCGACCAACTTCCCGGTGTCTCCGGTTATACGGCCTACCTTGCTCCACCGATTTCTCGGGTGGGGCGAGGACGGCTTCTCCAGTTGCTCGGCATGTCCTGGTCACCGTGCTACCCCTACCACCCCGCCGGAGTGATCTGCCGCATCAGCCAGATTGCGACACACCATGTTGCCTTCGCCCGGAAGGAGAGGGCTCGGCCTCCGGAAGTTATTTTCTGACGAGGCCACCTGTGGGTTCACTCACGTTGCGGCCCGGTGACTCGCTCACCATCCCGAAGATGGCTTTGTCGATCGGCTTCATCGGCTTCGTTTCCTCCACCGATGCGATCCAAGCTACGGGGCTTCTGACTTTTGCCCCGGCAGGACTGACTCCCGCTGAACATGCCAGCCTTTGCTGGACACACCCCTTCCTGAGAATCACCCCGAGCTCGCGACCGCGATCAATGCACTGGCCAACGTGCGCATCTACGCCGCCGACTATGCGAGCGCGCTCGAACTCTATCGACGGGCCCTTGTGATCATCGAAACATCCCCGGATCGGCCCGGATTGGATGCCTTTTCCATTCGCACCGGCATCGCCAATGCGCTCGGACGACTCGGGCGGTTTGCAGAAGCGCGCGAGATCCTGGAAGAGACCATTCGGCTTCAAGAGGAGAGCGGCCATCCTCACTTGCCCATGAGCCTGAACCTGCTCGGGAATCACCATTCCTTTTCGGCTCGCCACGAGGAGGCACGTGACGCCTATCGCCGGGCGCTTCCTCTTGCGGAGGCGCGAGGGGGTCCCCTCGATCCCTGGGCGGTGACCATCCGCCGGAATCTCGTCATCGAGCTCGCTCGATTGGGCGAATTCTCAGAGGCGCGCACTCTCATCGAAGAGCAGATCGAGCGTTTGGAGTCTGTGAATCGCGTGACGCCGAGATTGGCCAAAGCCTACCAGACATTGGCAAACGTGCTCGCCTCTCTTGGAGACTACGCCGAGGCCCTCTCCGCTACGACAGCGAAGCCTGGAAGTCTACGAGCAGGTTCTTGCACCCGGCCATCCGGATGCCGCGGAGGCCATGCTGAACCTCGCGGGGACCTTGGGGCGGCTGGGGCGCGAGGATGAGCAGCGGGAGTTGATCGACAGAGCCTCACGAATCTTCGAGGAGCGATTCGAATCGGATTCTCCCGACCTCATTCGTTTTCTGGATGGGCTGGCGGAGATCTTCTACGAGCGCGGTGACCTGACTGAGGCCAAACGCATCCTCGATCAGGTACTCCAGACACGCGAAAGGGTCTATGGCGTCGACTCCCCCGGCGTTCCGCAGAACCTCGCCACCCTGGCCCGCGTGGCACGCGGATGCGAAGAGCACGCAGAAGCGAGGAACCTACTTGAGCGCGCCGTCCGGCTCAGCACGGATCACATTGGCGCAAACCATCCGAAGACGGCGG
>CAZTDY010000211.1:0-1894 GCA_964612295.1 uncultured bacterium | reverse complement strand
GTCTGCTGACGGTGAGTCGACTCCCGGGAGGGACGATGGACCACTGTGACCCTCGCAACGATCTTCCTCCGGATCACGATCCCGACTGCCTCTTCTGCTCTGAGCAGGTGCGAGCAAGGGCACTCGACGAGAACGGCACCGTCTTCGCAATCGAGGACGCGTTTCCCGTTACACCCGGACACACTCTCCTGATCCCGACACGCCATACACGCGACTACTTCACGATGACATCACAGGAACACGGCGACACCGACGAACTCCTGAGTGTCCTCAAGGAGAAGCTCTGCCGCGAGGATGATTCCATCACGGGTTTCAATATCGGTGTCAACTGCGGTGAGTCCGCAGGCCAGACGATCATGCACGCCCACATCCACCTGATCCCAAGGAGGGATGGGGATGTGGATGAGCCGATGGGTGGGGTGAGGGGTGTGGTGGGGGGGAAGCAGGGGTATTGAGGGGGCACCGATCGTAGATAGTAGATGAAGGAACCTGACGTAGATGAAGTACTTCGTCGGCGTAACAGACAAGGCGTGGTTCTCGTTCCTGGCTGCTCGCAGAGCGCCGGAGGTCAACTTCTGGCGGCCCGGCGGTGCGAGCACATTCAGAGCCGTGTCGCATGGCTCGCCCTTCTTGTTCAAGCTCCATGCACCCGACAACTTCATCGTCGGTGGCGGCTTCTTCGTCAAGTACGACGCACTACCTCTCTCGCTCGCCTGGGAGGCGTTCGGGGAGAACAACGGTGCTTCTGACATCGACACGCTCTCGGCGTCGATTCGGGGCTACAGGAAAGACGGGGCGATCGATCCTGTGATTGGATGTGTGGTTCTTGCCGAGCCGTTCTTCTTCGAACGAGCTGACTGGATACCCATCCCTGCGGACTGGGCGCCCAACATCGTTCAAGGCAAGACGTACGACACCGCCGAGTCCACGGGGGCGGCTCTATGGAGAGAAGTGAGCGACCGCCTGCTCGCCCAGAATGCGGACTTGGGTGCGGATCTGCTCAAGGATGCAGCGATGAGTTCGGAGGCGAACTTTGGCGGTCTGTATCTGGCTCGTGCCAGACTTGGACAGGGAGCGTTTCGCATACTCGTGACTAGCGCGTACTCGCGACGCTGTGCCGTATCCGGTGAGCGTGTCCTACCGGCTCTCGAGGCGGCCCACATCAAGCCTCACTCCAAGAGTGGTCCCAACCGCGTCACGAATGGGTTGTTGCTCCGCTCTGACATACATCGGCTGTTCGACCGCGGGTACGTGACGGTTCTGCCCGATCTGACGGTTGAGGTTAGCCGGGCGATACGCGAGGAGTTCGAGAACGGGCGGGAGTACTACGCGTTCCGCGGCCACTCGCTTGCGCAGGTGCCGCAGTCGGGGATGGACCGGCCGTCGGGGGAATATCTGGAGTGGCACAATGCAAATGTGTTCGTGGCTTGAGGGGACGCGCCAAGGAGGAACATTGGAAACAACCATCGGCCCGAAGGCTCTGCCCCTTACTCAGGCGTACGAGTTTGGCGCGGAACATGACCTTGAAGAGGAGATCAGCCAGATACGGGGCATGAAAGTCGAGTGGGATCTGTCGTACACAAGTTCGTTGAGGCGCGGGTACATCGTGGATTTGCTCCAGCAGCGCGGCCTGATGTCGGAGTTCATTCGCAGACATTGGCCACAGGGCGCGACGCCGAAGGGGGTATCGCTCTCCCGACGGTATCTCAGTATCAGAGCTCGATACGAGGATTTCCTATTGGGGCAAGATGGGGAGACCGAAGAACTTGAGGACCCGTCCGAGCAGGCCTTCGCTGCCGAATCAGACTTGCGGGATTTCCTCGCGCAGAACCTCGACAAGATTGAACCGGGATTGCGATTGCACATGGATGGTGAGCGTGATGGCGTCGAGTAT
>CAZTDY010000210.1:0-2021 GCA_964612295.1 uncultured bacterium | reverse complement strand
CGACTCCCGTTTCTGGACCCGAAGCGCCCGTCGCAGTCCGCGAAAAGTCGATTTCGAGCTGAGACGGTGGGTTCGGTGGCGAATTGAAACTGCATTCGCCAATCCATTGGATGGCAGGGTGCCGGTGAGAGTCAGTTCGTTGCCAAACTTGGGGTAGGATAAAGGCGGTCCAAATGAGCAGGCACACCGGTGACTCGGTCGGTCATCTTGTTTGCCATGTAGCCGAACGCCTGCCTACGCCACCAGCCTGTAGTCGTGCTGATCGCCGCCGAGGACGGGAAGCGCGACAAGCTCACCGGTCGGCGGCGGAGGTTGTCGAAGTTCCGGGTACGGGTCCGGGATCCCATGGATGGCCTGTGATGGACGCGCGCCGTTGTAGTAGCGGATGTACTCGGCAACGACACGGCGGATGTGATCGACGTTGAGGAAGATGAAGTGGTTCAAGGCTTCCTCCCGCAGGGTTCGATTGAATCGCTCGACGTGCGGGGAAGCGTTGGGTGCACCGTACGGAATGGGGAGTCCCTCGATGCACATGACCTCGCCCAGCCAGCGGTCGAGATGACAGCGATAGCTGCTTGTGCGATCACCATGCTCCACGGTTACTCGCCTACCGTATTGACCGAAGATTCCGTCATTGTCGTGAACGAGGAAACGCGGAGCACTGCCTGATCCCGTCGCTTCACGGAGTTGCTGTTTCACCCAGGGAAGGGTAGGGGTGGTCGTGACGTTGACATGAACGATCCGGCGTGTGCTGATCTCCATGACGACGAAGACATAGGCGATGGCGAAGAAGGCAGTGTATTGAGTCAGGAAGTCGCAGGCCCACAGCTCTTTGGCATGGTTGCGAACGAAGGTGCGCCAGGTCTGGTCGCCACGGGGTGCGCGCGGACCCAGGTAGCGCCGGATGGTGCTGGGCGAGTGAAGGATACCGAACTTGGCGGCAAGCTCCTCTGCGATCTTGTCTTCGCCCCATCCGGGTTGATCGCTGGAAATGCGTTTGATGAAGGCGATGTGCTTCCGAGGAATGCGGGGTCGACCGATTTTGCCCGGACGCGACTTTCGACGCCACATGGCTCTGAATCCCTTGCGGTGCCAGCCGACGACAGTGGCAGGCTTTACGATGATGAGGGAGCGGGTTGCGTCGGACCAGAGTCGGTGCAGCATGATCCAGAACATGCGATCCTCGGCGCGAAGTCTGGGGCGTTTCTGAGTCCTGATGTAGACGGTAAGCTGCTGACGCAGGGCGGCATTTTCCAGAGCTAGGCTTGCCCGAGGCTTGAGCACGGCCCGCACGAGAGCAAGCACGGCAGATAGTGTTGTTCTGACCATAAGTGAGATTATACCATTGAGAGAGAGATGACAGATTGTGAGGGAGTTACGGACTTTTCGCGGACCACGCCCGCCCGGGTGTCAGCTCAGAATGTTCTGTGTGTGCTTGTTACGAGGGGGTCAATCAAGACCGCCGCACGGTGATCGCCCGGCCGATCACCCAGCGGTAGGGCTCGGCGCCGCGTCCGGCAAACCTGCTTTTCCTCGCCGGAGCTCCAGCTCCGCGCGAACCTGATTGGCCTTTTCCTCGGTGATGGGGTAGGCCGCCACCGCCCAGATGGCGAGTGCCGATGTCAGAATCGGAATGCCGACATCGCAGATCCTGAGCAGCAGGATGGTCCGGCTCGACTGGTCGCCACCCAGAGCGACGTCGAATCCGGTGGCGTTGAGTAGATATCCGCCCCCGGCCAGGGCGGCGGCCATTCCGAGTTTTACCGTCCACCAGAAGACGGACCCGAACATTCCCTCCCGCCGCTGACGGGTCTTCAGCTCGTCGGTATCGACCACGTCCGCCACCATCGATGGCATCAGCGTGAACAACGCACCAAGCCCGAAGGCCAGGAGGGGCGCCGGCAGAACCACCAGCATCGGGTGTTCAGGGTTGTAGCAGACCCACTTCAGCGCATAGCCGATCATGGAGAGCCCCGTCGCAACGAAGAACGCGTGACGTTTTCCAATGCGCGTGCCGAGCC
>CAZTDY010000209.1:0-2082 GCA_964612295.1 uncultured bacterium | reverse complement strand
GTTTATAGCTCCCCAGAGGATACGCCTTTCAATTCTCTCCAACAAGTGGGACACCTGTCCCTAGACAAAACCTCATCCGAGGATGTTTCTGACCGATTCCCAACAGAATCTCCGTGGGGAGAGAGCATCAGGCGAGTAGATGCACGACGGATTCCCGCATTGATTGCTGGTTGAGCAGGTCAACTGGGCGGTACGTGAAGGGCAGGGCATAGCTCCGCACGAAAATGACGGGCAATATGGATTGTCTCCGACAGGGTCAAGCGGCGGCATGCCAACCGTACCGATGATGCAGACCGCCAACACGTGGCAAGGCGTGGATCTTCGTCTTCGGATGCGGCCGGCGAACCATTGGTCTCTTCACCGGGCAGTCCTTCTCCAGCCCAAGATGGCAACGATCCTCGTGATAGTAACGAATGTAATCACGAAGCATGCGGCGAAGATGACGCTCACCCAGAACGATCACATTGTTCAGTAGATCCTGCCTGACTGATAGAGCCCACCGCTCGGCTACGCCGTTTTGCCAAGGGCTTCGGTACGCGGTCCTCACGATCTTCACACCCATTCCCTTGAGCGTTCTGATGACTTTATGGCCGAACTTCCCGTCTCGATCGAAGATCAGATACTTCGGAGCCTGATCGTCGGGGAATGCCTCGCGGAGGCGCTGGCAAACCCAGGCCGCAGTCGGATTGGGAGTGATGCCGACATGAAAAATCGTCCGGCGAGAGTGGTGGATGATGAACAGGACGTAGAGGACTTGGAAGCTCACCGTTGGCACGGCGAGGAAATCCATGGCAGCGAGACCGTCGCGGTGATTGCGGAGGAATGTCATCCAACGATGATGCGCATCCGGGTCACGGGGACGCTTCGGCATGTAGCGCGCTACCGTGCGATCAGACACGACGAAACCAAGCATCAGAAGTTCGCTGTGGACGCGGGGTGCTCCCCAGGTTGGATTCTCTCTAACCATGCGACGAACTAGGCCGCGAATCTCAATGTCGGTCTTTGGTCTACCACCACGACTAGTGCGTGCCTTCCAGCGCCAGTACCTCCGAAAGCCCTCCCGATGCCAGCGGACTACAGTCTCGGCCTGAGCAGGGCGCGGACAATTTGCATAAAGGACGTCAGTAGATTCATGATCCGGGGAGAGTGCTACACCCGGGGCCCACTTGACAAGGTCCCGGCAGATCTCCCGCCGTGGGTGTGAGTTCCACCGGGGTACGGCGGACGAGGGTTTGGCAAACCACAGAGGTCGTCGGAATGCGGGGTGATGAGGAAATGGGCCGCTCCGCGCTGATGACCTATCCGGAGAACTAGGGTCGCGGTCCGTCCGGCGGCTTAGGAATCGGCCGGGGGCGAGGTTTCCTCGCTCGCGGCCGTTTTGCGTCCGGCCTGCTCCTGATAGGCTGCCAGTAGATCGCGTGATCCGGCGCCCGCCGAGATGATCGAGCGCATCACCTTCTCGAGGGGAACATCCAGAGGCTCGACCGCCTCGGGCGGCACGTGGAAGATGAATCCGGACGTCGGATTCGGTCCCGTGGGCACGAATATCGTGTGATGTCCGTTGTCGTGCGAATCCGTCACGAATGCAAAGACCTTCGTCTCGTTGCCGAAAGGCCGCGCAAGGACGGCCTGGGAGAAGGGCGGCCGCTCGTGCCCGAGCAACTGAACGATGGTCTCTTTGATCAGCGAGTATCCCGGGGCAATCTTGAGCACCCGTCGCTCGAGGGTGCTGTAGAGCATGCTGCCGAGCTGGGTGCGCACCACGAGGCCGATGAGAAAGCAGGCCACCAGAATCAGCGATAGAACGATCAGGTGGGCGACCAGTTCGTATCGATTGTAGGCCGGACCCAACAGGGGTGTGAGGGGTTGCACGGCGTCGCCGATCGTCGTCATCAGCCAGCGACCTACGAAGATCAGGATCACCACCGGAAGGACGACGACGATGCCGCCCAAGAAGGTGGTCTGCAGGAATGCGCGAAACCGCTTCATGTCTCCCCTCCCAATCGTCTGATTCAGATCCGGGCAGAGTCTACCCTACAGTTGCATAAGAAGTGGATGATTTCTGGGATTAGAACTTGAAAA
>CAZTDY010000208.1:0-2187 GCA_964612295.1 uncultured bacterium | reverse complement strand
CGCCTCCAGGCAGAGTATCGGAGCCCGGGAATCCGTTGTCAACGACATCCGAATTGGCGATCGGGGGCGGCCAGGGGGGAGCGAAGTGAGGGAGTGTGGCGTTGAAGGCCTCATTTGGGCAGACCGATACGCCTCGTCCGGGATCTGAACCTCCCCGAATCGCAAAAAGCAGCGTGAGCCACCCTTGTAGCAGCGGGCGATCTCGATGTTACGGAGGGGCCCTGGCTGTAGGCGTTCCGTCATTTGGTCCTTGGTCTCTTTGGTAGACCGGCTCTTGAAACTCCTCGGCGAACAGATCCTGTTCGTCGAAGGACGTCCGGACCGGTGCCAACGGCGGCGGAGTTGATGGCAGGTTCAAGTGGTCCAGGATCCTCGTGAGGACTTTGGGATCGGTCAGGAAGGCGATGATGGTCATCGAAGCGGCGCACTTCGGACAGGTGAGGACGTCTATGTCGAGCACGCGGCGCATCAATGGCGCCCACGCAAGGCGGCGTGGACGTCTTGTTGGTGTGTCGCCGCCTTCTCGTGGTGTCTCCTCGGTGGACTCGGTCTCGTCTTCGGTTTGCGTAGCTTCGATCTGCGCACTCGGCGGCAGCGGCAAATGCTCACGATGGCGAGATCGGTTAGCGAAGATGCCATGATAACGGACCATATTGGTATATGGAGCGGGAATCAGCGCCGCCAGACGACGGAGAAACATGATCGGGTCCAGGACGATCTCGGTCCTCCCGTCGAACCATGGTCTGCGGAGCTGATATCGCACCTGCCCGTCCGAATCCACGGATAACCGCTCCTGGGACAGGGGCGATCGCAGCCCATATCGACATAACCGCTCCAGGCCCTCCCTGTCATTGGCGGCGACTGTACGCGCCGCATGGAGCGAAAAGCCGTCCACCTTCGCGCACAGCGGCTTCCGGTTCTCAGGTGGGGGAGATCCTAGATCGAGCTGTGGCCTGGGATCCGGCATACGCAGCGCCTCGGCGTTGGATGAGAGCACATGTGCGTCGTCGTCCTGGTCCCACGGCGGGTCGAACTCCGCTTGCTCCAGACGTCGCCTGGCCAAAGTGCCGAGACGCTCGGCCAGACGCTCCGTTAGTTGCTGGATATCGTCGTCCGTTGGCGGCGGCAGTGGCCTAAGCGCGAGCTGCTCGTCCGGTCCTACGGCGAACAGCCCATCGAGGACCAGGCTGTGAAAATGTGGATTCAGATTCAAGATCCCCCCGAACCTCTGTATGAAGGTCACGGCCCCGGGCTGACCGTCGGTGATGCCGGCCTGTCGACCTCGCAGGCGCTGCCATGCGAACAAGGTGCGCAGAAAGCCCCGGAGCATCTCCGAGAGGAACTTCCGGTCCATCGCCAGAAGAAACCTGATCTCCCATGGGAAGGTCAACACCCATTGCCGGTATGGAGCCTCGGGCAGGACGCGGTCCACCAGATGCGCCGCCGTATCCGCAGCCTTTCGAGCCCAGCAGGATGGACAGAGGCGCCCCTTGCACGAGAAGGCCAGAAGTCGCTCGAACCCGCACGAGGGGCAACGGACACGAGCGAAGCCGTTCGGCAGAATTCCGCAGCTCAGATAGCGACGAAACTCCTTCTCGATGAAGTCCGGATATCCTGCACCCGACTCATGGCGTTCAGTGGCGTCATCCAGGAAGGTCTCGAGGTTGTTGCTGATGATTGCGTATAGAGCGGTTGCCTCGGGTGTGCGGCGCTGGTATCCATCCGGTACGGGTCTCGAAGCTGCACCCGGCTCCAGCTCGAAGTTGATACCCGGAGTAGTCTCGGTCGTTGTCATCGGGGCGTGGCTGCTCGATGACGGTCCAGCATGGCGCTGTCGCGCTTTGGCGCAAAGAGCCGCGCGAGTCCCGAGAACCGGGCATGTCTTCGGAAAAGTTTCATCCTCTATGTATTCGAAAGGCGCTCGGATCGGGGAAGTTGGTAGCGTTCACCCCAGACCGGGAGACCCGCTCGGGGCGTGTCCGGGCCGGACCGCGCCCGCCGCGTAGACGCGGCCGCAGAGGCCCTGGGGCTCTCGCACCTCCTGGACCGGGCTGCGCGCACCCTCTCCGGGGCCGCGGCGGGTCTGCACCCGACGATCAACCCGAACGTGGCCGGCGGCTGGAGGCGCAGCTACACACCCTCGCCGCACCGTCCGGTCGCCCGCCCAGGCCCTCAGAGGAGCCGCCT
>CAZTDY010000207.1:0-2230 GCA_964612295.1 uncultured bacterium | reverse complement strand
CGGTCTCTTCGACCTCCTTTCAGTGCCTTCGTGGCACACTTTCGCGGAGTACGGGACCCTCGTGACTCTCCAGATCGAGTCGCTGTTGGAAGCGCTGCGGAATCAAATCCTGAATGAAGGAGAAAACGGTGTACCCGACAGCCTACTGGTGATGGAAGCTACCGGTCAGTTCTTGCGCGTGCGCCTCCTTGTAGACTCGATCCGTTGGCAACATGGGGAGGATGGTCCCAAGCTTCAGCGTCTGTCGGGTCATCTGTTGATGGAGCCGCAATCACCTCAGTAGCACGATCTGCTCCAGGGTGACCTCCCTCCCCGAGGCGAAACGGACCAGATAGATGCCGCTGGGCAGCGTTTCGCCGGCATCGCCGCGACCGTCCCAGACAACCTGGTGCGCGCCGGCAGTAAGTGGCACACCGCCGAGCAATCGGCGCTCCAGTCGACCGGCTACGTCGTAGACCTCCAGACTGACCGCAGCCTCGCGCGACAAAGCGAAGCTCAACGATGCTCGTGGACCGATCGGATTGGGCCAGGTCGTCAGGGGGCTTGCCAGCAGGGGCAACGGGGACACGGTCGAGTAGTCTCCGACCTCACAGGTAAAAAACTCCACGGGAGCCCCCTCCGGCAGACTGGTCTCCATCACGCCGGCGTCGGTATGGGCTCGAGCCACGAACCAGTAGTCGAAATCCTGGTAGACGGGCGGCATCTGAGCAAACCATACGCCCCCCGCGAAGACCGCCGGAACGACCTCCCGCGGACCGTCCGCGACGCTCGAATAGTGAAGCTCTACCTCCCGGTCTCCGAAGCGCGGATTGAGACGGCAACGTAAGACGGGTGCGGCCCCCATGTCCGCAGCCAGCAAGGGCTCGTGCAGGATCATCAGCGGGTTGACGTGGTGCAGGGTGTTGCTGATGCAGTGGATCGCGCCCAGGTACTGGATCACCTCTTCCGAGTCGATGCCGATGATCTCGTAGCCAGGCATGGATTCAGCGTAGATCTGCAGGGCCGGCGCGTCCAACTCGGTGTTGTAGATCGGCACCAGGACCTTGTCGTTGAGGATGAGCGAGTTGGTGTAGGTCCGGTTGACATCATAGGTGCCATGTTCGATCGGGTTCATTGGAAGGCGCGCAACCTCGAAGCTGCGGCCGTCCAAGTTCTGCATCGCGCCGAGATCTGCGGCCAGTTCGTTGAGGTAGTAGTAGTCGTTTCCGACTGCGTCTCCAGGGTTCAAGTACTCGCCGACGACGAAAAGCGTATCGTTCAGCAGCTTCACGAACATGTCGCAATGGCCGGTCATGTCCCCTTCCATGGTTGGGAAGATCACCAACGAATCGAGACCCAGGTAGTCCTGCATCTCCGCGCGAATCTGCGCAATGCTCCAATTCGAGTTGTGATTCGTGAGATTCGTGGAGAAGAAACCCATCCCGTTGCCGTCAGTGATGTGATTTCCGCCGTGGTGGATCAGATTGGACTGGAACCAGGGCAGACCGTAGTACTGCGCGAGATAGATGGGAATCTGGTCGAGGCCTCCCCCTCCATACCTCATGTCGGTGATCGAGAGATGGCCGTCGTCATAGACACAGAAGGGTCCATAGTCGCGAATCCACACGCTGCCATCGACGGTATCGAAGAAGTCGATGTTGGCCATGTTCACACCCGCGGCGCTCATCAGGGAATAGGCCTGGCTCTGCTGGCTGGGGCTCGAGACACAACAGGTCACTTGATCATCGCCCGCCACGGCCAGACACATGTCGATCAGCTCCTGGCTGTGCCAGCTGGTCCAGTAGATGATCATCGCTTCGGCCCGACAGAATTCCGCGGGATTCACCGTTTCGCCGGCAGGAGGAGTCATGCGACCTTCCCGCGACGGCAGACCTTGATCAACGATCCCTGCTGGCGGGAGGTGCAGACGAGACCGTGGGATTTCGGCGGAATCGGCCTGGGCACCGGCAAGGAATAGTGCAGCAAACAGCAGGAACGAAGTGCAGGCGCGCATGGGACCCTCCTCTCGCTCGTTCTGAGGAACGTCTCAATTGTAACACTGCAAGGCCCTGACTCGCACGAGCTGATCGCCTCCCCTGCACCGGGGGAGGACGTATCCCGTTAGCGCCTATCCCGAAGCAGCCGCTCTCTCATCAGCCAGGATCTCTCTCCATCTGACCGCGTCATCAGGACGGTCTAGTGTCATGTGCGGAAAGTTCATTGACACGGCGATGAGCATCTGATGTACTCC
>CAZTDY010000206.1:0-2241 GCA_964612295.1 uncultured bacterium | reverse complement strand
AAATTCGATAAACTGATACAAACTATTTAAAATCGTGCAAAGCTATTTAGTCTGCACGCATCGCATCTGAGTCCGCCATCACGGTCCGTCGACCCGGAACAGCTCGCACTGAATCTGAAGGTGACTCCCGGAGGGCTGGTAGAGGAACGTCTCGCCGCTGCCGTAGGGGAAGGGGATGATCCTGATGTCGGCGACGAGAAGCGTATCTGGCGGGAGCAAGAGGAGTCGCCCGGCGAGGGAATCGGCGGTGAAGTCCCCGCGGGCTATCCCAACGTAGTGGTTTGCAGCCGTGTGGTAGCGAAAGGTGAGGCGCGGGTCCTCGCGCGTGAAGCAGGCAAGGCACAGCTCGTTTTCGTTGCCGGTGGCGACAAGGAAAGGGCAACGTTCGGTACCCCGCAGGACATCCCCCGGTAGGAGGCATTCGTCGAGAAGAGCGAAGGCCTCCTCGCGTTTCTCGCGCGCACAGATAGCGCAGGAGTCGACGGCGCTCTCCGCCAAGAGGTCAAACACCTCACTCGAAAGCGGATCGAACGGAAAACCTGGAGGCTCCTCGGCCTCCGCGGCTGCCCAGGATAGGGCGATCGTCAGCACCCAGAAGATGGTTCTTCGCATAGCCCGTCCCTAGAAGAACTGTTTGAGCAGGATGCTCCACTCCAGGCGATCGATATCCCGCTCCCGAATCAGCATGACACCGGCAATGAGGCTCCTGTCAGCACACAGGGTGAGGTTCTGTCCGAGTCCCACCTCGAGGCGGTTGTCCCGATCTCCCAGCCCGTAGTAGATGTCACGCGCGTAGAGATGGGCCTTCCATCCACTGGTGAGGTTTCCGATGAGACCGACGGATGCACCTGCTCCGCCCGACCAGTTGTCCTCCAGCGCACCGCCCACCTGGACATCCGTCTCGATGAACAGGTATGCGGTCCCCGGGATCCCACCGTCGTATGCGCGCCCGAAACCGGGATTGAGCAGGTAGACGAGGTGGTCTCGACCGCTGTCCATCGTGCGCCGGAAGAAGCCGGTCTGCACTTTCCACGAGGTGTGCTTGAAGAACTCGTCCCTCGGCGCGATCGACACGATGTCGATCAGGTCGAAGGCGTGAAGCTTCGCTTTCTCTGTTTCAGGATCGTAGCGGATCACCGCCTCGCCGAAGATGATCTGTGATCCCTGCTTGTACCCGGCGTCGTCGTCAAGGAGATCGTGGTAGGCGGGCCGCAGGCGCAGTTCCCAGAACGCCCTCTCTTCCAGCGCACCACCTCCAAGCGCAAGTCTGTAGGAGTGATGACCGAGGTCGGGACGCGGAGGGGCCGGGATTGTGTCCCGCTTCTCGTTGTCCAATGGGGTGAGCGTGCTCCGAGTCCGAAGGGTGCTCAGGAATCGTTTCTGATAGCTGTCCTTTGGCAGGTTCTTTCCCATGAACCGGTACTGCAGGAGTTCGCCCGCCAGATCGAGGGTGGTGGTCTTCTCTTCCTCGGGAATCGCCCGTTCCAGGACTGCCTCCGGAGCCAGCGTCCCGTTGGCCACCGCCCTGGCATCCCGCCGTCCTTCGCGGGGAAGCAGGGAGGCCAGATGTTTGATCTTGGTCGATTTCGAAGGACGGTAGGCGGCACCCGTGATCAGGCCGGTCTTCTTGATCTCCCGGATCGTGTCGATCGGAAGAACCCACCAGCCGCCCGCGTCGGTCAAATCGAGGCCGGGACGGGCTGCGTCCAGCAGGAACAGCAGGTTGTAGGCGCAGTTCTCATTGAAGAAGTAGTAGTCGGAGTAGATTTCCTCCAGCTCATAGATGTGCATCATGAGCCGGCGGACCTCCTCGCTGCTCAGGTCGAGGGGATACTCCCAGATGTCGCGATCGTTGACGTCGCTATACTCCTGGAGCTTGGCGTAGTACGGGAGAATCGAGAAGTAGCCCTCATACATTCCGAGAAGCCCTTTCACGATGTAGAAGGGGCCGAAGGTCTCGTCGGTGAAGGCCGAGTAGTTTATGGCATAGGAGAGCAGGTCGCTATCGTGCATGGTCTCGATGGCGATCAGGGTGTGCCCGTACATCGAGGCCGGGCTGTTCATGTGAGACGTGGGGAAGATGAGGGTGATCGACTTGGGTTTGATGTCCTCCATCAACGTCTCAAACGGTTCACAGCCCGGAACCGGGAGGCGGGACTCGTCGATCGACAGTCTCTCCCTCAGCCCAGTGGTGTCCAACGTTTTCAGCATAGCGAGGACTCCTTTGCTTGTGCAAATGCT
>CAZTDY010000205.1:0-2241 GCA_964612295.1 uncultured bacterium | reverse complement strand
CGCCGCAGCGTTCGGGATCCTGGACGCCATCGTGGCACGAAGATCGCCATCAGTAGACCGGTTTCCTGGTGTCCATCCCGAAAACTCGAATGCCGTCCTAGCTTTGAAGTTAGGGATCAGTGTCTGACTGACCGAATCTCGCCGCAAGAACGGCCTTGCCATCCGGATTCCCGATCCGCCAATCTCTCCAGCCACGTTCATCGGATCATCTCGCAACAGGATAAGCATACCATGTCGTGGCTCGCGTCTCTACTCAGCTGCCTGGCTGGGATCTTCCGCTCCCGAGCGTCTCTCCAGCTTGAGAATCTCGCCCTGCGGCACCAGCTTGTCGTCCTTCGACGAACATCTCCCCGCCCACGCACCAGCTCTGCCCTCGAAACTGGCCGATCCCCAGCCGCAGCAGGCTTAGAATCCAGGATTGTGATAGAATGATCGTGCTCGATCGACGCAGATGAGGTTTTCGGGATGGACAGTCTGGGAAGATCGAATCGACGTGCTGGGGCAGCGTCACCCGGATACGCTGAAGTCTCTGGAAGGACTGATCGAGGCGCTGCGCAGTGGCGGCGATGTTCACGAGGCGGAACAGCTTCGGGCGACCCTCAATAACCTCCTGGCCAACTGAAGCACGCCGATAGCACGGGCTCAACTCAACTGCGGGACGGCAGTTGCTTCTCGGCTGTATTCTTGACCATCCGCGCTTGGTCGTATTCTTCGACCAGCGTCGCGATCAGTTCCTTCACGGAAACGATCTCGGTTATGCGATGGGCATTCGCTCCGGCAAAGGGGAAGCCATGCTTGAGGTCGCCCTTCTGCGCGCTGATCAGGGCGTGTGCGACGCAGTACGGGACATTCTTGTAATCACAGGTGATGATACAATGATAGGGACAGTGATACGGTTCCTTGTCCCCCCGATTCATGGCATCGATGAAACCGTTGCGGATCGCTCGTCCCGGCATTCCCACCGGACTCCTGATGATCACGATGTCTTCCTGTTTGGCATCGAGATAGGCCTGTTTGAATGTCGCGGAGGCGTCGCACTCGTGAGTGGTCACGAAGCGTGTGCCCATTTGCACTCCGGCGGCGCCCATATTCATGAAAGTGAAAATGTCCCCGCCCGTGTAGATCCCTCCACCGGCAATCACGGGAATGGTCTTTCCGCTCTGCTCAGCAAAGGGCTTCACTGCCGCAATGACATCGGGAAGGATCTTCTCGAGCGCAAAGGCCGGATCGGAGATCTGCTCAATTGCGAAGCCAAGATGGCCGCCGGCGCGCGGACCTTCCACGACAATAGCATCGGGTGCATAATCGAAGCGGCCAATCCATCGCTTGCATATGATTCGGGCAGCGCGTCCGGATGAGACAATCGGGACCAGTTTCGTTTTCGTCTTGTTTGTGTGGAATTGCGGCAGATTGAGAGGCAATCCCGCTCCAGAGAAGATGATGTCAATCTGTTCATCAAGGGCCGTCTGCACCACGTCGTCGAAATGGGACATGGCGGCCATGATGTTGACGCCTAGGATCCCCGTGGTGGCTTCGCGCGCTCTACGAATCTCTCGCCGGAGTGCTCGCCTACTGGCTGCGAGGAAACCCGAAGAATCGATCTCGGTCATGCCGAGTCCGGCAGTAGCGATCACGCCAATCCCACCCTCGTTAGCTACGGCTGCTGAGAGGCCGGAGAGCGAGATCCCTACGCCCATTCCGCCCTGAATCATCGGAATCCTGGCGGTAAGATTGCCAATGCGCAGTTCATTCAAAGCGACGATGCCCCCAAATCCATTCCCCTGTTTGCCGCAGATGCCTACGGGCAGGAAGTTGATCTACTTTCGGTTGAGAATCGTGAGTTCCCTTTAGGCCTATCGCGAGGTCCCGCCCGCTTCCTGGGGGGAGGGAACAAATGACGGCGTCAGCTCTTTTAGAAAAACGAATGTGCGCGGGAACATCTTGCCCGCACCCAGAATGATAGTGGGCCCAGGGACGAGCCTGGGTCAATACCGTAGTGTGCCAAAACTCAGCCAGAGGTTCGCGCTAGCCGTAACTGCTTCAGTGGGTGGGCTTTCAGGGCATGCGCCCGGAGGGGCTGGACCGAGCGCAATATGCCAAAGCACGTGATCGGTTCCTGAGTCTGCAGCTTCTGAACACCAGCAAGGAAGTCGTCACAAGCCGCCTGCAGATCGGAGACCGGTTTGTCGAGACTCAAGTCCCTGCGAATTCGGTTCAGACCGTGAGGGTCCAGCCGTAGGG
>CAZTDY010000204.1:0-2300 GCA_964612295.1 uncultured bacterium | reverse complement strand
GTTAGCATAAGCAGCATCTCCTTCCGCTCTTTCACAATCACGAATTCACATCACAACGAGCATAGCGTATGCTAGCTAGCCGAGCCGTGATTGTCAATTACGGCTCAAGTTAGCAGTCTGCCGGCCAGTGCATGGCTTGACGGACGCGGAGACCATCGAGCTTACATCGGAGAATGCCGCCCTTCAGATAGCAGCTCGCTTTTTTGATGACATCGAATCGAGTTTAAGATATTTTGAACTCGCAGGCGCACCTCGTTGGAATTGAGGACCATGTCGCTAGCCGACCGAATTAAGGCCCTGCGCGATCGCGCGGGGATCAGTAGCTCCGAGCTCGCCACCAAGGCTGGGCTTTCGAAGGGGTATCTGTCTCAGATCGAGGGCGGCGAAGCGATCAACCCCACGATCGACAAGGTCAAGCGCCTGGCAGAGGCCCTGGGCACGGATGCGGCCTACCTCATGGAAGAGGTTGATCAACCTGCTTCCAAGCCGCCCGAGCTACCCGCCGGTCTGAAGGAGTATGCCGAGCAACGCGTGCGCGAGGGTGATCCCTTGACGGACAGTGACCTTCACATGTTGCTCAGCATCAAGAATCGGGGGCGGCGCCCCGAGAAGGCCACGGACTGGGCCTACATTCATGAGACCATCCGCCGGATCATTCCGTAAGTCACGAGCGACTTGCAGCGGAGGAGCGAGGCGATGCGGTTTCCCGACCCCATCCCGACGGGACCACTCTACGATAACCCCGCGCTTCAACGTCGCGGCCTGTGCGCCAGCGTTAGGCAGAAGGCGCATGCACTGATCACCGCCGCCCGCGAAACCTACCCGAACTGGAATCCGCCGCCGTTCAATCCCATGGTCTACGCCAAGCACCTTGGCATCGAGGTGCGCCAGACCTTTCACGCCCGCGGCTGGGACGCCCTCCTCGTGCCGCGCGACGATGAGTGCTACATCATCTGCAATGCGGCGGTTCGTTCTAGCGGGCGCCGGCGTTTCAGTCTCGCGCACGAGATCGCCCACACCTTCTTCGACAATGCGCTCGAGACCTACCAGCTTCGTTCGTCCTCGGTGCGGTTGCCACGCGGCGCCGAGGCGTTGGAGCGCCTGTGTGACGAGGGGGCAGCCGAGCTTCTCATGCCGGCGGAGTGCTTTGCCTGCATCATGGATGATCCCGAATTTGGCCTCTGCGCCGAGAGCGTCGCGAAACTGGCCCATCGTTTCCGCGTCTCGCTGGAGGCTGCGGCTCTGCGCATCACCCAACTTGCCCCCGAGCCCTGCGCAATCGGCTTCTTCCGCTACACGCAGCGGCCGAGTGCAGGGACAAAAAGCGGCCGTCGCACTTGCGCCGATGACGAGCCACGCCGCTACCGTGCGCGTTGCGTCTTCCGCAGCTGCGGCTTCCCGTACCTATTCCCGAAGGGTAAGTCGGTGCCGCGCAGTTCGGTGATCTACCGAGCCGCTACTGCTGATGGGCCCGTGCGGGGCAGGGAAGTGGTTGCTCTTGGGGGGACGCGGCGCACACTCGACATCGAGGCCATCGCGCTGGAGAAGCACGCGCTGCGGCCCCCTGCGATGTGTGTGGTGATGCGGTGCGCACGCTAGCGCGTCGAGCGCATGGCTTCCAAGTAGACTGTGGGCTCAAGGCAGCCCGTGAGCGTCCACCTATGACCGCCGCGATCGTGGCTCTGATGGTTGGCAGCATGGGGTGATCGACACGAACTGACTCCCAGGCTAATGACTGCGCCACCTCCGCTGCGTTCCTATCCTGAGCGGGGTGGCCGACGCCTGAGGGCGTGAGCCGGGCCAGGTCATTCTTGGGCGGGCCTTCGAGTACTGCCTCCATGAGCTGTCCGCCACCGACAAATGACCTCCCAGTGAACCGCCAGCTGACGGTCGTTCTGTCTTTGCTGATATCATTATCCGGAACGTTGGCCGATTGGACGCGATATGGGAAGTGGACGGTGTAGTCGCAGGCAAACTGCTCGGATGCTGTGGCCAGGAGCACACGCATCCACCAAGATGGCCTATCTGTCACATCGTCGGCGTTGTACGTGGCAACGTCTGCAGGCTCAATGGCCCTGCCGCAACTATCCCGGCACCGCCGCCAGGCTTGTATCCAACCACTCCCGATACCACCCGGCGAAACTACGATTGATAGGGACAATCCCACCATCGCCGGAATCAGCTAGGACCTCCGCAAAGGGCTTTCCGCTGAAGGCGAGATACATCCACCACCCGCAACCTACGTCGCAGATCGGAAGGATGCGATGCCGCTGCTTCCGCCAGCTCCTTCGCCCAACGAA
>CAZTDY010000203.1:0-2334 GCA_964612295.1 uncultured bacterium | reverse complement strand
CGTCGGTCGCCACGTTGGCGTCGATCGACGTGGGATCGATGATCACCGTCGCCGGCACGATCACCGGTATGTCCATGATGTACGGCTCGTAGTTCTGCATCGTCACCACGAGATGAGCCGTGCCAGGGGTCAAGAGCCCGGCCAGATCGAAGGTCGCCTTGCCGGTCGGATCGACCGTGCCGCTGGCCAGCAGTACGCCGTCCTGGGTCAGACCCACGTAGCTGCCCGTGGCCGCGTCCACGTCGATGCTCACCGCGTTGGTGAAGAGCGTGGGCAGATGGACTACCGGGTTCACGCCGGGCACGCCCATGTAGGTGCTCAGCGTCGGATCGCCCATCAGGTTGTAGATGTTCCAGTAATAGGTCTCAAGGCTGGAACCGGCCTCGGTCACGGCCATGTTGCCGGAGAACACCACCGCGTCGTTGGTCACGTACCACTGGGTCTGAGCCTCGCCGTGGTCGTGGAACACGCCGTCGTACACGCCCATGCCCGTACTCTCGTACGGATAGGCCGTGCCGTCGATCTCGCCGGAGGGGTGGAAGCCCACGCCCCACCAGTAGTCCTCGTCCCAGTAGGTCGAGTTCGAACCGCCGATGTAGCCGATCGCGCCCTTGTCGGTCGCGCGCAGGAAGGTCTCGCCGAAGCACTCGCCGACATCGTAGGTCGAGGTATCACAGCAGTTGCCCACGGCCAGGAAATACTTCCCGCTGTTGGTCAGGCCGTTGATGTCGGACTGCGTAAAGCTCGGGTCGCTCCAGCTCGTAGAGCTGCCGTGAGCGGTGTAGTTGATGAACCCGATGCCGTTGCTGCATTCCTGGATGATCGCGGCCGAAGCGCCGGGATCGTCCGACGCCGGGTACAGGTACGTGTTGCTCGTGATACCGTGCGCCGCGTTGAAGTAGTGCTCGGTACCGTAGTTGATCTGACCGTTGCCGTGGGTCGGCGCGAAGCCGGCGTCCACACCCGCGATCAGCGTCACGTCGCTCAGATAGCTCGGATCGGGCATCGTGAACTGGTCGTACATCATCGACTTGTCCAGCTGCGCCTGCAGTTGCGCGCTGTTGGTCGCCGAGAAGCGGCCGTAGTACATGTCGGGGTACAGATCGCCGTCCACCGCGCAGTAGGGGCGGTCGGTGGCGTCGCCGGCCTCGGTGAAGGTCGGGCACTCGGCCACATCGCCCACGAACAGCACGAAGCTAGGCGCCGGGTTCTCCGGCGTCGCGTCGTTGTACAAGCCGTGCAGATAGGTCTGGATCGACGTCGACGTCGAACCCACCTCCGGGTCACCGATCACGGCCAGGACGACCTTGAAGCCGCGTTCGGTCTTCCAGGTAATGAAGTCGGCCAGCTGGTACTGGAACATATCCGGGGTGACGATCACCATCGTCACCTTGTCGCCCACGCGGTCCGGATGGTCGATGTGGTTGACTTTCGCTCCCGCCACGCGTGTGAACACGGGCGCGAAAAACGGACTGTAGGTGCTGGCGAGGATCTCGTCGCCAGCGGCCTTGTCACCGCCCTCGAACGTCACGCGTATGTCCATCGTCTCGTGAACCACGAGCTGATTCTCGCGGGGCAGGTACTCCACGGGGGAGATCTCCAGACGCCCCAGCGCCTGGGAACGCAAGGAACCAAGCGTTACGAAGCGCGCCGTTTCCCCGGACACCTTCTCGTGCGCGTAGGCCGCGCGATCGTAGATGAAAGGAAGGTTGTCCAGATCCGCGTTCTTGGCGACCGACGGCTGCGCCGGGAACAGCGGGCTGGTCACTCCGTGCTCCGCCAGATCGATCGTCCGGCTCTGTACGGAGAGCACCTCCACGCGCGCCGTCGCGCCGTAGGGTATCGCCACCAGGCGGTTCATCATCGGTAATTCGGGCGCGCCCTCCACGTGCGAGGTATGGAAGCCCGCGAGCATCAGCCGGGTGAAATCTCCGGCCTCGGTGCTCACGTCAAGAGTCGTAAGCTCGCCGATGTCCACGCGGAAGCGCATCTCGTCGGCGCGCTCGTGCGTGAGCAACATCAGGTTCTCCCCGCCCTTGACGGGGATGGTGGCCGTTGCGCCGATGACCGTACTTACGGTCAGCAGCAACGCGGCGAGGGTCAGTAACAGGGCTTTCGCTCGCATCGTGAAGGTCCTTTCCTGGGGTGGACGTGTGAAAAAATCCGGCAATTCGGAGAGTTGCCAGATTACAAGCATCTTCGTACTACAATATTAACACGAATGCAGACTGATTTGTAGTATAGATGTCCCTCTCAATCGCTGGAATTTTACGAAAAAGATACTTAGAGCCTGTCCCATAAGCCCCCTTTTTTCAACCCCGCCTTTCCCGGGCC
>CAZTDY010000202.1:0-2348 GCA_964612295.1 uncultured bacterium | reverse complement strand
CGCGGAAACCCGGCCTCAGTTCAGGTGGGCAATTAGGGAATCGCTCAATTTAGGGAAAAACAAAAGGATCTGGCGCAGACACTCTGATGCGGAGGCGCCTTTGCGGTTTTTTCGAACTTTGGCAAACCAGCGGTCGGTGAACCGGGCCAGTCCGATTTTGTCGATATACCGCGCGAACAGGAGCAGGCCGGCCCGGCTGGTCAGTGTGTCGCCGGTCAGTTCGACGGCGGAAATTTGGGGATGCTTTTGAGCTGAGGATCGGCTATTATGGCTCATGGAGTCTCCACCTGTTGGGTTGGTGTTGGCAACCCGACCAGGTTGCCGTATTTGCTTCGTTACAAATACATTACACTGGCAGGTGGAGATCTTCAATATCTTGAATCGCTCAATTTAGGTGTAACACTATCAAGTTCCCTAAAACAATACACTTGTCTACTGCGAAATCAGTCGAGCCCAACAATTGAGTAGGGGTTCAGGAACTGCCTGCCCCACAGCACGGAACGGTCGGTCTCCGTGAGCCGGGCTTCATCGCATACGGTGTCCCAACTGTCTTGGATCTTCACTTTCTGGCTGCGGGCAATCTCGAAGGCGTCTTCCTTGGTCAAATGAAAGGCCGGAGCTGCATCGAGACATGACGAGATCTGGCTCATGCGATTGCCTCCAACGATCACCATAGCCTGAGAGGCTTCGTTGCCTGTCCGAGGCTGGGGGCAGATGTCATAGGCTGGGGTCAGCGTCAGCCACCGGCCGTCCCAGAATGCTGCATGGTTCCGTGCATGATCATCCGTATTGCCGCACAGGACGTTGAAAACCATGCGAGAGAAAAGCTCTCGTAGCGTCGCCTTAGGATCCTTGAAGCGATGGCGGATAATCTCGGCCAGCTTTTCATAGCTGGCGTAGCGGGCCATCATATCGTCGAGTTCGAAAAGGGTCAGAGCCGAGATCATGTGTTTGCGATGCCACTGCCCCTTGGCAGGAGCCCGATCGAACCGCTCGATCAACAGCACGTCTTTGTCCCAAGAGCGGGTCAGCGACACGGGCGCAACATCCAGCCCGACAATCGCGGCCAGCCTCATGGCAATGAACTCCGCCTTCACGACACTGTAGAGGTCCGAACTCGACGAAAACTTGGCGATGTACTTCCGGGACGCCTCTTCGATCAAAGCCTTGGGACGTGCGCCGCCGATTGAACTGCCATGGATCAGGGCCTGATCGAGTTCCGGTGATAGAGGGATCCCTTTTTCGACTTTCTCTGCGGCCCTCTGGAGCTCTTCAAGCGTGGAGTTTTCTTTCAGACGTGGAACATATTCGGTTGGCGATCGCTGGAAATCCAAAGCACCGATCCGGTCGGACCCGGACTCAAGCAAATAGGTCAGCTCATCAAGTTCGGCTGTATCGACACTGGGGCTACTCGTCCCCAGCACCTTGTTCATGATAACTCGCCGCCCCCACGCATCAGGGGCAGCATCCCGGATACAACTCGGCATGTGAAGTCCAGCCACCAACGGCAACGCGCCAGCGCGCAGGGGTAACTCAGCCTCGTGGATCGAGATGGCGTCGTCCCGATTGAGATAGCTCTGGCCATAGTTGAAAACCAGATCCTCGCCATCAGGGGCCAGCTTGCCTGCCACGACCGGATCGGTTGTACCGGGGAGCCAGATCCACACGAAGGCATCGCCGCGACTCGGCCTAGAAGTTGTCATCAACGTCCCTTCCGTTCTTTCGAATCTTCTGGGGCATTAGGGACAGTGTGTTAGTCACCCTGTCCAAACTCGTCGCTAGTGGTGTGTGGTCGGATTCGAACAAGGATACACCGACAAGCGCAGCAGCCTCGAAAACGAGGCCGATCGAACAAGTCGGGTCACCCTTTTCAATGCGCTGGACCGTCGCCCGAGAGAGGCCTGCACGCTCGGCAAGACCAATCTCAGACCACCGACGATTTCTGCGTCCCGCCTTGATCAGATTACCCAGCAGAGAGAGAGCCTCTTGGGTGTATTGTGAATAGGACCGGGCTTTTGACACACCAATCACCTCCAATTATGACTGCTACAGCAATCATTACGCCATATATTGACTGCCACGTAGGTCATTATGTGCTAATTTCCTGATCTTGTCAAGGGGATATCAGAGCCCACCTACTGCCATTCATCGTGTACTCGTTGCATAGCAAAGAGTTACGGGCTTGGTTTATTCGAACACAGAATCGAGAACCACTTACAGTTCATTCGAACGAACGAACAACAGCCCTAGCACCCGGGGCCTGGGAGAGGTGGTCCCCAGATTTCGGACAGTATGCTAAGTACCTCAGCCCATAAATGCGATGACGTATTCCCAGGGACCTACGCAGC
>CAZTDY010000201.1:0-2383 GCA_964612295.1 uncultured bacterium | reverse complement strand
CGGCGAGACCGGCACACAATGCCAACAGCCCTAGTGTCCATCTCCGGGCCTGTCTGCTACGGATGAACACCATACCCGCGCTGGGCCCTAGGATCATCGGCTCGTACTCGTTTTCACGAGGATCGCCCACTTCGCTTTGGCCGGATAGATCAACGCGTGAACCGATCTTCTTACAGTGGGCCTCTGTGAGGTACTTGTCTCTATATTCTTCTTTCATGACACACCCTGTGGCGCCAGCCTCGCGTGGCTCGCTGGGTGAACTCCACCGCGAGCCTCCCATTGGACAGTCTTGTCCTGACAGCCCTTCTGTTTGCACAAACCGAGCCAAGGGCTGGGGGGTGACTGATGTGTCACGGCAGGACAACCGTGGTCAGGGAGAGAAAAGCGGAACGCACTTGCAGTGTGTGGTTGCAGTCTAAGGAATCCGACGGGACGCTTATGAAAAGACCGTGCAGGCCGGGCGAATACTCAAGTGACTCGGAATCGCGAGAACCCCCCTTATATGTAGGACTGTCATGAGCGCTTCTCACCTGAAACTCCTTCGGCACCTGCTGGAGCAGAGTCACTGGCGGATTGACCGAGAGGAGGACCACTTGTGGATCATCTCTCGACCCGATGGGTCATCACCGCTCCGGATAGCGTTTGAACCATGGTATGGAGCTATGGGAGAGTGGCGCCGGACGTCGATCGAGCATAGCCTGGGCTGCGAAGTTGTCGGGTTCTCCGAATTGTCGGTCTATTTCGGGCGCTATTCGGGGCGATTCCAAACGGACATTCGTGAGTTCATTGCCCACCTGGGCTGCACCGTTTCGGGGCCGGGGTCCGGAAGGGCTGTACGGTCCGCATCTACCGAGTGTAGTCGCGGCTGAAGCGTTGCTCGATCCAGCCCATCACGTCCTTGCGTTTATCGGCCGATGGCTGATCTTCTCTCCCGCCGATCTCACGACGACATTTCGCCATGTCAGCTGAGAGATCGGTGGCTTTGGTGAGGCGCCCTTGATCGAAAATGAGTTCCTGGACTCGCCGATAGGCATAGGCCGGGTGGAATCCCATGTGCACATACATCTCTTCGATGAACCCGTCGCCGAGGAGGAGTCCACCCGAGAAGGGAATCAGCTGATCGATTCCTTTGTAGGGGATACCCCAGAGTCCCCGTTCACCGGGAGGTACACCAAAGACCGTCGGAGCCTGGGATCTCCCATCCAATGACAGCTCCAGCTCACTCAGCGTGAGTCCCTGCGCCCTGACCTCGTAGTGGCACACGAACCCTCGCCAGCAAGCGCTACAGAGGCCCGCCGGCTCGATTCCGAGGCTTGCCGGATCGAATAGCGCCTCCCCACTGATGCCGGCGATGGCATAGACGATGCCATCGTATTTCACGGTATCGTTGACCTGTGCTGTCATCGAACACTCCTGCCAGGTCCCCGGCGTGTACGCTCTCCCGTGTTCTCCCCAGGACTCTCACGAGGCCTCGAAGACGTATTTCCCGGCCACAACCCGCACATTGGGCGGTCGTCCCTCCCGCTCAAAGAACTCGTATCCTTCCTGCAGGTTCCTCCAGAACGCATCCCACCTGGATCCTCGGTGCCCTTCGATGTTACACGGCGTCATGCGAAAAGGAAAGACATGCACTCTGAAGAAGGGCTGGCCACCACGTAGCGCAGCATCGGCCAGAGCATAGATCTCCTCGATGCCGGCATCGGTCATTGCATAGCATCCGATCGAAACACAGTCCCCGTGGACCATGAGGGCGCTGCCGGTTCGGCCGTGATATCGGTCATATGCATTCGGGTATCCGATGTCGAAGGACAGGTGGAACTGGCTTTCGGGGTTCATTCGCCCGGGCGTCACAAAGTAGAATCCTTCCGGTCCTTGCCCATCCCCTCTCCGAAGCTTGGGCCCCAGGTGGCCCGAGATGCTACAGACCTCATACGTTCGGAAGTGCTCGAACATGCCATTGCTCTCGATCAGCACTTCGAGCTCCCGCGGTTCCTTGAATATGCGCAAGAAGATCGGGGAACCGTATCGCAGACCGCGGAGCTGTAGAGCCTCTTCGAGTGCCGGTTTTACCCGACCGATGGCAGCTTGCGAGACGTCGGATGATGGCACCTCGGATCCAGCGATCCCAAAGCAGGAGCCAGTGCTCATGGCGACCAGAAGGATGATGGGTGCTGTGCGCATCTTGATCCTGGTAGAGAATGAACCCACTATATCTGACGACGTTCGAGGACAAATGTACCGCAGCGGCACGAGGATTGCATCGAGGAAGCCGCGAGGCGATACTGCTGGAGTGCATCTGCCAGAGCCGCAGTCAACTCTATTGATCTTGCGGATAGGAAGATTCATCCACATTTCGACGTTCACGCCAATGAAGCAGGCGCAC
>CAZTDY010000200.1:0-2413 GCA_964612295.1 uncultured bacterium | reverse complement strand
AATATCGTGGGGGCAGCGCGTTGGGATGAACATTCGTGAATAGTCCGCGCTAGGGGGATGTATGCGCACTCTCCGTATTCTGTCCGGTCTCGTTCTCTGTCTTGCACTTCCCTGTCATGCCGACACCTTTGTCGTCGATCCCTATGGGACCGGGGACTACCCGACTATTCAGGAGGCGCTCGACGGCGTCGCGCCCGGCGATGTCATTGAACTGACCGACGGGACCTTCACCGGCGATGGCAACCGGGACCTCGATTATCGCGGGAAGGCTGTCACGGTGCGCTCCCAGAGCGGTGAGGCAGTCCTTTGCCGCATCGAGTGCGGGGGAAGTGAAAGCGATCCTCATCGCGGCTTCCACTTCCACACGCAGGAAACAGCAGCCAGCGTTGTTCAAGACATCACGATCACGGGTGGTCATTTAATCGCCTGGAACATGGGCGGCGGCATCTTCTGTGACAGCCTCTCCTCCCCCTCCATTGTCGGCTGCCACTTCACCGTGAATCATGCGCCTGGCGGCGGGGGGATCGGGGTCAGGTGGGACTCCTCGCCGACGATCACGGGGTGCCTCTTCGATGCCAACACGGCGGATGGCGGAGGAGCCCTGGCCGTCGTGGACTGGTTCTCTGCGCCTGTCATCACCGACTGCCTCTTCGGTGAGAACTCGGCGGGGACCGGTGGCGCTGCGATGTTCGACACATCGGGCCCGATCATCAGCAATTGTGTCTTCAGCGGGAACACGGCGGAGCACAACGGCGGTGCGATCAGTTACATGGAGTGCTTCACTCTGGCTTCACTCATCAACTGCCGGATCACCAACAATACCGCCGGAAACGATGGCGGCGGCATCTGCATGTACTACGCCTCCCCCACGCTGTCCGGATGTGTGATCGACGACAACACTGCTGGTGGCGCGGGTGGCGGCCTTCGCGTGCAGCTCTCCTATTCCTTGGTGGTGGAAAACTGCACTGTCGTTGAAAACAACGCTCCCGAGGGGGCCGGCGTTGCTCTGATTGACACAGAGCCCGAGCTGCGCAATACGATCATCGCATTCAACGGGAGCGGTGAAGCGGTGAGCTGCGAGGCGACCACCGGGCCGACGCTGTCCTGCTGTGACCTCTTCGGCAATGAGGGCGGTGACTGGGTAGGGTGCATCGCGGATCAATACGATGTCGATGGCAATATCTCCGACAACCCGCTCTTTTGCGCCCCGTACGCTGGAGACTATACGTTGGCGGAAGACTCTCCGTGTGCGCCCTTCACGCCGCCGAATCCGGAGTGTGATCTGGTCGGAGCCAAAGAGGTGGGTTGCGGCCCGACGCCGGTGAAGAGCGCCACGTGGGGTGGGATCAAGACGCTCTACCGCGAGCGCTAGGAGAATGTGCCCCCGCCAGGACTCGAACCTGGGACCTACGGTTTAGGAAACCGTCGCTCTATCCACCTGAGCTACGAGGGCTGAAATCTGCCAAGGCAGGAGTATTACCAACTGGTAGTGCTTCTGCCACAGTTTTTCTGCCCTTGCCTCCAGAATCATGAATTCATCCGTCATGCGGGCATATCGCTGAGTGGTCTTGCGGCCGCATGCCCAATCAGCCCCACGTATCTATCTGACAACCACCACCGGCCTGGTCTGATCTTCGTGCCCCACCGTGAGCCTGCAGTGATAGATGCCCGTCGGGACAGCGTGACCGGCATCATCGCAGGTATCCCAGGTCGCCGACTCCGGGCCTCGCCCCAGCCCTGAGCCGCTCAGGGTTCGCACAAGACGCCCCGTAGCGTCATGCATGGTCAATCTGAAGGGTGACTCAACTGTGATCGGCAGATTGAATCTGATCAGAGCAAACGACCGGCATGGATTGGGCGATATCGGCTCGAGTGAGAAACGCCGTTCGGGAGTATCGTGGGCTGGTGGACCATCGAGGGCCTGGGCATCCCAGCACGCGATCGGCAGCGCTCCAATCTGGCCACAGGCGTGCTGCACGCAGGGCGAGTAGTTCCAGAGGTGGTAGTCGCCGTTGTCGGGATCGCAGAAGCAGGGGTCAGCCGAGAAGTTACCGTCTGCATCAGACTGATCGGCAATGTAGCCAACCCAGTCGCCACCCACATTGCCATAGACATCAGAACAACTCAGAGTGGCCTGGGCCGTGCCGTGGCAACGAATGGCCATTCCATTGGTACTGAAGGCCACGATGCAGTTCTCCAATTGGGCCTCACCGAGATTCCAGCACTCGATGCCGCCTCCCGCATCAGCAGAACCGCTGGCGGCATTTCCCGAGAAAGTGCAGTTCAATAGCCCTGCGACCGCGTAGTCGCAGTGGAGGCCACCGCCGTAGTCCGCACTGTTGTCGGCGAAGGTACAGAGCTCGAAGATCGGCGCGGACAGATTTACGCAGGCCGCGCCACCCCCCTGTTGCGC
>CAZTDY010000199.1:0-2473 GCA_964612295.1 uncultured bacterium | reverse complement strand
ATGTGGGACCGGCCTCGAAGCGCTGGTCCTTGAGGGTGAAGGTACCGTCTTTGCCGTAAGTACTCGCCGTACCCCGTTACGGTCGATTCAGGCGGATCAACTCATCAAGTCTGAAGGCAGGGTCACCGTTCCGGGCTTCTTGAGTGCGGCATAGGCGGCTTCTCGTAGGTACGCTTTCGGTTCCACGCGGCAGAGCTTCGCCGATTCCAATAGGCTGTAGAACAACGCCGCCACCTCGGTTCCGCGCTTCGATCGCGAACCATAGTGATTCTTTCGGCCCAAGACCACTCCGCGCAGCGCTCGTTCAGCCGCGTTGTTGTCCAAAGGGATCCGAGGATCATCCAGAAACGCGATCAGCCTGGGCCATAACTTCAGCATGTACGCGATCGCCCTTCCGATGCCGCTCTCCGGCAACACCATCTGGGAACGAGCCCATCTGCGGATCGCTTTCACGAGCGGACGCGATTTCTCATCCCGCATGGCCTGACGTGCAGCCAAAGCTGCCGCACTCTCCTTCTCCGGCATCCGCGGATTCCACCGCGGCGCGCTTTCCTCCACGGCGAACAGCTCGGCGAGCAAATCGAGAACTTCAGCACACTCGGGGTAGTTGGCTTCGCACTCCACGTATTTTCGGCGCACGTGACTCCAACAATTTGCCAGCGTGTAGGGCGGACTCATGCCGTCGACCGACTTGTAGACGCTGTACCCGTCAGCCATCACGATCCCGGCATAGCCATCGAGCAGGTGCCGGGCCGATTCTCCGGCCCGGTTGTCACGGATCTGGTAGAACACCGCATCCCAGCTGCACTTGCTCCACACCCACCACTTCTTCTTGCCCGGGTTCTTCTTGCCCATCAGCCGCCACCAAGTCTCATCCGCGAAGACCACCGGCGACTCGTTCACCGCATCGGACAAGGCCATGTACGATGGCATCAACACCGGCGCCAGGTAGTTGATCTGATCCCATAGGGTCTGGGAGTCGATCTTCAGGCCTTCGCGACGCATGATCCGACTCTGACGCTCCAGCGGAAGGTGGTCGAGATACTTCCCAACCGCGACCTCAATCGCAAAGTCAGGAGCATAGCGACTTCCAGGACGAAGCTTTAGCGGTCCCGGTGCGGTTACGACATTGGCATTGCACCGGCAGCGATACTTCTTGCGACGAACCTTCACCATCACGAAGCGGCGCTCGATGACCGTGATCTCTTCGGAGTCCTCCGTCTGACCCTTCATCTCTTCCAGGTGGCCGCCGCACACGTTGCAGGCGCGATCCTCCTCTGGCACCTCTACCGTCCTCTCTTCCAGAGGCAGATGGGGCTGGGGACGGGGGCCATGACCGGTTTGCGGCTTCGAGGACTTCGACTGTTTCTGCCCGCGTTGCTTCTGCCGGCGCTCGCTCGAGTCACCGAACATCGCTTGCCGGTTGCGCTGCAGCTGCTCGAGCAGTTTGGTGATCTCACGCTGCGTGCCGGCGGCATCCTGGCCACGAAGGGAAGAGAGCTCTTCGGTGAGTTTCGTAACGCGTTTGATCAGGCGTTGATTCTCCCGGTCGAGAAGAACGGCCACCTGGCGCAAGTGTTCGATGTCTGTGATCGTCTCGACCGTGATCATGCCTGTAGAGAACCATGGTTATACAGTCTCTACAAGACATTTCCGTTCAACCACCGGCGGACTGAGCGATACTCGCCCTACCAAACGGCTACCTTCGAGGAAAAGCCGCAGCTCGCTCGTCGTCATCACCAACGGTCCCTCGGCTGGATCGCGCCACAAGCATGCGAAACACCCACGTTCCATCCTCTTCGCATAAACACATAGTCCTGTGCCATCCCACAAGAGAACTTTGGCGCGCTTTCGATTCCGACTCACGAACAAGTAAAGTTCACCGGAGAGAGGATCCCGACCCAGTCCGTGGGTGACCAGTGCACTGAGACCATCATAACCCTTGCGCAAATCGGTCGGCCCGCCATAGCCATAGACTCCGACCTTCCGGGTGCTGCCGATCACGCCAGCAAGGCCAGAAGACGGGCAGCCTCATCCGTGCTCAAGCCTTCGACCCGGTAGCCGCCCGGGGACACAAGGACACATCCGGTCGGGCGCTCCGTTGTCGTCAGTGTAACGGGCCGAAGCGCTGCGCCCTCAGCAGCGGGCTCCATCCAGCGCCGGAGGGTCACGGTGGCGATCTCAAGGCATCGGGCAATGCCCGGCAGCGTCTCTCCGGATGCCAGCGCGGTCTTTGCATGCGAGACGACTCGTTCGCGCAGCCCGGCGTCATAACGAACCGCGCCGCGGTACTTCCCATTCCGGCTCTTCTCAATCTGGGAACGAAGCTCTTCAATGTGGGACATCTTGCCTCCTTTGCGGGGACAAGAATGTCAGATCTCACGAAGCCTGGCTAGACGGGGTAGGGCGAGGATGTACTCTTTGCCCACGCGCCGGGTGACCTCATCGCGGAAGAGCTCATCGAGGTCCACCT
>CAZTDY010000198.1:0-2546 GCA_964612295.1 uncultured bacterium | reverse complement strand
CTAGTGCTTGCAGAGTCGCGGTCTCCCAAGGGAGTTGCCGCTGTACGGGAGTACGCAGCTGACACCAAGAGCTTCATGCAGAGCCTGACACATCGGCCAGATCGCTGTGCTAACGTTGCTGGCATCGGCTTGCTCAACTGGACCGCGCTCGCCACCGTATTGGCGTCGTGCTCAGAGGACGCGGGGCGGGAAGAGGAGAGGGACTACGCGCGCCGGGCGCTCGATTGGCTTCGTGGGCGTGGCATCGAACACAACGTGGGGCACGCTGGCTAACTAGCACATGCAGCCGACGAGCTTGTCTGTCACGCCCGCTGCATTCGCACCGGTCGCGCCAGTCTTGACGCTCGCAGCTGATGTGCGGATGTTATGAGGCTGAAATTGGCGTGCAGCCGCAATATTCTGAACGCCTCACCTGAATTCTGCCTGGCTATCCTGTGGCCTTGATTCAGGTTACAGAACCCTTATGCATCTCTGGGTTTTCTGCTACCCTTCCGCTTGGACCATGCATAGGAGACTGGGGCCATGGAAACCGCTGCCTTTGACACATCAAAGCTCATAGAAATCTGCCGACGCAACGACGCCGCAATGGTACTGACCTGCCTGTGCGAGAGAAGGGATCGAGAACCATAGGCGATACAACCGCTCACTACTTCACATCGGACAATCGAATCGTGTTCGTGTTCTGGGAGGATTTTGACGAGTCCACGGTTTCTGGCTATGACCTCAGCCACGGCTATGGATCCTCAGAACCCCACACAAGAATTGGAGGCAGCTACACAACGCCCGGTGGCGAGACCATCCAATGGAACTGCGAGACAAACGATGGCCTTCAAGGCGTGTTCACGATCGGTGAAGAGGTGTTCAATCTCGAATCCGGTTGTCTCTTCCTGGTGTCCGCAGGCCGCGAGGGCCCTCACGTTGTCCAGCTCAAGTATGAGTTGGACAATGCAAAGAACGTGGCCCAGACGCTGGATTCCCTCGCTTACACGGACCCCGAGATTCGCAACCTTGTGGGAAGACAAGAAAACTAGAGCTGATGATGATACGCGCGGGCAGGTAAAGGGGAAGCAGGACGGACCCCCTCCCGAGGATCCGCCCCTATCGATTCCGCTGAACTTCAGAAGCTCTCTTTCGCCGCCAGAGCATCAGACCAACGACTTGGTCTTCTCCAACAGCTCCATCGGCTGGCGCGCGCCGCCCGGCCCAACAGACTCGGACCAGAGCACGGTCCCATCCTTGCTGATCAGCACGGTCGCGCGATCAGAGATGCCCGCCTCATTGAGCCAAAGCCCGTATTCCTTGGCCACGTTGCCCTTGGGATGGAAGTCGGCGAGCAGAGGGAATTTGATCCCGTCGAAGGTGGTCGCCCAACCCTTGTGAGTGAACTTCGAATCCACGCTCATACCCAGAACCTGGGTATCGGCCGCGTCGAACTGCTCCAGCAGAGCGTTCAGACCCGGGATTTCGATGCTTCAGGTGGGTGTGAAATCAAGAGGATATGAGACAAGCAACACATTCTTCGAGCCCTTGAATTCCGACAGAGTGACCGTCGTATCCAGATGGCTGTCCAGCGTGAAGTCGGGCGCAGCGGCCCCGGCAGCAATCAATGCCATACGGTATACCTCCTTTTCAGTGGAGCAGAGGGCCCAGATTGACGGCGATTGGGCCTCGCTGGGACAGAGGGTTACCCAAAATCTGCCTCGATCGCAAGGAGTTCTGCCGACTTCCTCTCGTCACGCCCTCTCGTCACGCCCCTGGCTCGCAACCCCTGTTTCCGCTAGGATCTAGGCGTGGGCTGCCGCCAAGATCCCGCCAAACCGGCCTGCCACGCCCGATGGCGCGAGGCAGGTAGCAGGAAGGATGAACCATGTCCTTGGGCTTGCCAATGGGGACCGTCTCACTACAACGCGCACACGAGACCTGGGCGCACGAGTTCGAACCCGAGAAGGCAAGGCTCGTCGCGGTGATCGGCGAACATATCATCGACATCCAGCACGTGGGCAGTACCTCAATCCCCGGTGTCCCGGCCAAGCCGATTCTCGACATCCTCATCGGTGTGGAGGATTACGATCGAGCATTTGAGTGTATTCCCCCTATCGAGAACCTCGGCTACGAACACCGAGGCGAATACGGAATTCCCCGCAGGCATTACTTCGTCACGGGCGAGCCGCGTACACATCACATCCACATGTTCGAACACGGCAAGGAGAACTGGCGCGTGATCCTGACCTTCAGAGACTTTCTGCGAACACACGAAGAAACCGCACGCGAGTATGCCGAGGCGAAGATCGCGCTCGCGGCCAAGCACGCGCAGGACAGGTCCGCCTACCAGGAAGAGAAGGACAAGGTCGTCGAGCGACTACTCAAACGAATCCTCGCTTAGCGCCGGGCGAGAGCAAGGTGACATCCCTGGATCGAAGACGTAGATACGGTTAGGATTCGGGCGGGTTGCTCCGTGGACCACTCGACTTCAGCGTCCTCATCCTCGGAGACGCCTGCAGTTAACCCTAAAGCGTCAATAAATCTGAGTTGAAATCGCGGGGGGG
>CAZTDY010000197.1:0-2645 GCA_964612295.1 uncultured bacterium | reverse complement strand
AGTGTCATTTTCCGCTATCATGATCCAGGGTTTCTCACAATCATGATCCACTCTCCCCGAGACCACATCTTTTGTGACCGTACATCCTCTGGTTTTAGGTTTCAAGTTTTCCACAACCCGGCTTTTGGTGTTTTCGGTAGCTTTCACCTTCCATGACGACCTGGTGGGCGTTGTGCGCCAGGCGGTCCAGGGCGCTCTGTGCCAGGATCGGGTCGTCGAAGAGCGGGATCCATTCCTCCACTGCGCGGTTGCTCGTGAAGATCGTCGAGGCGCGCCGATGACGCTCGATGACGACCTCGTAGATGTCGCTCGACTGAGTCGCATCAAGCCGGCGAAGCCCGAAGTCATCAACGATCAGCAAATCGGGTGCAAGGAGACGCCGCAGGGCCTTTTCGTGAGAGTGATCACCGCGGGCCTGACGAAGTTCCTTGAACATCTTGTCGGCCCTGATGAAGAGCACACGGCGCCCAGCCCTGCAAGCGGAGTGCCCGAGGGCGGAAGCCAGAAAAGTCTTCCCGACGCCGACCGGACCGAGGAAGAGGGCGTCCTCTCGACGCTCGAGAAATCCGAGACTGAAGAGATCGCGCACCTGGTCGCGATCGAAGGTGATTTTCGCATCCCAATCGAACCCTTCAAAGGTCTGTTCCTCTGCAAAGCTGGCTCGCTGCAGACGCAGTTGGAGGTTGTTCTGATCCCGCCGGTCAATCTCGTCCTGAAGGATCAACTCCAGGAAGTCCTGGGTCGCCAGTTTGGTCTTTTTCGCGTAGGCCACCCGATCTGGCAGGGTCGCCAGGATCCCTGAGAGGCGTAGCCGTTTCAGCACCGTCTTCAGTGAGGTTTTGATCTCCATCATGATCTTCCTCCTTGGGGTTGGGGTGATGGGTGAAGCTGCCCGCCGGACGCATGAACTTCGCGGACAGCTGAACGACCTTGCCTTTGGGGGTGGCCAGTTCGGCGTCGTCATCCAGGCCATGGTGAATGATGCGTTCGAGGCGACGAACGTTGATCAGATCGAAAGCCAAGGCTCGGCAGCAAGCGCGATCGACGCGCGCCGGACCGTACTTCTCAGCCAGGCGGATCAGTTTCTGAGCCTGGCGCAACTTGGCCCACGGAAAGGTGCCGGAGAGCAGCTGCCGGGCGAAGCGTCCGATGTTCTTTCCGTGCGATTGCGCTTGTTCGATCAGGCGCTTGGGATCACGCATGGCGTAGGATCGCTTCTCTTGCGGGTAGTCCTCGTAGTCGGTGTGGCGACCCCCGGCGGGCTGCTTAGGACACGTCTTGATCAGCGTTCCCCGGTAGTAGATGCGCACCAGGGCGCGATCGCCCCGGACGTCAACCTGTTTGCGGAGATAGCGAGTTGGAACCGAATAGAGTGCCTTCTGGAACTGAATGTGGTGATCGGGATGAACCTTGCATTCTCCCCAGACCGGCGTATCGAAGCGTTCTTCGACCAGGGGCCTCAGCGCCGGCTTCTCAAACGCCTCGAAGACTACCAGGGGCCGCTGGCCCGTCGTTCCGTGCCGACGCGTGCCGGCCACCTCGAGACACCAACGGGCAGCGTCGCGTTGGACGTGATCGCGGTCGCGCCAGTTCTCGCCGGCAAAGAAATTGTCGCGTGCATAGGGAACTGAGCGCTCCACGGTAGGCTTTCCGGTTGGCATGGCGGGCGGGGCCGGATCGATCACGAAGCCGCGATGCCGCGCGTACTCTTCGAAAGTGCGCTGGAAGACAGGATCGTAACGATCGGCCCGGGTGACAGCCGCACGCAGATTATCAATAACAGCGCGGGACGTGGTCCCACCAAAGAACTCCCAGGCATCCTCAATGCCATCAATGAAGTCATGCAGTCTCTGCGAGAAGGTGGTGTGAATGTACTGGTGGCGACTGTGAACGAGTGTGACGATCAGCGCCCAAAGTCTGCGTCGGTGATCAACAGCCGCGTCGTAAACCAGCCCCAGTCTCCCGAAGTCGATCTCCGCCACCTCGCCCGGCGCGACCGCGGCCATGCGCACGGTTGAGCGCTTGGCGCCGAACTGGCAGTGCTTGACCGCAAATCGGTACAGCGAACTGTAGGGCACTCGAACGCCGTGGCGGGTCAGAAGTATGTGCACCTTGGTCAGCCGCAGACCCCGCTTCTGGTCGGGATCTCCGGCGAGCCAACTGCGGATCTGATCGCGATGGCCCAAGAGCAGCCGTTCTGTCCGCCCGGGGTCGGATGAACTGCGTCCAGGGCGCAGATCCTCGAGAATCCGGGCGGCCAAGGCCTCGTCGGGTTCCCCGGCACCGGCCTCCCACCCGAGATCCCGGGCGCCGGCCAGCCAGCGACGGATGGTCGTGCGGCTGCACCCGGTGGCCGTCTGGATCCGAACCTGACTATCCCCACGCCAGTGACGGCGCAGAACTTCCAAGATCTCCCACATACCGTGCTCCTTGTAGGTCATCTGGGTCCCTCCTTTTCGGAGGTCCAGAATGACCCAATGGCACGGTCTCGGGGTGGATCATGATGGTGAGAATCTCTGGATCATGATTATGAGAATGGGTGGATCATGATAGTGAGAAATCCGACCCAAACCTGGATCATGATAGTGAGAATCCCTGGATCATGATGGTGAGAATGGGTGGATCATGATCGTGAGAAATGACAC
>CAZTDY010000196.1:0-2694 GCA_964612295.1 uncultured bacterium | reverse complement strand
TTTCAATACCCCCCCGCGATTTCAACTCAGATTTATTGACGCTTTAGGGTTAGTTATCCCCACGTCGCTCGATTTGAGGCGCCCCTCTATCATAAGCGCAATGGGTACAGCTCATTATGCAGGTGTAAACAGTGATTCTCAGCGAATCGTGCGGGGTCGCCGTTCGAGGACGCTCTCGGCCCAGGTCAAGAACGCGGTGCGTTTTCCAGCAAGGCCGGCTCGCTTTTTCTCGATGAGGGCGTACAAGTCGGCCCCCAGAACCACCGACCCTTGGTCCCGATCCTCTCCTCGATAGATGTAGCCAAGCTCGACGACATCTCCCAAGTGCAACATACAACCCCATCCGGGGATCTCACTTTCGTCGTTGAGCACGAGAAGGGCGGCCACCCCCACGCGTCGTCCGTAGGCCTCGCCATCCCAGTCGAACCAGTCCACCCCGATGAGAGAAACGCCCAACCCCTCGCTGACCGACATCTCCCCGAGCGGATCCCAATCATCGTTGGGGTCCGGATCGTACAGCTCGACGATCGGGGTGGCGTGAAAGAGAAGCCACTGCCAGGTGGGCGGGGTTTCGATATCGCCGCGCGGTCCCAGAAGACCGTTGAACAGCAGTTCCCATGGATACTGCTGGTTTCCGACGTCGCGAAAGAAGGTGCTCCAGCGGCTGTGCGCGGCTCTGATGTGGAAGAGCGTGGCCCGGCGAGCCGGGCGGAGCGCCTCGGTGAAGACGAGGTAGATGCTCTCTGACAACATGAAGAGCCGCGTCTTGGCTGCCGGAGAGAGATCCGGATCGCTCCACCGGATCCGGTCATCGAAGAGGACGTAGTCGTGAAGTCCGGTGGGGGAGAGCCCCGCGGTGTCGATGTCGAAGCGACCGACGGCCGATCCCAGCAGAGCGGCATCGAGCGCGACAATCTCCTCGCCGAAGCTCGTGCGATCCTCGAAGCCTTCTTCGAGCGCGCGATGGACTGAGACCTGCATTTCCGTGATCAGCGCATCGATCTCCTGGAGGAACACTGCCCGCGCGGCCGACGCGGCCTCTCCCGGCCAATCGTCGGGGGCCAGCAAGTCTGCGCTGATCCCGCGCAGAAACGCCGGCCAGTCCCCCGCTTCGATGGCCTGATCGTACAGCGCGCTGAGGCTCTCATACGACTCGAGGGCCGCGGTGTCATAGCCCGGATACCCGTGGCGCACGGGGGGCGTTTGCGCCGCGGCCTGGGCGGCCGCCAGGAGGACCACCAACCCGAGAGCTGCCCCCCAGCCTGCATTCAGGCGCCGCCGCTTCATTGACCACCTCCCGACCGGCGTAGCCGCCTCGCGAACTCGTCAAAGACCTCCTGCGTTTCGGTGACGGCCTCCAGAATGCCGCGCGCCGAAGGGGCGAGGCCCAACGTCCCGATGATCGCGCGCAGCCTACTTGCGAAACGCGCCCGCAGCTCGTCGAGCCCCTCGAGCATCTCGCCGAACGGGCCGCCCCAGTGCGGGAAGTCCGCGATGGCCGCGCGGGCCTCCTCGATCGAGACGATCTCGTTGTTGTTGGTCACGCTGCGCAGGAAGGGGATGTGCACCAGCGGGTGTTTGAGATAGTGCTCCCACGAATGGACATTGGTGTCGTGCACATGTCCCACCTGAGCATCGATCATTCGGTCGATGGGGAAAGACTGCGTATCGAGCTGGCGGGGCCAGGGGAACGGGTCCAGCTCGTGTCGCCAGTTGAGGAAGAGGCGGCAGTAGGAGTTGCGATCACCGTTGGGCCCGGGCCGGACGATCGACGTTTCCTGGTGGATGTCGCTTTCGAGCAATCGACTGACGTTCGAAAGGCTCGCGATGCACTCGAATCGCCAGTGGGCGGGGCCGATTGGCAGAGGCACCTCGCCCCAGGACCGAGTGCCGAGCGAGTGGACCGCATCGTGGCTCACCGCGGTGCCCAGCCCGTGCGAGAGGATGGAGATGGGCCGCAACACGCGGTGGTCGAGGACCTCGCTGATCTTGCTCGCCATCGCCTCGATCAGGCGCGTGAGGATGAGCTGGCGCACGTGGGGATGGAATTTGTAGAGGGCGACATCCATCGCGTGGGTCCAGAGAAACCCCTCGCCGCCGGCCGCAGGTGCGCCGAGACCCTGCTCATCGAACCAGGAGAGCACGCCCGCGAGTTCGCTCGATTCTCCGGCCAGATTCTGGAGATCACCGAGTCGTTCACCCCAAGCCTCGATGCGCCCGTGGAGCAGATCGTCGTAGGTGAGGGGAATGAACTCGATGTGGTCTTCGATCGAGGATCCGTCGAAATGTGAGTAGTCATGCTCGAGGATGGCGGAGTCCAACACCCCGATGACCGATTGCTCCCAGCCCTCCTGATGGATCCCAAACCCATGAACCAGAAAAACCACCGGACGAATCATCCGTTGCCACCCCCCGTGCCGAGAGATCCCAGCCACCGCTCTACCGGCGGCCAGAGCCGATGTGTCCAGAGCCAAACCAACGCCATGGTGACAACAAAACCGAGAACCGTCCAGAACGTTGCTGCGGCGAGCACCCCCCGAATCCGCCCCTGGTGAAGCTTCGGGGCGCCCCGCCACATCATCCCCGCGAACACGAGCACCCCCACCGCGGCCGGAACGAACTCGTGCCAGTCCGCCTGCCAGAGGGCCCGTCCGGCCAAGGTAAGGAGAACGACAAGCAGGGTCGTCACGTAGA
>CAZTDY010000195.1:0-2715 GCA_964612295.1 uncultured bacterium | reverse complement strand
CGATACGATCTTGCGCTGGCATCGGCAGCTCATCGCTGCGAAATGGGATTACAGCCACAGGCGGACGAGAGTTGGACGGTAAGTACTCGCCGTACCCCGATACGGTCGATTCAGGGAAATCAACTCATCAACTCTGAAGGCAAGGTCACCGTTCCAGGCTTCTTGAGCGCGGCATAAACGGCTTCTCGTAGGTTCGCTTTCGGCTCCACGCAGCAGAGCTTCGCTGATTCCAATAGGCTGTAGAACAACGCCGCCACCTCGGTTCCGCGCTTCGATCGCGAACCATAGTGATTCTTTCGGCCCAAGACCACTCCGCGCAGCGCTCGTTCAGCCGCGTTGTTGTCCAAAGGGATCCGAGGATCATCCAGAAACGCGATCAACCGGGGCCACAACTTCAGCATGTACGCGATGGCCCTTCCGATGCCGCTCTCGGGCAACACCAGCTGGGAACGAGCCCATGCGTGGATATCCTCCACGAGCTGCCGCGATTTCTCATCCCGCATGGCCTGACGTGCAGCCAAAGCTGCCGCACTCTCCTTCTCCGGCATCCGCGGATTCCACCGCGGCGCGCTTTCCTCCACGGCGAACAGCTCGCCGAGCAAATCGAGCACTTCAGCACATTCGGGGTAGTTGGCTTCGCACTCCACATATTTTCGGCGCACGTGACTCCAACAATTTACCAGCGTGTAGGGCGGGCTCATGTCGTCAACCGGCTTGTAGACGCTGTATCCGTCAGCCATCACGATCCCGGTATAGCCATCGAGCAGGTGCCGGGCCGATGCTCCTGCCCGGTTGTCACGGATCTGGTAGAACACCGCATCCCAGCTGCACTTGCTCCACACCCACCACTTCTTCTTGCCCGGGTTCTTCTTGCCCATCAGCCGCCACCAAGTCTCATCCGCGAAGACCACCGGCGACTCGTTCACCGCATCGGACAAGGCCATGTACGATGGCATCAACACCGGCGCCAGGTAGTTGATCTGATCCCATAGGGTCTGGGAGTCGATCTTCAGGCCTTCGCGACGCATGATCCGACTCTGACGCTCCAGCGGAAGGTGGTCGAGATACTTCCCAACCGCGACCTCAATCGCAAAGTCAGGAGCATAGCGACTTCCAGGACGAAGCTTTAGCGGTCCCGGTGCGGTTACGACATTGGCATTGCACCGGCAGCGATACTTCTTGCGACGAACCTTCACCATCACGAAGCGGCGCTCGATGACCGTGATCTCTTCGGAGTCCTCCGTCTGACCCTTCATCTCTTCCAGGTGGCCGCCGCACACGTTGCAGGCGCGATCCTCCTCTGGCACCTCTACCGTCCTCTCTTCCAGAGGCAGATGGGGCTGGGGACGGGGGCCATGACCGGTTTGCGGCTTCGAGGACTTCGACTGTTTCTGCCCGCGTTGCTTCTGCCGGCGCTCGCTCGAGTCACCGAACATCGCTTGCCGGTTGCGCTGCAGCTGCTCGAGCAGTTTGGTGATCTCACGCTGCGTGCCGGCGGCATCCTGGCCACGAAGGGAAGAGAGCTCTTCGGTGAGTTTCGTAACGCGTTTGATCAGGCGTTGATTCTCCCGGTCGAGAAGAACGGCCACCTGGCGCAAGTGTTCGATGTCTGTGATCGTCTCGACCGTGATCATGCCTGTAGAGAACCATGGTTATACAGTCTCTACAAGACATTTCCGTTCAACCACCGGCGGACTGAGCGATACTCGCCCTACCAAACGGCTACCTTCGAGGAAAAGCCGCAGCTCGCTCGTCGTCATCACCAACGGTCCCTCGGCTGGATCGCGCCACAAGCATGCGAAACACCCACGTTCCATCCTCTTCGCATAAACACATAGTCCTGTGCCATCCCACAAGAGAACTTTGGCGCGCTTTCGATTCCGACTCACGAACAAGTAAAGTTCACCGGAGAGAGGATCCCGACCCAGTCCGTGGGTGACCAGTGCACTGAGACCATCATAACCCTTGCGCAAATCGGTCGGCCCGCCATAGCCATAGACTCCGACCTTCCGGGTGCTGCCGATCACGCCAGCAAGGCCAGAAGACGGGCAGCCTCATCCGTGCTCAAGCCTTCGACCCGGTAGCCGCCCGGGGACACAAGGACACATCCGGTCGGGCGCTCCGTTGTCGTCAGTGTAACGGGCCGAAGCGCTGCGCCCTCAGCAGCGGGCTCCATCCAGCGCCGGAGGGTCACGGTGGCGATCTCAAGGCATCGGGCAATGCCCGGCAGCGTCTCTCCGGATGCCAGCGCGGTCTTTGCATGCGAGACGACTCGTTCGCGCAGCCCGGCGTCATAACGAACCGCGCCGCGGTACTTCCCATTCCGGCTCTTCTCAATCTGGGAACGAAGCTCTTCAATGTGGGACATCTTGCCTCCTTTCGGGGACAAGAATGTCAGATCTCACGATGCCTGGCTAGACGGGGTAGGGCGAGGACGTACGATGCTCGTTGAGGTCCTCGATGGTGGTGTCGAGGCGCTCGATCAAGCGTCCCTTCACTCCATGCCGACGCATGGCTCGCTCATAGCTCTTGATGTCACGCATCGAGCGCTCCTGCTTCCCATTGTATTGCGGATACCTCCGTGGGCCGGTCAGTTCGATCACCTGATGCTCAGCCAAGAGTTGCCGGATGCGTTCTGTATGGAAGATCGACCCACCATCGTGCTGCGCATAGGAAACTCTAACCCGATTTCGGCGCTCACGGCGACTAGAATCC
>CAZTDY010000194.1:0-2760 GCA_964612295.1 uncultured bacterium | reverse complement strand
GATCCACTCGCCGTCTTTTGCTCGATGGCGTGCGCTCGTGCACCCCTCCTTGGCGCCCATCGCTTGCTCCAGCGCCTGGCGGTCATTCGGATGAATCCACTCGAGAAGGGGGTGGGCCTCGAGCTCGGCTCCCGTCAGGCCGAGTCGTTCCGTAAACTCACGATTGACTCGTGCACCGCCACCTGAACCTGCGAGACGCACGATCCTCGGGATACTGGAGCGCGTATATCCTGTTTCCATTCGGGATCCTCTCTGCTGATGTGCGGAAACAGAAGGGCGATGTGCCCAATTGGACTTCAAGGCCGCATTTTACGGGCCTGGCGAACCCGGGACAACCATTTGTGTCACCGTCAGCAAGGTTCTCCCAGCGCCTCGATCTTCCTCTGGAAAACCACGCCACGCTCCTCCAGTCCTTCCAGCATGAAGGCGACGCACTTCTCGTCCTTGCCCACGAATTCCGGCGGCGAGATTCCTTTCCGATCATACAGGCCCGCAGCGAGCATTCTGACCGCCGTGGTGGCGGAGTATCCGGTGGTGCGGGCCATGGAATGCGTCTCGGTGAGCGGGTCATACGTGTCCAGCAAGTCGTAGATGTAGCGCAGTCCCTTGCCGTCCTTCTCACCCTGAACGATCACCTGCATCACCGTGAGATCGGCTTCGCCAGGCTTCAGCTCCCACAGAGGAAACAGTAGCTTTGCGGTAAAGTCGATCGGACGGATCTTCGTGCCGGCGACCTCGATCTCATCCTTGCCAAACAAGCCGGTTGCTCGCAATACGGCCATCTTCTCGATATGGCCCTCGTAACGCAGGGTCTTCTCTTTCATGTTGGGAGCATCGATCGTGTCAGCCAGTGTGCGCAGACCGTCGCTGTTGAATGCCTCCAGCGTACCCAGCCCAGGGAAGTTCATCAGCTCGGGGTCCGAGAGTGCTTCGCGGATCACCATCCGTCCGTTCTCCACGTATCGAGCCGGCCGGGTATACTCCTCGATCACATCGATGGGTGAGAAGCCGGCCCTGTAGTCATAGGGCCACTCACGGACTTCCGGTAGTCCCCCGACGTAGATGAGCACCTCTTCGGTGCTGTCGAGCAGGTGATCCACATGTCCGACCAGCAGGTTGCTTATTCCGGGGGCCACACCACAGTCGACGATGGCAGTGACCCCTTTCTCCTTCGCGAGGGCATCCAGTTCGAAGGGGTTTTCGGGGAAGAAAGCGATGTCTACGATATCCCTCTCAGCGGTGATGACCGCTTGCAGGGTCTGAAAACCCATGAAGCCGGGAACCGCACTGAGCACCAGGTCGTTCTCTGCCGCCAGGGTCTTCACGGCGCCCGTATCCGACAGATCCACCTGGGTGGCTGTGATCTTCGGGTGAGCCCCGGTCAGCTTTTGCAGTGCCTGGGCGCTCTTGTCGGCCACGGTTACGCGGATGTTCTCATTTTGGGCCAGATCAATGGCCATGGGCCCACCGACGAGCCCCGCACCTAAGACTACGATTCTCATCTCTGCTCCATTCTCGTTCGTGGATAACTGGGTGCTGCGCCCTCTGCATCAGAGGTGGCGCGACTGTAGAACAACGGGAGCAGCGTGGAGGGACTAGAGTCCGCTGAAGCGGTTCTGGTAGCTGATGAGTGGCGCGACGGCCATGTACATACTATCCGTCCGGAATCTCACAATATCGTTCCTATTCAAGGTGGAACACAGGTTCGACCCAAGCGTGGCCAACAACCTACGACTCACAGTATATCAAAGAGAGTTGAGACAGTGTTACTGGTCTCTCGCTGCCAGGAGGATGAAGTTGGTATCCTCCGTTCCGAGGTGTGGGTTGTCGAAGGTCACCTGCTCTACCCACACCTTGGGGAAAACGGCGCGCAGGTTGACGATGAACTCTTCCCGCGGTCGATCGGCGGACCAGAAGGAGAACGCGCCGCCGGGACGTAGATGTCCGGCCAGGGCGGCAACCCCGATGGCGGTGTAGAAGCGTGCGTGAGCGGGTTGAAGGAGATCTTCCGTCGAGTGATCGATGTCGACCAGAATGGCATCATAGGTTTCGGCGCGGGTTGACTCGTCCTCCCGCGGACCGATCAGATCAAAGAAGTCCGCCTTGAGCAGCCTGCACCGAGGATCGGTGGAGAGTTCCGCGCCGAGGGGTACCATCTTCTTGCGGTGCCAGTCGATGATTGACTCGAAAATCTCGATCACCGTCACCGAGCGGACATTCGGGAAGGCGAGTGCCGCCTGCGCCGTGTGGCCCAACCCCAATCCGCCGATTAGCACGTCACAGTCTTGGTCACCCAACGCGGTCAGAGCCAGGTTGGCCAGCGCGATCTCGGAGTGATTGACCCGGCTCGACATCAGGAACTCGCCGGCCAGCCGGACTTCATAGATGACGTCGCCCGAGACAGGCACTTCGCGCCGCCACAGGGTCAGCTCGCCCAGAGGCGTCCGTTGATAGTCGAGTTCCTCGAATTTCATACGGTGATCCTATCACCTATACCCGGAAGACAGTGTGATCTAACCCTACCGGGCCACAGGCATGTGCGGGGACGCCCGACAAGCGGTTGTCGGGTTGGGCCGACTGAGATAAACTCAAATGGGGCTTTACAGTCGAGGTATTGAAAAGGCAAACGCGCTGAGGCAGCCAGGGCTGCCGCTGGAGGGGATAGAGCGCGGCCAATAGGAGGCATGCTCATGTCCAGATCCTTCATTCTAGTGCAACAACCCTAAAGTTCCGATACGGGCTAACAAACCGCGATCAGGT
>CAZTDY010000193.1:0-2787 GCA_964612295.1 uncultured bacterium | reverse complement strand
TCGATACGTACAAGTCCACAACGAGGAGTCGGCCAAACCTTTCGTCTGGAAGAAATCGGCGATGACTATTCTCGCTGCCGTTAAGAGAGCGAAGGATCGGCAAGGATGCTAAACGAACTAACCGCACGGGACACTAGCTCATCGTAGATGACCACCAGCTTTTCGCAGACACTGAGCGCATGACGGTGGCCCGTTCTGAAATAACCGTTCAGGGTCTCATAGGCGAAGAGAAAATCGGGTTCGGCCTGCGGCAAGCGATGCTGCTCGAAGAGGCTGAGTCCGCGAGTCATGCGGGCAAAGGCGATGCCGATATGCCCCTCGGGCATGATGTCGGTGAAGATGTTGACCGCCCGGTCCGCCAGCCTGAAGGCTTCGTCATATCGTTCCTGGGTCATGTAGAAGGCAGCAAGGTTCACCATTGAGGGGAGATTCTCCGGATGCGCCTCCCCCATGATCCGGATGCCGCTTTCGAGGCTCTCGAGGTAGAGCGGTTCTGCCTCTACGTATCGCTCTTGGTCCTTGTAGATAATGGCCAGGTTGTTCACCGCGGTCTGCGTCGACGAATGATCGTCGCCCAGCACCCGGCGCATGTCGACCAGGGCGGCCGAGGTCAGTGTCTCGACCTCCTCGTGCCGCCCGGCTAGACGATAGAGCCAGCCGAGAGCCGCCTTGGTACCCATCGTCTCGGGATGATCCGGCCCGAGGTCACGGTCCATGATGGCCAGCAGTTCCAGATAGAGGGTCTCTCCATCGTCATAGCGCAACTGATCCGTGTAGGTCTGCGCCAGGTGAAGCATCGCGGTTCGCGTGACTGCACTGCCATCCCCCTCGTGCCGGCGAAGCAGAGGGACAATGGATTCACCCAGGGCTGCCGCCTCATCCAGCTTGCCCTGATAGGTGTAGACCAGGATCAGGCCCGCCTTAGCTGCCAGGGTGCGCGGAGCGTTCGGACCCACAGCTTCGGCCAGTCGGTCGATCGCCCAGGTGTAGAGTGATTCTGCCTGGGCCATGTGTCCCTGGAAGTACCCCAGCGCGGCAACATCCACTGCAGCATCCAGCGCCTCCGGATCGTCCGGTCCCCGCAGGCGCCGATGGATCTCAAGCGCCGTGACAAGGTGCGGCTCGGCGACATCGTACTCCCCCAGCTCCCGATAGGTCTTGCCCAGCACCGCGCGCAGCGTGCCTTCGACCTCCGGCTGGTCGACAAGTTCTTCCCCGATGCGTTCAGCGGTATGGTCGAGGATCTCCCGCAGCATCTGAGTGTCGCGTCCTCGCGCGACGGACGGGCCGACCCCCTGCAACATCTCTGTCAGAAACGCGGCGATCTGCTCGGACTCGTGGGCGGCGGTGCGGGCCTTGGCCGATTCCCGCTCGGCCCTCACGAACAACGTGGCGCTGACGATCGTGGCCCCGATCAGGATCACCGCAACGGCCGCCAAAGAGGCGAACAGTGACCGGTGGCGACGCACGAGCTTGCGCAGCTTGTACGTCGTGCTGGGCGGTGCGGCAAGCACCGGTTCATGATTGAGAAAGCGTTCGATGTCCATGGCCAGGCCGGCCACGCTCTGGTAGCGCCGTTCCCTGTCTTTGTCGAGAGCCTTGTGGACCACCGTCTCCAGATCCGCGTCAATGTTCTGCGCGCGTGCGGAGACTCGCCGGAGGGGTTGCGGTTCCTCGTCGCGGACGATCTGCAGCGCATCCAGAAGAGACGCGTTTCCGATCTCGAGCGGGCGCACACCCGAAAGCATCTCGTAGAGGATAACTCCCATGCTGTAGATGTCGCAGCGAAGGTCCGTCTCGTCCGGGTTGCCTTCGGCCTGCTCGGGGCTCATGTAGGCGGGCGTGCCCTTCACCGCGCCCGCCTGGGTCAGCATGGTGGCATCTTCGCTTTCCGGATCCATGATCCGCGCCAGGCCGAAGTCGAGAATCTTCACCTCGGGCAGACCGGCAAGAGCAGAGGTGCTGAGTGAGATGCCGCTTTCGGTCGCGTCCCCGCTACCGCCTTCAAGAGAGTGTTCCAGGATCACGATGTTTGAAGGTTTCAGATCGCGATGGATGACACCGCGCTGGTGCGCGTAGTGGACCGCATCGCAGATCTTGAGGAAGAGACGTAGGCGAAACGCCACTTCATCGCCGGTCATTGGATTCTGGGCTGAACGGTCGCGACGTCGGCACCACTGATCGAGGGTTTCGCCCCGCGCCAATTCCATCGCGAAGAAGTGGCGGCCGTCATCGGTGTGTCCTGACTCGTAAATGGCGGCGATATTCGGGTGCCTGAGCCGACCGAGCATCTCGGCCTCGCGATGGAACATGCGCACATGGAACTCGTCGGCGTGGTGACGCCCACGGATGATCTTGAGAGCAACGTTGCGTTTCGGGTTCTGCTGCTGCGCCTCGTACACCACGCCCATCGCACCCTTGCCCAGCACGTGGAGAAGGCGGTAGTTGCCCACGACTGTGCCGGACGGATACTCAAGACCTGCGCCCGCGGCCAATCCCTCGGAGGCCACGGTGGGAAGATCCGCAATCTCAGTCTTGTCTAGATCATCGCCGACACTCTCCGGGCGCTGTTCTTTCCCGTCTCGAGTTTCATGCCCCATGGGGGATTCCTCATGTGTTATGTCATGGCAAACATAATTCAGAGCCTACACCACGCAATGAAGTGGTGACAGTCACAATCAGGCGTTTTTGCTTCCCGTCGACCGATTCGGGTACGCACCGGCGATCTACAAGGTGTAACCCCTCACTCTTCCCTGCGTTTTAGCTAACCCTGGATTTCAGATTGAT
>CAZTDY010000192.1:0-2832 GCA_964612295.1 uncultured bacterium | reverse complement strand
CGCACAGGTCAGACAGGTAGCATGACATGGTGTCCGTTCTGCGGGGGAAAGATCAAACAACGAAGCGTTGACGCTCTTCGCAGCGACCAGTGATCTGGCGGACCTGGAGGCCTGGCAACGGTTCGCAACAGAAATCGCCGATCGACATCCCGGACAGCTCAGAGTGTATCTGCTGAAGGGAGATGCTCAGGCTTGTCATTTCTCACGATCATGATCCACCCATTCTCACCATCATGATCCACCCATTCTCACCATCATGATCCACCCATTCTCACGGTCATGATCCACCCCGAGACCGTGCCCTATCATTCTGGGCCTCCTGAAAGGAGGGACCCAGATGACCTACAAGGAGCACGGAATGTGGGAGATTTTGGAGGTTCTGCGCCGTCACTGGCGGGGGGAGAGCCAGGTTCGGATCCAGGCGACCACCGGGTGCAGCCGGACCACCATCCGCCGCTGGCTGGCCGACGCCCGGGATCTCGGATGGGAGGCCGGTGCCGGGGAACCCGACGAGGCCTTGGCCGCCCGGGTCCTTGAAGGATTGCGCCCTGGAGGCAGTTCGTCGAGCCCAGGGCGGACAGAACGGCTGCTTTTGGGACATCGCGATAAGATCCGCAGTTGGCTGACAGCAGAGCCCGACCAGAAGCGTGCTCTGCGGCTGACCAAGGTGCACACGCTTCTGACCCGCCACGGCGTTCTGGTGCCCTACAGCTCACTGTACCGCTTTGCAGTCAAGCACTGCCAGTTCGGCGCCAAGCGCTCAACCGTACGTATGGCCGAGGTCGCGCCCGGGGAGGTAGCGGAAATCGACTTCGGAAAACTGGGGCTGGTCTACGACGCAGCTGTTGATCACCGACGCAGACTTTGGGCGCTCATCGTCACGCTTGTTCACAGTCGCCACATGTATGTTCACACCTCCTTCTCGCAGAAGCTGCACGACCTCATTGATGGCATCGAGGACGCCTGGGAATTCTTTGGCGGAATCACGGCCCGCGTGATTCTTGACAACATGCGTGCAGCGGTCACTCGTGCCGATCGCTACGATCCCGTCTTCCAACGCACATTCGAGGAGTACTCCCAGCATCGCGACTTCGTGATTGATCCAGCCCCGCCCGCCACGCCAACCGGAAAACCTACCGTGGAGCGGGCCGTTCCCTATGTGCGCGACAATTTCTTTGCCGGCGAAGACTGGCGTGACCGCGATCACGTCCAACGCGAAGCTGTCCGCTGGTGTCTCGAGGTGGCCGGTACGCGCCGACACGGAACGACAGGCAAACGGCCACTGGCGGTCTTCGAAGACATCGAGAAACCCGCGCTGAAGCCACTGGTCAAGGAACGCTTCGACACGCCCGCTTGGGGAGAACACAAGGTTCATTGTGATCACCATATTCACTTCCAGAAGGCACTCTATTCGATCCCCACCCGCTATCTACACAAGCAGGTTGATGTCCGGGGCGATCGCGCCATAGTGCGCGTCTACTACCGGGGAAAGCTGATCAAGACGCACCCCAAGCAGCCCGCCGGAGGCCGCCACACCGACTACGACGATTATCCGCAAGAGAAGCGGGCCTACGCTATGCGTGATCCCAAGCGCCTGATCAATCAAGCACAGTCGCGTGGAACCAACATCGGCCACTTCGCCCAACAGCTGCTTTCCGGAACCTTCCCGTGGGCCAAGTTGCGACAGGCCCAGAAACTGATCCGTCTGACTGACAAATACGGTTCTGTACGGGTCGACCGCGCATGCTGCCGGGCATTGGCGTTCGATCTGATCAACGTTCGTCGCCTCGAACGCATTATTCACCATGGTATGGAAGACGATGCCGAACTGGCCACCGACAAGGGCCAGGTCGTCCAACTGTCCGCCAAGTTCTTGCGTCCGGCGGGCAGCTTCACCCATCCACCCAACCCAAAGGAGGAAGAAACCCATGATGGAGATCAAGACCTCACTGAAGACGGTCCTCAAGAGACTACGCCTCTCCGGGATCCTGGCAACCCTGCCGGATCGCGTGGCCTATGCGAAGAAGACCAAGCTGGGGTCCCAAGACTTCCTGGAGTTGATCCTTCAGGATGAGATTGACCGGCGGGATCAGAACAATCTCCAACTGCGTCTGCAGCGGGCCAGCTTTGCAGAGGAACAGACCTTTGAAGGGTTTGATTGGGATGCGAAGATCACCTTCGATCGTGACCGGGTACGTGATCTCTTCAGCCTCGGGTTCCTCGATCGGCGAGAGGACGCTCTCTTTCTTGGTCCTGTCGGGGTCGGAAAGACCTTCCTGGCTTCCGCCCTCGGGCATGCCGCTTGCCGGGCCGGGCGCCGGGTGCTCTTCATCCGGGCAGACAAGATGTTCAAGGAACTCCGCCAGGCCCGCGGCGACCATTCTCAGGAGAAGGCCCTGCGGAGGCTCCTGACACCCGATCTCCTGATCGTCGATGATTTCGGGCTCCGGCGGCTCGATGCGACTCAGTCGAACGACATCTACGAGGTGATCATCGAGCGCCACCGGCGAAGCTCGACGATCTTCACGAGCAACCGCGGAGTGGAAGAGTGGATCCCGCTCTTTGAGGATCCGATCCTGGCTCAGAGCGCCCTGGACCGCCTGGCGCACAACGCCTACCAGGTCGTCATGGAGGGTGAAAGCTACCGAATACACCAAAATCCCGGTTGTGGAAAACTTGCTACCTGAAAACGGAGGATGTACGGTCCTAAAAAGCGTGGTCTCGGGGAACCTGGATCAAGACTGTGAGAAACCCTGGATCATGATGGCGGAAAATGACAGGCTCGACTCGGTGAGCACAAGGCAGCGTTTAGCTCCTTCGATTCAGCAACCC
>CAZTDY010000191.1:0-2891 GCA_964612295.1 uncultured bacterium | reverse complement strand
TTGAACATGGGTCTCCCGTGCGACTCACCGGTGGACCGCTGTGCGATATGCATCCCGCCTGGTCGCCGGATGGAACCTGTCTCGCATATGTGCGCGGAAACGAGCAGAAGTCCGAGATCTGCACAATCCCCGCATTCGGCGGTATTCCCAGGGTTCTGCGTCGGACGAAAGGGGCCGTTCACGGGCTGGACTGGGCCCCCGATGGGACGCACTTGACCTACGCCGCCCAGAGCGGATCCAGTGGGGTGGTTCAGATCCATCTGCTGTCACTGGATAGTCTGGAGAGCCATGCGCTGACCGCGCCACCCCCGCACTTCCAGGGTGACGTCCTGCCCACCTTCTCACCCGACGGCAGGACGGTGACCTTCATCCGGATGGATGACGCTGGCCAGCAGGAAGTCCAGCTTGTTCCGGTCAGCGGCGGTACGCCGCGTTCGCTGGCCATCAAACAAGCCCATGTCGCCGGCATGGATTGGATCTCAAACCATGAACTCATTCTGTCTGCCTCGCCATCGACGGCCTACGAACTGTGGCGAGTTGCTTTGGATTCTGGAGAACGCCATCTGCTGTCCATGACCAAGGGGACCGCCATCAGCCCATCCGTAGCACGGGGAGGAGAGCGCCTCGTGTACAGTGAGATCTCCTACAACTGCGACATCTGGCGCCTGGACTTAGGCTCCGAGCACGTGAGCCTTGGGCAGGAAGCACCTCTGATCAGCTCGACACGCAAGGATCACAGCCCGAGGTGGTCCCCGGATGGGCGCGCGATTGCGTTCATTTCGGATCGATCGGGTGCGAGTGAGCTTTGGGTTTCGGATGCCGATGGAATCGGCGCTAGGCGGCTGACCGACGTGCAGGCGACCGGCGCGAGGGACCCACACTGGTCACCCGATGGGAAGCGTATCGTGTTCTCCGCGAGTCACCAGGGAGCCGTCACGCTATACGTCACGGATGTCGATGCGCGATTGCCTCGTCCCCTTCTGAATGGGGCGGATCATGCGGCCGTTTCGTTCTGGTCCGGTTCCGGTGAGTGGATTTACTACCGCGCTACGCGCGATGCGGGTCTGGAAACCTGGAGAGTCGATCCGAGCGGCGGGCGGAACGAGCACGTGGCTGGACCAGGCTACGCGATGATCGGCGAAGACGCCGCGGGCGACGGTTCGGTCCTGTGTCTTAGATCAAGTGCTCCCGGGGTTTGGTCCCTGCCGGCGGCCGGGGGAGAGGCGAAGCTGGCCTTCCCAGGGGAGACGCACGAAGAGTGGACGGACCTGACCCCGGCGAAGGGCGGCTTCTACTTCCTTCAGCCCGCAGGAGACGCAGCTCATCTTGGATTCTTTGACTACGAGTCGGGGCAGGCGACGATGATCGAGCGTCTCCACCGTACGAGCGAAGCACTGGCGTTGTCGCCGGACGGCCAGTCACTGCTGTACTACTGCGTCAGGGAATTCGAGGTTGATGTGATGCTGGCGGACTGCATGCGGTAGCGGCGACGGATAGAAGCTGCGCCCCTGCCAGGGATCGAACCTGGGACCAGCGGATTAGAAATCCGCTGCTCTATCCACTGAGCTACAGGGGCGTGGAGAAGATAGTAGCAGATTCCGGGGCCTCCCGGTGAGGGAGAGGCCCCGAGTCTCTGACTGTCTATACGTCAGACGTGCAGAAGGCGCACTTCTTCGCCTTGATCGAGATGGTCGAGAAGCAGTGCGGGCAATCCTTGGTCGTCGGCTCGGCCGGCGGCGCCTCTTCTTTCTTCTTCATTTTGTTGAGGTTCCGGATCACGAGGAACACGGCAAAGGCAACGATGATGAAGCTGATGATGGTGTTGATAAACACACCGAGGTTCAGCGTCACCGCACCGGCCTCTTTGGCCAGATCGAGCGTCTCGTACGGGCCGGCGGTGGCCCCTTCCTTCAGAACCATGAACAGGTTCGTGAAGTCGATGCCGCCCAGCAGCAGCCCGATCGGCGGCATGATCACGTCGGCCACGAGAGACTTGACGATCGTACCGAACGCGGCACCAATGATGATACCCACCGCCATATCGACGACATTGCCGCGCATGGCAAAGTCCTTGAACTCCTTGAATATATCGCGCCCTCCTTTGTGCGATCGATGGGTGGCCAGGTGCCGCGAGCCGGTCGCGGCGCTTCATTGGCCAGGCGGACGAATCCTAGGGGACCTCCAAAGGCTTGGCAAGCCGTGTTGTGAGGTTCCTGGAGGAAGAGAGGGGATACCTATCTATCTGACTGAGCCGTCAGGCCTTGCCGTGTATGGGGCACCCACCACACATGTCGTTTCAGGGTGAGGGCCGGGCGTATACATCTACTTCTTGGCTTTCTTCTCTGCCCGCTTTTCTTTCAGAGTCTTGGCCGGTTTCTTCTTCTGTTCTTTCTTCTTCTTGTCCTGGTCCTTAGCCATGGGAATCATCTCCTGCTGATGGACTTGCTGGTCCGCCGGCATCACCACCGCGGACGCTCCATTTAACTTCCGCCACCATTCTGCCACGTCCATGACGCAACACAAGGCCACATTTGAGGTCGGTCGACCGTGGCCCCCTACCATGATTCGATCCGTCTTGCCCAGTACTCGCCACCACCGGCCGGCAGGTACACCGACCGGCCATCGGAGAAGATCTTCTCCTGGTCACCGTCACAGGTGGAGAGGAGAATATACTGGTCGGTTTCCTCCGTCACCGAGTCGTAGATGACTCCATCCGAGACATTACAGGTGCCCGGCTCAAAGAGCGTCAGGTCCACCTCCATCGGAGGGTGGATGCCATCGGAGAGCGAGCCCTTGGTGACCTTGAGATCGCCGTCCGGGAACTTGCGAACGCGAAGGGTGTCCGGAGCCGCATAATCCTGGGTCATAGCAGGGGGTGATCGTCACGGAGA
>CAZTDY010000190.1:0-3001 GCA_964612295.1 uncultured bacterium | reverse complement strand
CACTTTGATCAAGTTGAAGAAGCCTAAATGAGACTTTTGCCACGGGCTGCTAGGACCTCGATATGACCGGCGATCGCGAGACAGATCCACCCATCTCCAACAAGGACCTCGTTCTGGTCACCGGTGCGACGGGGTTTGCCGGATCGCACCTGGTCGACTTCCTGCTGACCGCGGGCCGCAACGTACGCGTTCTGGTGCGAGAGACGAGCGATCTTCGCTGGGTTCCACGCGAGCGGGTTGAGATGGTGACTTCCGATGTTCGGGATGGCGACTCTCTGCATCGGCTTGTGGCAGGCGTGTCGGAGGTGTATCACTTCGGCGGCCTGACCCGCGCGCGATCGGCCGACGAATTCTTCCGGGTCAATTGTGAGGGAACGCTTCGCCTGGCGCGCGGCTGGTTGGAGGCCAACCCGAACGCCAAACGATTTGTTTTCATCAGTAGTCTCGCGGCGAGCGGCCCTGCTCCGTCGCCCGACAAGCCGCGGCGTGAGGACGATCCGCCGCGCCCTGTTACCCCATATGGGGAGAGTAAACTTGCCGGCGAAGCAGCTTTGGAGAAGCATCTCGCATCGCGTGTACAAACGCTCATCATCCGCCCGCCGGCAGTTTACGGCCAACGCGATGATGCAACCTTGACCCTTTTCAAATGGATCCGCCGTGGTCTCCTGCCGCTGCCGACACCGCCCGAAAGCCGCGTGAGTCTCATCCACGTGGAAGATCTCGTCCGCGGGAGCTATGAGCTCGGTCAACGAGGCGCTCAAGGGGTGTTTCATCTAAGTGATGGTGAATTCTATAGTTGGGCCGATGTTGGCGCCGTGATCGCCGCGCATCTCGGGCGACGGGTCAGGCCGGTGCGCGTGCCGCGCTGGATTGTCCGTCTGGCCGGCGAGTACGGTGAGCTTGCCGGACGATTCGGGGGCCGCCCCCCGGTGATCAATCGGGACAAGGTTCGCGACATCCTGCAACCCTCTTGGACCTGTTCGATCGAAAAGGCACGCAACCTGGAATACCGCCCATGCGTCTGTTTGGAAGATGGTATGCTTCGCACCGCTCGATGGTACCAGGATGCCGGTTGGCTCTGATCGTCAGCCATCGTGAACCAGTAGACCCCCACTGCGGGCGCCAGGAGATCACCGTTGTCCGGGACCGTGAAAGCACAGATCCAAGACCGCGGGTTCGTTCCCGTCGATCTGGTCCTCTTGGTCTACATGGCAATCACCGGTCTGGTGCTGGTGATCTCGCCCCATACTCTGCCCGGTAAGACAGCCTACGGGGTCCTTCACTTCACGCTGATGGCCGTCATCGCGACCTTTCGGTTTCTGCCGCGCACGCGCGGCCCCCTGGGTCTGGTGCTTGTGCGGCACTGGTATCCGATCGTCTGTCTCCCGTTCATGTACGGCGCGCTTCGCATCCTCAATCGGATGATCACGACCTCGTTCTATGATGATCGTATCGTCCAGGCCGAGCAGGCGGTCTTCGGGTATCACCCCAGCCAGGAGCTGTTCCGCCTGGTGCCGAGCCGGCTCCTCTCGGAGTTCGCCCACTTCTCCTATGCGTTCTACATCTGTCTCATCCCGCTCGTCGCCGGGCTCCTGTTCTGGCGGTATCGTGAACGAGCCTTGGCTCCATACGTGACCAGCATCAGTCTGGTGTTCTCGGTCTGCTACTTCGTCTTTATCACCTTCCCGGTGGTTGGCCCGTATCATTACTTCGGACCGATCGATCCATCGACGAAGCAGGGCGTGTTCTGTTATCTGGTCGAGCGGATGTTGGCGAACGGCTCCTCGGAGGGGACGGCGTTTCCGTCGTCTCATGTGGCCGTGGCCTTCTGCATCTGGGCCGTGAGTCGCCCTTACCTTGGGCGGCTGTCCTGGGGCGTGCTGGCGATCGCGATCGGCATTCTCGTCGGCACGGTCTACGGCGGATTCCACTATGCGGTCGATGCGCTGGCCGGTCTGCCGATCGGTCTCGCGGGCGGACTGCTGGGTCCGCGTTTCCACGTCTGGCTGTCGCGGAAGCTGGGCTATGTGCCCGATCTTCCCTACGAAGATGAGGGGCCCGTCACTCTCTCCTCGGGCAAACCGCAGGAATCCCAGGCCGTCGCCGTGGGTGACTGATGGCGTCCGCTGTGCAGACCGGCACCGTTGCCGCCCCCGGCGCCTCGCTTCACTACCACCTGCACGGGCCACCGCTCTCGGACCGGGACGAATCGGATGAGATCCCCCACTTCGTCCTCCTGCACGGTTTCACCAGTACGGGAAAAGCGCAGTGGGGCCGACGGAGGATTCGTTTTCTGCACGAGGCTTTCGATCCATGTCGCCTCCTTGTGCCCGACATTCGCGGTCATGGTGGATCGCGCCGGGACGAGTCGGTTCCTCAGCCTCCCGGGGTGCCCCACAGCACCATTGGCGAAGATCTCGGCCGGGTGATTGATGGGCTCGGGTTTGCGCCCGCCCACTTCATCGGGTTCAGCTCCGGCGGTGTCGGCATGCTGTACCTGGTGCTTTCGCGGCCCGATCTGTTCAAGAGTTTGACGCTCATCTCGACGAGTACCTTCATGGATGAAGACGCCGCCGCCGTGGTGCGGCGAATGAGGAACAGCCAGAGCGAACCCTGGTACGCGGAGATGGTGGCGGAGCTGGATTACATCCACCGCGAGGGCCAGGGTCCGGGGTACGGCGAGCGGGTGTTGGATCTGTGGCTACCCTATGGTTCACCACCTCCGGATCCCAACCTGGCACTCGAGGACCTGCGCGGCATCGACATGCCCACGCTGATTGTACACGGCGACCGCGATCTCATCTTTCCCTTGCCCCATGCGACCAGAATGCAGGCCGCGATCCCCGGAGCCACACTGAAGATCCTTCCGGATTGCGGCCACCGAGTTCGGACGCCCGAATCCCAGTCGGCGATGGAGCAGGCGATCCTGGAGTTCCTCTCCACTCAACTCTAAATAGCTTTGCACGATTTTAAATAGTTTGTATCAGTTTATCGAATTTGC
>CAZTDY010000189.1:0-3066 GCA_964612295.1 uncultured bacterium | reverse complement strand
GTCCCACCGAGCCTCAGACGCAAATTGCTCAGGACTTCGCTTGTCTTGGGACTAGGCTCCATTTGGTTTTCCACCAACTGCTGTCCACCTAAACCAACCGGCCGGTCGGGTCGTCATACCTGTGCATTCGGCACACCGACGGAAAGGCTGGGACGGAGGGCTCGTGACAGAGCTGGCCGACAAGGTCACCGCAAACGAGGCTTCTGAAGCAGAGTCCTCGATCATTCGAGCCGCGCAGGCCGGAGACGCTCGCGCGTTCGAGCAGATCGACCGCCGCTATGCCGGACAGGTGTACGGACTCTGTTTGCGGATGGTCGGCGACGTGACCACCGCTGAGACGCTCACCCAGGATGTGTTCGTGCGCGCCTGGGGAAAGTTGGGCTCCTTTGAGGGTCGCGGAGCGTTTGGCGGATGGTTGAGGCGCCTGGCGGCCAACCAGGTGATCGAGGATCGGCGGCGACTGGCGCGCACCAGACGATGGGTGGATTCAAACGCCGAGGTGGAGACCATGGATCAGGGCAGGACTGCAGCGACTCGCGCACCGAACGCGCTCTCCCCGGTGGGAGGGGCGGTGGTTCGGCCGCGCGAGACCGAGATCGCGATCGATCTCGAGCGCGCAATCGCGACCCTTCCCCCCGGCGCCCGTCAGGTCTTCGTGCTCCATGACATCAGCGGCTATCGCTATCGGGAGATCGCCGAGATGTTGGACGTGGCCCTGGGAACGGTGAAAGCACACTTGCACCGAGCCCGCAGCCTTCTGCGCAAGGAGCTGCAGCGCTCGGAGGAGGCTGTTCGCCCATGATGCCCATCATCGGTCACGAAGAGGCCCGGAATCTGCTCCCCGATTTCGTCGATGGCGAACTGACCGGCGAGCAGCGCTCAGCCGTGGCGACGCACATCGAAAGTTGCACAGAGTGTCAACACGAGGTCGCGGAGTTGCGCGAGTTGATCGGCCATGCTCAGGACTTGCCGACCCAGATTCCCGTGGAGCGAGATCTCTGGCCGGAAATCGCGGCTCGCCTTGAAACGCGTGCGAAAGAAGCAACCATCACCGCTGAAGCGGACGATCGCGGCATTCTGGAGCGGTTTTGGTCGGCGCTTTCGAGGCCGGCCGTTCTCTGGCCGTCCTTTGCGACAGCGATTGCCATTCTTGCGCTGGTCCTTTGGATTCCGCGCCAGCAGGAGTCGATCGATTTCCTCGAGATCGATTCGACGACCCAGTCGGTGCTGGCCGCTCTCGAGTCCGAATGTCAGGAGGGCGAGAGCCAGGTGCTGGCCGCCGCCGAACAGACCTCGGATAGCGACCTGGGGGGCACCTGGAATCTGATCGTGGCCAATCTCCACACGATCGATCTGGCCATTCAGGACGCACGAAATGCGTGGCGCGCGAATCCCCACAGTCCGCATCTGACGCGGATGGTCATCGCCGCGTACCGAGCGAAGTCGTCGCTGCTGGGGGATGCAAGAAAACTGGTGGAGAACACGTAGCCTGGATAGATACGCCGGCTGCCGTTCGTGGAGCGGCCGCCTGGATTCGGTTCCTGCAAGGAGGAAGTCATGAACGCGCAGATTCGGCCCCTGGCACACACCCTGATCGTCGCTCTTCTGCTGCTGGGTTTCTGCTCGACTGTTGTGGTGGCTGACGAAACGGTCGACGTCACCCGGGATGCCGATGAAGACGTCGAAATCTACCTCAGCTGTATCAACGGTTCGATCACCATGGAGGGCTGGGACAAGAAAGAGCTGCACATCACGGGATTGATCGAAGAGGACATCGATGAGCTGAAGGTCACCGGCGACTCAGATGCGATCGATATCGAAGTGAAGGTCCGCAAAGGCCGGAATCTGCGGCACACCGAAGCCCACCTGACCCTCATGGTGCCGAAGGGCTGCAGCGCCGAGATCTCCACCGTCAACGCCGACTTCGAGGCCGGGGGGCTGACCGGAGAGCTGGAGGTTGGGACGGTCAATGGCGACGTCGATGTGGCCGCCGGCCTCAGCACATTGAGGCTCCAGTCGGTCAGCGGTGATCTGGTCCTGGAGCTGGCCGCGGATCGGGCGACCATCGAGAGTGTGAGCGGGGATATCGAGCTTTCCGGCGCATCCGAGGAGTTGGAGGTGGGAACCGTGAGCGGTGACGTCGACATCGAGGGCGGGCCCTGGAAGGAGATCGGCGCCAACTCGGTCTCGGGTGATGTCGAGATCGATGCCGACCTGGCCGCAGATGCCGAGATCGAGATCAACACGCAAAGCGGCACCATCACCCTCCACGTGTCGGAGAGTTTCGGCGCCGAGTACAGTCTCGAGACGTTCAGTGGTGATATAGATACCGACTTCGGACCTCGGCCCGAGCGCAAGAGTCGCTACGCCCCCGGGACGGGACTCGATTTCGACACCGGGTCCGGCGAGGCGGAGATCTACATCAACACCTTCAGCGGGGACATCGAACTACTGGAGCGGTAACCGCGTGAGTCGCCGGAACTCACGGCCGATCAGGATGGCGAGGAAGATCCACACCCCAACCAGGGCGAGGTTGAACAGGGCGAAGTGGGCGGTGTGAAAGGCCAGGTAGGTCGTCCCCACATAGACCAAAAGGGCTGACAGCACATCGCCCGCCCGGACGAAGATCGTATCAATCGCCTGTTTGGCCTTGTACTTCTGCTCACGCGTGGTCGGCAGGAAGAGCACCCCCCGCAACGTATTCTGCAGCGAGTAGTCCGTCGCGTTTTCCGCCGTCTTGATCCATCGGACCATCCCCAGCACCGGCAGGAAGGCCGCCAGGCTGTATCCCACCAGGGCAATCACCGGGAGAATCATCAACGCCACCCGCACACCGAGATACTTGAGAATGCGTGAAACCAGGAAGAGCTGCAGCAGGAGGCCGACGATATTGACCACCTGGAAGAAGTCGGCATAGAACTTGCCGATGAAAGTCCCCGCAGCCGCCTCATCCGCGCCCACTGCGGCATCCGCCGCCTGGGTGACGACGCGGCTCAAGATATACTCCCCGGCAGTGGTGTCCAACGTTTTCAGCATAGCGAGGACTCCTTTGCTTGTGCAAATGCT
>CAZTDY010000188.1:0-3099 GCA_964612295.1 uncultured bacterium | reverse complement strand
CGGCGACCACGCCGCCCAGGGTGAAGTGGCTGCTGCCGGCGATGCCCGCCGCGGCGACGAGCTGGTCGGCGTCGAGGCCGTAGATCCGTCCGGCCACGAAGGGGCTGACGAACTGGGTCAGTGTGGCGTGATGCCACCCGACCTCGCGTACGCCCGGGAAACAGGCCAGGCACCAGCGCATCTCGAGCTCGTAGGCGATGACCATGGCGGCCAGTGTTTCGCGACCGCCGCGGCCCAGGGCCTCGGCCGGCGAGATGGCGCCGAAGATGATGTCGGACGGGTGGGACGGGTCCTGCTCCCAGTAGATGTCGTTGTAGTCGAGCGCGCGCACGAGCAAGGAGTTCATCAGCGCGGCGTTGGGCGCGTTGGTGCGTGTGCCCGTGCCGATGAGCGTGGACTCGGGCGTGCCGCCGAGCTGGTCGATGAAGCGGTACATGGCGGCCATGTCCTCGTTTCGCACGGCGGCCAGGGCGCAGCCGACGCTGTCCAGGAGGAAGCGTTTGGCTTCCTTGACGGCGGCTTCGGGGATGTCCTCGAACTTCAGGGCGAGGGTGAAGTCGGCCATCTTGCGGGTGAGGCTGGTCATCGCGCACTCCTGAACATGTGGGTCGGGCTAGAGACGGCACTGGGCATGATAGTGAAGGGGCCGGAGGGTCGCCATGGATCCGTCCTTGTGGTATTCGAGGTTACCGCATCGTCCCGGTCTCGGCCCCCAAGGTGAAATCGAGATGTCGTTTTCCGCACATCGCGTGATATGCTCTGGCCGTTTTCCACCACCGAGATCTCGGCATAGGAGGGCTTTATGTATCGCGGCAATCACAGCCCGTCAGTCACAAGCACACCCCGCTTCAAACATACGTTCCGACCAGACGCTCCGGTGAACCTCATTGTCCTCGCTCTTCTGTTCTGGCTCGCGACCTCCGGGCCCGTCTTCGCCCAGGATGCCGTTTCAGAGGTCACCGTGATCTACGGGGGCAGCTCGAGCATCCAGGCCCCTGAGGGCTATACCAAGATCAACGTCGACCTGAACATGGGTTCGGGCGGTGATTTCATCTACGTCTGCTACAAGAAGGGTGTCGGAGCCCCGATCACGGGCTTGGCCGTGACCCTCGGGGGCGGGGCGCCGCCCACGGACGCGGTCTATACGCGCATCAACGTGGATCTCAACAGGAACGCCGGCGGTGATTACATATGGCTCTGCACTGCTGTCCTAGACAATTGGGGCTTGGGCGGATTGGCTAGTAAAACCGAGGTTTAGGACGGGTTTTGAGCCAGTTTGCGGGTTTCTCAGGAACAGGTCTGCTGTCTAGCGCAATAACCTGTCCTAAAGCACCGAGGGGGCCCAGGAATACCAAATAAGGCGTAATTGCCTCCGTGAAAGGTCGTTCTGGCAGTTGGCATCGCCAGGGACGGTCAGTGGAACTCGGATTCAGCTGTCCAAGAAAAGCCGTTTAGGACAAGAGTGATGGCTCTGGTACACCAAGGACCCGTCCTGCACGACGATCCGCAATCTTCATGTTCAAGCCGACGCGGGAGCGCCGCCGGAGGGATTCACGCGCATCAATGTCGATCTGAACTCCGATGCGGGGGGCGCCGACATCTTTCTTTCCTATGAGGAGCTGTGACATGAAAACGACGATGCGCCCTCGGGGACTCTTCATCCTGATGCTCGCGGCCATCCTGATCCCGGGCTGCAGTTCCGACGACACGGCAACCAATCCGGATCCACCCGACAACACGAATCTGCCGACCGTCCCCACTCCCGGTTCGGTCGGGGAGCTGTTGCCGGCCACGTCGGCGGACTTCGACGTGGGCCTCTCCAACGAGATCGGCGAGTTCATGCCCCAGGTCGACAGGACCCGCGTCATGCTGGACGACGGCACCCTGGTCTGGCTCGACATGAACCGGAGGCTGATCCTGGCCTGCGGCGACGTGCTGCCGGAAAACAGCTGCGACCCCGGCGCGGTCGACAAGAGCTACATCTCGGCCAGCCCGCGCCTCCTGCACCAGCGCTACTGGCGCAAGATCAAGCAGGTCACGCTGGATCCCGGCACGACGTCGTACCAGTACGAGGAAACCATCACGTCGGGCACGTCGACCAGTCACGAACAGAGCCGCGAGTTTTCACAGACCATGGGCATCGAGGTGTCGGTGGGCGGGAGCTGGGGACCGTTCTCGGCCTCGGTCACCGCGAGCTACGAGCAGACATCGACCGTGGGCGAAGTGAACACCGTATCGTTCAGCGAGGAAACCTCGGTCACCGAGACCTTCGCGGTCACGGCGGACCCCGACCGCACGACGGTCTATGCGATCTGGCAGCTCGTGGACAAGTTCTCTCTCGTGGATGAGGATGCGGTCAGCATCCACCTGTCGGAGACCCTGAACCATGCGGAGATTCCCGAAATCGTGAGCATCGTGTTTCCCAGCCGGGACACGCTCTATCAATCGCTCACGTACTTCGATTAGCGAACGGGAGCCAACGGCAAAGAGGGAGAAACCATGAAGATCATCGTGTTCATCCTGATCCTGACGATGACTTGCGGCACGGCCCAGGCCGCCATCGAGTGGACCTGGGCCAACGCCGGCACCGGCACCGAACAGGGGACGTTCATCACCGACGGCGCCCTCGTCGGCGACCTGGCCCCCGCCGGCTCATACACCGTTCTGGACTACTCCGTGACCGCATCGGCCCATGGCGCGCCGATCGGATCCGTATCCGGCGGCGAGTATCGCATCCATCAGGCCGACATGGGTTTCGACTGGGACGGCTCGGCGCCGACGGTGTTCTGGCGCCTCTCCGGCATGTATACCAACGGGCTGAATCTCTTCGTGACGACGATGATTCCCGGAGCCGTGGACTTCATCGGTTTCTGCATCGGGGAGTTCGGTGTCTATGACGACAACGAGGACCTGATCTTTCAGGAGTTGCTTACGGCGACGGTTTTGCCGGTGGGGACGGTTACGGCGAATGAGGGCGCGACCCTCGGCGAGGTGAAGGCCTTGTATAGATAGTGAGAGTGATGATCGACCAATCAGGAGGAACTCAGAGAGTGTCCTAAACTTAGTTGAAACTTGATGCGGCCTCCGGCCTCTGGTAAA
>CAZTDY010000187.1:0-3108 GCA_964612295.1 uncultured bacterium | reverse complement strand
CCTACTGGAAGGCACCAAATGAACATCTTCGCTTTGCGAGAGTCGGATATAGCCGGTTTGATGTTGTTTTCGGGGCGCGATTCTAGTCGTCCGGATTGACCTCGTGCCTGTGACGAGTCAGGGAGGAGAGGAGGTTGCGTATCTCCGGGGCCCTCATCAGTCTGATCGTACTGCTCCTGGTCTCGTGCGGCCCGCCGGCCCTCGCTGACTCCTTGAAGGATCCGGCCGCGGATCCCTTTCCCCCGGCAACCCCCGTCCTTGGACAACCGGATCGCGTGAGGATCAACTGGGGCCCCTCACCGGCTACGAGTTCGAGCGCCGTGAGCATGATTCGCGCATCTTCGGCAGCCTGACAATGAGAGGCCCGTTCGGCAACTATGGTGTGGACGACCTGAGCTGGGAGCTTGCCGTCGGACACGCGGGCGAAGAGCTTGATGCGGCCACGGCGCTCTATGTGAAGATCCCGTGGCTGCGAGCGGGCGCTGAGTACAGTTTCAGACAGAAGGAGGTGCTGGGCAGCCTGGTCGCCGAGATCGCGTTGCGCCGCGGCGGGTTGCTCCATCGGGGGGATGAGCTGCGCATCGAGTATCGGCCGGCAAACCGGCAGTTGCTCGTCGGCTTCAGCTTGCCCCGCCCTTTGCGCCCATACCGGATGACCCGTCCGGTCAGCGACCATGCGCGCTTGCCCCGCGGGCGGATGCCGAACCCACCTCGCCAGCTCGAGTCCGAGCCCTTGTCGCCGGACCTGATCGAAACCATCGAAAGAGTCGAGTCCGCAGTGATCGGACTCGATCGTCTGTTGACACCGAGGTTCAAGACGGGGACGAACTTCGTTCGCAGTGCCGAGAGCTATCGAGATCGAATCCGGCAAGCGGGGGGCAGCTACTGGGACCAGGACAGCGCTTATCACCAGGGGTTGGACCGGGCGTTTACGTTGGTCGCGGGGAACGATGCGATCGTCGGCGGCGAACTGACCCGCCTCGCCGAAACGGTGATTCTCGAAACAGTCCTGGTGCCGTTCAATCGGCTCTTCGGTCAGAACAAATCGCCCTACAATCTGAACGGCTATGCGGTGGGTGCCCTGGCCGCAATGGAAGCTCACCTGCAGACGCACCCGCACTTCGCCACCCTGACGCCGCAGCAGGCGAAGCGGCAACGGGCACTGGCCACCGAGGTTCTCAGGCGTGTTCTGGCCTCGATCGATCGCGTGGCCCGCGAAGCGCGAACGCGGTGGCAGCAGTATCACCTTTTCTGGCTCTATCAATCGCGGCTGGTGTGGCTTCCGCTCAACTACGGGATGCGGCCCGCGGACTACGACACCCAGGAGGAGTGGAACGCCCTGCTCGGCCGATTCCTGGGACAGGAGGTCACCGAGACCAACGCGGTCAGCTATCTTCTGACCGAGCAGTTCCATCGTGAGCTGGTGCGGATGATCCAAGAGACGGACACGTACCAGGTGACGATCATCCACGATTTCCGCGGACGCACCGTGACCGGCAGGGCCGACATGATCGGATGGGACCTGGTCATCGATGGGTACCTGAACGCGTTGACCCGGGCGGTGGGGGACTTGGACGCCGGCACCCGCGATGAATTTCCCCAGTACATCCTCTTTCTGGACGAGAACTACTATCACATCAACAAGGCTCGCCGGATCATCACCTTCCTGGAATCGCTGCTGGACGCGCCGGTGCCCAAGCTGGATGAACCAATCCTGAATTCCCGGCTGCAGGAGGCCTGCGATCAACTGCGTTCGGCCGTGGCGTGATCGCGTGCACTCGAAGGGCTCTCCGAACACCGACTGCGCGAGCTATTTCGCATCCAGGTGCACGTCACCAATCCGTTCGACCCCTGTTTCGCCTCGGATGTGGCGTACCGCGATCATCGTAAGGTCGCGTTTCGAGATATCAGCGAAACGGATCCAGCCGCGGGTGTGGCCATGTTCACCGGTCAAGGTATCGGCGAGCACTACTACGGCCCCGACTGGGATGATCGCAGCATCAGGGTCACCGGCCCCTCGCTGGTTGCGCTGAAAACGCAAGCGCGGCGCCTGTTGCAGAGCCAGGGGTTTGGCCCGGATGAGGTCCCGCCGCGTCTACGCGAGATGCCGTATCCACCGGACTACGCTGAGCGATGCGCTGAGTTGAGTGGGCGGGGTTGGACAACGCCGGTGTTGCTCTCCTTCAACCAGACTGGATACGGGTCCAAGCTGGCCACGGTGTTCAAAGCGGTCGTCTACAATCTCATGCCGGCGGGCAGTCTTCTGCTCTGTCCCGACTCACTGTGGATCAGCGAATACTGGGCGGGCATGTTGATCTCGGCCGCGTTGCGCGGGGTCCATGTGTTGCCCTTCTGCCCCAGTCCCGACAACGCCCCGAGCGCAGGGGCATTCACCCTGTACCTCATGCACCAGAACATGGATCTTCTCGTGCAGGCCCGGGCATTCTTCGCGGCGGACATCAACGGGGCGAACGGAACGCTCCTTCCCGGGGTCTACACGCAGTCCTTCCCGGTTCATGACCTGCGCGGTCGTATCGGGGCGCTCGTAGAAACCTGGGAAGGGGAGGGGCCTTTGCCCTCATTGATTTCGCTGGATCCCGAACTGTTGGACTGTGCCCGTCGGAATCTCGTCACGTTGCCTGCAATGGACCTTGATACGCTGCCAAATGCGGCCAGCGGCGTGACCGTTGGCAGCGAGAACCCTCCACGGCTGCATCTGAAGGCGCAGCTTCTGACGACCGCCACTGCGTGGCTTGGTCCCGAAACGCTGGAGGACTATCTGCGTATCCGTCTGGCTCAGATACGGGGTGAGGACTCGGCCGGAATCACCCCCAGCCTGTTGACCGCGCCGGGCGGATCCCCGCAACGGGAGATCTCACTGCTGCTCGTCGGCTCTCACAATCAGGATCGCCGATCCATGCTTGCCGATGGGGAGGCGATGGTCGGCGTCTTGGGAGATCACGCCCGCCTGGCCTCCTTTGACCTGCTGTTCCTGCTCGCTGCGACGGAGTGGCCTGCCGATCGCACGGCTTTCGAGACCTGCTTTCCCGAGCCGCGGGGGCCGGGCTGGGTGAAGCGGTCCATCTGGCTTCTCAAAGATATGTTCTA
>CAZTDY010000186.1:0-3208 GCA_964612295.1 uncultured bacterium | reverse complement strand
CAGGTTGGCGTGCGGTTGCTTATGGCATCGGTGTTGCGTCTCTCTTGTTGCCGCATTGTGGCGACTCTGGTGAGATGCCGCCTTGCCATCTGGCTCACCGGGGCAGGTGGCAGCTACTCCTGCACTCAGGTCGTGGGGGAGGACACCGAATCCAGGAGGGCGACCGTTCTGTGGTGACGGACACCCACGTGCGACTGCCCGAAACGCGGCGGATCAGCCTTCGATTTCCGCGGGGTAGATGAACCAGAGAATCAGCTCGTGCCGGTCGAACGGGCCGTTCGGAAGATTCTCGCAATTGAGCCCGATTGCATCATTCAATCGGAGGCCCTCACCTAGAAGCGTGTTGTGCAGACTGAACAAGGCGGCGCGATGATCGGGGCGATTAGGTTGACCGTGATTGCAGTAGGCCAGCCAGCGGCCCTCCTGGTTGTGGGCCTCCCACAGTAGCCGCTGCCAGAAGCCTGGATAGATTCCTTCGACAGTATCCACGATTTCAGCCACCAGATCCTGATTGCGGATCTCGACCTGGCAGACGGGGCGGCTCTTCGTCTGACCCTCCTCGACGACCGTGCCCCAGGTGACGCGCAGGTATAGGTGGGCCTCTTCGCTGTCGGCGGGTCTCTGGATCACCACTCGCGCGGTGTCGCCCATCATGCTGGTGTGAACGTCCCAATCCGTGCCCGGCAGGCCGAGTATGATCGGCATGATGTTGTCGATCCCGGGCTCAATCGATGCTTGATCACCGCATCCCGCCAGAGCGAATCCAATCATCAGAACCGACAGGCCGAGCGCTCTCATGGCATTATCCTCCGACGGTACCCGGTTGTTTCCGAATCTAGTCTAGTAACCCAATTCGATGTTTCTGTTGAAGACCCACTTCGTCAGGCTGTCGAGGCAATCGTGGGCCTCCCTGGGAAGGCCTTCGAATTCCAGTGCGTTGGCGGGCGTATCTCTGAAGGCCTTGAAAAGAACGTCCTCCCAGGTGATGTTGGTCGGCGGTTCTTCATTGGCGGCGAGGTTCCACTGGAGGTTCTCGGCCCAGTAGTAGTTTTCGGGTGTCGGCCTCGGGTTGCGCACGAGATCAGCCCGGCTCCAGGTGTAGACCTCTTCGACTCCGTCTTGATCCTGATCGGAGAGCATGAAACGAAAGAGGATCTGATACTGATCGGTATCCTGCCGGCGGGAAAGCACGAGTGCGACCCGCTCACCCTCCAGGAATTGTTTTCGACCGTTGTGGCGAAGTTTGTATTCACCCGGATCCAGGCAGCTGTCGCATGCGACCGTCGTACAGGACTCGACCTGAAGACACATGTAGCTCTGCGTGACCCACACCGGTTCTTCATCGTGCTGTTCGTTGTATTGGGGGACGGTGACATGTCCGATCACGACGAGTTCGGCGGGGAGGGTTTCGGCGTGGGTGTCACGCGGGCCGCAGGCGGAGGCGACGCTCACCGTGATGAATGACACCAGGATCAGGAGGTTGATTTTCGCGCCTCTCATCGTCCGCCGCCTTTCAAGTACAGGAACTTTCCTGTAGAGATTGTTCGACCGTTCTCTATTGATGCTGAACGCCAGAGAATTGTCCCCTGAGATAAACGGGCCATCGTCTCCCTGAAGGCCGCAGAGTAGCGGAATTCGTGCCGATCTCGGGCAGCGGCCTCGTATAGCAAGCGGCCCTGCACGTCGAAGGCCTGAAAGAGCTTCGCCGCGTTCTCCGGTCCAGCGTCCGGCGCCTCCTGGGTGAGGGCATAGAGTTCCACATAGAGCTGGTATTGGCCGTGTTCGGTGCCCCAGTGGTTGATTTCCCATACGTGGATCGTCCATTCGCGACCAGAAGCGCCCTCGAGCCCGATGAAGACCTCTCCGGGCGCACCGTAATACGCGTAACCCGTCCTGGGTACTTCGGGCCCCGACTCCGGGGCCACGCGGAACTTGATCATCGGATGGATGTTCTCGCCGGCGCCGACCCACACGTGGAACTCCGGGATGATCTGGGGATCGTAATTGAGTTGGAAACTGTAGTAGTCGTGGTCCATGATTTCGAGGAACGAGTCGTTGAGTCCGATCCCGTCGTAGTAGTTGGGGCTGAAACAGGTCAGCGGTCCCTGGTACATCGGTGAGGAGGGCAGGCTGTTCTCGTCTTCGCCAATGTCGATCGGGAGGTGTTCGTTCAGCAGTCCAAGATAGGTTTGATCCCAGGCGAGGGGTCCGAAAGCATCGTTGCAGCACACCCTGGAATAGGCCGCCATGATGCTATTGTCCACCTCACAAGGGTCACTGTGGTCGGCGCCGAGCACATGCATCAGCTCGTGTCCCCAAACGGTGCCTATATCGATGTCGTTGGGGTCGTCGGTGGCCTGGGTGCAGATCTGCCAGTTGATGGGACCGGCCAGATCGGATGTATTGAAGACGCAGTCGGCCTTCTCGACCCGCCACCAACCTTCGTCATTGCCACCCCAGTCGGTCACCATGGCCCCCACGCCGCTGGGAAGCTCGTCCCACCAGATCCAATTTTCGTCGTCCCACTCGTTCCAGCTTCCGCCGTCGTCGGCCCCCATCTCGATCTGGATTTGGCCGGGAACGCCTGATTCAGAGCAAATGGTTTCCGTCCAGTACTGCAGTTCATCGAGCAGAAGCCAGCGATCGATGCCCTCCGGAGTCCGCCCCAACATGAACACGAATGGGGTGGCCCGCGGAGCCCCGATCTTTCCGGAGCGGTCCTCCTCGTCCGCGCTGTAGGCGAAAGGCGGAACATGGGGGGGCGTGTAGTCAGCAGTCGATACCGTGGCAGCGAGGGGTGCCGTGCATAGAAGAACAGCCCTCAAAAGGAGGGCTGTCTTAGATCGGCGGGCCGGTTGGACACCCATCGTCTTCTCCATCGGCGTTCGTGGTGTCTATTTCCGCTTCTTCGAACTCGAGGATACATCCGCTGACAAGGAGGGTGCTAGCAGGAATCACGGCCTGGCCCACGACCCGGGGCAAGGTACCGACTGCAGCGGCGACCACAACGCAGCCGGCACACACTAATCCACAGAAGCGCCCGAACATGCCATCCACCTTTCGGACGAGCACATGTAACCGCGAGTTCGGCGCATCAACCATTCGGTTGGTCTATAGATGTGAAACCGCGTTGGTAGTTTTCGCGTCTTCCCCATTCCTGTCAAGCAGAATTGAACAGATCGCGAGAATCTCGAAAGATAAAGTTCAG
>CAZTDY010000185.1:0-3232 GCA_964612295.1 uncultured bacterium | reverse complement strand
TCTTCTCGAAGGACTCCCGAAAATCGCCTAGATTATTGCCGGATCAGGGCTAGTACCATCCCGGCGAGGGCGGGTCTTGCCCGGGTCCGAGCCGTGCCAGTCGATGACAGTCAGAGCCTCTCGGACGTGCAGCGGCCGGGGCAGATTCGTTAGCCTATCTATCGGTTCCTAGGGCACCACAATTCTGACCGCCTGCTGGCGATCGCCGTGCACGGCCCGCACGAAGTAGATCCCCGCCGGGAGGCGGCGGCCGACACCGGAGCAACCATCCCATGGAATCTGATGCTGTCCCGATGGCAACGCTCGATCCACCAGGATCCGCAGGGTGCGGCCGGAGATGTCTTGAATCGTCACTCTCGTCTTCTCCGCCCTTCCCACCTCGTCTACACGGAGCGTGATCACCGGTCGCGTACCCGGCACCGATGCCACCGCCAGGGCGAACTCGACGCCAAAACCCTTCTCCGGAATCCCCGATCCGGACCACTCCTCCAAACGAGGGACACCCCAGGCGGCCAGATCTCCCACCGTATCGGCCACGGCGTGGGTGCGGAGCTTCAGGGTGATCTCCTGACCCGCAAATGCGCAGAGATCGAGCACGAACTCCCGCGACCAGGACTGCTCGCGCCAGGTCACGTCGGCGAGATGCCAGAGGTGTCGGGTCTCGTCGCGGAGCGTCACCTCGAAGCGGACGCCCTCGTGCGACGGAGGGGCCTCATCCGAGAGCCCGACCTGGAAGCGGAGCTTGACAGGGGCTTGGGGCAGCGCCAGACGATAGCTTCCGACGAGCCACTGACCGAGTTTCGAGGGGGGCGGGGCCAGGATCGAGCGGCCCAGCTCCACTCCGCCGCAGGTGATCGCGGCGCTCTCGAAATCCCCGGCCGGATCGAAGTCCCCATCGGTTCCGGTGCCGTAGACCTCGAAGCCGGAATCCTCGATGTGCCCGCTCAGCGCGAAGGGGAGATGCCCCACATGAATAGACGGCGGGGTCGGATCGGGACGCGGTAGGCCGTCGTTTGCGGCAACCAACTCCGATAGGACGATAGAGAAGCTGTTCGGCTCCACGAAGGAAACGTTGTGGATCAGGATCATCCCGACGTGCGCATCGACCGGATCGAGCCGCAGGCGCTCGATCGTCCCGGTCCAGAGCGGATGCCCTCCCACATCGAAGGCGTACTCCGCCCACCCATCCCAGTAGCCGGTGGGCATGTTCTTCAGGGGAAGGGTCACGACTCGGGTGGAGTCGAAATCGGTATCGACGGTTCGCTGGAAGAAGAGAGAAAGCGCTTCTCCCCCCGGCGGGGTCCTCAGCTTGGTGGTGACGAGCCGTACGCTGTCGGCCTCGAGACCCAACGACGGAGGGGAAAGCAGCTGGGGCTGAGGGCCGGTGGTCTGGAAGTGCACGCCCGAGCTGTGGGTGAGATCCCCCTCCACGGACCAGCCCTGTAAACCGTTCTGGAACGCCCAGCTCGTCCACGCGACCACGGGATAGTCGTTGGCCATCCAGGCGTGAGGACAGATGATGTGCGCCCCGTTCGCGTAGGCACCCTGCACGTGGGAGGCCACCTGCTCGAAGGTGGCAAAGGTCTGCCCCGGCACAATCACGAAGGGATTGTACTCGGGGATGGCCCAGTTCGGGTCGACCCTCCGGTAGTTGGAGAAGAAGAAGTGCCCCGAGCCGGCATGGTAGGGCTGGTAGTGATCGAACCCCGCTGATCCGTAGTCGAGTTCGGCGGCGCGGAAGTCGGCCGCCAGGTCCATGGGGGGCTGAGTCGGGACAACGCGGTTCTTGAAGAGCTGGTACTTCCCCGAGGTCTGATGGCTGTAGATCCGCTCCGGCGGTACGCCCCGGGCGGTGATCCAGCCGGCCACATCCTCAACGAAGCTCCCGACCTTCTCCTCCCGGAAGTTGGTCCACATCATCCAGTAGCGATCCGGATCGAGGGCTGGATTGTCCAACGCCGGATTCGGATTGCGCGGTGGATCCACCTCTTCCCACGTGGCGGGCAGTTCGCTGTGGGGATGAAGGTCATTGCCGCTCGTCAGGTACTCGGTGCCGAAATCCGCGTTGAAGGTCGTCCCATCTCCATTGCTGTCCAGATCGGGACCGGTGTCTCCGTAGAGCCCTTCCAAGTAGATCTGATACTCCCGGATGACAATGGGATTGTAGTCGCAATACCAGCGCTTTCCCGTGGTGAGGTCCTGGAAGATGTTCATGTGGTGCTCGCTGTCCATGGTGACCGCCGCGACATGACCGGCGTACCTCGGCAGCGATCCGTAGAAGAGGATGCCGTCCACCGCTGCTTCCAGATTCCTCCGCTTGTAGGTGCGATGCAGGAGGGTGTAGCCCATGGCCGCAGCGACCTCATCACTCGCGAGCGAGAGAGTCGCGAAGGAGCGTTCATCGCCGGCGGGCATGTCGAACGTGGAGGCGTCGTTGTCCGGATCCAGGAGATCATCTTCGTTCCACTGGCAGAAGATAGGATCCTGCTGCTCAAGCCAGTATGTGGCGCAGTGGCTCTCAGGCCAACCCTCTCCCCAGTTCGGGCCGCCGTTGAGATGGAAGACCAGGGGCACGTCGCAGAACCGGGCCCACTCCAACCAGGCGATCAAACGCGGCAGGCGCCCGATGTCAAACTCCGCGTCCAGGCCGGCGAGCACCTCGGGAGGCAGCTGGGCGCGATCGGTCAGATCGGGTGGCCCCGCCACGGTTGCTCCAGGAGGAGAGTAGCAGGGATCATAGACGTATTCGGCCTGCGCACCCCGCGTGAAGCGCATGTACCAGATACCGGCTGCGAATCCGACCTGCATCGTCTGACCGCCACCCAACGTGTCGAGCCCGGCTCCCAGCAACCGCACCGCGTAGGATCCTATGGCGCTCTCATTGTTCGGGGCGATGATGAAGGAGGTCTCGAAGTTGGGCGTGAAGGCTGCGTCGTCGGTCGTGTCTCGGGGGCCGGCCGCAAGAGATCCGGTGCTGAAGCTCGCAAGAAGGAATAGGGCGAAGACCGAGAAGGCCACGGTCCTCCACGCGACGAGAATGCTGGTCGCGGGCAGATAGAATGCCGGTTTCATCTTCGACTCCTCCGTTCCCTGGATGCGAAAGCCTGTACTTCACACGAGCCTTCTACCCCCGCGCGCCGCCGTCATCGACCCACCAGGCCAGGAACATTATATCGCTAGCGCATAGGAAACTCTAACCCGATTTCGGCGCTCACGGCGACTAGAATCCAGA
>CAZTDY010000184.1:0-3348 GCA_964612295.1 uncultured bacterium | reverse complement strand
ATATAATTGTATGACTCGCTTGCTTTACCTTGATGAGCAATCTCGCCCACCGAGAATGAAGGGAAAACAATGAAACGCTTCTGGATCATCCTGGCGGCTCTGACGCTCATCAACGCCCTTCCCGCCCAGGCCGAGAAGGCCACACCCGCGGAGATGGAGAGGGTTTGCGAAAACTGGCTTAGTTACATTGTCGACCAGGAGGGTTCCTGGCACGGTTCCAGGACGCCGACGATTGCGCATGCTGCCGGGATCATGGTTGATGGCAATATGTTGGGGATATTTTACACCATTTCACCCAGTGGGCATGTTGTGGTGCCGGTGCTCAAGGAGATGCCCCCAGTCAAGGCCTACGCGGTCGATTGTACCTTGGACATCACAGAGGCAGGCGGCCCTGCGCTTCTCATCCGCGAGAAGCTGGCCGAGCGTGCCAATCAGTTCATCGAGTGGTATGGCAGCCTGGAGGCCGCTCAGCCCGTGACCGGGGAACAGCTCTTCACGAACGAGCACCGCCGGCTGTGGGACTATTTCGTGCTCCCGGCCGATGAGTTCCTCGGTTCCCAAGGCACTCCCGATCTCGAGGACAGGACTGAGGTCGGCCCGCTACTCACCTCTTGGTGGCATCAGGGGGCGCCCTATAACGACTACTGCCCCGAGGGCGATGGGGGCACCTGCGTGGTCGGGTGCGTTGCCACAGCAGCCGCACAGGTCATGAGGTACTGGAACTGGCCGCCGCTGGGGCGGGGGTCCTCCAATTACGTCTGGAACGGTGACGATTCCTGCGGTGGTAATGTCGGCGGGGGGCCACAGACAGCTCACCACGAGGATGTCTATGACTGGGACCTCATCCCCGACGCTGCCTACACGGCCAGCCCACCCGAAGTGAAGGCCGCCGTGGCCGAACTCAACTATGAGGTCGGCGTCATGTTTGAAATGGACTACGGACGCTGCGCCTCCGGCGCCTACCCCAATCTCTGCCAAGAGGGTTTTCCCGAGCACTTCTTCTACAAGAGTCAGATATCGCATGACAGCCGCAATTATCATACTTCCGAGAGCTGGTTCCAACTGATCGTGGGCGAGATCAACCTCGGCAGGCCCATGCTATACGGCATCCCCGGCCACTTGATCGTCTGTGATGGATGGCGCGATTCGGGCGGCATCAACCAGTACCACATGAACTACGGTTGGGGCGGCTCGTACAATACCTGGTTCACGATCGATAACCTCTACGGGGGCGATCCCGGACAGGAAGGTCTGTACAAGAACATCGAGCCCAACCTATGTGTACACATCTTGAAGGACGACGGCACGGGCGATTTCACCACAATCCAAGCAGCCGTTGATGGGTCCTCGTCGAATGACTGGATCGTCCTCCTGGACGGCACCTACACCGGCGCGGGCAATCGTGACATCGATTTTGCGGGAAAGGACCTCCAGGTACGGTCATTGAACCTCGATCCCTCGCTCTGCATCATCGACTGCCAGGGCAGTGCGGGTGACCCGCACCGGGCGTTCTACTTCCATAGCGGTGAAACCAACGAGTCCATCCTGAAGGGCTTGACGATGATGGGAGGACACACAAGCGCTGCCATTGCGGGCGGCGATCTGGGCGGTGCAGTCTACAGCGTGGGAACATCGCTCACCCTGAAGACATGTCAACTCGTGAGCAATACGGCCGGGACCGGCGGCGCTCTCGCCGGTGACGATGCCGACTTCACCATCGAAGACACCGCATTCCACACCAACATGGCCACCGGAGCGGGCGGCGGACTCTATCTGACCAACGGGTCGGATGCGATCATCACCAAGTCGGCCTTCGCCGGCAACAGCGCCGACCTTGGCGGCGCGCTTTTCTGCGACGCCTCGGCTCCGACGATCAGCGAAACCAGCATCGCTGCCAACAGCAGTCTCACCGAGGGCGCAGCCGTCTATTGCGCAAACGCCTCGGCTCCGAGTTTCGATAAGACCATCATGGCCTTCGGCCTTGTCGGCGCGGCCCTCTATTGCGAAGGTGAAGGCAACATCCCCACGCTATCCTGCTCAGATGTCTATGGCAACGAAGGCGGGGACTGGGTCGGCGATATTGCTGATCAAGAGTTTTTCGATGACAACCTGAGCACTGATCCGCTTCTCTGCGATCTCGACAATCTGGATCTCACGCTTCAGAGTATCTCGCCGTGCGCCTGGCAGAACAATCCTGAGTGCAGCAATATTGGTGCCTATTACATCGGGTGCGAACCGAGCGGGGACGCGGTCTGCTGTGCGAACTACTATTGCGAGATCCTGTCCTACGAGGAGTGCGAGGCCCTCGACGGCGAGTTCGTGCCGGGCGAAACAGTCTGCGATCCTAATCCCTGCTATCCGCTGGGATCAGACCTGAACAACGGTTCACTCATCGTCCACTGTCCGGTGGGGGTGACCTACTCCGCCGGCTTGGACTGGTGCCAGAAATACCAGGACGAATACGCACTGACGAGCAGCGAAGAGCAGCATTGCCGCCTCGATTCGGCGGGAGAAACGCAGGTGTGGTACGTGATTGCCGGTTGGGAGGATCCGAAGGATGTTTGCGGCTTCGAGTTTGGGCTCGGCGCCTACGATCCGACGACCTTCTACTTCCAGGCCTGGGGCAACTGCGGCGCCAACGGGACCGAGTTGCCGACGGGCGGCTGGCCCGGCCCAGAACAGGGAACGACGCTAGGCTTCTCCGACACAATGTCGGGGGATCTTGTCCCGATCTACTGGTTTGCCGGCTATACGTACTCTTCCGGGCAGATCCCGCTTTCGGTCAATGTCGACAGCGGCGTCGGCGGCTTCCAGAACTGCTTGACTCCCGCACACAATTTCAGTGCGACCTGTTTCGGGGTGTTGGGCGTCAACAGCGACGGGGTGGAATGCCATCCGGGAAGCGGGGCCGCAGAATACGCCTGCTGCATCGGTCTGGACTGCTTCGTCATGACGGAAACGGATTGCTCGACTGCGGGCGGTTCCTGGCTGGGCGTCGGCGTGACCTGCGATCCTGATCCTTGCTTCGATCCGCAGGATATCGACAACACACCGGAGATGCCGGCGCGGCTGACTCTAGGACGGAATCTGCCGAATCCGTTCGCCTCGGGAACCACGATAACCTTCGCAGTCCCGAGTTCGATGGACAATTCCAAAGCGACACTCCGCGTGTACGATGTGACTGGAGCGCTGGTGCGCACCCTGCATGACGGCCCGGTCTCGGCCGGCCACCACATCACCACCTGGGACGGCCGGAACGAATCGGGTCACCAGGTCGATGCGGGCGTGTATTTCTATGACCTGAGTGTCGCGATGGAGCGGCTCACCGAGCGGATGGTGGTGATTCGA
>CAZTDY010000183.1:0-3386 GCA_964612295.1 uncultured bacterium | reverse complement strand
TTTGCCCCTGGAGCATGATTGGGCAAACATCAGATCGAATTCCCGGGCCACAACCCTTCGTTTTCAAGGACCCCGCCCACGGTCTTGGCGTTGAGAGCCTGAAGTCCGATCGCGAAGTCGCGGTTGCGCACCACGCCCACGATCTCACCGACGGTGTCTCCGATGGCGACCGGGAATGGGCCCCAGCGCAGGGCATCGACCAGTGTGTCCGCATGGACAGCCAGGACATCAAGTGAGAGATGCGTCTCGTGGGGGATTGCCAGAACGTCGACCCGAATGCCGGTGTCCCCGAAGACGAGCCCCATCGACGCCGGCGAGGATGGATCCAGGGCGGTCGGGGAGATCCACCGGCCCTCGGTCCTCACCGACAGAAGCGGTGCAGCTTCGCCCGGCGCGAGGTACTCCCGGTCCGAATCCCGCGGCATCAAGGACATCAGGTGACCGCGCTCGTCCAGTCGACAGATCAGAGAGCCGGCCTCGAGGGTGATGGGCGCTTGCGAGCAGGAGACTCCCAGAACGCACCAGGACAGGGCCAGCAGAAGACCAACACGCGTTGACGCACGCATCGAGCCACCTCCCGCAAGAGTTCGAGTGATGGCTCGATTGTGGTTCATGTAAGGCTAGATGGCAAACTCTTCAGACGGAATCGGGAGTTGGTCATCGCGGGAAAGGGGGGAGAAGAGAGCGGCGGCCAGCCGAGCTCAGGCCGCCCCCTTCATTTCAATCTTCAAGAACTTGGCGTGGGCAGTGTGCTCATCCTTGTTGGCAGTGTCAAGCACGACAACCGCCTCGCCGCTGCAGACCGGTTGACCGTTCTTCTTGGAGATCGTGAACAGGAGGCCAGCGCCCGACCACAGCTTGTGGGTTGTGGTGAATTGCATCCCCGCATTGGAGATGTCCCTGACGTTGCCCTCGTGTTCTTTCGCGTCGCAGCGACGATTCGAATTGTCGACTGCAAAAGTGATATGCAGATCCGTCGCCTGACGGGGGAATTTCCGGCGGTCATCGTCCGGGTTGTAATCAGCGCCATCGGTCATGATCGACGTACTCCTCCTCGGTTGCTGCCTACGTATACATAGATCGGAAACTCGAGCCTGGTCCTTAGGACTTGGTGACGCGATGAGAAGCCGCCTCGGGAGGTAGATCGAGGCGGCTTCTCCAGTGCCCCTGGGAGGTGTGCGGAGCAAACTGTCACCCGCGCTCTCCGGTAAGGGATCGCGCGTGGCTGATTTCAACCATCAATACAAGGTGATGTTCATCGTATCGCGGGCCCCCAACGACTGGGCGATGACCGAGGCCACCCCGGTCTCCTTTGCAGCGCGGTAGGTGGCCACCGCGAGGCCGTCTTTGGTATACGCAACACTGTCGACCGTCCCGACGGTTGCGACCATGCTGACCGCCGTGCTGTCCGTCACGGGAGTCCCTGAATCCAGAACGGTCACCCAGACCGTGGCCGTGCTGCTCGTGTCAGCAGGGATGATCAGAGGAACGACATCCACGGTGACCGCGATGCCATCGGTTTGAATCGGAGGTGTGGTCGGCTTCGAGGCCTTGCAGCCCCAGGAGGCGACCACGAGTCCGAGAAAGAGCACCAGCATGAACAGGCCCCGCCGCAGCGGGAGCGAAACGTGACTGGTTCGTCTCATGACTGGGTTCTCCACTAGTTTCGTCCCTCGGCCAGGGTCACGGCGCGTGCGACCTCCTCGGCGGCCAAGGCCGACAGGTCAGCGATTCCTTCCGCGCGGAGAGCCTGGCGCGACTGCGCGGTAGGGACCCAGGTGTCTTCATCTTTGCCGGAAGGCAACAGGCGCATGCCCGTTCCCCGCTTGGTGACGACGTTGATGGGCATCCGGTCCAGGACGGGCCCGTTGGGGCCGTTGACCGTCAGCTCCGCCAGTACTTCAAGGCTCACGTGGGGGGTCGCCAGAATCTTCGGAATGCTGAGGCCGCGGCCATTCCCTTCGTGCACATGCATCACCTCGAGCACGGCGGTGTAATCCGCACCCCCGCCGAAGCTGGCTTCGATCCCTTCCCAGGTGGACAGCTCCCGCGCCAAAGCGCGTTGGATCATGGGGGCCGTGCGGTGTGGATCGGGAACGCGCGAGGTCACCGGGACGACCTCCACGCGGAGTCCCCGGCTGGCTAGCCTTCTCGGCGGCAGCGGCGGAGGCATCCCCCCGGATTGACCGAGCCCCAAACGAAGCATCCACTCGGAGGAGGCGTTGGCGCCGGCGAGCAGCGGGCGCCGGAGGCCCCCCTCCAGGGAGAGGCCGAAAGGTATATCGTGGACGACCGACCCGAAGATCTCATGGCGCAGTTTCTCGTCAGGTAGATCGTAGCGGGTGAAGTACTCTCCCTTCAGACGAAAGCCCAGCGGCAGGCCGTCGCGCACATCCAGTCCGACTCCGCCCAGCAGCTCGTTGTGCCAGTCTCCTCCGGGAAGGGAAACGCCGGGGTTGAAGTACACCCCCACGATGGGCGTTTCGTAGGCCACGAGGCCCATCACCTCGAGATCCACGGTTCGGGAGGTGAAGGGGAGCAGGTTCTCGGCCTCGAGATCGTAGCCTGTGGGAACCCTCACGCTTGGGCGCAGGCCGAAGTGAAGGGGGCTCCCCGCGGTGCCGGGCACCCGCCACTTCAGGAAGATGCGTGTGTCGCTGGGACCCCGCTTGTTGAGGGGCATCCCGCTTTCGCTTAGGCCGAGGTCTTGGGTGAAATGCCCCGCGCTGAGCCCGAAGGTTGCCTGCGGGTGCAGGGAATACTGCAGCGTGAAGACCATGCTGGAGTAGGATGCGCCGGGCGCGCTACGGCCGGTCATTCGGCCGTTGACTGCAAACTCGTTCTCGGGTGGGCCGGTCACCGAGGACACGCGTAGGATATCCCCCCCGAACGGGTCGGGGATCTCGCCATAGGGCGTCTCCTCTGCGGCGAGCACCGCCACGGCGCTGCCCAGAAGCAGCAGGAGAAGCAATGCAGTCCAACCCAGCAACACCCGCCGTCCCCTGCGCTCGACATCCTGCGCAAGCGATCGATTCAGAATCTCTGCGTTCAGATCATGCATGTCGGGATCCATCCCTGGAATCAGGTCGTCCTGACCTTCCACCGTCTTCTGCGGTTTGGTTCACCGAAGATGTATGCAATGGGTGTGCCGTGGGGGAGGCTGTGGGGCCTGCCAGGGAGGCTGGAACAGAGCAGTCAGCTAACCGCCTAGAGAGACGCTGCTTAGCCCTTGCGCTCCGGGGCCGGATTCCGGGAGCCGCGGCCGCGAAGAGTGTGATCTCCGCCCCAAGGGGCCTCTGAGTGGGAAAAAACTGTCCATTGATAGGAAAAGAAGCCTACGTTCCGCAACTCGCGAGGGGTCCCCTGAGCAATTATCGCGCTTGAGT
>CAZTDY010000182.1:0-3473 GCA_964612295.1 uncultured bacterium | reverse complement strand
TGATGTCAGAAATCGATCAGATTCCGGCGCGGATGACCTTTTGTCTAGGGACAGGAGAATCTGGCACTGCGGCATCAACTTGCCGTGTTGGCGTCCGTTAACCGCTCGCGGCGCAACCACGCGCGGCAGAAATGTCTGGCTCGGGGTCCTCCGGGCCGGTCTGACCGTCTTGACCACTGACGCGTGCTTCTCAGTGAACTCGCACTTCCTGCACTTCGTCAGATCGCACCCACAGGTATCCCAACCAGACCGTTGGCCAAAGGCAATGACGATTCCGTAAGACAGACGACCCCTCCCGGCCCCACGGTCCGACCGAGTTTCACGAGCGCTCCAAAGTGACCCACATCCCGCCGGCTGGGCGATGCCTTCTTCTTGAACTCAAGCGGATAGAGGATGTCATCCTGTAGGATCAAAAGGTCGACTTCTTTCTTGTCCTTGTCGCGGTAGTAGTAGAATGGTGCTCGCCTACCGTCATGCCACCACGACTTCAGCACCTCCAGCAGGATCCACGTCTCCAGCATCGCTCCCGATGCGGCCCCAGCCTCCAGGCTGCGGGGGGTGGCCCATTCCGTGAGCCAGGAGCAGAGGCCCGTGTCTAGGAAGTAGAGTTTTGGCGTCTTGATCAGGCGCTTCGTCACGTTCGTGTGGTAGGGTTCGAGCAGATACACGAGGCCGGACGTCTCCAGGATGGACAACCAGCTTTTCGCCGTGTTGGGGGCAATTCCCGCATCTCGGGCCAGGTCGGCGAGGTTGAGAATTTGGGCTGTTCTCGCGGCGCAGGCCCGCACGAAGCGCAGAAAGGCCGTTTCGTCCCCAACCCTTGCCAAGTCCCTGACATCGCGCTGCAGGTAGGTCTGGACGTATGAGCTGAAGTAGAGGTCCCTGTCCATGTCCTGATCAACCGCCAGGGCAGGAAATGAGCCGCGCCAGATCCTCTCGTAGAGTTCCATCAGGGCCAGGACGGACATGGACTCCAGCCTCGGCCCCAGAACTTCGGGTGTGGGCAGAAACGGCTCCATCCCAATCGACACCTGGTCCGACTCTCGGCGGGACAAACCCAGCAACGTCATGATCGCCACGCGCCCTGCCAGGGACTCCGAGACTTCCTTCATCAGGTGGAACTGCTGCGACCCGGTCAGCCAGAATCTACCCGGCGCCCTGTTGGCATCGACAGCCATTTTGATATAGGGGAGCAGCCCCGGAGCGTACTGGATCTCGTCGATAGTCACGGGTCCTGGATAGCGCTGCATGAAGAGCGCCGGGTCGGAGCGGGCCAACTCGAGCACCCTCGGATCGTCTAAGCTCGCATAGGCCCGGGTATCCCCTCCCAACTCGCGTAGGAAGGTGGTCTTTCCGACTTGCCTGGCTCCCGTCACCAGCATCACTGGGAAATGGGTCGCGGCCTCGAGGAATTTCCGCTCCAGGGCACGTTTAAGATACACATCGCCCTCCGTCGTCCAATATGCGACTTCATCGCATAATAGACGGGTGCCTGCGCCCAGTCAACCCGAATCGCCCAATATGAAGCGTGGCTGCATATTGGACGATTCTGGGCTTATGTATCCTGTTTTCAATCGTTTAGTTGCCGTGTGGGTAGGGTCGATTAGGCAAAACCAGTGACATTCCCAGTCAAACGCGAATCAGATCAGACAATCGATTCCACGGCGTCGCCCTGACACCAGGCGCAATGGCGGGCACGATGGATGCAGATTTGGCTGGTTGATGCACGACATGCATGGCGAGTTCGTGATTCGTGATCGCTCGTGAAAACTTGAGCAATGAGCTGGCCGTGCTCGGCTTTGGCGTTTTGGTCGACTTCGCCTCGATGAGAATCAGTTTGTTCCCTTGTTGGGGTACAACGAAGTCTACTTCCAAACCTTGCTGATCCCTGAAGTGATAAAGGGCCCTGGCCTTGCCCGAGTGGATTTGCTCCTTGATGATTTCCGACGCAACGAGCCCCTCGAAGAGTGGTCCGAGAAAGGGCGACCGGAGCAGCTCCTTCTCCGTCTCGATACCCAGAAGATGCGCGGCGAGACCGGAATCCGCAAAGTATAGCTTGGGTGATTTCGTGATCCGTTTTCCGAAATTCTCGTAGAAGGGCGGCACGGTGATGATTTGAGCCGTCGTTTCCAACACCCCGAGCCATTCCGTGATTGTCGGCACGGAGACACCAAGGGGACCGGCTAGGGCTGTCTTGTTGAGCACCTGGCCCATTCGAGTTGCCAGCAGCGCCAGAAAGCGCCGAAAGGTCGCGAGATCTTTGATGGCGATGATCGCTCGGACATCACGTTCGAGGTAGGTTTGAATATACGAACGGAACCAAATATCGCGCGTCTTCGGCTGCGCGATCACCTCGGGAAAGCCGCCAGTCAATAGCGACAGCTTGGGCACCTCGGAATGTGAAAACGGCAACAGCTGGAAAACGGCGGCACGCCCAGCCATGGATTCTGACACTCCTCGCATGAGAGACGCCTCTTGGGAGCCGGTAAGAAACCAGTTCCCCTTCACCTCAGGTTCGCGGTCAATCTCCGCTCGAATGTAGTTCATGAGCTCCGGGGCATTCTGGATTTCATCCAGGATTACCGGGGGACGGAGTTCCTCCAGGAAGCCGCGAGGATCGCTCCGCACACTGGCCACGGTGTCCGGCTCCTCAAGCAGTACATAGGCCGCATCAGGCAAGCAGTGACGGAGAAGAGTCGTCTTGCCGGAGCGCCGTGGACCCGTCAAGATGACTGCAGAGAAGGCACTTGCAGCCCGATCGATCTCCTCTTCCAGCAATCGTTTGATGTACTTCATATTGAGTATATTAAAGTGCAATCTTAGATATGTCAAGGCCTGAAGATGGATTCGCTGCGATGGATCGTGGTGGTTGTGCTTTGCCAAAACCTCTGTCCCTTGCCAGAACTTCGTCCGCGAAGCCCTGATGGAACTTACGGCTACGGTATGAGATCCGATGTCCCCTTGTCAGTCCGCCCCCGGTTGCTGCAATCTCGCCGGCTATGACTGTCATAATCTCCCTTGCAGCGATAATCCGCGGCCTGTTCAGACCAAAGCTCGATCTCGCCTTGGAGAACATGGTGCTCCGCCAACAGCTCGGCATACTCAAAGACAAGAAGCTCCGTCCGAAGCTGCGAGCATCTGATCGCCTTTTCTGGATACTCCTCCACCGCCTCTGGGCACGCTGGCGCGACGCTCTGACCATCGTCCGCCTGAGACCGTGATCCGTTGGCATCGTCAGGGTTTCCGCAAGTACTGGCGCTGGAAATCGCGTACCAATCGCGGCGGCCGACCGAGGACCGACATTGAGATTCGCGACCTAGTGTCCTGTGCGGTTAGTTCGTTTAACATCCTTGCCGATCCTTCGCTCTCTTAACGGCAGCGAGAATAGTCTTCGCCGATTTCGTCCAGACGAAAGGTCTGGCCGACTCCTCGTTGTGGACTTGTACGTATCGATGCAACTCCCGGCGGAGCTC
>CAZTDY010000181.1:0-3513 GCA_964612295.1 uncultured bacterium | reverse complement strand
CGGCTCCTCTTCCAGCTCAAGGTGACCCGCGACCACAACCTGCCGCGCACCTATCTGGACGTCAGAAACTACTTCGACGTCTACGGACAGGACATAGAGAGCAGCTATGCGCCGCAGGACTTGACTGCGTTCCGCATGCAGATGGACTACACCTTCTGATGAAGGAGATCGATAAGATGAAGCGCCAATACAAGATCCACCCGGCATCCGGCATGGTTGGCCTCATGCTCGCGGGGCTGCTGGTTGCCCTGCCCGGTGTGGCTACGGCCGGCTCGATCCTCGATGCCCAGTACGGCTCCGCGGCCGGAACCCTGGGGGCCGAGGCCGATGCCATGGCCGGCACCTTCACGACCGTCTACCGCGGCGGCCTGTCGGCCCGGTTCAATCCGGCCATGCTCTCGGAGGAGCAGAACCAGCGACTCGACGGTTCTCTCTCCCTCTACCAGGACCACGAGGATCGCTTCCAGCCCCTGTGGGACAGCTTCGAGAGCTACGTCACCGACACGGCCATCGCCAGCCAACGCAATCATTACTTCGACTCGGGCTTCGGCGCCGCCGTGCGCGCCACCAGGGGCCTGGCCGTGGGGGTGTCGTTGAGCACGCTCTACGACTACACCTATGACTTCAACGAAGTCGTCCTCGACCCGGTCAACCAGCCGGGAAGCGATCCCGACGACATGATCTTCGAGGAACGCTCCTGGCGCTCCGACGGACGTCTGCGCGCCCTGACCCTGGGCTTCGCCATGAGTACCCCGGATGAGCGTCTCTCGGTGGGCGTCGCGGGCAACTACGCCTTCGGCAACCGCATCATCGAAGAGAACCGCCGTTTCTTCCAGAACCTGGGCGACAGCTACTCCAACCAGAGCGACCAATGGATGGTGGGCGGAAACGCCGTGCTGGGCGTCCGGATCAAGGCTTCGCCCCGCCTCGATATCGGCGCGTCCTGGGAGACGCCCCTGAAGGTGTCCGGCGAGATGACCGGTCAGAACGAGATCTTCGCCGTGGGCGTGGACACGGTTGCGACCTCGGCCACGGCCAGGGACCGCTCCATTCAGTACCCCAACCGCTACCGGGTCGGCTTTACGCTTTACCCGCGCTCGGAACCGCGGACGGTCTTTACGGCCGAAATGGTCTTCTCCCAGTGGACAAAGCTGGAGGACAACACGTTCGATGAGGACAACCAGCCTCGTCTCGAAGACGTGGTCGACGTGCGTCTCGGCGTGGAGCACACCTTCTATAACGGGGTGCCCCTGCGCTTCGGCTTCCGCCGCATGGACAGCTACAGCGATCACGAAGCCGGCGCGACGTTCTTCACCTCGGGCATCGGTGTGCCATGGCAACGCGGCCTGTTCCACGTCTCGGTTGAATTGAGCAAGGTGACGAGCCGACAGGAACACTTGTTTCCCTACGAATTCCCCGATGATGATGACTACGACGATATCTACACCGCCGAAACGGCTCGCGTCGAGGATACCCGGTTCCGACTGGGAGCAGGTTTCACGTATCTGTTCTAGACTGTTGTCGGAGTCCATTCGAACGTTGAGGAGACGAGGATCATGTACGGCAAGACGAAGACGACGCTGATGTTGCTGGCCCTGGCCGGCGCATTCCTGGCGACGCAGATAGCGGCCCCCCTGGGCGCCGCCGAAGAGCCGGTGCGGCTGCACCTCATCTGGACCAACGACATCCACGGGCACATCGCGCCCGAGGAAGCGCGGTTCATGAACCCCAACTTCCCGCCGCCCCTGGGCGGGGGCGCGTCGCTGGCCAATTACGTGGCCCAGGTGCGCGCCGAGGCGGAGCGTAACGGCGAGTCGATCCTGATGGTCGACGTGGGCGACTTCTTCCAGGGCACGCCCGTCGGTACCAAGACCAAGGGCGACGCCGTGGTCGAGTACTTCAACACCCTGGACTACGATGTCATCGTGCCGGGCAACCACGATTTCGACATGGGGCGCGACAACTGCCAACGCCTGGCCAAACGCTGCGAGATGCCCTGGCTGGCGGCTAACCTGCGCGACGAGAGCGACGGCGAGATCGTCGACTTCTGCCAGCCGACGATCATGATCGAACGCGCCGGCCTGAAGATCGGCTGCATCGGTATCATCACGCCGGGCACCGAGGCCATGTCGTTCCCGCAGAACATCGCCGGCCTGATCTTCGACCCCATGGTACCCGCCATCGAGAAGTATCGTGACGAACTGCTCGCAGAGGGCGCGGACCTGATCGCCCTGCTGATCCACGAGGGACTGCCCTACGATCCCGAGGGAGGCTGGAAGCTTATCGCCGAGGGCGAGGACGCTGACAGCGACCAGCAGGACGCACAGGGCGGCGGCTTCGGCTACGTGTACGGCGGCGCCATGAATCTTATGGAGATCGCCAACACCGTCGAGGGCATCGATATCGCCGTGGGCGGCCACACCCACCGCGGCTACAACGAGCCCTGGATCGACCCCATGACCCATACCATGTGCTTCGAATCCTACGGCAATGGTTCGAGTGTGGGCCACGCCATCCTGATGGTGGACGAGGCCACCGGGACCCTTGTGGGCTACGACACCCCCCACGACCGCGGCACCCTGATCACTCTCTTCGAGGACGAGCTCTGGCCCGAAGAGACCATGCAGCAGGCCCTGAAGCCCTACGTCGACGAGGCCGAGGCGGCCATGAACCGGGTGATCGGCAGCGCGTCGGTGAACCTCACCCGCGGTGGCCCCAGCGCCAACCTCGTGGGCAACCTGGTGACCGACGCCATGCGTATGTACTTCGAAGCCGATTTCTCCTTCCAGAACCTGGGCGGCCTGCGCGCCGACGTGCCCTCGGGCGACATCACCGCCAAAGACGTCTTCAGCATCCTGCCCTTCGGCAACGAGCTGGTCATTGTGCAGATGGATGGCCGCATGATCCGGCGCATCGTCGAACGCAAGGTCCGTGGCGAGTCCGGCGGCATCTGCATCTCGGGCGCCCGCGTCACCTACAACCGCAATCGGCCCAACTGGGACCGCGTCTGCGAACTCGAGGTCGGCGGCGAGCCGCTGGATCCCGACAGGACCTACAACGTCGTCTGTACGTCCTTCCTCATGGAGGGCAATAGCGGCCTCGATTTCCTGACGACAATCCCGGCGGAGAACATCAATCTCACCCAGATCACGACGGCGGAATCTGTGGAGCACTACTTCTCCCTGAACAGTCCCGTCCGGCCCCGTGTCGACGACCGCTGGGTGGAGAACAGCAAGGCGGAACAGGCCTCGTATCTGGAATCGCTGGGCGATCTCCCTTAGGGTTCGAAGCGTCCTGCAAAGCCACCTCGAAACCGGCCCTCCGACGGGCCGGTTTCGCTTTTTTTGGCGATCTTCCCGAACACTTTCAATACATGGGTTAATTCCGCTAAGGAATGCCGATTGCCGGACGAATACAACAGCGTCGGGCGATCACGGCGCCCGGCCCAATAAGACCTAGACGGCGGGAAGCGGGGAGTCCGCCTTAGAATAGCAACCGAGGAGTCGGCAGTGA
>CAZTDY010000180.1:0-3660 GCA_964612295.1 uncultured bacterium | reverse complement strand
TTTCTACCATCGGGAGGCTTTTCTGTCTTCAACATTCGCGAATAATCCGGGCTAGACAACCTGAACGTCAGATCAAAGCTCCTCTTCCTCTGTGCCCGTGGCACCCGCCCGAGACAGGCAATTGAGTTGTCTGCGTCAATGACTCGAAATCCCCCCCGCTTGACCGATAGACTTACCCGGGACCTGACGGTACACTGAGCGGACCTGATACATTGACGCCCAGAGGCTCCAGGATGTGTGTCTGAGTGTGAATCAGGGGCGAAATACGGAGTGAGTATGAAGAGGGCTTTACCCGCAATCATCACCGCACTTGTCGTGGGCGGGTTGCTTCAAGGCTGCGCGGGCAACCGATCGGCCAAACGCGCCACCAACGCCGAGATGCGGATTCTGTTCCAGAGCTGCATCGAGGGAGATCTTCTGCCCTGCGGGTGAAAGGGCAAGCGCGGTGGGTTGGCCCGGCGGGCCACCTTTGTTGACAGCATCCGGGCGAGCGGCGTTCCCTTATTGCTGGTGGAAGGGGGCGGTTTCCTGCCCCGTAGCGACCGGGTCTTTGCGATCACCCGGACGATCTGGGACGAAATCGCCCGCCTGGAATACGATGCCGTGGGAGTCGGGCTCACGGAGATCGGCCATTGGCAGAAGCTCGACAGCCTGCGCACTCACCGGCCGCTACCACTGCTCTCCTCCAATGTCGAAGAAATGGTCGAGGGGGTTTGGACCCCGGTGGGCGATAAAGTCCGCATCATTGACCGGGCCGGGATCAAGGTGGGGCTCATGAGTGTCGTCAGTGATTCGTTGGTCAACGACCGGATTCTCGCCAAGTCCGGGGCGCAGCTGCGTCTCTTGAGCGACGTGGAAGCCATCGAACACTACTCTCGGCTTCTCCGCCGGGACGCGGACATCGTCGTACTGCTTGCCTATGCGTCCGCGGAGGATATGGAGAGGTACGCGCGCTCGTCTCCCAATATCGATATGGTGATCGGTGGCCACAAGGAACGCCAGACCGAGGGGGCCCTCCTGGTCGGGGACACGATCGTCAATCGAGGCGGAACCCGCGGGCGGTACATGGGAAGTACCCGGCTGATCATCTCTCCAGACAACCAGATCGTCGATTTTGGTGGTCTCAACGTGGGTCTTTCAGAGGACATTCGAGAAGACCCCGAGGTCGCCAAACGCGCGCAGGAGGCGGTTGCCTTGGGCAAGGCGCGCGCCGGTGGGGGCAGGCGTCCTTCGGAGGACTAAGAGACAGTGATGGAGGAGGGGCTCGGCGTGACTCGTCCCGCGTCTCGTCACTTGGCGGCTGCGGATCGGCTTTGGCCACTGGTCATCTTCCTGCTCGCCCTCGGCCTGCGCCTGGGGCTGATCTTCACCACGCTGGACATGGCGGTCTTGCAGGCGGGCGTGGGGGATGCCCTCGAGTATGAAAGACTCGCCGATCGCATCCTGACCGGCGACCTCCTGGCCGGCAAAGATGTCTTCTTCCACTCTGCGTCCGGCTACCCCTACCTGCTGGCCTTCCTGTGGTCGATCTTCGGCAAGTCGATGTTGGTGGCGCGTCTCTTTCAGGCGTTGGCCGGCGCACTCAATGCGGTGGTCGTGTTTGCGATCGCACGGCAGCTGTTCGGGGGAGAGAGCCGTGGCGAGGAGCGCCGCGGGCGTATCGTCGCCTGCATCAGTGGGCTTCTCATGGCGTTTTACGGCTACATCGCCTTCCTCGAACACAATCTGTTCATGACGGCCTACGAGCTCCTGGCCATCGATCTGGCCCTCCTGTGCCTCCTCTGGTTCCTGTCGCACCAGCGATGGCGTCACTTGGTGGGAGCTGGTTTGAGTTTCGGGCTGGCGAGCCTCGGCCGGCCGAACGTCTGGTTGATCGCGGTTGCGGCGAGCATCTTCCTATTTGCGGTTGCCAGGCGAAGCTGGGGTTGGAGGATCCCCAGGGCCCTTGCCACCGCGGCCCTGCCGCTGGCGCTCACGTTTCTCCTGATCCTGCCCGTTACGGTGCGCAACCAACGGGTGGCCGGAGATCCGGTCCTGCTCACCTGCAACGCGGGCATCAATTTCTACATCGGGAACCACGTGGGAGCCACCGGCATGTTTGGGGTGCCCCACAATCTGGATGCCAACCTCTTTGCCGGCAGCCGCCGGATGGCGAGTGAGGCACAGGGGCGAGACCTGTCCGCGAGCGAAGCCTCCTCCCATTGGGTCCGCCGGACCTTAGACCTCCTGGTCAAGAATCCGGGCCATACGTTCTCGATCATGGGCCGCAAGATCCTGCTCTTTTTCGACGGATACGAGATTCCCAACAATGTCGGTTTCTATTTCATCCGCTCTCAAGGTGCGTGGATCCTGTGGGGCATGCCGGTTGGGTTCTGGCTCATCATGCCTTTGGGCCTGGGCGGCTTGGTGCTCTGGCGACCATGGGACTGCCGGCATTGGCTCATCCTCCTCTACCTAGTGCTGTATGCGGCCATGATCGTGGGCATGTTCGTGACCGGGCGCTACCGGCTTCCGACGATCCCACTGCTGATCCCCTTCGCGGCGTGGATGGGACATGCCATGGTGGAGATGGTGCGGAAGAAGAACTGGTCGGCCCTCACGCCGGTCGCCCTGGTTCTTCTGCCCGCCGCCGTTCTCGTCAATGGCGGCTTCATGAAACGCCAGCATCCGATCGAGCACTGGACCGGTGACCAGTGGGCCTTCGCGGCCGCCGCCAACCAGCGGTTGGGGAAGGTGGCCGAGGGCGCCGCCGCAATGCGTAAGGCCCATGCACTGGATCCCGACAATCCGCTCTACCTGAACGGCCTCGGAAACGCCGCGAGGGCGCGCGGTGACAACGTCGAGGCGGAGCGCTACCTGCGCAGAGCCTATCAACTCTCCGGCGGCGATCCCCAGCCGGCCTCCAATCTCGCCGGGGTCCTCACGCTCCTGGGGCGATCGGATGAGGCGGTCGCGATTCTGGAGGCCACGCTCGAAAAATACCCCGGCAATCTGCACTGCCTCACCAACCTGGCATTTACCCACTACGCAAGCGGGCGGCCGGGATTGGCCCTGAGGTACTCGGAGCAGGTGATCGCGATGGGGCAAGCTGCGCCGCAGACGTTCAACATCATCGCGTTTATCCACATGGACAGACAGGCTTTCGGTGAGGCCGCCGGGTCCATCGAACGCGGACTGCAGCAGTTCCCCCAGGATCAGGAGCTGTGGGTGACGAAAGCGCAGATCGAGGCGGGGCGGGGGAACTTCGATGCCGCGCGCCGCGCTCTCGATCGAGCGCAGCAACTCCCGGGCCGGAGCCCGCGGATCGCCCCTCTACGCTCGCGGCTACGAAACTGACCTCTTGACCACTCGCGGAGGTGCGCCCATGAGAATCGAGCCCGCCACCGTCGTCTTGGTGATCGTAGGCCTGGTCATCTTCCTCCCCGGACTCTATGTGGCGATCAAAGCCGGAGGGGAGGTTATCCGGGCGCGGGCTTCGAAGAGCTGGCCGACGACCCGCGGAAGCGTCATCGCCTCGGGCATGACGCGCGACACCGAGAAGGTGGATGCGAGCGGAATGCCCCTCCACCCGCCCCGATCGCACATCACCTACGAGTACAGCGCAGGTCAGTGGTGTCCAACGTTTTTGACCTTCACAAAGAACTGACTCACCTGTTGCAG
>CAZTDY010000179.1:0-3691 GCA_964612295.1 uncultured bacterium | reverse complement strand
TGTGGGGCGCCGCGTTCGCCCAGAGCCAACAGCCCCCCAATCGCCACAGTGATCCGGGCCGATTCCCCCGGTAGCCCCTGGAGGAATGCGGTGTTCCCCAGTAAGGAGTGAGGCCCCTGCAGTTGCAGCTGCGGGGGCCTCGGTGTTCCCGGGGTACACGAAGTCCCCAGCAACAGCCACTGTTGCAGAAGATAATCGCCATCCGCGTCAGCGTCCACGAGTACATCGGCCGTCCCCAGGTCCTCCTGACCGAAGACCTGCGGGTCTGCCCCTTCTGCCCCGACGGTCACCGCCTGCGGAGTCACGGCAGCTACCTGCGATTTGCGATCGTCGAGCAGGGAACCGAGCACCGGATCCCCGTCCTCCGCCTGCTCTGTGTTCGGACGGGCCTCACCCTCTCCCTGCTCCCCGATTTCTGCCTACCGGGCCGCCAGCATGGCCCCGCCGTGCTGGGCGTCTTCCTCGAGGCCCTGATCCTCGGCGGCCTGACGCTCACCGGCGCCATGCGCCGGGCGCGCCCCGACTCCCCGATCGGCCACAACCTCCCTCAGTCCCTCCTGCGCGGTTTCCTCCGCCGTCTTCCGCCGATCCGCTCCTGGCTGGCGGCCCGCCGTCACCGTTTCCCCGATCTGGCCGCTCCACCCCGAGCTCGCCCGATCGAGTGGGTGCAGACCGTGGTTGCGCTGCTCGAGGCCGGCGCTGAGGCCGGCGCGGCCTTTACCACCAGCGGCCGCAGATTCCACGCCGCCACCGGCTTGGGGCTCGCCTGAGAGCTTTCCGGTCGCCGCAATCGCCCGGAGTGTTCGGTCCACGCCGCCGGTCTGGGGAGCGGCGCAGCCGCTCCCCACACTGCAATGGCGTCGCCATCAGGGCCGGGCCGGGCGATCGTCCGTCCTCCGACCCCTTTGACCTTCCCAACTCGGAGGAATCATGGACGACACCAAGAAACAGATCGCACTCTTTCGCTATCAGGTGATCGCATCCCTCTTGGCTCCGCAGGAGAAACGTGGAGCGCTGAAGCGCGCCCTCACCAGCCTGGCCGAAGGCAGCCACAATCACCCTCACCACGGCTTGATCCGGATCGGCCGGGGAACGATCGAGGAGTGGCTCTACACCTTCAAGAAGCACGGCCTCGACGGCCTCTTGCCCGCGCACCGTCGCGACCGCGGTCAGGCGCGCAGGATCGACGACGCGGTCCTGGAGAAGCTCGAGGAGCTGGCACGTGACCGGCCCGATCTCTCGGGAGTTGCATTGCTCGCCGAGCTGGAGGCGCGTTTTGGCCGCGAGCGCGCACCGTCGCTGACGACGCTGTACCGCGCGCTCAAGGCCAAGGGCCTGGACACCCGCGGCGGGCCGGTACGTCGCGACCACCGCGCCTTCGGCTTCGAGCTGGCCGGAGACTGCTGGCAGGGAGACGTGATGCACGGTCCCTCGCTCTGCACGACCGGCGGCAAGCGGCGCAAGACCTACCTGATCGCGATCCTCGATGACGCGACCCGACTGATCTGTCACGCGGAGTTTTACTTCGCCGAAAACCTCCCCAGCCTGAAGGACTGCCTGAAGCAGGCGCTCTTGAAGCGCGGCGTGCCGCGTCGCTTCTACTTCGACAATGGCAAGATCTTCCGCTCGCGCCTGGTGCTGCAGATCGCCGCGCGCCTGGGGATCCACGTGATCCACACGCGTCCTTACCGTCCGCAAGGTCGAGCCAAGCTGGAGCGCTGGTTTCGCACGGTGCGGATGAGCTTCTTGAAGAGACTGGAGATCGACAAACTCGCCGACCTCGCCTCGCTGAACCGTCTCCTATTCGCCTGGATCGAAGGGGAGTACCACGTGCGGCCACACCGGGGGCTCGAGGGAGAGGTGCCGCTGGATCGCTGGATGCGGCTCTCCGACGGCATTCGCTCCTTGCCCCAGGACATCGATCTGCAAGAGCTCTTCCTTTCGGAGACGACGCGGCGGGTGGCGAAAGACGGCACCCTGTCGATGCAGGGCCGGCGTTTCGAGGCCGGGGTGAACTTCATCGGCCAGAAAGTCAGCGTGCGCTTCGATCCCCGGGACATGCGGCGGATCCTGGTCATCGGCCAAGGCGGTGAGAGTGCGGCCGCTTTTCCGGTGGACCTGGAGGGCAACACTCGGGTGAAGCGCGATCAAGAGGATCCGAAGGCGGAGCCCCAGCGCAGCACGCCGCTGGAATCCCTGGACCGGCTGGCACGAGAGATCGAAAGCCGGGACGAGGATGATGACGTCCAAGGAGTTTTGGCATGAGCGTCACCAGCACAAAAGTCGAGACGCGGCTGCGCAGTTACTTCGGCCTGCGCGTGCTGCCTTTCACCAAGGACCTCGATGCGGACGAGGTCTTCACCGTGGCCAGCCACGAGCGGGCGCTCTCTCGCTTGCGCTACCTCGTCGATCGCAAGGGCATCGGCGCGCTCTTCGGCTCGCCGGGGTGCGGAAAATCGACGCTCCTGCGCCAGCTGACCGCTTCCCTGGGCAAGACCAGCCACAAGGTCTGCTACTTGCATCAGACCACTTGCGCCAGCCTGGACCTGTACCGGGAGATCGCCCGCGGTTTTGGTCTGGAGCCGCGCTATCGCAAGGCGGACGTGATGCGCGAGGTGCAGGAGCAGCTCTTGTTGATCTCGCGCACCAAACGAATTCGACCGGTCTTGATCATCGATGAATCCCACATGCTCAAGGCGTCCTTCCTGGACGAGCTACGCGCGCTGACCAACTTCGACGCCGACGGCTCCGAGGAGCTGGCGATGATCCTGTGCGGTCACCCGCAGCTCGAGTCGAATCTGGCGCTGGGTGTGAACGAGGCGCTGGCGCAGCGAATCGTGGTGCGGGTGCGGCTGAGCAGCTTTTCGCCCGAGGAGGTCGAGGGCTACCTCGCCTTTCGCCTGGAGAAAGCGGGACGGACGGGCAAGCTCTTCCTGCCCGAGGGCGTCGAGGCGATCTGCAAGGGCTCGCGCGGCATCCCGCGCCTGGTAGACCGGATCGCCGAGGAGTCGCTGCTCCTGGCGATGGAGGGCAAGAAGAAGGAGATCGACGCGGAGACGGTGATGGACGCCATCGACGAGGTGGCACCGTGAACGGCAGCGAGGGGCGAGGTCCCGGGAGCTTTCGCAGCCGGTTTCAGGCGAGCCGCTGGATCGGCGTGCGAGTCCGCCCTGGCGGCTTCGAGATCGACGGCGAGGCCCTCGAGGAGCTGCGTGGTCGGATCGTGAAGACGGCCGCGGTGCGCAAGCGATTCGAAGATGGCGTGCTTGCTTGTCGCTCTCCGAACGGCGAGAAGAGTGAGGATGGTGTGCTCTGCGCCGAGTGCCTGCATCCGGAGTGCCGGCCGCTCTTGCGAGTGCAGCTCACCGGTCCCGATGACATCCACGTCCTGGATCTGCCGCACTCCTCCGCCAGGAACCTGATCGCTCTGGAGGACGAACTGGCTCGCACGGACCGCGAGCTGGTCACCACGGACCTCGCTCTGACCGTGCAGGATCGGGGCTACTGGGGCGAGGTGCGCTTCCGCGTCGTCTGACACTGAGCTGAGTCCCCGGTCGTCGCTTTCGGCCGGGGACTCGGTCTACCTCCAGATCCAGGCCCCGGGACAATCCGGCGATTGGAGACGGGTCCTCACCATGAACAACCTGGATCACCGTGACGAGCTCGACCCGGCAGAATCCGGCTGCCTACA
>CAZTDY010000178.1:0-3732 GCA_964612295.1 uncultured bacterium | reverse complement strand
ACACTTTGATCAAGTTGAAGAAGCCTAAATGAGACTTTTGCCACGGGCTGCTAGACATCAACAGGAGGAAGTCACTCGCCGGGATAAGTCTATCCTCGCAGTAACACGACGATCTGTGAGGAAGTCCACCACGCCTTGTCTCGTTCGAGATTCAGCTCGCGGGCTCAATCGAAGGTCCTGCTTGGCGGCGTCTTGCCCATCGGCTAGACACTGGGTCGCGCTTGTGCAAGGAACACCATCAGAAAGCTGTCCTCACAGGCCGTAGGCCATCGGCGTAGTGCGGCCCAGTGGGTTCGAAGTCGACCCGGCAGGCGCACCGGGTGCGACGGGCCCAGCTGTTGTGGAAGCCGCCACGGACCACCCGGCGGGCACCAGGCCCTGCGTAGTTCATCGGATCCACTTCCGGAAGATTCTCGTAGTCGTATCTGTAGGTATCCCAGACATGTTCAAAGAGGTTGCCGTGCATGTCATGCAGGCCCCACGCGTTCGCTTGCTTCTGGCCGACCAAATGCCGCACGTAGCCTGAGTTCCCACAGTACCAACCGGCTTGGTCGAGGGTCATGTCCACCGGCTCGCATTCCAAGTAGGTTATCGGACCGTGGGAGAATGCCGTCTGGCTGCCCGCTCGGCACGCATACTCCCACTCGGCCTCAGTCGGCAGCCTGTAGCCATTGGCTGCCTGATCCCAGGTCACGTAGCCACTCGGACCATCGATCGTATAGGCAGGAGTCAAGCCCTCCAGATTCGAAGCCAAGTTGCAGAAGACAACTGCCATGTCCCAGGTCACATAGTTCTGGGGAAGCTGCGAAGGCGATGAACCCGATCCAACCACATCGTCCCACCACTCCTCGGTCACCTCGGTGTTCGATACATAGAACCCCTGAGTCAACGTCACCATGTGCGGGATTTCGTCGTCATACCGCCCCGGCTCGTCAAGCGGGCTGCCCCTCGTGAACGATCCCGGAGGTACGAGTATGAAACCATCGACATTCGCTTCAGCGTAGGCGGTAACTCGCAGCTGGCACGTCGAGCTGCTGAACTCCGGGAGGTCCGACCCAGTATCCCATACAATGGAAAGGTCAGTCCCAGGCATCGTGTTCTCGCCTACGTCCCCACTCACCGCCTGGCAGTGGTGTGAGATGGTAGCACCTGCATCAGTGGACAGCCACAGACTCACGGTCACTGGTAGGCCGTCAAGGGTTTCGAGGTCATAAGAGACATCAACGAGGTTTGTGAAGGGTCTCTGCCCCGCCACAACGTTCGTGACGACCAGTCCGTCCTCCGCAAACACCCCGACCGCGCCGAGAAGGAGAGCCATGACAAGCAGGCCGACTTGCGTCCACACCGCTTCACTCATGATTCGTCCTCCCCCTGAAGGCGTGATCCGTGCCTGCTCACTTGACCAGAATCAGTATCCTAGTCTGTACCTCGTGAGAACTCGCTAGGCGGCAAAAGTACACGCTCGTGGGCATCGGTCGACCTTCGTCGTCACATCCGTTCCACGCGGCTCGATAATGCCCACGGATGCGAGACTCCCGATTCAATGTCCTCACCAACCGTCCTCGCACATCGAACACTGCCAACTCCACCACGCCCGCCTCGGCCAGCGTGAATTCGATGGTCGTTTGGGTACTGAACGGGTTGGGGCTAATCGAGGTGAGCGCAGTCCCCCGGGAAGGTCTTTCTCCCCCATCCACTTCCATTACTGTGTCAAAGGCGAAGAGGTTGGAGTAGCCATGGGCTATCTGGGCCTGGGCTGTCGCACCGGCGAGGAGCAGTGGAATCAGGACAGGCAAAAGGATTTGTGAGACTTGCATGGTGCCTCCGATTAGAGGATGCGCGACCTCATGCACACCTTGCATGGTACCATACCGTATGGTCGACAAATCCAGTCGATATACAACTGCCGACCTAGAGTCGAGTTAGACCCGCGTCATTGGTACACCATAGAGTGCTGCGCAGATTGGCGAGACTAGGGCGCTCCAATCACGAACATGCTGTCGGGGGGCGCCATGAGGATAGTCCTGACCCTCTCCTGCCAGAGTTCCCCAAACTCGGCCAGCTCGGCAGCTGTGGCCGTGCCGCCGATGGCCTTGGGCATCAGAGCATCCATGGCCGGTTTCGTCTCGAGCATGTCGTTGAAGTAGCTGATATCCACCTTCTTGTCGGAATCGACCCTCGAGAACACAACCGAGCAGACACAATTGGATGGTGCGACATCCTCCTCATCGAAAGTCATCAGGTTCTTCCGACTGTACTTCCCGCCACCCATGCCGGCGAACCCCGTCTCCGGCGCAGCGCCAGTGAGCATGCCAACGAGTTGGGAGATGGGTCCGTTCGCCTTGACTTCCCGTCCGCCCCGGAAACGAACTTCGATCTCACCCCTTACAGGTGTCTCCCCCGGATACAGCTCCTTCAAGGCCAGTTGGGTCATCTTGTATCCACCCGAAACAGCCGGACAGGAATGCCCGGCCAGCTTTACAGCATCGCCGTAACTGTACACGAAGGTATCCCCTTGGTTCAGAGTGCCGAGCACGACACCCAGTGGATCCTCCATACGAATCGGCTCGACCTCATCAAAGAAAGTCGCCTTGTAGTCGGTTGTTTCTGCTGCCACTAGTTCTCCTCCAGTGATACCCAGACCTGTGCAAGCAAGAACGAGCACCATCATCGGCTTGAGGCTTCGTGAACGCGTCAACCTGCGCTGCCTTTCTTCTCCAGATGTTGCATCCCGTGTCGTCGGACGCCCGTAGTCCGCAAAACGCCCGTAACTCCCTGCAATCACGCGACTCTCGCACAATGATATGATCTGGCCCATCATGCGTACACTACTATCTGCTCTACTCGATCTCGTACGGGCCGCGCTGATGCGCGTGCAACCCTGGCTCTCCGGAACTCCGACAACCTCCGCCTACCGTCGGAATGCTGGTTGCGTAGTCGCGACGACTCTCCATGAACCAGCCAAAGTACCCAACCGGGACCGGGGTCTGCCCAGCTGGTGGGATCACCGGTCTGCTGCCCTAAACTGGACCACGCCACCACGCTGCCATGGCAATGTCCGAGGCTCAGAACAGTCACGGGCCGTGCCGATGAAGGATCAGATCTGCTTTCCTGGCACAGAGCAACGTTTTCGCGGAGTGCGAGTCTATCGCAGCAGCGTGATCCTCTGCCCCCACGTCCGGTCACCTACACGCAGGTTCACGAAGTAGACGCCACTCGGCAATGCTTCGCCGTTGTCCCCGGTGCCCGTCCACGGCAGATCATGCCATCCTGCTCCGAGCGTCCTCGTGGGGAACGAGCGCACGCGGCGACCAGTGATATCGTGCATCATCAGGGAAACATCGGCTTCCTCGTACAAGGTGAAGGAGAGCGTAACGGGCGGGTTGAATGGATTGGGGAAGACGACCTCCACGTCAAGCAACTGGTCAGGAGCCGAGGACGCACAAGGGATGGCCTCCCCCAAGGGGTCTGGCATTGCGCCGAACCAGAGATAGTAGAGGTGTTGCTCCATGTCAACACCAACACCCATGGCTTCCCATGTGAAGATCGACCAGGCACCCTCGTTGAGAATCAGATCATTTAGATTGGGCTCGTCGATCCAAGCCTGAAATGCCTCCTCGACGCCGGGAAAGCCCCAGGCAGCCACTTCATAACCGTTTTCACTATAGATGTTGTCTGTAATCCCTACAGTTGCATAAGAAGTGGATGATTTCTGGGATTAGAACTTGAAAA
>CAZTDY010000177.1:0-3744 GCA_964612295.1 uncultured bacterium | reverse complement strand
CTTGCGGCATTATCCACCGCAGCCACCGTGTCCGTCAAACGGGGGGAAGATCAGTTTGCCCATTGACAACCGGAGGCCTGATACGTGTTATGCACTGCAGCTACGCGGTGCGTTCCTGGTACGGGTCAACGGTCGATAGCGTGCCGTCGGGATACTCGTAGTATAGGATTCCATTGATGGAATAGACATTCGGTACTCGAAGACGCCGACTCTCGTCCTGGGCCTTTCGCACAGCTCGATTCGCAATGCGTGCGATCTCGCCAAGCCTGAGATACGTCTCGATGTCCTTTGAACGTCGTTCACTCATTAGTCGTGGCCCTCAGAAGCTCCTGGAAGAGCTCGTAGAGATTCTCATCTTGAATCACAACCTCATCACCTTCCCCGATGGCAACTTCCTGAGGCTGCATGACGGAATTATAGAGCAAATGCCACCGATCCGCACCCAACCGATATAGATGCCAGAAGTTATTGATACTACGAATGTAACGGCGACGGATGTCCGCCTCGGGGACGTCATGTCCTCCTTTTCGGACGCGCTCCCGAATCCGGGCCACGCATGCGTCGGCGGAATCCAAGAAGACAAATATGAGGGTGACAGAATAGCCAGCAGCTTTGAGTTCAGCAACAATACGCCGAAAACCCTTGCCGGCCAGCGTTGTCTCAGCCAAGAAAGACCTGCCGACCTGAATGTTCTCGATGATTCGCTCGAAGAAAAGTCGTCCAGCCTGAAGACGAACCTCTTGCAGGGATTCATGTGGCAGGCCTTCCGCAATCTCATCCGCACTCAGATACTCAAGGTTGTGTGTGAGTAGATACTCCCTGGCGATAGTGGTCTTGCCCGAACCATTGGGCCCGGAGACGATTACGGCATGTCTGAGTTCCTGTTTCACTTCGGGACGTCTCCTAGTTCCTATTACAGGCATGTTCTGGCACCCGACGCGAAAGGTCAAGGTCCCTGGTGCACGTGGGATTGTGGGGCGAAGCGAGCAAACGAGTGGCCGAAAACGGGGGGCGTCTCCTGGCGAAAGCTACCATCCGGGCAGATTATTCGATGAGCCATCCAATAAGTGCATAACGTGCCATTCAACTGCGGGGCCAGGCGGCGCAGCCGCCACGGCGCGGGACTGGCCCGAGGCCAGAGTCCCAAATGAGCCCCACAGTACCCGCGCCAGGGCCGTGCCGGGTGGACCCGTCAGATGCAATGCTCTGATACTCATACAGGCCTCCTCCTCAGCATACCGCGTGGGTATGCTGGGGATGATGTTGGTGAATAACCCCAACGAGGAGGAGACCTATGAGATTCTACACCCAAGAACATCGCTACTACTGTGGTGTCGATCTGCACGCCCGCTCGATGTACCTCTGTATTCTAGACCAGAGGGGCGAGGTGGTTCTACACAAGAACATGCCCGCCGGTCCGGAGCCATTCCTCAAGGCTATTGCGCCTTTCCGTGACGATCTCGTCGTAGCGGTCGAGTGCATCTTCACCTGGTACTGGCTGGCCGATCTCTGCGCCCAGGAGGAGATTCCCTTCGTTCTCGGCCATGCCCTCTACATGAAGGCGATCCATGGGGGGAAGGCCAAGAACGACCGGATCGACTCGCGCAAGATTGCCGGTCTCCTGCGAAGCAGCATGATTCCCCAAGCCTATGTCTATCCATCTGAGATGCGCTCGACCAGGGATCTGTTGCGCCGCCGGTGCTATCTGGTGCGCAAACGAGCTGACCTAATGGCCCACATCCAGAACACCAACAGCCAATGCAACCTTCCCGAGTTCGGCAAGAAGACCTCTCACCGGCTCAACGCCGGGTGGATCGCAGAGCAGTTCACCGATCCCCATGTGCGCCGCAGCATCGAGGTCGACCTCGAGATCATTGGCCTCCTCAACCGACTGATCACCAACCTCGAACGCTACCTCCTGGCCAGCGCGAGGCAACACGACCCCCGGGCGCTTTCGATCCTGCAGTCGGTCTACGGGATCGGGAAAGTGCTCTCGATGGTGATCCTCTATGAGATCCACGACATTGGCCGGTTTACCCGGGTCCAGGACTTCGCTTCCTATGCCCGGCTGGTCAAGTGTGCCAAGGAGTCTGCGGGGAAGCGCTATGGGAGTTCGGGCAAGAAGATCGGCAATCGGTACCTGAAGTGGGCCTTCTCGGAAGCGGCGGTGCTGTTTCTCAAAGGCAATCCACCGGCTCAGCGCTACAAGGCGCGCCTGGTGAGCAAGCATGGCAAGTCGAAGGCGCTCTCGATCCTGGCCCACAAGATGGGCCGCACGGTCTACTACATGCTCCAGCGTAACCAGGCATTCGACATGAACCGGTTCCTGGCAACCAGATGAAGGGAGGGGACGGCCAAGCCGATCGCATAACTGGGGCCGCTACGGAACGAGCCGAAGAGAAGCATCCCACGAAGGCATCAGCGCCTGTGGCCCAGACCACGAAAGGATGCATGGCCACTTTTCCAGGCAACCCGATGCTACTGATTCGATGGTCGTCCCGCTCCCAAGACAGAGGTAACGAGCAAGAAGACGCGCTGGACGGGTCCTGCTCCTCCCCCGAGCCCGGAGCTAACTAGACGGTGCTCATGCACCGAAGCTCGACTCTTGAATAGGACGGCATGAGGGCACCGATGAGTTTCTAGGTCACCCGTGCCGATGGCACGGTCGGCTCGCCGCAGGGCGGGTTGTGAGCCTCAATACGTGTTTGGTGCAGGGCACATCCTTGCGCCGCATGATGAAACGAAGCCAGGACGCGACCCCGATGACCTTGACGTTGCGAAGAAGAACGGCCGCTCCGCGACCGAAAGAGGGTAGGTTTGCCCATTGACAACCGGAGGCCTGATACGTGTTATAGGGCGCTAGCTGGACTGTGGATCTTCGGGCAGCTGAGAAGTGTGCCACACAGCCACAATCCAGATGCTCTTGCCTTTCACGCGATAGAAGAAGCGGCAAGGCGGCACAATGACCTCGCGGAACGGCAAGTCCGGAAACTCGGGGAGCCGGCGCCCGGATTCTGGGAACTGCTCAAGTCGTCTGAGTTTCTGCTCTGCACGCTTCTTGAAGTTCACGGCGGCTGAATGGTTGTCCTGCATGATGTAGGCAATCTGCTCGAGGAACATAAGCCGAGCACCCGGAGTGAAGCGAACCCTCACGAGCTGCCTTCCTTCAGGATCTTGTCTGCCTCATCCATGACGCTCTTCAAGCTATGCCCCTTGCCCTCTCTAATTTCGCGCTCTCCCTGAGCGAGAGAGATGAGCAATTCGCGATCGCCCTCGGCGGCCTCGTAGGCCTCGACGCTAAGCATGACAGCGGCGGCTCGCCCACGCTGCGTAATGATCACGGGGTCTCGGCTTTGCTTGACTCGACGCAGGACGGCGGCGGCGTCCTGGCGAAGGTCGCTGATGGGGATAATCTTGGGAATCTTGTCCATTGGTAGTACCTCCTAAGATACAATACAACGTACGCTATACGGTACATACAGTCAAGACAGAATTGGGTTTCCGAAGGGATGTGCGCGATTCCAAGATGATGGAACGAATTGGAATCAATGCACTTGCGGCTACGATGTAGGGACACCCAGGGTGCGACTGCCCTATAACGTCGCATTCAGCTGCGGGCGCGTCCGGCCCGACGGGCCGGCTTGGCGCGGCCCTGGCGCAAGCCGGGGCCGTGACAAGATGCGAGCCGCCAGCTGCAATGCTCTGATACTCATACAGGCCTCCTCCTCAGCATACCGCGTGGGT
>CAZTDY010000176.1:0-3752 GCA_964612295.1 uncultured bacterium | reverse complement strand
CCCGATTCTCTCTCTGTCTCTCTGAAATCATGAGGTCGCGTCGACGACGGCCTCGTGTTTGAGGAAGCACCGGATCCGTAGTGGTAGCGCCAAATTCTGCTCCTCCGACCCGCCCTGGGATCTCGTCTGAGTTCGACTTCCGGTAGGATGGGCGGGTGTGACTTCGAAATCGGCTCACCCCAGCCGTTCTGTCTCGTCAGGTGTAGCGGCAGCGCCGCGACCCGGCCCCGGAGCGCGGGCCCATGAAAATCACGGTCGACGGTTTGCAACGCGGTAGCGCAAGCCATCAAGCGCCGGGACCGATACGCGGAAGACCGAGTCAAGGAGATGCTGGGTATTCTGGATGGCGCGGCCGACGACGTAGCGAAGCAGATCCGGCGATTCGAAGACAAGGTCTCGCTCAAACCCTGGCAGGAAATGCAGCTGACCATCCTCAAGGACCTGGAGAAAGAGGTCGGTGCCGTCGCCAGGGAGTTGGAGTCCAACTGGAAGGTCGGGATCCGCGGCAACGTCAATGGGGCCATGAAGTTGGGCATCGAGGACGGGATCTCACAGCTCGAGGCAATGGAGATGCCCGATTTCCAGGGTCTCTCGGACGCGAACCGCAACGCGCTGGTCAAGCGCACCTTCGCCACCATCGACCGGGCTGCGGTAGATTTCCTGGCCAACTACCAGGTCCAGCTCCTTGGCGACGTCTCCGCCGAGCTGTCCTCCGCCATCAAACGCACCGTAACCCACGGTGTGATCTCCGGGAAGTCGATCCCCGAGGTGGTTCAGGACATCGGCCGCGTCGTCAAGGACCCCGACGCGTTCCGCCGCGCAGGCAAAACCGTCTTCAAGACCGCGCAGCGTCGCGCCACCCTCATCGCCCGCACCGAGACCCTCCGCGCGCACAACGAGGGCCGCAAGGTCTTCTACCGGGAGGTCGGCGTCACCAAGGTCCGCTGGCTCGTCGCGGACGACGCCAGGACCTGCTCCGCATGCAGAGCGCTGAACGGGAAGGTGTTCAAACTGGACGAGGCGCCTGCCCTCCCGCTCCATCCAAACTGCAGATGCTCCCACTCTGCCTATACGGACGGCTGAGCCGAAGGACGCCGCTCAGCAGGTGATATCCAGGGCTCCTGGAATCCGAGGCTACTCGCTACTCGTCTGGGTATTCAGTCTCAGTCTCCCCTTCGACCTCCGAGGGGAAGCAGCGGACGCCGTTGTACGTAACCATCATCCCGAACCACTCTTGCGCTTCGTCGATCGAAACGGGTTCGGTGGGTGTGTCGGCCGGCCACCCAGCGTCCGCCATGACCCCTGTACCCTTCAGTACGATCATGTCCACCAAGCCGTCCTCTGTAAGGGGAAAGACAACGGTGACAAGGCGATGGTCCGGATGGATGATGTCCCGCGCGTCCTTGAACCCCATGACCACGGTGCCCTTCGGAGGCAGCTTCGCGTGCGGAGGTACCATCCATTGCTTTTCCCACTGGGTCGACTGGTAGGCCGGCGTGGCCCCATCGGACTCCTTGAGGTAGATATCCGCATACCCACTGGGCTGCTCCTGCACCACGAAGGAATCGAGCGGGGCCGCGCTGAACGGTGCATCATCGAATAACGGGGGATTCGCCAAGTAGGTCACGATCGTCACCGTGGCAATCCGGGTATCAGCCACGAAGTACTTCGTACTGCCCAACTCGGACACATGCCCGTCGGGCACGGCCTCGTAGCCGCTGATGGTCCCGATCACATAGTGGCACGCCCCCGGACATGTGAACAAGTGGTAGAACGGATCAGTCCCGATGCACTCAAGGTCCGCGTTCGCGACGCTCGGTGCCACGCCGTCGGAAGGCCCCTCGTCCGGTCCGGGTCCCTGCTCCCACCACAGGTCCGGCGCGCTGCCGCGTTCATCATCGCCCTCGGGGTCGAGCCCCGGGGCGTCCGGGGGAGCCTGGTTGTCCTGACCCGACGCGGTCAGGTTCTCCTTATCAGTCGCGGCGCATGCGCCCGCAACGTACACGAACAGTGCGATCATGCATGCTCTCGTTCGCATTCTTCCACCCCCTACCAGACGTATGTTGCCATGAACTCGTTAAACGACCCTGTACCACCCATTTGACTGTATACAATCGAGGCATCCACACGTGGGAGCATCGAGCTGGTTCCTCCAGAGATCGTCCCCACCTCGGAGAAGTGGTACCACGGATTGGGGTTGGTCTTCGACAGCGCCACATTGCGTTGCGTCCCACCTAATGTGTCGTAGCGTTGGAACGCCAGGACGTAGCGCCAGCTGCTGGTTCCCTCGTCGTACCCGTAGGTGCCCGAGAGGCCCTTGCGGGCGAAAATCGTAGAGCTGTGGCACGACGCATAGCTCGTCGAAACCGTCCCGTCCGCGTTGACGTAAATCTTCGAGGAGCAGATCTGCCCGTAGCCGTCCATGCGTGCGTAGGTCAAGGTCCCCAAGTTGCCGAAGGTATACGACAGGGCCGGACTGAGTGAGGCCCCGAAACCGATGGTCTGAACCGCGGACCAGGAGCCCGTGGGGGGTCTGGTTGCTGCCTTGATCGTCCCCTCGTCCGCATCGACCCACACAAGCAGGAATCGATTGCGGTACCAGTCGAACGCCAGCGCTGGCGCTACATGGGTGTAGGCCCCCTCCACCGTCTCGTAGGTAGTCCACGAGGCGCAGTCGCCGCTCATCGCGGTGTGGATGCTCAGCTCGTCCGAGCTCGTGACGTTGTCGACCCACGCGAGCATGAACGCGTCCTCGGAAGCGGACAACGCTATTCCGTCCTCTGTGATTGCCCAAGTCCAGCCCCGGCCACTAGCGTTGGGATGACCCCACTCCCATCCGCCGCTCGTCCCGTCGCCACGTACAGTGACCACATGGTTGACCGCGCCGTATGGAGCACTCGCGGCGGCGATAGCGAGGCAGTAGGCTGCATCCGGATCCGAGGTCGTGCCGTCCGAGAAGGCGATCGCGGGGCGGAGGTTAGACTGACCTCCCGAGGGGGGGCCCGCGAACGAACTGAACGACGTCAGGTCCTCGGCGCGCCGGGAGTTGGCATTCGCACCGGTCTCGGCACCATACCCATACGTGGGATCGCTAAGATGCTGATCGATGTCGTAGCGCCAGAGGTACCTGCTCTGCTCAGGGTCCCAGGCGGGATAGATGGGCCCAGACTGATATCCCATCACCGCACAGTCGAAATCGTCGGTAAAGGCGTGCACATGACCGAGCGCGTGCGCCATCTCGTGCGTGAGCACGCCTCTGAAATCCGTCTCTCCGGTGGTCGGATAGCCAGCCGTGTAGTTCGCCTCCGCGTTGAATTTGACAGCAGGCATGTCACACCAATTCACGCAGTGGCCTTCGACCGTCACGTCGATGCACCCGGAGCCGTTGTCAATGCAGGAGTAGGGCCCCGGATCCGCGGCGTCGTCGCAATACCCATCGGCCTTGCACATGATCCGTGCCAGGGGAGGGCTCTCGCCCTGACTGAAGGTATCCATGTAGATGTTGATGAAATCCGTCTGGACACCGTACAGGGTCGTGCGTCCCTGATAGTCCAAAAACAGATCGGCCCCGCTCAGGTTCCACTCATCGATGGCACGAATGGTCTGACGTTCGTAGAACGACTGCTGAGTGCTGTTCGAGTCGAAAGAGGCAGCGTTGAGCCTAACTGGAATCGTCGTCCCGGAAGACCACGCGCAGCAGTGGGTAAGAACTTCCATCCGTGTTTCCTGCCTCCAGGCCAAGTATCGGAGGC
>CAZTDY010000175.1:0-3799 GCA_964612295.1 uncultured bacterium | reverse complement strand
TTCTCGAAGGACTCCCGAAAATCGCCTAGATTATTGCCGGATCAGGGCTAGTGCGCAGGTCTCGGGTTTGATGGGACTTATACAATCAGTGGCGCGCGAGACGTCAGGTGAACTCTTGAGAGCTGACGACGTAATGGGGATTGTACGTTCGACTGCCAGGCCGTTCATAGAATCGCCTGAACATCACGATGGGGGCACATATCCACGAATCTGCCCGGAGTGCCCCCGTGAGTTTTACGGGACGGGAATCATAGATGCCTCATATGCGACTACGGTTGCCGAACGCGTTGCATTGGGTGGCTATAATCTCATTACTGCAACGCCCACGTGGGAGACCTGGGGCTATGAACTAGTGAACTGCGAACAGACTCCTGGTCCTGGAGGAGTGTTGTACCTGCAATACAAAGCAACTGTTGATGTTGATCTTCCTCCCCCCCTAGGCGATGATCCTGTCTTTCGAAACGACAGGCCATGGCCCGCTTGGGTCCGCTTCAGCGACAATACTACGACCTATGTGGCCCTGGGGACGGACGACTTGGCCGATGCCTGGAACGTTGCACGATACGATACTGGGATCACCGGCGCGCGCATGAGTGTGCCGAACGATCAGTATCAAACCACGATCACTGGGTACAACTTTGCCAAGGTCAGGTACAGGGGCGAGTTCATCGAGGTCACGATTCTGCGACCAGAGGACGAGCTTTCGATCGAGTACGCAAGCCCGACGTTCTTTTCAAGTGTTGACACAGAGGCAGAAACTCATGGTCCCAGGGTGGAGATCGACCCCATATGGCCTAGTCCAGCATCGACCGAGGTTCTCCTGAGTTTCTCGGTGGTGGAGCCAATTGAAGTGCGATTTGAGGTCCACGATGTCAGTGGTCGTCTGGTGAAGATGTTCCAGGCCAAGCAGTATCACCCAGGGGCACACGTGTTGCGATGGGATACTAGAGAGCTGGACGGTAGGCGGGCTGCGGCAGGTGCCTACTGGGTATCGGCGCGAGTGGGAGGAAAGGTACACAGTCAGAAGGTATTGGTCATCCGGTAACCCCGTGCTGATCAACGCACTACGTTTGTGGTATGATAGATATGAGACTGTAAGTGGGAGGTAGCGTCTCGGTGCACTCTGACTGCCTCGCGCACCGGCCGTTCTGGAAGCAGCTGTGGAACGGAGATCCTGTATGCGACGTTGTTGCGTTCTTCTCGTGGCGTTGGCGAACCTCCTTTTCGTTACTCCATGTGAAGCAGACATCAGCCTGCTGGCGCCAGGATCTCGTGTGTTCAGGGGGCCTGCGAGCCCGTCAGCTGTTGCTGTTGGCGATCTTGACAGCGATGGAATCGACGATCTGGTAGTCGGCGGATATTTAGATGGTGACATAGAAATTCTTCGCGGGATTGGTGACGGCACGTTCGTGAGTGTGAAGTGCCAGATTGTTGGGGAACGACTCATCAGATTGATGCTGGCTGACCTTGATGGCGATGAAATCCAGGACATTGTAGCCCTGGACTCGGGCCTCGAGGAGCTGCTGGTTATTCGCGGTCTAGGAGATTTCCTGTACTTAGATCCGATTGCCTATGCGGTTGGAGATCGCGCCTGGGCCATTGGAACGGATGACCTCAACAACGACGCGGCATTGGACGTGGTTGTCGCAGATGCTGGCTCAGGAGAACTCCATGTCTTCTTGAACGGGGGTGATGGGAGCTTGCTCGAGCCGACGATTGTCCCTGTCATGGATTCGATCCTGACTCTGGCCCTCGACGACACCGATGGTGACAGCATCTCGGACATTCTTGCCGTGGATGAGCACGCCGTTGCGATTCTCAGAGGCACTGGCGATGGGGGGTTCCTTGATCCGCAGTTTCTGGTCGTTGACCACAACATGAGCGAAGGAATCCTAGCGGATCTCAATTTAGACGAGACACCTGACATCGTGCTTGCGAGTTGGGCGACGGGCAGAGTCGCTGTCCTAATCGGGCTTGAGGCGGGTGCCTTCAATCCGCCTGTTTACTACGACACGGAGTGTTTGCACCTTCAGAGCCTGGACAGTGGTGATTTCAACGGTGATGCGTGGCCGGAGGTGGTGTGCGCTCTCTCGCAAGACGGCCAGGTCCTGGCCTTGGAGGGGGCAGGCGATGGAATCCTCGGCGAGGCGAGAACCTACTACGTCGGCAATACGCCCGAAGACACTGCATTCGGATATTTCAACGGGGATCAGCTGCTGGATCTCGTCGTAGCGAATAGCAGCTCTTCAGACGTGACCATACTGCCTGGGGAAACACAAGGGATCTTCGAGGCTGCCCCGCACGTCGAAACGCGCATGGGTCCTGTTGATCTGTGGACCGGGCACATGAATGATGACAACTACTTGGATCTGGCGGTCGCCCACGAGTTTGCCACCTGGGTGAACGTATACCTTGGGCAACCAGGAGGAGGATTTGTCTCTGGCGAGGGCTTCAGCGGGGGCTATAGCCACGGAGGCCTTGATGGCGGCCTTGTGGATGATGATGACATTGTTGACCTCGTAGTCTCGAGCCCGTTCTCAAACAAGGTCACCTTGTACATCGGGAGTGGTGGTGGTTCGTTCACGCCTGCACAGGAGTTGCAGACTGGCGAGTATCCGAGATCCGTCACACTGCATGACTTTGACGGCGATGGAAGCCTCGACATGGTCGTGACGAACTGGCGGGATGACAACATCGGTGTGTACCCTGGAACGGCAAGCGGGGTGTTTCAGAGTCCGACCTATGTCCCTGTCGGGGAGCGACCGACTCGAGCGGCATGGGGAGACCTTGACGGGGATGGACTGTCGGACGATCTCGCAGTGGCCAACTCATGGTCAGAGGATGTTGCCATACTACTAGGCTATAGCAGCGGGACCTTCGAGTCGGTCGTGTTCGTCTCAGGTGCAAACCAGCCAGTCGATGTGGCCACCGGGGATCTGGATGGAGATGGCCTTGAGGACATTGTTGTCAATCACATCGGAGCCTTGGGTGCGGTGCTCAACAAGGGTGATGGACAATTCTCTGAGATGATCATCTCCTCCAGTCGGACGTCGCTTGGAGAGATCGCTCTTCATGACTTCAATGGCGACTGCATTCTTGATGTGGTGGTATCTGCGGATCACGCTTACGGGATTGCTATTCTTCTCGGAGATGGACACGGTAAGTTCTTGATCGACCAGATGTACTCCACGGGAGTAGAACCTAAGACGATTACTAGGGGAGACTTCGACGGGGACGGAGTGGACGATCTTGCGGTAGGCAACTGGCTATCGGACAATGTCACCTTTTTGTACTCAAGCAGAGGCGTGGTCGAGTGTCCACATCCTCCCTGGGTCCCCTCCCTCACACCGGAGTTCGACGTTGGCCCCATTCCCTTGTCTGACAAACCTCTACATGTGACCTTTGTCCTGGAGAGTGCGCAAAGGCCGCGCTTGAGGCTCTTTGATGTCAGTGGCCGTGCTGTCTTGACTCTACACGATGGCGCTCTTTCAGAAGGTGAGCACAAGCTCCAGTTCGATTTGCTTGGCCTGTCGCCTCGTCCATTGCCTTCAGGTGTGTACTTCATGCGCCTTGAGACCCATGCTGGAACGAGTTCAAGAACATTGGTTTTGCAGAAGTGATCGCGGAGTGCAGTCAGGATTGATGCAAGTCCTTACAACACTTGACCCCTGACGCACATACGTCCTACCAATCCTCAACCCCCGATTGCGAACCGCACGGGTGTCGTGTCCGGAAACTCCGCCCAAGCCGATCCACCTCGTATGGCTGCACGGCGGCGTCGCGGCAGGATGATTGCCTG
>CAZTDY010000174.1:0-3804 GCA_964612295.1 uncultured bacterium | reverse complement strand
TTTGCTATATGGGCACCAATAAGTTTCTATAACTTGTCATGGATTCGCGTAACCGGCTTCTTTGCGGCAAGATAGAGATGCTCCGCGCTTCCCGAAACTCTGAATACAATGGTCTTGCAGAGACGAAAGTCATGGCCCTCTCGTGCAGTACTGGGGGTGTTGAACTCTCAGTCCCCGTCATGATCGCCATACTCTTCGGAGGCCATCGTGGCGGCGAAAACGGATTCATGATTCCCTGTAACCACATCATCACAGAACGATGAGGCTTCCGATCCGAAAGACAGGGACATGGCCGAGCGCAGACGACAAGAGCTTCTCTCCAAGCTGGCAGCCGCCAGGAAACGCCTCGCCGAACTCGAAGATGGACAGCGACTTCTCCGCCAGACGGTAAAAGGCCTCCAAGTCGAGCTGGCCGGCATTGATGTGTCGCATCCTGTCACGCGACCCAACGCCGATTCCGAGATGCCGATTCTAGAGAAGACCAGCGAGAAGATCGCGCTCTTTCGCAGTCTCTTCCGAGGCCGCCCCGACGTATTCGCCAAGCGCTGGGTGAATCCGAAGAAGGGCACCACCGGCTACGCCCCTGCCTGCGGCAACGAGTGGGTTCGCGGCGTGTGTGAAAAGCCGCGCGTCCGATGCGGGGAGTGTCCGAATCAGGCGTTTCTCCCCATCACCGACCGCGTGATTCTCGATCACCTGCGGGGCCGCCACGTGACGGGCGTCTACCCGCTTCTGAGAGACGAAACCTGCTGGTTCCTGGCCGCCGACTTCGACAAGGGATCATGGCAGAAGGATGTCACAGCATTCCTGGAAACCTGTCGCCGCCGGGATGTACCCGCAACCGTGGAACGATCGCGATCGGGCGACGGCGCCCACGTTTGGTTCTTCTTTCGAACCCCTGTGGCGGCAGGCATCGCCCGGAATATGGCCTGCTCCTTGATCACCGAGGCAATGAGTCTGCGGCACGAACTCTCCATGGACTCCTATGATCGCCTCTTTCCGAATCAGGACACCATGCCCCGGGGAGGCTTCGGCAATCTCATCGCCCTCCCCTTCCAGGACGGCCCCCGCCAGGAGGGCAACACGGTCTTTGTCGATGACCAGTGGACACCCTACGAGGACCAATGGCACCACCTGGCCACGATCCGTCGCCTGCAATCCCACGAGGTCGAATCACTGGCCCGTGATGCCTTTACCCGGGGGCTTGTGATCGGCGTGCGGTCAGGCGACACCAATGACGACGACGCCTCACAGAAACCCTGGCAGCAGAAGCTCTCGGAGTCCAAGCCGAAGCTAGCGATTTCGGAGCCACTCCCGCACAGAGTCCGGGCGACCCTGGCGCAGCTCCTGTTCGTCGAGAAGGCGGGCCTGCCATCGATGCTCCTCAATCATATCAAACGCCTGGCCGCATTTCAGAATCCTGAGTTCTACAAGAAGCAGGCCCTCAGACTCTCCACGGCGCTGACGCCGCGGGTGGTATCCTGCTGCGAGGATCACCCGCAGCACATCGGGCTGCCCAGGGGATGCGCTGACGATTTGGCCGAGCTGCTATCCGCGCATGATGTCGCGCTCCAGATCGAGGATGCTCGTTCGCAGGGCGAGCCGATTGAGGTTGTCTTTCGCGGCGAACTGATCCCGGCGCAGGATGCGGCCGCTCATTCGCTGATCATGCATGACGCGGGCGTTTTCGTTGCCCCGCCCGGTTCGGGCAAGACCGTTGTGGGCGCTTGGCTTGTGGCCCAGCGAGCACGCAGCGCTCTTGTCCTCGTCCACAGAACCCTCCTGCTGGAGCAGTGGACTGCCCAGCTCGCGGTCTTCTCAGATCTCCAACCGAAGCAGATCGGCCAGCTTGACGGAGGTCGGCGGAAACTCAAAGGCGTCGTCGATGTTGCCATGATCCAGAGCCTCGCGCGCGGGAATGATCTCGATGAGCTTGTCGGCGGGTATGGACATGTGATCGTTGATGAGTGCCATCATGTGCCGGCCGTCTCCTTCGAACGCGTCATGAAGGCTGTGAGGGCGAAGTACATCACGGGCTTGACCGCAACGCCGCGCCGACGTGACGGACATCACCCCATTCTCGGATTCCAGATCGGGCCCGTGCGATACACGATCGACCCAAAGAGCCTGGCCGGCACGCATGGTTTCGAGCATCGACTCATCGTGCGTGAGACAGCGTTCACATTGGATGCCGACTCCGCTGATGTCGGAATCCAGGAGATCTACACGCAGATCGGGGCGGATGAGGACCGCAACACTCTCATTCTCGATGACGTGATTGGTGCCCTGGAGGAGGGGCGCTCCCCCATTCTCCTTACGGAACGGCGCGACCATCTCGAGTCTCTGGCCGAGCGGCTGCGCGGCTTCGTGCGCAATCTCATCGTCCTTCGCGGTGGTATGGGAAAGAAGCAGCGGCGGGACGCAGCCGATCAGCTCGCGGCCGTTCCTGAGGATGAGGAGCGGCTTATCATCGCAACGGGGCGCTTCATTGGAGAGGGGTTCGACGACGTTCGATTGGACACGCTTTTTCTCACTATGCCCGTCGCCTGGAAGGGCACGCTGGTTCAGTATGCTGGGCGTCTCCATCGGCGGCATGGGTCGAAGAGGGAGGTCCGCATCGTTGACTATGTTGATCGGCATGTGCCGGTGCTCGGCCGGATGTTCGAGAAGCGAATGCGGGGGTATCGGGCGATGGGGTATGGGGTTGACTCGTAATAGGGCGAGGGGGGGGGGCGGGCGGACGGCATTCGTGTACGACCACTGCGCGCCGGCTGGGAGGCGATTGCGGAACTCATCGACTGGTTCTTGATGGAATCGGCTGGCTTCTGTCAGTGCCGGTCAAACCCCGCCCGTGTCAGATCTGACACCCGTTCCTCTTCCACTTCCACCGAGATGTAGAGGTCTCGGGTGGGCTCCTGACCGGTCCACACGTTCCATCCAGTCTCGAGTGGCCAGTTGGAATGCACGATACTGACCCCGGGAGCGGTCCAGACGCGGATGGCGAGTTCGTCAATGCTGCCCTTCCAGAGTGCGCCGGTTCTGAGCACGTAGGCGAACTCCTCGTGGGGAGTGTCACGGTTCGTGTAGGGCTGGGTATACTCCACCACCACCTTGACGGCGAAGTGGTCCGTAGGCATGTAGACCACAAGCTCGTCCTTGAATGCAAGCCAGTCCTGGATGCCGATTTGTTCGAATGCCTCTTCGCGGATCTCCCTTCGTTGCTCTTCACTCGGCACAAAGCAGGGGGCATCCTGCATGTACCAATAGCCGCCTTCCGGCAGCGTGGGTGCCGTGTCCGGCGGGATGCGCATCTGCAGAATGGTCTCTGAATAGGCGACGAGGCTCTCGGGCCGTTCCCAGTCCGCAGGAACCGGCCAGGCCCACTCGAGCCGGATGCGATCGTAGTAGCGGATTCGACGGGACGATTGGAACAGGAAACAAGCCCTGACGTCTGCGCCATCCGGCATCAGGTCAATGTTGATCGAGTTCTTGATCAAGCGGAGCCTCTCCGGATCATCCCACGTCTGCTTCAGGCGGATGGGCTTTGGCCCCAAATCGGCCAGGGCCGGGGTGGCGAGGAGAAAGAGGGAAAGGACGAGCAGTCTCGGTTTGAGTCGAGGGAGCATTGGGAATGACCTCCATCAGGTTGCTCTCCATTGACATTCTGCACTAGGATTCGCGCTGATGCTACGTTTCTTGCAGGACATTGATCCATGCGAGCAGTCAAGAGATGCTCGGTGTCCCTTTTGACACCCTCCCTGTGTGCAATCCGCGCACGGGCAATTGCACGTCAACATGTTGCTA
>CAZTDY010000173.1:0-3808 GCA_964612295.1 uncultured bacterium | reverse complement strand
TGGACATCAAGGGACAGCGCCGAGGAAAAACCCATCGGAATCGCTCAATTTAGGTCGTAGCAAATCTCTGGCCGATTGGAGATGCTACGGTCCTGGCCAACGGCGCTGCCACGATCGACGCATTCAACCGATCAGCACCGGGCAGACGAGTGATCCACATCGTAACCCACGGCTACTACATGCCATGGGAGAACAAGCCAGTCTCGGGCTCAGCTTGGAGCGAGCCTATGCTCCGTTCCGGATTGCTCTTGGCCGCACCTGATCTCGTGGATGATGGGTGTGACAGTGTGCTTACTGCCGAGGAGGTCTTGGACCTAGATCTTGCAGGCGTCGAGCTGGTGGTTCTTTCTGCCTGTAGCACAGGTGCGGGCGATATCGTTGCCAGGGAAGGAGTACTGGGATTGAGGCGAGCCTTTCTTGTTACGGGGGCTCGTACGATCATCTCGACTCTATGGCCGATCAATGATATATCGGCCCTATCCTGGATGAAGGCATTTCACAAGGCTAGATTCCACAAGGGAATGTCACTCGATACTTCGATGAGAGAAGCATCACTATGTCTTATCGCGGCAGGAAGACGGCATCCCAGAGACTGGGCTGCTTATGTAGCAGTGGGTGATTGGCGCTGATATCTGGGTAATAGTCTTGGCTGACACATCTGAAATACTCAATCCAGTAAAGACGTATCATTGGAAATCGACCGGATGGAGATGTGGCATGATCATCCGCAAGCTCGCCGAGGTCGCCGCAGAAAACGTGGACATGGCAGGCGTCAAGGATGCCACGAAACAACTCGTCCTGGGCGACGCCGACGGCGTGCCGGCCTATTCCGTGCGCGTCTTCACCCTGGAGCCCGGCGGCTTCACCCCGCGGCACGCGCACGATTCGGAACATCTGAACTACGTGATCTCGGGACGAGGCGAACTCGTCGATCCCGACGGCGTACCGCGGGAGCTCGCAACGGGCGACTTCGCCTTCGTATCGCCCCACGAATTGCACCAGTTCCGCAACGCGGGTGACGAGCCCTTCGTCTTCATCTGCGCGGTGCCCAAGGCCTACGAATAACCCTGTGGCCCAGCGGCGTCTGCTGGGCCATCGGCATCGGATCCCACCCTCCGGTAGTCCTTCTTTCGTCAATCGTGTATAATCGAGGTCCATAACGATCCAGAAATGACGATGCGGGGAATGGGGAGGCATCGTGATGTTCGAGTGGCTCAAATTGCTGCGTTGGGACTGGCGCGACGAGATCGGCCGGTTCAATCTGCTCAATTCCATCTGGATGCGTACGCCGGGACACCTCGGCTTCACCTGGCGCAACAGGCATATCCCCCGCTACTTCGCCGCAGCCGGCACCGGCATCACGATCCACGAGGGCGTGCACTTCCGAGGCATCCATCGTCTCCGCTGCGGCGACGACGTGGAGATCGGCGTCGATAACTTCCTGCAGGCCAGTGGCGGTCTCTCCCTGGGCGATCGCGTGATAACCGGCCCCGGTGTGCAGATCTGGACCATAAATCATAACTTCGACGACGTGACGCGCCCCATCGACGAACAGGGCTACGAATACGCGCCGGTGTCGATCGGCGATGACTGCTGGCTGGGCGCCGGCGTCTTCGTCATGCCCGGCGTGGTTCTGCCCGAGGGCTGCGTCGTCTCGGCCCACAGCGTCGTGGCCTGCAAGAAATACCCGCCGTACGTGATTCTGGCCGGGCATCCCGCCCGGGTCATCGGCCACCGCGATGCGTCGGACCCGGCGAATCCCGACGTTGCGGCGGAGAACCGGACATGACCGATTTCTACGATCTGATCACCGGACCGGGCCGTCTACGTCTCTACAAGCTGAACACCGGCTGGAAACGCGACCGCGTGGTGGAGGTGCGCGACCCGTCGAGCACCCTGCTGGCCCGGTGCCGTTTCTCCGCCGCCAGCGACGTCCTGGAAATCGAGGGGCTGCCCGCGGACCGGGAATGCACCGTCTACATCCGCCACGGCAACCCCCTCAAACGCCTGCTCACCGGAACGGATACGCTGCGCGCCACGCCTGCGCCGCGCCGCCTGCACACCCTGGTCTCGGGATCCGGACGCTGCGGCACGGTCTCGGTGGCGCGCTATCTCGACGGGCTGCGCTTCCGTGACGGCATCGCCTGCACCGCCCGTCACGAAACGCTCTGGGAACATATCCTGCCGCTGCTCGCGGCCGGCGATCACGCGGCCGTGGGCGAATTCGTCGCTGGTTTCAACCACCACATCGAGGCGGCGCCGCACTTCTCCCTGGTCCCGGATCTGATCGCGGCGGACAGGATCGTGCACCTGATCCGCGACGGGCGCCGCGTCGTGCAGTCGGGCTTGAATCGGGGTTGGTACGGCAAGGATTCCGTCTGGAACGCCATCAAGCCGGAGTTTCCCGGCGACGCGTTTTCCCAGTGCTGTCATTTCTGGGCCCACACCAACCGCAACATGGCAGGTGTCGCGCAGATCACCGTGCGTCTGGAGGATCTCGCGGCGTCCGCGAGCGACCTGGCCGGCCTAGTCGCGGCCCTGGACCTGGAGCCCACCGACAAACCCTTCCCCCTAGCCAACACCGGCAAACAAGCGTCCACCTTCGATCACTGGTCGGACCAGGAGCGCGAAGTCTTCGCGGAAACCTGCGGAAGCCTGATGGATAGGTACTACCCGGAGTGGCAGGTGAAGTCGTCGTAAAAGGAATGACCGGAACAATCCCGCAGGCCAAAGGCCGAGGACGTTCCGGTCATTCCTTTTACGACGACTTCACCTGCCCAGCTGCGCCGGCAGTACGCCTATCATTTCAGCTTCACCACATCCCCCGTCAAGAACCCGCTCCCCTCGACCGTCTCGACCGTGGTCACACCCTCCTCCACCTCGGTGGCCCTGACCTCGCCGACGATCTCGTGGATCACCTTGAGTACTTTGCCGGTCTTGGGGTGCTTGACGATCTTGCCCTGGCGCAGCACCATGAACCTCATACCCGACTTGATGCCCAGTTCGCTGCCGCCGTCGATGAACAGGTACTCGTCGGCGGTGATCAGCACACCCTGCCAGGGACGGTTCTTCGTCTCGTCCTCGAGCTTGTCCACCACCGCAATGATCACCTTGCGGGTCGCCTTGCCGACCACGTGGTCGTCGAACCTGTCCACGTCGCCGAAGGAGAACTTGCGGGTGTCGAGCTGGAGCGATTTCGACGTTTCGGTCTTGGTGACCGTTTCCGCCCAGATCACCTCGCTGCTGCCGATGTCGATCAGGCGCATGTCCACGGCCACGCGTCCGGTGTAGGAACCGACGCTCGCCCTGCCGCCGAGCTTCTTGAGCGCGCCGCCGACCTTGCCCTCCTTGTAGCCGAACTCGGTGATGGTGGCCTTGACCAGGATGTCGCCGATCTCGAACTTCTGCTGGGCCGCGACCCCCGGGTTGGCCAGGTCGGACATGCTCAGGTTCTTCTCGGCCAGCAACTCGCTGAGGGCCGCGCGTTCGAAGACGCGGAACTTGCCCGTCTTGACGAGTGCCGTGATCAGCATGTCGGCCATGCCGTGGCCCGGTCCGGGCCCGTGGTACCAGCGGTGCTCGGCCTTGTCCTCGAATTCGCCGACGATGATGCGGAATTTGATGCCCGGTCCATCCGCAGCGCCTGCAAAACCGGCGATCCCCGCCATCATTCCCAGCAACACGGTACCCAACAACAAGTTACGCAATGCTCGCTCCATGATCGCCTCCCTCGTGGCATCTATGAGATCACATTAATCTGAAGTTCCAGCCCAATCCCCTCTCAATTCCGGGATAAGCAAAAGCGAAG
>CAZTDY010000172.1:0-3845 GCA_964612295.1 uncultured bacterium | reverse complement strand
TTTTCAATATCTACTCGAAACATCACCCCGCGATGATTGCCGGATCAGGGCTAGGCTGCTCCCCCTACCCCCGCCGTTTGAGCACCTGCACCCAGGACGCCTCCCCCAGCGGGAGGATCCGCGTGCGCTTCAGACCGGCCCGATCCACCATCCGGCGGTAGTCTTCCTCAGTGAAGACGCTGCCGGCCTCGGTGTTGACCAGCATATTGAGGGCAAACACCGCCGCGCGCTTCGGCCCCTTTCGATTGTCCTGGAGGTAGAAGTCCTTCAGGTAGATCTTTCCGTTCGGCGTCAGCGCCTGGCGGGCGCGCTTCAGCAGCCGCACTGAGTCGGCCAGCGAAAACATGTGAATGACGTTGGAAACCAGGATCGCATCATAGGGCCCGCCGAGTTTGTCGGTGCGGGCATCCCCGGACAGCGTGCCGATCTTGTCACCCCAGCCTTGATCGGCGAGCAGCGGTCTCGCGAGACGGATGGCCGGCGGCACGTCGAAGAGCGTGCACTTGACGTGGGGCCATCTCGTGGTGACGGCCATCGCATACTGCCCGAACCCGCCTCCGAGATCGAGGAAGGTCCAGGCCTTGCTCAAGTCGACCAGCTTCAGGAATGCCGCGACCGACGGCTGTGAGGCGCCGATCATCGCCATCAGGAATCGGTGCTGCTCGGATTTCGTGCGTCGTCCCTTCGGCACGGGTTTGCCCGTTCGCAGGACATCCGTGAGCTTCCCCCACCGGTCGTAGAGTCGTTTCTGGTGCTGCAGCGAGTACCCCAAATAGGCAGAACTGGAGCGATCGAACAGTTCCCGTGCCTCGGGCACCAGCGACAGTGTCTCTCCCCGGCGGTTCAGGAGCCCGGCCGCGGTCAAAGCGTCGGTCAGCATTGCCACACCGCGACGATCGCACTTCAGGCTCCGGGCAAGGCTCGGCACCGTTCGGGGCCCCCGCACCAAGACGTCGTAGAGTCCGAGCTCATTGGCACTCAGAATGGCCTGAGCCTCGGTGAAGCCCCAGGTCGCATCCATGATCTTCTGCCGCAGGGCGGCCGTCGTCTTCTGCATCGAATCTCCTTCCTTGCACTAAGCGGTGGGCAGAATCGGTCGGCTCCCGTACAATGCTGCCGTTTCCGCAGAGGGAGGATTCATGATACGCATAGCCGCCGTTCAGATGAAGCCCGCATTCGGGGAGGTCCCCGGCAATCGCGATCGAACCGCGGCTCTGATGCGATCCCAGCGGGCCAACCTCTACGTCCTGCCCGAGCTCTACAACACCGGCTACCTCTTCGCGGATCGGGAGGAAGCGCTCTCGCTGGCTGAACCCTTCCCGTCCGGCGACACGCTGAAGCACCTGGCCGACCTCTCAGCCGAACTGAAGGCCGTCATCGTGGCCGGATTCGCGGAGAGCACCCCCGAGGGCAAGGCCTACAACTCCGCTGCCGTTTTCGATCGGGGTGCGCCGCTCGCCTGCTACCGGAAGATCCATCTCTTCGATCTTGAATTCCGCTGGGCGGAACCCGGAAACCGGCCGCCGGCCGTCATTCAGACCAGCATCGGCCGAATCGGCCCGATGATCTGTTTCGATTGGATCTTCCCCGAGACCACCCGATGCCTGGCCCTGGGAGGCGCCCAGATCATCGCCCACAGCGCCAACCTCGTGCTGCCCTATTGCCAGGACGCCATGGTGACCCGCTGCCTCGAGAACCGCGTCTTTGCGATAACGGCGAATCGGACCGGCACCGAGGCTCGAGGCGATGACGAGCTCGCTTTCACGGGATGCAGCCAGATCACCGGGCACCGGGGCGCCAAACTGGCCCGGGCCTCGGCGGAGACCGAAGAGGTCATCGTGGCCGAGGTCGACCCGGCCCTCGCGGACGACAAGCAGGTGACCCCGGGGAATCACATCGTCGGCGATCGTCGCCCGGGGCTCTACGGGCAGCTCTGCCGCTAGCCGGCTCGCCTGCTAGTACTCGCGTGGCACGGCACCGAATACGGCCGCCAGGCCCATGCGCACATACTCCTCGGCAATTCCGTTCTCCCCGACCGAGCCGCGTTGTCCGTAGGCGATGAGGAAGTCGAGGGAGCCCCGGCGGTGTTTGATGGGGATCCCGATTCCAAAGGTATAGCGGCGTTCATCGACGGGATTGCCGCCGGCGTCCTGTGCATACCAGGGGATGAAGGCGAAACCGGCCCGCCAGGCCACCCGATCGACGAAGCTCAGCCCCAGTTCGGGTTCGGCGGGCACGCGCTCGACCCCGATCCCCCAGGCGGTCGTGTTGCGCAAGGGGAGTTCGTCTGTGGCCGGAGTAGACCCCGGGCTCAGCTTGAGCTCTTCCCACTCTCGCGTGACGACATCGGCGCTCACCCGGAACCGTCGATTGAGGAAGTAGGAGAGACCCGCGCCGTACGTGCGCGGATGATCCATGCTCCTCTTGGTGGTCGTCCACTCCGTTCCCGCAGGAGCGGTGAAGGTCTCCTCCAGTTCCATGGTCTGCCCCAGGATGGCCATCGCCCCGAAGGTCACGCGGTCGATCGGGCTCCACTGAAACCCCGCACCGTAGCGCACCGTGGGCTCGCAGCGGAGCGTTCGGCGGTCTTCGGTATCGACCCAACCACTATCGCTCAACTCGTAGCTGGTTTGGTCCAGCAGGGACCCGGCCAGAAGACCGCCCCGGAGCCCCACCGCCCAGGTGCGGCCGTGGTAGGTGAGATCAGCGCTGTAGGACAGAAGCCCACGCGAACCTTCCTCGATGTGGCGGTTGGCGTCCGGGTCGTCCGAGCCGATTGGTGCCATCTCCTGGATGCGATAGGTTCCGTCGGTTTGCGGGCGGAGCATGAAACGCAGCGCCCACTGCTTGTTCACCGGCACCGACAGGCCGAGCCCGGAGATCAAACCCGAGGATCGGCGGGCCGTATCGGTGCCGTCCTCGGTCCAGTTGACCGTTCCCTGCATGGCGAAGTAACCCTGGACGAACGGGGTCCACGCCCCGCTGGCCGGATTGAGCGAGCTGAAGTTGTGCGGGTCGATTGTGCCGATGCCGGTCGACCCCAAGGTCTCACCGCGCAGATCATACCCATCGAGCCACTCGCCCAGCGCTTCGCGTGCGAACAGGCTTTCGGCCGCGGCCGGGAGGAACCCGCCGCAGAACATCAACGTCAAGCCGGCCAGGAGAAGCGACCGCAGGAGGGGCCGGCAAACATGATTGGTGTGCATCGCGATCAACATGATCGGGCTTCCCTCCCTAGTTGGACTCAAGGTCGATGCGTCCATCGCTCGGCCGGGTGAAGATCATTTGGAATTCCGGAGGGCCGGTCTGGGAAAGGCGGTCCTCAAAGAGAATGGTGCGGAACAGGCCGGAGCCGGTCTGGGGGAAGATCACAACACTCAAGCTCTCCCCTTCAGTCTGCAGCTGCACCATGTCCCGGATGTCGAACACAACCTCGGTGTCGGTCCCGCTCACGGTCTTGACGGAGACCTGCGGACCGGTGAGTTCACCAGGGGGAGGCGGATTCTCCTCGGACCATTCGTAGTCCGTTTGAAAGACGCTGACGGTGAACTCGTCCTCCTCCGGCAGGCTCCACTCATGGCCGGTGACCGTGGTCAAGGTAAGCGTGGCTTGGTGCACGGCCAATCCGGGCGGAAAGCGCTCGGGGTCGCTGGCGAGAAGACTGTCGAGATTCACCTTGAAGATCAGCGGCTGCACGTAGGCCGAACTGAGCAGAAGGCCATCGTCGTGCCTGGAACCCGTCAGGGCTTTTCCGTCGGAAGTGCCCCCGTAGATTATGTACCCGTCGGCGACGGCTTCGAGCGAGTCCGTCTCAACATCGCCCTCGCCCACCTCGACCTCCACGA
>CAZTDY010000171.1:0-3855 GCA_964612295.1 uncultured bacterium | reverse complement strand
CGAATGCGCTTCTCGAGTGCTGCAACATCTTCGGTCATGATGGAGGTGACTGGGTAGGCTGTATCGCAGGCCAAGTCGGAGAGAATGGCAACTTCTCGGAAGATCCGGTCTTCTGTTCCATCAACGAGCGCGACTTCAGCCTCGCCTGCGATTCTGGCTCGCTTCATGGTGGATGTGGTCCGATTGGGGCGCTCCTTGAGGGATGCTCCCTCTACGGGCTTACGGCGCTGACAGATGTGGGAAACGACCAGGGCGGGCAATTGCGCCTCCGCTGGCACCGATCGTGTGCAGACTATCTGTCATGTCCATCGCCAATTACCTTCTACAGCGTCTTTCGACGGGTGGATGAGGGCCGAGTTGGGCCTCCGAACCCGGGACATGAAGAGGCACTCCGGAGGGGCCGTGATTACCCGCCAGGTGACTGGGAGTACATCACCATGGTTCCGGCCTCATGTGAGCTCAGCTACACAACGATTGTGCCAACCTTGTGTGACTCGACTGCCTCTGATGGCATCTGCTGGTCCGCCTACTTCCTGCGCGCCCAAACAGCGAATCCTGGGGTCTATTTCGATTGTTCCCCAGATAGTGGGTACTCAGTGGACAACCTTGCACCGTCCCCGCCGGCGAATCTCCGACTGGAAGGTGATACGCAGCTCGTCTGGGACCCCTCGCAGGACGAAGACTTCGACTACTGGACAATCTACGGCTCGGCAGTCGAGCAACTGGATTCGACAGCCGTGGTCGTGGGATACACGGTCGAGGAGACTTTCGAACTCGAACCTGTGTACTACGCCTACTACCACGTGACCGGCACAGATTTCGCAGGCAACGAGGGGGAGGCAGCGAGCGTGGTTGGGTTCTCCAGCGTGCCAGAGGAGGAGCAACCACCGCTTGGTTTCGCGCTGTTCCCAGTGGCACCGAATCCTGGGCGGCCGGGTAGCGCTGTCGTCCTCTCCTTCCAGCTGCCAAGGGAGGAACAGGTTAGATTGGAGGTTGTCGACATCACTGGGCGCGTCGTATGGACGGCTGTTGATGGGCGCACTCAGGCTGGACGGCAAGCGGTAGAGTGGGACCTGCGCGATGCTGGGGGCAATCCCGTCCCGAGTGGGATCTACGTGTGCAGACTTTCGGCAGGACCACATCGCGAGACTCGCAAGTTCGCGGTCGGGCGGTAGCGTGCGAAATGGGCAACCGCCTCAAGTACACGTGCCCCGCTTGCCTCTACTCGGTGGTGGTTTGTGGCAAGCGCGACTGCGGCGGCTTCGTGTGGGTCGAGACCATGCATTGCACCCATTGTCGCGAGATCGTCGACGTTGTGGTCGGCTACACAACCAGTGATCGGCGACACGACGGAAGCAAGGATCTGACCTTCGGTCGATGCCACAAGTGCGGCAGGAAGCCACAGAGTCCTTGGGTCGCCCCAGGTCCGTGTCCCAAGTGCGAAGACGTGGAGATGGAGGAGACCAGAGGCTTCATCGAGCTCTGGGACTAGCATGCGATTTCGAGGAGTCACCCATGGCTGAATGCCTGCGATTCGTCTGTGCGGCCTGTGGCCATACGATAGAGGCGTGGTCGGATGGCAATCCCTACTACATCGATGACAACGGTGAAAAGCAGTACGCGTACCACCCCGATCATGAGAACCTTGACCGGTGCATTGGCAACGACTCTCCTCATCTATGCCTCTCCTGTGGCGTGGCCTGCAAGGTCGATTCGCGCAGTCCGGTAGCGGCGTGCCCTGGTTGCACATCAGAGAGCTTACAGCCCTTGTTCCGCCTGGCGGGGAGCCTTTGCCCCTATTGTGGGGAGGGAGTCTTCGAGGTTGATCCGGGTTTTCACGCGATCTCATAGCGATCCGTGCGGGGTGCCCTCGTGTGTCGCAGCCCAGCGGACTCCATATCCGCTGGCTTCTCAAACCGCATGTCCAGTGACGCTCAGCCTGTCTCCTCTTCCCATAGCCTGCAGATCGGCACGGCGAAGAGATCGTCGCCGAACGGAGCTGTAACCTCCCCATCGTAGAGGATGATTCCGCGTCTGAATCGCTCCCCCGCCGCTGACCGCAGACGTCGAAGGCCCCGGAGGTCACTCCTCTTCACGGAGGCCGCCGCTTTGACCTCGACGCCGACAATCTCGCTTGGGCCGCGCTCGAGCACAATGTCGACCTCCGCTTTGTCTTTATCCCTGAAGTGATAGAACGAGACGGTCTGATCCCACGCACTGGCTTGCCTGCGGAGTTCCTGATAGACGAACGTCTCCAGCAACCGGCCCAGCAACTCCCGCTCGGACCAGAGCGAATCCGCATCGAGGCCCAGCAGCGCACAAGCCAAGCCCGTGTCGCACATGTGCAGCTTCGGAGTCTTGATCAGGCGACTGATGCGGTTGCTGTGCCAAGGTTGAAGCTCTTCAAGGAGGAACACCCGTGTGAGCAGGGTGACGTAGTCACGAACGGTGGGTCGGCTCAGCTGGAAGGGTCCCGACAGGTCCTCGATATTGACAAGACGCGCTGTCTGACTCGCCGCTAGGGCCAAGAGCCGGGGCAGGGCTTCCAGCTTTCGGATGCGGGCAAGGTCTCTCACATCGCGCTGCACAATTGCTTCGACGTAGTCCCGGTACCAAGCATTGCGCCGACGGTTGCTTGCTCGTTTTACAGCCTCCGGATACCCTCCGCGTGCGATGCGTTCGGCGAGCGTGGTGCCAAGACGTTCACCCGTTGCTGTCCTGGGACCTCTTAGGAATAGAGCCTCGAGGAATCCGGCACCCGTACGGGCTAGTTCAGCCTCTGAGAGGGGGTGCAAGCGGATGATCTCCATGCGGCCGGCCAAGGATTCCGACAGCTTTGGCACAAGGAGAACATTGGCTGATCCAGTGATGAGGAATCGACCCGACGTGCGGTCACGATCCACGGCCGCCTTGATCGCGGGGAAGAGCTCAGGTGCGCGCTGGACTTCATCCAAGGTTGCTCGTGGGGGGAGATCGGCCACAAACCCAACCGGGTCGGCACGAATCGCCTCAGCGGTGATGGGATCGTCCAGCGTGAAATAGCTATGTCCCCGGCGATCGCCGACTATTCGTGCCAAGGTCGTCTTCCCGCATTGACGGGGTCCATGGATGAGTGTGACCGGCGACTCGGCAAGGGCCTCCTCGAGCCGGGGCTCAAGGAGTCTGGGATACAGGTCCTGTGTTTTCATGCGGCTGATTGTAAGGTTGTGGCACGGCCAATTGCAAGGTTATGGGTCGGCCATTTGAAAGGTTTTCTTTCGGCCGATAGAACGGGCATAGCAATTTCAGGACCTTTCTCGTTCCTGGCGCCGATGAATGAGTCATAACATGTTGTAATACAATCGGTTAGGCCAACGCCGGAGAGGTCGACTCGACACGGCTCCACGCAAAACGAAGCATGGGCGACATCTAGAGTCACAATCTTGCGAAAACAATCAAGTGGCATACTGGCATATGCGAGGATTGTCATTCGTCCAAAACCCATAGCTCGGCGTCACGGCAGAGGATACTCTGAGGTTCAGCTGAGAGTAGTGACATCGAGAGTGGACGCTCGACGGGTCGGGCAATCGTCCGAGGCCTTCCGGACCCTTGGCGAGGAGGTCACGTGTGATGTATCCAAATTCCGGCTGGTGCAGAAGGTGTGTCGCGATCTCATCTCTCCTGGCGATCTTGCTCTTGCCGAAGGCGGCCGCCGGTGATGCCGCGAGCTTGAATCGGTGTTCCCAGCCCACCGAAGCCTACTTGGCCGGCGACTATCCGGCGACGATTGCGGCGCTGCTCTCCGACTCGGACGCCTCCACCGATCCAGTTGCCAGGCTCTTGCTGGCTCACGCCTACCTGGCGACAAATCGAAAC
>CAZTDY010000170.1:0-3860 GCA_964612295.1 uncultured bacterium | reverse complement strand
TAGAGAGCCGCCGTGGTCGCCTGGTGACGCAAGAGCACCAGAATCGTATGGGCGAGGGCCGGCAGATTGCGGGTAAGGGCGCGGGTCCTGTCGAGCAGACGCTGCCCGCCCGTGCCCAGCGATCTACGGATCATGCCCCACAGCAGCAGATAGCTGCGTGTTGTGTACTCACCGATGATGTTGTGGGGGATGGCCCCCGTGGGGCCCGTGACCCGCTGGTCCCCGATTCGGAGGCCAAGGTACCGGTTCCATTTCTCCGCAGGCGTCAGCCCTTCCAAGTCGGCGCGAGCCATCTGCGAGGCGTCCGCCCCGATGGCATCCGTGCCCGAATCGGTTCCGGTATCACGCGATCCCTTCTCCAGGCCCCAGAGGATCTTCTGATAGTGCAGATCCTCGAAGATGGAACCGGCGCTATCCTGAAACGCGGAGGTCTGGGCGACGAGGATCAGTTGGTCGCGAAATGCCGCGGCTGCCTGAGGGGGCTGTTCCGGAACCCTTCGCTCGGAGTCGGCCGGAGCCGGTTCGAGGTCGCCAGCGTCGTTGCGCATCCTCTGCCATCTGGCCCGAAGCCTCTCCAAGCTCTCCGTGGGACACCCCGGGAAAGCCTCCAGGAGGGTCGGCATCTCGAACAGGTGATCCTGGCGGACGCCCTGGCGAGCGAGGCGGACGAGAGCCGCATCGTCCAGGAAGGATCCCATCACCTGGGCGATGCCATCGAGGCGACCCCAGAGGATGTCGTTCGATCGCCAATCGCGGCGCAAGAAGGCTGCGAAGTGCGCGAGTTTGTCACCGGTGACCTTGCCGGTGCCCTCGGCGAATCCCGCCAACCGGGCCTTGGCATCCTGCGGGCTGATGCGGGTGAATTGGATCTCGTCGAGTTCGTAGACCCCTCCGGTGAAGATCTGCGGATAGAGGTGCCCGTCGAGGTGCCGGAAGGTCGCCAGCGTTTCGTCAACCAAGGGATACCGGTCTACGATGAGATGCAGTGCCTGGCCCAGCAGGTCCAAGACCGTAGGACCCGTGGGAAACGGCTTGTCGTCACGCTCGAGGTCCCGTTCGGGGCGACCCTCCTGCAGGATGCCTTGCACAGCGCGATTGGCTGCCCGGGCAACCTCCGAGAGCGTCTCGCGATCGAGGAATTCCACCAGGAGGTCTTCGATCGCGGCGAGGTCGTTGCCTTCCCAGTCCTCGGGCAGTCGGACATCGCCGTCCGGCTCTCCGGTGCGCAGCTGCCGCCGGAGGCTCTTCCACTGAGGAGCATCGGCCGAGAGGAACTGGCCGACAAGTCCCAGCAGCGCGTGCGCGTAGGCGGGGTCGGCGAGGGTTGGGGCATCGGCCTCGAGCAGTCCGTCCCGCAGGCGCATGAGCATCACCCGGATGATCTTGTAGGCCTTGATGATTCGGCCGACCGCCAGCATCGGCAGACGCTCACCGGCGGTGGCCCCTGACGACCGGGCGTCAGCATCCTCGCCTCCCGCAGTGCCAAGTCGCTCGAAGTACTCATACAGAAAGTGGAAGGCCTGACGCATGTGATAGGCGATATCGTAGGCATTGAGGGCGAGCGGCTCCCTGACCGAGCGCCCTTCCCGCCCGAAGGTGTCCCGCAGCTCCTGCATCAGATGGCCATAGAGGAGCTGGCGTTCCTTGCGCACGACATAGTCCGCCGCGGTGGGAGTGGTTTCGCGCTGGAGCGCAAAGGAGATCGCGAGGGAGTGGCGGCGGATCATCTCATAGTGCGGCGCGGCGTCCTGTGGACAATCCACCGACTCCCAGGGGAGGCTGGGCATGAGAAGCGGGCGCCCCCTCATCGCATTCTTCATCTCCTTGATCCATCGCACCCGCGCGTTGTAGTCGATCAGCCGCTGCAGGTCGTCCCCGATGCTCTCGTGGGAGGGAATCGAGACGAGTGAGGAAAACACCACGCCGAGCGGCCTCTGGGCGCGCGGGGACATGCCGTCTCCGGGCTCGTCGAAGCTCTGCGGCGAGGGTTCGACAAAGAAGAGACGCCGGTCGGTCAGCCGGTTGGGCATTCGGTGAAAGATGGCGTCCAGCGCGGGTTCGAACGGCTTGTTGTTGAGGACTCCGCCATCGATGTAGGTGCGATCGCGCGAACTGAAGGGCTGGCCCATATCGCGGAGGGCACGGCCGATCTCCTCCGTATGCGAGCCGATCTGGCTGATGTGAAAGGGCTCGAATGCGGACGGGAAGGTCGAGGTAATCCGTGCGATCGAGGCCAGGATTCCGGCCTGCGTATCCGGGTCCGCTTCGGACTTGGCCATCGACAAACCCAGAGCCTTGCGCAGGGGGCGGTGTTTCAAACGAAAGACCGTGCGGTGTTCCTTATCGTCGATCTGATTGCCCATGGAATCCCAGAAGTGACGGATCTCGCCATCGATATCAGTGCCCGTGATGAAGACATCGATCTCCCCCGGGCTCTCATAGTCGAGATCATCTCGCGTGCAGAGCTGGCGGAAGGCCTCGGTCAGACGCTCCTGGTAGTAGCCCTCTCCGTCCAGGAGCGACTCCGCCTCCTTGTCCCGATCGGGGATCCGAAGAAGCAGTCCCAGGTCTCCCTGCTCGCGCCAGAGTCGGGCCGCGGCGCCGAAGTCCGCACCCGACTCCAGAGCCGCCGCCAGCATCAGACCGTTGATCCCGCCGGCCGAGGTCCCGGCGATCACGTCGACCGTTGCGTTGACGTCGAGCAACTCGGCGAAGAACTTGAACGCGCCCCGTTCGCGGACGAAGTCAAAGAAGGTTCGGGCGACACCGTTCTCGTAGATGGCGAGGGAAACGCCACCGTACAGGATGAGCGCGATGCGCGCTTCCCGGGACCGAACAGGGGCGTCTGACATGCTCTGGGCCTCCCATGGGCGAGCGCATCACGATGCCGGCACGAGACTGAGCGGAACAGGAACTCAAGGCGATTGTGCGGGCGATTCGGGGGGGGCGCAACGCGGAAGTGGTCGGCTCGGGAAAGCGCGGCGCCTGTAACCGCTTGTTACGTTGGATATTGGCCAGAGGGTCGGCGAGCCGCGCTCTGAGTGGATCGGAGTAGGCTACAAGCTGACCTCGCGCCACAAAACGCAACATGGTATCATTGTTGGACATAGGCGCGGAGACCTGAGGCTGGCTCAGCTTCTGGATCTGGTCACCGCGCCAGTCTGCGTCTGTCCCAACAGGAGGTGTGCCCCATGATTCGCTCCCAACGGTGTTCCATGGTCAGGGAAGTGCGGCCGGTTCAACTATTCGCCTTAGGAGTCGCGTTGCTCTTCATGGTTTCCGCGGCTCTCGCAAGCGTGCACACCCAGCACTACGACTTCCCCGCTCCGGCGATCGACGATCAGGACGGGAGCCACCGCGTGACGATGGACGGCACCTGGAGCTTGGGATCTCCCGGCGAACCGGTCCTTCCTGTGGCCGGCGGGCGCATTCTTCTCCCACCGGGGGAGATCATCACCCATATCGAGATCATTCCCGGAGAACGAGTGACCTTAGAGGGTGAGTTCCAGGTCGCACCCGGCCAGCATCAGGCGCCTCTCAGCTTCGAAGGCCCGCTCGAGATGATCGAACCCGATCCGGCCATCTACGATTCGGCGGATCCGTTCCCCTGCACGCTTACGGGGGAGCAGTACACGGGCGTCTACAGAGGGTACCGGATTGTCACCTTCCCGCTGCATCCCGTGCAATATCAGCCACAGGAGGGCACGCTCTCCTATTTCAGGAATCTCGGTGTGGTCGTGACCACGCCCCCGAGCGCTGACGCGTTGGCCCAAACCGCGCGCATGATCCGTCACGATCAGACCATCCTACAGTTGCATAAGAAGTGGATGATTTCTGGGATTAGAACTTGAAAAGCGGCC
>CAZTDY010000169.1:0-3868 GCA_964612295.1 uncultured bacterium | reverse complement strand
CCCCTGTTGGAAGACAAAAACCCTTCAGGCTCATTCCTGGATTGGAAAAGACTGTCGGGGAAGAGACTGGGGGGAGAACCGATCAAGCCGCCTGGGCCAGATCACCAGGGTTCGATTCAGTGGGGTCCTACGCTGCCGCCAGTTCCAACAGGGCCGCCCTCAGCTGGCTGGGCTTGACCGGCGGGCGAAGGTAGATGCCCCCCCCCACCGTCGGCTGCGGGGCCCCTTCTCCCGGCTGATCGGGGGTGAGGATCATGATGCTGGGTCCGGAACTGCCGGTCTGACCGGCCTTCCGGGTCGGAGCGGGCTGGTCCGACCGCTCATGCTCGATCCCCCACGCGCTCAGCATCATCGCCACGGTGCGCACCGCTGGCGTCCCGGGGCCGATGAGGGTGATCCGTTCGAGGTCGGCGGGGTCCGCCGGGCCGGGTGGATCCGCCTCGGATGTCTCCCCTGGAGCCAGCACCACCGAAAGCGTGAAAATCGATCCCCGGCCCACCACCGACTCGACCCGGAGTTCACCGCCCATCAGCCGGGCCAACTCCTGGCTGATGGCGAGGCCGAGCCCGGTGCCTCCGTACTCGCGCGTCATCGATGAGTCCGCCTGGGTGAACGGGGCCCACAGCCCCTGGACGGCCGCCGTGGGGATTCCGGGGCCGGTGTCCCGCACGGCGAAACAGACCGCAATCCCCTTCGAGTCGGAGGGGGCTGCAGACACCTGCAACCCCACCTCACCGCGGCTGGTGAATCTGACGGCGTTGGACACCAGATTCGTGAAAATCTGGCGAATCCGGTGCGGGTCGCCTTTGAGTACGGGGGGCAAGGCCGGATCGATGAAGCAGGTCAGATCGATCTCGTTCGCGCCGGTCTGAACCGCGGCGGTGTCGACGATCTCTTCGACGAGTTTCTCCGATTCGAAATCAACCTGCTCGAGTTCCAAACGACCGGCCTCGATCTTGGAGAAGTCCAGGATGTCATCGATCAGCCGCAGAAACGCGTGTTTATGCCGTCTCGATCAACCCGCAAGATGAATGGCAATTCACGGTTGTTGGTAGAACATCGACTTGATCGCACCCCACGTCGTGCCGGCGACGGGTGTGCCGCCACACCCTATGGGCCAAGCCCCGATCAGATCACACTCCTCGTTGGGCGGCGTGAACGGCGCACGGGGAGGCCGCATCGAGGCTCAGATCACCGTTCTCGGGATCGCAGAAGAGGGGATCCTCTGAAATGTTGCCGTTGATGCCGTACTGGTCCTCGATCCCCCCGACCCAATCCCCACCTTCGTTGCCGAAGATATTGCAGCAGATCAGGGTGACGTGACTCTCGTTGTAGATGGCCGGTCCATCGTTGTTGAAGGCGATCACCGTGTTCTCGATCGCCACGGTGTATTCGCCTCCGAAGATCGCGGATGCTTGCATGGCGGTGTTATCGTAGAACGTGCAGCTTCTGATCGCCAGTTGGGAGACTTTGCTCGTGGAGATCGCCCCTCCCATGCCCGCGGTGTTGCCCACGAACGTGCACTCTTCCATGGTCCCGGTTCCGACATGGAGATCGACGGCGCCCGATTGACCCGCAGTGTTGCCTTCGAAGGTGCAACGACTCATCGTCGCCGATCCGCCGTAGAGAAGCGCAATCGCTCCGCCGGCGTTCCCCGCCGTGTTGCCGATGAATCTGCAATCCTCGATGGTTGCCGACGAGGCATAGACATGAACCCCGGCTCCGCGACTCGCGGCGTTCTCGGTGAACACGCAATCCGTGATCGTTGCCGTCCCTTCCTCGAGGCTGACCCCAGCTCCATAGTGGCCGGCGTTCTGGTCGAAGCGACATCCCGTGATGAGCGGGGCGCTGTGGCCATGACAGAAGATGGCGGCCTTTTCGTTGCCCACAAACAGGCAGCCCTCAATGGTGGGCCTGCTTTGGCCGTCGCACAGGACCGCGCCGCCCTCGGGGTCGCCCTCGACCCACCCCCCGGTGACCTGAATGCCCCGCAGGCCGGCCGTCTGAGGCTCCTGGGTCTGGAAGATGAACCCGCGGTGCGGATCACTCGAGCTGCCCTCGCAGTCGACGACGCAGGCCTCTGGATCCCCACTCGCCGACATCACCACGACCGTCTTTCCGAGAAAGTCGACATCGCGATTGCCGTCGCCGGTGAAGGTCCCGTCGGTCAACTCGACCACATCGTCGTTGGCCGCCGCATCCAGGGCGGCCTGAATGGTAGGGTAGTCGCCGGTTCCGTCGGCGTTCACCGTGAAGGTCTCCGCAAGGCTCGGGTGCACCCCAAGCAAAGCTGCAAAGCACCCCACCAGCATACACGTTCTCATGAGGACACCTCCCGCTGGTCGCATCTCCCCCACAATCATAGCAGCATATGCCTCGTGGTTGGCAGAATCCTGACCGGGCTGCTAGGATGTCTCGGGCCGCAAAAAACGGGAGGAACCATGCGCATTGACCATCCTTCCCCGGATATTCTCCGATTCGAAGCGTCGCGTGAGAACGCCCTCATCCTCGCGGGGGTTCTGTTCCTGGTGATTCTGGTGTGGGAGTGGATCGTCCTCGGACGTCCCCTCACCCCCGACGGGTTCCGCAACCTGGGCGGCGCCTGGCGAGAGGAGGTCGGTGACGGCCCCTTCTGGCTGATGGTCGGCCTCCCCATTCCGCTTGTGATCTGGATGCTCAACTCGCTCGTGATCGGTACGCTCGGCCGAGAGATCGTTTTTGACGGCAACCAGCAGCACATCGCCAAGAACGGCAGAGTCGTGGCCACGGTCGCTCAGATCGAGAGCATCGAGATCAAACGGTGGGACGACGGAAACGCACGGGCAAAGGTGTTTCGCTTCGACGGGAAGAAGGTGAAGCTGGGCGTCCTCTGCCGGAGCGACGACCTCGCTGATGTCCTGGGCGAGATCAGGAAGTTCGGCCAGGTGACCGGCAGCCTGCCGAAGGAGCGCCCCCCGGCGAGTGACGCACCCCCGGGCTAGCCGGTCGCGTCAGCCGAATTGACCTTTGATGGTCAGCACGCCCTGAACGATTTTGACCAGGAGCCAGATCGTTCCGGGCAACCCTGCGACCATAAGAATCAGGGACAGGAACACGTAGTTTCGATATCCGCCTTTCACCGGTCCCGGATGGAGCACCGCACGATCGGGGCACTTGGGATCGTAGTGAACGCGCACCTCGGTTCCCGCGGGGTGTTCATCCACCAGCGTCTGCGCCCCCTCCCGGCGCATGTCCCCCCCATGAAAAGAGATCGATGTGGAGGTGTACTCCTTGCCGCTGACCTCATAGGTGTAGAAGATCACCGGCTTCTTCAGTGTCTTCCAACCCTGATCGACGTAGGACCCAAACACCTCGCCCCGCACCGACGGCCACCTGAGGCTCTCGACGGGAATGTGTTTGGTCCGATTGGCCGACGACAGCAACATGATGCCCGCGACGATGACGACGACACTGAACAGCCCCCCGGAGAGATCCGGAACCCGAACCGTCATGCCGAAGGCGCCTAGAATCGTGGTCAGCAAGACCGAGAGCCCCAGAAGGGCCAGCCCCGTGCCAAGCCCGGCGGGAAGGTAGAGCGACCATTTCGCACCCGGTTCCAGGACGGCCCACCCAGGACGGCTCACATCGTAGTAGACCGGGACCTCCCGGCCTTCGGGATAGCGGTGGGCAACCTCGAGAGCCTCCTTGCTGTCGAACGAATCGAGCGCCTGGTAGAGGACAGACCAAAACCGGGCGAGGCGGCCCGTCCGCTTCGAACTGGCCAGCAGATTCAGACAGGTCATCGCACTGGATGTATCCCTACGCATACCTGCGCTCAGTGGTGTCCAACGTTTTCAGCATAGCGAGGACTCCTTTGCTTGTGCAAATG
>CAZTDY010000168.1:0-3894 GCA_964612295.1 uncultured bacterium | reverse complement strand
GCAAATTCGATAAACTGATACAAACTATTTAAAATCGTGCAAAGCTATTTAGCGTGACGACAGAGGGAAAAGACATGCAAGCAATGAACCGTCGTGAGTTTCTGAAGACGAGTGCGAAGCTCGCCGCTTTGATGGGGTTGAGCAGTAGCGCCATTCCCCAGGTGGCCCGAGCCCTCGAGCAGCTCTCGGGTGGTGCCGCACCGGTGTTGTGGTTGCAGGGCCAGTCCTGCTCGGGATGCTCTGTTTCCCTGCTGAATACCACCAACCCCGGCCCCGCTTCGCTGGTGACGCAGCACATCTCTCTTCAGTTTCACACCAATCTCTCCACCGCCACCGGTCACACGGCCATGGATGTCATCAACAAGTGCATCGATAAGGGTGACTTCATCCTGGCCGTGGAAGGCAGCATCCCGGCCGCCATGCCCGAGGCCTGTGTGGTCGGCCATGAGAAGATGACCGATCAGGTCGTCCGCGCGGCAAAAGCCGCCAGTGCGGTGATCGCGGTTGGCTCGTGCGCGTCCTTTGGCGGTATTCCCGCGGCGGAATCCAATCCCACCGGCGCCATGGAGGTGCTCGAGTACCTCAAGCAGAATGGCGTGAACAAGCCGGGCATCCGGCTTCCGGGCTGCCCCGCACATCCGGACTGGGTGGTGGGTACGCTGGTCCACGTGCTGGCGTTCGGCCTTCCCGAGCTGGACGCCTACGCCCGGCCGACGCAGTTCTACGGCCGCCTGATCCACGATCAGTGCCCCCGCTTTCCCGACTATGAGCGGGAGCGGTTTGCCGATAGCTTTGCCGATGAAGGCTGCTTGTTCAAACTCGGCTGCATGGGGGCGAACACCCATGCCGATTGCACGACGCGCATGTGGAATGGAGGGGTGAACAGTTGCATCCATGCCGGCGCTCCCTGCATCGGGTGTGCGGGGGAGGGATTCGCTAGACAGGCCTCCGTGCCATTCCATCGCAAGACCGAACTTCAAGTCCAAGGCAACTCTGGTGACCATGAAAGGGCAAACGGATGAGGCTGGACATAAAACTCACGCTGTCCCTGCTGGCAGGCCTGCTGATCGTGGTGACGCTCGGCCAAGTCTTCCAGTATGTGACCCTTCGCAAGCAGATGGTGGACCTCGTCGCGTCAGATGCTGAGGTCTTGTACAAACACGAGATCGAAGCGGCCCGCAATATCTACTATACGGCGCAAAGCTCAGTCGCAGGATCGCTGCAGCGCGGGGAGATGGAGAAGTTCCAGCGGCTGCTCGAAGACCAGCGCGGCGTCAAGGGGCTGGAGGAGTTTTCCCTCTACAGCACATCGGGGATCGTATCCCACTCCTCCGATCCGGCCAACGTCGGCCGTGATATGCCGGTTGATCTGGTTGAGCGATTGGGCAGCAGCACCGAAGAGCTCTTCATCGAGTCGCCCGAATTCATCGAGATCTACAAACCTCAAGAGGTCACCGGTGATTGCGTGCGTTGCCACACCGACTGGAGCGTGAGTGATGTCGGTGGCGTGACCTACTTCCGCTTTGCGACGGTGGCGGCGGCTGAAGCAGCCCATCAGGCCCACGCCGCACTTGCCAGCCTCCAGAAGGACACGGTTCGCAACGCGATCATCTCGATTGTGGGTGTCGTGGTTGTCCTGGTGGCCACCATCTATTTCGTGATCCGCCGATTCGTGACGCGGCCCCTCGACCGACTCGCAGAGGCTCTGGAGTATGAGAGCACCGGCGATCTCACGCACCGCCTCGATCAACGCAGCCGGGACGAGATCGGTCGTCTGGCGGGATTCTTCAACTCCAGCGTCGCCAACCTCACCCAGGTGATCGGAATGGCGCAGGGAATCGGTCGGGCGGTCGGCGAAGGGGCCCAGATGCAGGCGTCCACCATGCAGGAGACGTCCGCCAATGTGGAGGAGATCTCCTCCTTCAGCCAGAGCAATGCCACGCGGGCGAACGAGGCAAACGGTACCGTCATGCACATGGCCGAGCGGGTCGGAAACGCAAACGAAACCATCCGCAATCTGAGCGACTCGATGAAGGAGGTGTCCGGATTCACGCAGGAGACGGTCGTCATGAGCCAGGCGATCGACGAGATCGCCTCCCAGACCAACCTCCTGGCATTGAACGCCGCTGTCGAGGCTGCTCGGGCAGGGGATGCGGGAGCGGGATTCGCCGTCGTCGCCGAGGCCGTGCGGGAGTTGTCGAAGCAGTCCGCTGAGGCGGCCCACACGATCGGTTCGCGGATCAGTGAGACCGCCAAACGAATCGATCAGGGCGTGGATCACGCCACCCAAGCGCATGAAGCATTCAAAGAGGTGGCACTCGACAGCAGCAAGGTCGCCGGATTGATCTACGAGATCACCCAGGCCTCTCAGCAACAGGCGCAGGGAATCGATGAGATCAACCGCGCGCTGACCAGCATGGATCAAGCCACGCAAAAGAACGCCCAGGAGGCTGATCGGCTCCACCGCACGATGTCGAAGTTCAAGCTGCTCGAATCCGGGGAGGCCGGCCCGGCGTCCCCGGGGACACCGGCTCGCGCGGAGGAGAATACGGATCTGTCGGCCGCAGCCTAGCGCGTGCGCCGGAGTTTCCTACGATCCCTCTGAATTGCTCTGCAACATCTTCTCGGCCTCAGGGCGAGGCCTATTCATTTTCGCGTCCCAATAGGGCGACATCGTGCGTAGGTTCGTCACGATTTGGGGGAAGACCTCGATGATCTTGTCCACGTCCTCGGCCGTATTGTAGCGACTCAGACTGAACCGCACCGAGCCATGCACCGCGGTGAACGGGACGTTCATCGCCCGCAGGACATGCGAGGGTTCTAGAGAACCGGACGTGCAGGCCGACCCGCTGGAGGCGCAGATGCCGTGTTCATCCAGCTGGTACAGGATCCCCTCCCCCTCGATATAGTGAATCGCCACGTTGAGGGTGTTGGGCAGCCGCGGCGCACCTGCTCCATTGATCTGCACAAACGGGATTTGGTCTAGAATCGCTGCCTCGAGGCGATCGCGAAGCGCGGCCAACTGTTCGTACTCCGCGTCGTGATTCGCCTGGGCCAGCTCGCAGGCCTGGGCCAGTCCGACAATGAAGGCCACGTTTTCCGTGCCCGCCCGCCGGCCGCGTTCCTGGTGACCACCCAGCATGAACGGACGCCACCGAATGCCCCGGCGAATGTACAACACGCCGATTCCCTTGGGCGCATGAAGCTTGTGCCCGGAGAAGGAGAGCAGGTCGACATGCTTCATCTCCCCGTTCAGATCGCAGGGCAGCTTCCCGATGCTTTGCGTTGCGTCGGTGTGGAAGAGAATCGAGGGATCGGTTTCCTTCGTGATCCGCGCGAGCTCGGCCACGGGGAAGATCACGCCGGTCTCGTTGTTCGCGTGCATGATGCTGACCAGGAGCGTGTCGGGCCGCAGCACCTTGACAAACTCCCCGAGATCCAATTGACCCGAGGAGTCCACCGAGAGCCAGGTCACCTCATGGCCCATACGCTCGAGCTCCATGCAGACCTCGAGGACCGCGGGGTGTTCAACCTTGGTGGTGATGATGTGTTTGCGCTCCCGATTTGCGCGAAGGGCACCAAAGATGGCCGCGTTGTTGCTTTCGGTCGCACATCCCGTGAAAAGCAGCTCTCCGCGTGCGACGCCGCCCAGGACGCTTGCGATCATTTCCCGGGAAGCCTGAATTGCCGAGGAAACCCCCCGGGCCGCCTCGTACATCGAACTCGGGTTGAAGTACTGGTTTTCGAGAAACGGCTGCATCACCTCCCGCACTTCGGGGGCGACCGGGGTCGTAGCGTTGTTATCGACGTAGATGGTCTTCACGGTACTCACTCCAAGACAGACTAAATAGCTTTGCACGATTTTAAATAGTTTGTATCAGTTTATCGAATTTG
>CAZTDY010000167.1:0-3926 GCA_964612295.1 uncultured bacterium | reverse complement strand
TCCCCTGTTGGAAGACAAAAACCCTTCAGGCTCATTCCTGGATTGGAAAAGACTAACTCCCCGGGGCCAGCTGGATCTTGGTGAGCGGAGGAATCCATGAAAACGACTGCAGTGCTGATCGAACGCCACGGTCCCCCGGGCGTTCTTGTCGAGCGCGAGCGGGATCTTCCCGAACCCGGTGCTCGGGACGTGTGCCTGCGCGTTGCCGCAGCCGGGGTGAACTTCGCCGACCTTCTCATGCGCATGGGTCTTTACGGGACGGTGCCGCCGAAGCCGTACAGCCCGGGGTTCGAGGTCGCCGGCGTGGTGACCAAGGCCGGTTCCGCCGTGGAGGGATGGCGGGAAGGTGACCGGGCGGTCGCAATCATGCGCTACGGCGGATACGCACGCGACGTGATCCTGCCTGCCGACCAGCTCTTCCCCTGGCCCGAAGGACTCGATGCGGCTTCGGCCGCGGGGTTTCCCGTCGTCTTCCTTACTGCGTGGGTTTGCCTCTTCTCGGCCGCCGCGGCGCAGGCCGGCGAGCGCGTCTTGGTGTTGGGAGGGGCCGGAGGGGTCGGGACAGCGGCGGTGCAGCTTGCCCGGCGGGCCGGACTCGAGGTCATGGCGACAGCCGGAACTCCCCAGAAGTGCGCTTTTGTGACGCAGGAGCTGGGAGCGCGCGCATGTTTTGAGTCTCGCGCGGCCTGGCATCGTGAGATCGAGTCGTTGGAAGGCCCCCGGCCCATCGACATCGTCCTCGACCCGGTAGGCGGCGTGAATACAGAGCGCTGCCGACAGCTTCTCGCTCCCCTTGGCCGTCTGGTGTTCTACGGCCTCAGCCAGGCGGCTCCCGGGAAGCGTCGCAATTGGGTGCGGGCGATCTGGGCCTGGCTTCGCACCCCCCGGTTCCATCCCGCGGGTCTCATCCAACCGAACATCGGGATCCACGGCGTTCACCTGCTGCACCTCCACGACAAGTCAAACGTGCTGCAAACGGCGATGGAGGAGATCCGACCGGCCATGGAGAGCGGCGAACTGAAACCGATCATCGACCGAACCTTTCCCTTGAGCGCACCCGGTGCAGCTGAAGCGCACGAATACCTCCACCAAAGACGCAACATCGGCAAGGTGGTGCTTGTCTCAGGCGACGGTTGATCTGTTTCCGACTGGTATTTACAGGTGCGCGGCGTGCCGGAGAACGGCTTTCGGAATGGTGAGCCGGTAGGCCGTGTGCTGCATCTCGTGATGGCCTTCGGAGAAGGGCAGGAAGACGAGCGCCTGTTCCGCGGCCTCCACCTGGATCTTAGGCAGCAGCGGGTACATTTGGTCGCGAGGTCTCAGGATGTTCGCCAGCAGAACCTTGATGCTCTCCACAGCTTCCGATGCCGGAAGCGTGACCGGATAGATCGGGCCGGTCGGCACTCCCGGGGCGGCTTCATCGGTAGGTTGATTCAGCGTCAAGGTGCTCGAGAGGCGAAGGTAGGACCGCGGCCTGACCTTGAAGGCGGGCGTCCAGAAGAAGATCTCTTGGGTCTTCCAGCCGGGTTGTTCCACCCGGGGCATGTTCGCGGCCTTCGCCAGATCGGCATAGGTGGCCAGCTCGATTCCGCTCACCCGTGCACGAATCCGCCAGAAGGGAAGGTGGGCTGCCGCATCGAAGTCGGCCGGCATAACGGCCACCGACAGCTTCTCCAGAGAGGAGTCGGTAGACCGCCAAGCCGTATTGCAGTTCCCGCAGAGCAGTGCGAGGGAATCCCGTTCGCCGTCCAGATCCCAACCACACTGAGGACACACCGAGGGCACGAACTTGACGTCCCAGGATGAATCCTCCGTGCTGCCCAGCTCGCTCTCGAATCCATCCGGCAGAACGCGCGAAACAGCCCGCTCGACGATCGCATCGAAGACCTTCCCGTTGATGAAGAAGGGCGCGTAGATTACGCTCATCGTCTCGCCGATGAGATCCTCGTGAAAGGTCTTCTGCGTGTCACCGGTTCCGAATCGATCGAGCGCTGCCTGATGGGCATCTGAGACCGCGAGCTGGGACGGAAGGAACTTGCCCGGAGTCCCCGATACCGCAAACCGCAGCTTCTGGGTCTGGGCGCGAACCCCCACCGAAGGCGGGAAGTGGTGGTTCGCCTGGCCGGCCATGCTGACATCGATCAGACGATGTTTGAGTCCGGTGGGGACGCAGGAGAAGAGCGTTCCCCTGAGGCGGACGTAGGGGAAGTAGATCAGGTCGCGGTAGATCGTCCGATGCGGGAGAAGATAGTGAAAGACACTCCGCGAGGTCAGGTAGGATTTGACCCGGCAGAAGCCGCACTGAATGAGTCGATCGGTCTCCTCCAGGACGACCGGGGCCCCGCATTGCGGGCAGGGATGCTCGATTTGGAACCCCGGCGTCATGTCAGACCCGCCTATTTGAGTTTCTCGCCGCACTGATTGCAGAACATCGAATCAGGAAGATTCTCGCTGCTGCACTTCGGACAGGTTTGCGGCTGCGGCTTCTCCTCGACCGGGTGCCCACAGCGCGAACAGAACTGCGCATTCGGGGCCAGGTGCTTCGCGCAGTTGGTGCAATTGCTGAAGATCAGCAGCTGATGCCCGCAGGCCGGACAGAAACGCGCGTCGACCGGAGCCGTATGCTCGCACTCAGGACATGCGACAGTCTCGATCTCCGCGGCGGGTTGAACGTCGCGCGCCGTGGCGGCGGCGCCTCCGAACGACTGGGCGAACATCGCGGGCATCATGACGCCCATGCCCATCCCCAGTCCGTCGCCGGCCGCGCCCTGTGCTTCGGACGCCTTTTCCATCGCCATCGCCGCCTTCATCTGCATGAACTTGTTCATGTCGCTGAACATGCTGAGACGGCTACGATCGTCGATCGCCTGCTGAACATCAGGGGGAGGCGTGATGGAGTTGATGTAGAGCCCGTTCAAGCCCAGCCCGAAGCGACTGAAGTCTTCCGCGAGACGCTCTGCGAGGCCGGTCGAAAGCTCGTCGTACTTCGCAGGGAGATTGAGCAGAGAATCCAGAGTTTCGCCCATGTAGTCATTGAAACGGGAGACGACGACCCGGTTGAGATACTCCGAGATCTCCTCCGTCGTGAACATCCCCTGGGTGCCGACCATGCTGTTGATGAACAAGAGCGGTTGCACGATCTGTAGATTGAAGACACCAAAGGCGCGCAGGCGGATCAATCCAAGCTCGGAGTCCTTGAAAGCCACCGGATCCCTCGTGCCCCACTTCAGATTCGTGAAGATTTTCAGGTTGGCGAAGTAGACCTCGGCCCGCAACGGGCTCTTGAATCCCCATGGCAGACTGGCGATCTTGGTCAAGACCGGGGTATTGGCGGTCACCAGCGTGTGGCGGCCAGGTCCGAAGGCTTCGACGGCTTTTCCTTGATAGAAGAAGGCCGCCGCCTGGCTTTCGCGAACCGTGAGCTGGGCGCCATACTTGATCTCGCCGGAGCCCCCCTCGGGAATGCGGTGCACCAGCTCCTGGCCGGTATCATCGAACCACTCGATAACCTCTAAGAAGATGAGATTGTTGTCGCCCATCCCGCATCCTCCTGTTTTCCCGGCCTAGAGCCGGTGACGGTGTCTTCGGCGAGGGGCGGCCTCGCCACATCTATGTAATCATTCGACGCCGGAAACGGGGGGCTTCATCCCGCGCCCGGCGCCGCCCCGAGGAAGGCTTGTTGCCGCCAGGCAACACCCTGTCGGGATCCCTCCTGGTCGCTCTCGGCCAGTCGATTCCGCTCCTTGGGGTCTTCGCATGGATCTGGACCTGGGGCCGTCAGTCGAGTGTAGTTTGCAGATCCTTGTACGGCCCCCAATAGATGGAGTTAGGGGACAATGAGATACACTGTAAACCAGAAGTGTTACACGCATTCTATTAGGCAGGATGTCAAGATAGGTTCTCCCCATCCACCGGATGTTGGGTGT
>CAZTDY010000166.1:0-4017 GCA_964612295.1 uncultured bacterium | reverse complement strand
CCTGGAGCATGATTGGGCAAACATCAGATCGAATTCCCGGGCCACAACCTAAGGAATGCGCTGAGATTGTGATTGGACGTTTGATCGACCGTGCCGCGATCGCCATGGTGTACCACCATACTGACCGTGTAGGCTGGATCGTACACCTGGGTCGTCAGGTGTTCTCCCGATTCACTATAGGACTTGTGCGTGATCAGCCCTGAGGCCTCGATCACGTACTTCTTCCCGTCCTGGAGCGGCCTTGAGGTTACGGGGCCTCCACTGCTCGATATCGTGAGCTCCTCCACCACCCGGAGGTTCGTGCTTGTAGAGGTGCCCTGCTCCTTCTCCGCGACAATCACCGTGGCCAGAGCCATCGCCTCCTGGAAGTAGTCGTCGGTGACGTGGAGGGAGATCTCTTTCTTTCCGGGCTTCGTCCAACTGAGAGACACCACTTCCGAAGTGGAGAAGTAGCCCTTCCCGTCCGCGTACCAGTTGTAACGGAACGGGGGTTCGCCCCCCTGGATCAAGGAGGACAGGGTGACGCTCTCACCCGGCTGCAGGCTGGCCGTCGAGAGGTTGATGCTGACTGCGAAGACCTCTTCCTCTTCTTCCTCGGCCTCCACGTAGGGCTCCTCCCAGCCCTTTCGCCCGAGCGGAGTGAGTTCGAAACTCCCTTCCTCGAGGAAGCCGCGCTCCCTCATCGCCTCGACGGCCTCCTCACCGTCTAACACCTGGGACTCGCCGTTCGGATACTGGATCGCCACGACCAGATGCTCAGGATCGATGATCGCGGGGGAGGACCAAGCGTCGGGATCTCCCGCCGTCAGCTCGAATCCGGAGAGAACGATTCGGCGTTCGCCCTCGGGAATGTCGTGTTCCGGCCGACGCTCGATCTCTTCCAGGATCGAGGGCGGAACGACGATTTCCTCATCCGTCTCCTCGAACCCTTTGATGGGAGTGTCCTCATCGGCCGCCTCCTCGACGGACTGACGCCACGGGTTGTCGGCCTCACCCTCCGATCCGGATTGCTCGTTCTCCTCGGATTGAGGCTCCGGCAAGTCTCCCGCGGGGAGGCCACTACTGCCGGTTTTCTCCCAGTCGGGCCATTTGTAATCCAGCACCATGATCAGATCGTAGATGTGGTCTTCGTTGGGATCCTCGTCAAAAACGTAGCGAACCGTGCGCTGGTCGATGGCCACTCGGCCATCCAGGGTGGTGGCCTCGATGGTGATCGTGTACTCCACGTTCTCCTTGAGATGGAAGATCAGATTCCTATTCTTCGTATTGATCGCTCTGGTCACGAAGGGTCCCTCCTGGAACCTCAAGGAAGCGAACGTCTCGACCGGATGGAGCATGTCGAGGTCCACCAGTTGGATTCTCAGAAGGACGGGGTCGCCCTCACCAGCATCTGCGTGTTGGACGGGGACGATGGTTGTGGCCAGGAACAGGATCAGGAACACCGCTACACCGGTCATGCCGGTCCATGACTGATTCATGACGGCTCCTTCGGGCCGACGCTGGTGGGTCGGCCGACAATGTGTTTGGGCAGGCATCCAGGAGTGAATCGATCGTCTCTCTACCCCGCCAACTTGTCCGCGTAGGCCACCGAGACATCCGGCGAAGACGGCTGTGCGAAATCGAACTCGAGCGTCTCGGCGCCGAAGGCCTTTCCAAGCGACCGCAAGGTCGAGCGCGCCGACGACTGCACCTCGGATTCGTAACTCTCGATCAGCTCGCGCGCCTGCTGTTCAGCGTGCGCCTTGGCCGCCATCACCAGGCGATTGCGGTGATCTTCGCTGAATCCATCAAGCAGAAACCCGTTGAGCAGATCGGGGAGCAGCCAGGGAAGGAGCTTTGAGCGCTGCTCGTCATAGAATTGAATGTCGCGGATCTGAACTTCGTGCCGGCAGGGGGGCATCTGGATGCGGAAGGTGCCGAATCCCGAGTCCGTGATGCCGAAGTCATCGCTGCGCAAATCGTAGCGGAAATCGATCGCGAACTCGAAGATCATGGCCATCTTCTTGTTCGATAGCACCCAGCTTAGATACTTCGAGCCGAACGTGCCCCAGGAGTGGTCGGTTTCGGTGACGATCTCCTTGGTGATCACCTTGAACGAGGACAGCTGTCCGATCGAGCGCATCTGTTCGATGCTTGCGTGAATGGTGACCTTCGAGGCCTTCTCTCGCCGGAGAAGATGCAGGCCGAAGATGATGGCCGCAACCAAGAGAAGGACCACCACGATCCCCAGGAAGATCGACATCAGGGAGCCACTCACCGCATTGCCCTCCCAGCTTGCAGGGTGCCAGCGTGTTTGCAGGCACCATCATGCGCGCACCAGGGGGGCGCTTCAAGGTGAATACGCTAGGGGTCAAAGGGTCTGGGTGCGCATCAACGAACGACTGCCAGCTGTTGATGATACGTCTCCCTATCCGTCACGAGATTGCAGAGATACACGCCTGAGGGCACGAGTAGGCCCGCATCGTCCCTGCCATCCCAGGTCTGCAAGGTCATCCCGGGCCGGGCTTCGAGCATGCGGATCACGCGGCCACTGAGATCGAGGATACGAATGACGGCCTGCCGTTCATCGGATGCCAGGGCGTACTGAATCGACACCTGGCCCAACGTCGGGTTCGGCCAGGCCGGGCGCTGGAAGCCCGCGCGCATCGGCAAAGTGTCCACGGAGGGTGCATCGCTGTAGCCGCAGCCCACCGGCCACGCGCCGACGAGACCGCACTCGGGATTCCATTCCGGAGCGCAGGAGGAAGTGTCTTCGATGGTGAGATCGCCTTCCTCCGGCTCGCAGAAGAGCGGATCGAAATCGATGTTCCCGCTGACCCCAAGCTGGGCCTCGACACAGCCGACCCAGTCGCCGCCCTCGTTTCCGTAGAGGTCGCAGCAGGAGAGGGTGGCGCTGGCGGTTCCTTCGCAGTAGACCGCCTCACCGTAGGTGCTGAAAGCGATGATCGTGTTCGAAATCGTGATTTCGCTCTCCTGCTGGCGATCCCGCCTCCATATTGGGCAGCGTTCGCGTAAAAGGTGCAGCCCTCAAATCCGGCGCTCGAGTCGCTGAATCCGCAGAAGACCGCGCCGCCCCAGCCCCAGTCATCGATCGAGTTGCCCACAAACGTGCATTGATCGAATGCGGCCTGGGCTCCGATGTAGACGTCGATCGCTCCGCCGAATCCCGCCTCGATCGAATTGCCCTCGAACCAGCATCGCGTGAAACTCAAGTCGGGCGCGTGTCGACAGCTCATCGCGGCGCCGGCTTGATTCGATCGGTTCTCCACGAAGCGGCAGTCGGTCAGCGTGGGGGAACCGTAGCTGCACCAGATGCCGCCGCCGGACCCCCACCAGGCGAGGTTGTTCAAGAACTTGCAGCCCTCGAGTCGCGGAGATCCTTCCCAGATACAAAGCGCGCCGCCGATCCAGGCCGTGCAATCCTCGAAGACCACGTCGATGAGGGTCGGGTTCGAGTAGTTCGTGATCAGGACTCCGCCCCCGCAGGATTCGAGGGTCTCCGGAGGGGAGGCTCCGTTCGCCTGGCCGCCCACGATCGTGACTCCACACAACACCGATCCTGCGCTTTCTCCCCAATCGAACACGAAGGCTCGGTGGGGATCGGTGTCGGTGCCCTCGCAGTTGATGACGCAGCTGGCTGGATCACCGCTCTGCGAGCAGATCACGATCGGCTTGCCGGAGTAGCGAAGGTCACGATTGCCATCGCCGGTGAAGACACCGTCGCCCAGCGCAATCGTGTCGCTCCAGGCGGACACCGCAATGGCGGCCTCGATCGTGGGGAGATCGCCCGATCCATCCGGCAGGACGAGGTGGGTCGTGGCCTGGGCGGTCATGAAGGTGGCTGACAGGATGAGGAGAAAAGGAAACAGGCACGCACGCATGATCGACCTCCACGTTGAGTCGATTGGAGTCGATGGCGGGACATTATAAGCATACTACGCGCGCAGCGGCGCGTTCAAGGAGAAGCCTCTTCCAACATGAAATGAGCCTGTAGGATAGCGTGATTCCAATATGAAA
>CAZTDY010000165.1:0-4035 GCA_964612295.1 uncultured bacterium | reverse complement strand
TAGCACGGCAGAGGAGATGAGGGTGAAAGGGCTACCGCGATTCATCGCGACCTCCTGAAGGGTTGATCCCGTGACAGACACAGTCTGGGGGCAGGCAAGCGTTTGCAGGTCACTTGCATTGACAAGGATAGCACAAGTGGTGGGAGTCCGCTGCGGGCAATCCTCGCGGACCGCATGCATGGTCGCGCAAAGCCGTCGGCGTCCACGCTTACCGTGACGGAAGCCTACCGCACCAGCCGAAAATAGCGCCGCTTTCCAAGGCGAATCAGCGTGCCGCCGTCTGCGATCTCGGCTTTCGCCTCGGTGTCGGTCATCGACTCCTGCTCAATGTAGAAGCCGCCCTGCTTCATCAGACGCCGAAGCTCACCCTTCGATTTGACGAGCCCCAACCCGGCGATCACATCGACCCAGCTGCCGTCGGCCAGATCGGCCGGCACCTGTTTCTCGGGCACTTCGTCCGGGGCCTCCTTCTGCTGGACAACCTGGCGGAACTTCTCTTCGGCCTCCTTGGCGGCCTCGGGGCCGTGGTACTGCTCAACGAGGTTCCAGGCCAGGCGCTTCTTGATGTCCATCGGCTTGCCGCCGCTCCCCAGCTGGGCGATCAGTTCATCGATCTCCGCCCCGGTGAAGGAGCTGGTCAGCTCGAGGTATTCGGGCACATGTTCGTCGGCGACGCGCATCGCCTTGCCGTACATGTCGAACGGTTCTTCGTTGATGTTGATGGTGTTGCCGTAGCTCTTCGACATCTTGCGACCGTCGGTGCCGATGATAATCGGATTGGTGATCATCGCGTGCGGTCTCTGGTCAAAGTGATCCTGGATGGCGCGCCCGGCGAGCATGTTGAAGTGCTGATCATAGGCGCCGACCTGCACATCGCACTCGAGAGCGTAGGCATCATAGCCCTGCATCAGCGCGTAGAGCGCCTCGTGAAAACGCAGAGACTCCCCGCGATCCATTCGCTGCTGGAAGTCGCGACGCGCGATGATCTGTTTCATCGGGAAGATCGATGCCAGATCGATGATCTCCGCGAAGCTGAGCTTGGAGAGCCAGTCCCCGTTGTAGCGCACCTCGGTCTTGTCTGGATCAAGCACCCGGTAGGCTTGGTCCGTATAGGTTTTCGCGAGTTCGAGCACGTCATCGTGGGTGAACCGTTTTCGTTCGGAAGCCTGCCCGCTCGGATCTCCAATCGTAGCCGTGTAGTCCCCGATCAGGAAGACCACCTGGTGGCCTAGCTCCTGGAACTTGCGCAGTTTCTGCAGCGGCACGAAGTGACCGACATGGAGATTCGTGCTAGTGGGATCGACTCCGAGATATACGCGCAGCGGCTTCCCCATCTTGAGTTTTCCACGAAGCTCCTCGGTCATCTGTTTGCGCAGTGCGCCGGACTCTCCGATGTCACCCCAGTCGTCGGCTTCATCGGCGAAGCGGGTGCCCCGCATGAGAATCTCAACCTGCTCGTCCACTGTGTACTGCTTCTCGCCCACTGGTTTCCTCCGCCCGTGCGTCGCGCCGGCCCGGATCGTCCCGGACTCGCGCCCTATCCCTTGATCACCGCCAGCGGCCTTAGACGGGCCACCTTTAAACTAATCCCCGCCTGGTGCATCACCTCGACGACCTGGCCCACGTCTTTATAGGCCTCACTCATTTCTTCGGCCACCGTGCCGCGCTCTTTCGCCATCACGAGGACATTCTTCTCCCGCATCTCCCGCAGCAGGTCGCGCCCCCGAAACTGCCTTTGGGCCTGCCTGCGCGACATGACCCGGCCCGCCCCGTGGCAGGTCGATCCCCAAGTGCAGGAAAGTGACTTCGGCTGCCCCACGCAGACGTAGGACTCCGTCCCCATATCTCCAGGAACCAGAACAGGTTGCCCCGTTCGCCAGGGGTTCTTGGCGTTACGGGACGGATAGGCCCGCGTGGCCCCCTTGCGGTGGACACAGAGCCTCCTGACTTCCCCAGAAGACACCTCATGGTCCTCGAGCTTGGCGATATTGTGACAGACATCGTAGATCAAGCGCAGGCCAAGGTCACGCGGCGACATTCCCAACGCCTCCAGAAGTGCGCGCTCGGCGAGGGACATGATCGTCTGCCGATTCGCCCAAGCGTAGTTGGCAGCGCAGGCCATGGCGGCGAGATATTGCCGGCCCTCCTCGGAATCGACCGGCGCACAGGCCAGCTGGCGATCCGGAAGGCGCAGCGAGTACTTGCGGGCGGCGCGCGCCATCACCTTCAGGTAGTCGTCACAAATCTGGTAACCGAATCCCCGAGAGCCGGTGTGAATCTGAATGGCGATCTGGCCCTCCCGCAAACCGAACTCCGCGGCGGCTTCAGGATGGAAGATCTCCTCGACCAGATCGACCTCGGTGAAGTGATTGCCCGAACCAAGCGTACCCAGCTGGGAAAGCCCCCTCGAAACCGCCCGATCCCCGACCACCTCCGGGTCGGCCCCGGGCATACAACCCTCCTCCTCGGTTCGTTCGAGGTCGCCGCCGGAACCGTATCCATGCTCGACCGCCCAGCGCGCACCGCGGGTCATGACGCGTTTCAGATCGTCGCGTGACACCCGCTCAATGGCGCCCGAGGAGCCCACCCCGGTGGGGATGTGCCGGAAGAGCGCCTGGACGACCGCCTCGAGCTTGCCCTGCACGTCCTTGGCATCGAGGTGAGTTGCCGCGACCCGCACCCCGCAGTTGATGTCGTAGCCCACCCCACCGGGAGAGATCACCCCCCCCTCGGCCGGATCGGTGGCCGCGACACCGCCGATGGGAAACCCATAGCCCCAGTGAATGTCCGGCATCGCCATCGAGTAGCCGACGATACCGGGCAAGCAGGCGACGTTGGCGACCTGGTTCATGCCGCCGTCGGTTCGCGCTTGGTCGACGAGGTCGTCGTTGACGTACACCCGCCCGGGAACCCGCATGGGTCCGGTTTGCTCCACCTCGTACAAAAACGGCTCGATCCGCCGGAGGGTGAGGTCACGCGGGCCGGCAAGCTGCTCGGGCGCGGACGGTCCACCGCCGTGACGCTTTGTGCCGCGGCGACCGGGTTTGCCTTGTCTTTGACGTGCCATCGTAAACCTCGCTGTTTACAGGTTGATCTCACAGCATACCTGCCCTGAGCCGATTTTCGAAGCCCTGGCTTTGGACTTTGGTGGGGTTTGCCGGCGTTGCCGCGGGGCGAGCCTCTCAACTCGTGCGACACCCTTGAGATGACGAATCCGCCGACGCTGACATGCACCACGATCGAGTGCTTGTTTGACCACCGGCTCTCGTTCTTGATCATTCGTCCACACGTGACAACGGTCATCGCCAGTTCGCCCGTCTGCAATTGTCACATGTAAACTTTCGGCCACGTTCATTCGCTCTTCGTCGCAAACCCTTGCATGTATTTACATCCGTAAGCGCGTTTTTCCTGAAGCCACTTAGGTCCTTAGTCGCCTTCCCCCTTTACATCCAGGTTACGCGTCTTTGTTTGCCGCACTCGCGACGGCAACCCATTCCATACCCGTCCGGGCGTCAACCTGTAACAAGTCATGCGTAAACATCACCATGTCCAGAAACCCGCTTCCAATGCGTGTTTCCGTGACTTGCCCTTGACGACCGCAGGTCGCCGCTGTTACCGTTTTCACATGACGCAGTCCCCACTGGTGTCTTGTACATGTGTCTACATCATGAGTGTCAGCATCGCGTCAGCGACGACGACCATGTACCCCGAACAGACGCTCTGTTGAGAGTAGGTCAAAACGACGGCTTTCCACGCGACAGGCTCGTGTACGCCTGGCCGGCGACGTCCGTCAGCGTTGGCGAGGAGACGCCCCGGCCGCAGGTCACCCTGGAGCAGAACTACCCGAATCCGTTCAATCCCTCGACGTCGATCGAATTCTCGCTGCTGGAGCCGGCCGTAGTCCGCGAAAAGTAGTGTGCGCATCATGGGCTAGATCATATCATGGTGGGGGAGTTGCCAGGGCGAATGGGAGTTACGGACTGTCGAGTGGCGCGGGGGAGTTGCACCCCCACGCCCTCACAGAACCGGACGTGA
>CAZTDY010000164.1:2504-4173 GCA_964612295.1 uncultured bacterium | reverse complement strand
GCTAGGATATCATCCAGGATCATTACGTCAACCTCGACCCTCTCCGCGATCTGTTGGGCAGCTCAGAGTTCGCCGCCGCCGCGAAAAGGGCCGGATACGAGGACATCACGAAGGCCCCCATCCCCCTGCGCCGCCAAGTCGCCAAAGATGCTTATTGCACGCATCTGGTGACCGGCACGGTTGCGTATTCCGCCCAGGGCTATGACGTGCAGATCGAGGTCCACGACGTTAAGAAGGAGCGGCTGAAGGCGGAATTCCAACTGTCGGCTCCCTCTCTCTATGCGGTGGTCGATGAGGCCAGCCTCCGCATCAGACAACATCTCGGCCTTCCTGAAGAGCATCTGGAAACCTGGCCGGACCAGCCCGTGATCGAAATCGCGACGGCATCTCTCACGGCTCTCGAATCCTACGCGTGGGCCGCAAGGGCCCGTGACATGGAGAACGATGCCGCCCGCGCCCGGTGGCTGCTCGAAGAGGCGATCGCCGAGGACCCCGGCTTTGCGCTGGCTCACTGGTCTCTGTGGTTCCTCCTCCAGGTCTCGAGTGAAAGCAACGCACAACAAGCCGCCGCAGTTCTGAACACCCTGATGAACCACCTCTACCGCCTGCCCGAGCGAGTTGAGTTTTCGGTCAAGGCAACCTATTTCCAGAGTCAGGGTGCCGGCGACAAGGCCAGCGCCGTCCTGCGAATGTGGCGGGATCTTTACCCGTATGACCTCTTGCCCCACCAGGCTCTTCTGATGCTCCAGAGCGCGCAAGGCGACACCGACGCGGTCATTGCATCCCTGCTACGGCTGCTCGAGCTCGAGCCGGACAATCCAGACTACCTCCAACAGGCGGGCTCTGAGCTTCAGCGGGCTGGTCGATTCGAGGCCGCCCGCGGTTACTTCGAAACCTACGTCGAGCGCTACCCCGATGATGATCAAGCCCTGGTCAGCCTTGGCTCCCTCCTGCAGACCCTCGGCAACCACGAGGAAGCCAAGGATTACCTAGAGCATGCGCAGCTCCTGAACCCCGCCGATCCGCACGTGCGCCTCGAGCTGGCCGAGTGCGAATTCCACCTCGGCGACCTCACCACCTGGCCCTCGACGGCCCAGTCCATTCTGGAAGAGAATCTCGACGCTGATCAGCGGCTGCAGGTCGTCCTTGAACTGGCCGAGTACTATGTCCTGACCGGCCAGCTTCACCTCTGCAATCAGCTGTGCCGGACCTCCCTCCAGGAGGTTGGTGCGGAAGCCTCACCGCTTTGGTCAATCCTGACCCAGGTCAATCTCGCCGAATGGCTCGCCGGCGGCGGCCAGGAGGCCGAGGCTCTGGCGCTCCTCGACGACATTCTGAAGAACTGCCCACTCCCCTTCCGACCCCTGGGCCTCTTGGCGCCCATTTCGGTCCACATTGAACTCGGCAACCTCGAGGAAGCGGAGTCAGCCGCTGCCGACCTCGAATCCATGATCGAGTCTCTGAATCTCGGGCTCCTGCGCTTCAAGTGGATGGAAACGATGGGGCGGATTCGCGAGCAACAGTCCGACTATGAGGTTGCGCTGGACTTCTTCCAGCAACGCATTGATCTATCGCCCACCGGCAGCGAGGCGCACTTGGACATCGGACGTTGCCACCGCAAGGCCGGCAACCTGGATCAGGCTGAGGCTTCGCTTACCCTCGCGCTCTC
>CAZTDY010000164.1:0-2404 GCA_964612295.1 uncultured bacterium | reverse complement strand
GCGCTCTCGTGCGGTGGACCATCTCGAGCGTGCACTCGAGGTCTGGGCACTGGCCGACTCTGCATATGCGCCTGTCCGCAAAGCGCGTGATACTCTGCGCTCCTGGCAGGAGACCAGCTGACCGTGATCAAGAGAGAGGAGTCTCCCGATGGCCCCAATGACTCGCAGCCTTCTCTGGCCCCTGGCGGTAATGGCGTCTCTTTGTGGATCCTCACCTGCAGATGCGAGCGCACTTGAGCCCACGCCCGAGGAAATCGAATGGGTGCGGTCGAACGCAATTCCCTTTGAGACGGCTGAAGCCGAACACGAGTTCGCCGATCTCGAACCTCTCCGGGAGTTGATCGGCGACGCCCGGATCGTATCGTTGGGCGAAGGGACCCACGGCACCCGCGAGTTCTTCCAGATGAAGCATCGCCTGCTCGAGTTCCTTGCCTCCGAGATGGGCTTCACCATCTTTTCCATCGAAGCCAACATGCCCGAGTCCTACCGCATCAACGACTACGTCCTTGGTGGCGAGGGGAACCCGAAAGAGCTGATGGAGGGCATGTACTTCTGGACCTGGAACACCCAGGAGGTGCTGGACATGATTCTCTGGATGCGCACGTTCAATGAGTCGGGCGCCGGCACCCTCGAGTTCACCGGGTTCGACATGCAGGCCTCACAGGTCGCCATGGACATCGTGACCGAGTTCGTGCAAACGGCCGACCCTTCCTTTGCCGAGCGGGCCTCCGCTGCATATCAGACCGCGAGGGATTCGGAGAAGATGGGTGGAAGTTCCCGGTTCGGCGTGGCCACCGGTTCGTTTCCGATTCAAGCCGCCATCGGACACACCATCCGCTACAGCGGCTGGATCAGGAGCGAGGCGGTGGCCGACGGGCACGCGGGCCTCTGGTGGAGGATCGACGGGGAAAGTGGAACCCTGGGATTCGACAATATGCGCCGTCGTGGCCCGCAAGGGTCCACGCCCTGGACGCGCTACGAGATCGAACTCGAGGTTCCCGCGGAGGCCACCAACATCAACTTCGGCGCGCTGCTCTCGGGGAGCGGAACAGCCTGGTTTGATGTCCTCCAGATCGAGATCGATGGCGACCTCTTTGATGCATCCGATCATTTCGAGTGCGATTTCGAGAGCGGCACCAGCAAGGGCTTCTATACCGGCGGACGGGGATACGAAGTGCTCATTGATGACACCCTCCCCCACTCCGGCAGCTACAGCTTGCGCATGACCGATGTCGGCTTATCTGAGGAGGAGAAAGAGGCCCCGGCAATTCCCTTGAAAGTCGGCGCTGAGCAATGCCGCACCGTTCTCGATCATCTTCAGTCAAAGCGGAGACGCTATGGCAAGAAACTTCCCGAGGCGGAGGTCTCCTGGGCCATTCAGAATGCACGCGTGGCCTGGCAGGCCCTGGCGTCGCGAGCCGATTTCACACAGCGAGACATATGCATGGCCGAGAACGTCCGCTGGATCCTCGACCAGTCACCCCCCGACACCAAGATCGTGCTCTGGGCCCACAATGGTCATGTCCGTCGCTCGTCGGATCCCACGAGCTACATCCCCATGGGGAGCTACCTGAGCGAATGGTACGGGGATGACATGGTCGTTCTGGGGTTCGCCGCTCACGAGGGACAGTACACCGCCATCGAGATGAACGTGGGTCTCGGAGTGCACGACCTGCTCCCCGCCTCACCGGGCTCCGTGGAGTACGTGCTTCATCAGACCGGACTGCCCCGGCTCATCCTCGACCTGCGGGACACTTCGGAAGAGGATGCGCGATCATCCTGGCTCACGAGATCCGCGCTGTTCCGCTCGATTGGCGCAGGCGCGTTGAAGGTGCAGTTCTACCCGACCGTGGTCTCGGACGACTATGACGCTCTGATCTACATCGATCAGACCCACGCGTCGGACTGCTTCCGTCTTCCGGATCAGGAGGACTAGCGGAATCGGGTTTTGATCGCACCCCAGGTTTCGGTTTGCGGCGGCGTGGAACCTCCGACATACCCGTCAATCTCCACGACATACATCCAGTCCGAGCAGGGCCAGCCGTCGAACGTGTTGGGGCCGACCCAGAACCAATAGGTCCCGGGCGAGCAGTCGTGCGTGATGTAGACCGGCTCGAGGTACTGTGCGTTCGCCGTCTGGAGGACCTCAGGGTCACTGCACCCCAGGTTGCCGTCGATCAGGAAGACTCGAAGTTCGAATTCCGCTGTCGTGCAGAACGTGATTTCGCTTTGCTCCTCGACGGTGATCTCGAGCCAATCCGTATCCCGGTACTGATTCCCTTCAAACAGGTAGGTTCCGCTTTCGCCGCAGAAGGTGATCTGCTCTCCCTGCCCCGGATCAATGATCTGGAAGGCTATATCCGACTCTCGCAAAGCGAAGATGTTCATTTGGTGCCTTCCAGTA
>CAZTDY010000163.1:0-4206 GCA_964612295.1 uncultured bacterium | reverse complement strand
GGAGTGGCCGCCTTTGAAGTGTTCCCACCTGGCCGCTTTTGAGTGACCGGTGACATTCCGGTCGCAGCGGCGAAGAAGTCCGGATCGTCAACCAAGCTCCGCAGTCCGAGGTTTCCCCTCTTGTAGTGAAGCAGAGTGTGCCAATAGGGGTCGGTGTGCAGCTCGGCGCGATGGGCGGCGTCCAGGAGCTCTATCAGGTATGGATCTTCCTGCAATGAGGCGGGAGGGGACGCCATCGCGGCACAAGTCGGGAGAAGAAAAAGGAGAGGGAGCGCACCGAGCACAAGAAATTGCCGGACGCTCCCTCTCACGAGATTCAATCGTCAATGCTCCTAGCGCGAGTTTCTCCCCGAAGGGACACCACGTCAGGCTACATCTACGAGGAAGTAGCAGCATTCTCAGGGCGCCGCAAGATGTTTGCCTCAAGCGAATGCTGGTCGCGGTGTATGCGAGCCATCTAGGAGGACTTGGGCAGATCCTTGATGGTGACCAGTTGAAATTCAAGGTCGGGGAATGACTTGCTCAGACCCTCCGCTGCATGGGCAATCGCGTCTGCGCCCCGGCCTGAGAACTCATGGCCTTGCATGTGGGAGAAGAGCAGCAGCTCGAAGGCGAGCGAACGCATCCAATCGACATCAACGCGGTAGCCGCACACCAGGAGAGCGCCGGTCTGTTCGAGGAGATGCATCAGCTTTGCTTTGGGGAGCTTGAGGGTTGTACATGAGGAGAGCATGATTGCCCGATTGGCACACTTGCCCTCGAGTAGCAGGGCCATGTCCTCGAGGGAGTAGAACTCGCCGCCCAATTCGATGCCCCCTTCGGTCCCGTGACTGGTGAGGTAAAGGATCGGGTAGGCTTCGTAGGTCTTCTGCGCCCACTTCTTGAGATAGTACTCGAACTCCTCGCGCGTGGCGTATTCGCGATGGATGTAGGCGGTGTCCTCGTTGAGCCGAAGAAGCTCCAAGACCGGTTGCACGGTCGATCCCACGCGAAGGTCCGGGTCCCACAGGCCTTCAATGCAGAAGATCCCCTTCGTCTGCCCTTTCTTTCGCATGGCGACACGTCCTTAGAGTATCACGTGTAAACAAAGTGGGCAGTGTCATGGTCAGGTGACGCAAACGGTCCAAACGGTTGACGCGCTTGTGAATAGGTCAACCCCCACCAAGGCCGCCGGGCATGATCAACGAGCATGACGACCAAACGAACATATCATAGTGACCGGAGGGCGACCATCAGCATCACCGCTTGGATCCCGATGCGAGGTTGGTGTATCTTTCCTTCGCAACTGAGTGTCTGAATCGCAGGACGCGGAGGGTGCGGCTGCGATCGAAAGAGCATTCGCAAGGAGGGGAATATGCGTGTGTTGTATCTGCTGATCCTTGCCGCCCTGGTCATCTCTCCCGTGATGGGGTGTGGTGGCGAAGGTGGCTCGGAAGGACAGGGTGAAGCGGCCATGGAAGATGTTGGTGGGGCTGTTCAGGACGCGGCCGAAACCGTGGAAGAAGCGGGCGAGCAGGTTGCCACCGCCGCGGAGAGTTTCAAATCGGATGCTCTCGCCAAGCTGGATGAGTACGAGGGTGGACTGAACACGCTCAAAGAGGGCGCCAAAGCGCTCGAGAACGCCGAACTCGACGGTCTCGTCGAGGGAATCGGCGACAAGATCAGCGATGCGCGGGGAGCGGTGACCGGCCTCAACGTCGACAAGCTCGCCGACCTGAACGAGAAGAAGGGCGAGTTGGAATCCAAGATCAGCGGGATCAAGGGTGAACTCGACGGAGCGCAAGAGAAGTTCCAGGCTCTCAAGAGCAAGCTTCCGAAGCTTCCCGGACAGGACTAGAGAATTCGAGGCGGTGGGGGAGCAGCTCGCTCCTCTGCCGCCCTTTGCTTTCGATCATGCCCCGCTACGGTTCGGTAACCTCCACAATCTGATCGGCAGTGATGTCCGTCAGAATTGAGCGCTTCCCTGACGGCCACTGGACTTCGAGTGACACGATCTCGCCGGTCTCACCCAAACCGAAATGGGGATTCAGGTCGCTCTGGCCCCGAAAGCCCATCTGGGTGGTGATCTCCCGCATTTGAGTGATCGTTTGCCCGTCTTGCCGGGATGTCAGCACCACCCGGGCGCCGACGCTGGATCCGTTGCTCGTTTCGCCACGCAATCGCACACGAAGCCAGTGCCGGCCTTCGGTGTCATTCGAGTAGAGCGCATTGAGTTCATCCGGGCCGGGTAAGTTCGGCCAGTTGCCGACATACACATCGACATCCCCATCCCCGTCGAAGTCACCGGAGGCCATTGCGCCGGGGGACTCCAGACGGTCTCCGAGCTCACCGGCGATGACCTGCTCGAACCCTCCCTGCCCGTCGTTGAGATGGACAGCGGGGCTGGCGCCCCAGTTTGCGACCACCACGTCGAGATCTCCGTCATTGTCATAGTCTTCCCAGTTTGCGCCGTAGCTGTGGCCGCCGTCGAGTGTGAGCGAGAGGCCTTCTGCGGGGGAGAGCGCGCCCTGCCCGTCGTTGAGATAGAGCCGGTCGGCGAGTCCATACATGTTGGCGACATGGAGATCCAGGTCGAGGTCGTTGTCGACATCCACCCAGGTTGCCGCGCACGAGGGCTGGCCGTCGTTGACCACCGAAACGTCTTCGATGGGGGTGAAGACCCAATCCCCATCGTTGCGATAGAGCGCGTTGTTGTTCGCGGGTGGCGCGAAGCCCTGATTTGCGACAAAGAGATCGAGATCGCCGTCGTTGTCGTAGTCTCCCCAGGCAATGCCGCACGTTGCTGCCTCGTCCGTCACGATGCAGCCTTCGGTGATCTTCTCAAAGTGACCGTCGCCGGTGCCGCGATAGAGATCGTTGGTGTCGGTGTGACTCAGGCCGCCGTTGGCAACAAAGAGGTCGAGCCAGCCGTCGTTATCCACGTCGACCCACGCGGCGGTGTACGAGTGACCGCCGTCGGACACGACCGGCTCTCCGTCGACCAGCATGAACAAACCGTCACCTTCATTTCGCATCAAGTGGTTGTTCAGGTCCTGCTGAGTACAGATGAAGACGTCCAGGTCGCCGTCGTTGTCGTAGTCGGCCCAGGTGCTGCTGGACGAGAATTCCTCGCCGTCCGTGAGTCCCTCGGCGATTGCCTCGACCAACACCCCGCCGCCTTCGTTGAGATACAGGCGATTGAATTGCCCGGTGGGCGTCGAGGTGCTGACGTCATATCCGTTCGTGACGTAGAGGTCGAGATCTCCGTCGCCTTCGAAATCGACCCAGCTCACGCCTCCGGCGCTGGAATGATCCGTGGTCACTCCCGGGATGTCAGCTCGCGTGAACTGCAGGCCATCGCGAGCGGTGACCTGCGCGGAATCTCGGCCTGAGTCTGAGCATCCTGAGAGAAGGGCCAACAGAGCAATCGAACAGCCGGAGAGGAATAATCTGGATCCCATCGTGTACTCCCTGCCTGTTTGCGATGGAAGGTGCACGTCACTCAAGAGAGCATGCCGAAGTACGCCTGCAGCATCAAGATCAGATCCAAGAGCGCATGGGCTGCAATCAACGGCCATGGGTTTCGGCGGGCCGCCAGCACGGCTGCGTAGCGCCAGGCGGCGAAGAGCCGTTCTAATCGATCGATCAGAAAGCCCCAGTAGAGGACCTCCTCAATGAACGCGCCGGTGAACATCGCACCAATAGCTGAGACGACGAGCAACGGGAGATTCCCAATGAGCGCATCGTAGCGACTGAGATCCGGGTCGGGGGCGCCGAGCGCCCGGACCGATCTCGTCGCCGCCCAGGAAAAATTCGCGGCGATGGAACAGGAGTTGGGGATCGGCTGGAGGCAATTCAAGCCGGCTCGACCGGCGACCTCGAACTCAAAGAAGTGCTCGTACGTGCGCGGAAGTCCGACGCCTCGGTGGACGCGTAATCTCTTAGATTGGAGCAGCTTACAGCCCCAACCCGTGAGCCGGGGAGGGTGGGGAAGACATGGCTACTCCAGATACGCGGGCCCGAAACCGATCTTTATCGGCGTTGGGCCTGCTGTGTTCTGTAGCCCGCCGCGGGACTCGTTCGGCGGGCGAAAAAGGAGAAAGTCATGAATGCACGGATGAGTCTTGTGATCGTGCTGACCCTGTTCGTGATCTGGGGCGCAACGACCAGTGCTGTCGACAGTGCTTAGAACCCGCGCATAGATGGTGAAGCCCGCGCCAGTCCCCC
>CAZTDY010000162.1:0-4254 GCA_964612295.1 uncultured bacterium | reverse complement strand
GGATACGCCGCCTTTCTTTTTCACGTCATCCACAACTTTCAGCTATAACTCGCCACGATGTCGGCGATGTGATTCTTCAGGAAGGTTCTCCAAGTGGGGGAGGGAGGCTTCCTTCGTCTGACCATGTACTTCTCGACCGTCGACTTGCGCAGATCGATCCCGACCTTGCTCAGCTCGCCAACGATGCGTGGAGATCCCCACAAGGGATTCGCAGAGGACATCCGTCGGATCAAGTCACGAACCTCACGAGGGGTCGCCGGCCTGCCCGGCTTGCCCGATCGACACAGCCTCGTCCAGTACTCGCGGAACTTGCGTCTGCGCCATGCGATGACGGTTTCGGGTCGTACGATTACGAGCGCATCACGCCAAGCCGCCCAGATTCGGGAGAGCCAGCACCAGAGGATCCGGTCGGCAGGTCGCAGGCGCGGACGGGGACAGGATCGTCGAAGGACGTTCAGCTGGTGGCGTAGCGCAAGATTCTCGAGTTCGAGATACGCCCGGGATCGGAAGATCCCAGCCAGGCAGCTGAGTAGAGACGTGAGCCACGACATGGTATGCTTGTCCTGTCGGTGAAACGAGCCTTGAGTGAACGTGCGGGAGAGGATCGCCGAGTTGCCGTCGGGGTCGCAAGCACGAACTCGGCCGCAAATCCGACCGGGATTCATTGGGTGCTAACTTCAAGGCCATAGCGGCATTCGAGTTTTCGGGACCCACAGGCCTCTCTTGCTGATCGTGTCTTCAAGCCGGGCGGACATGAGATCGTTTGGGACAACCTCGACTGGCGCGGTCGGCGCGCCGGGCGCGGAGTGTACTGGTTGCGCCTGCGCGGCGAAACGTCCTCGCGGACTGTGAGGATCGTCTTCCTGCCCGAGCGGTAGCTCATGGCTGTAAGGTCAATGAGCTGAGCCGAGGTCCGATCCACTCCCAGGCAAAGCCTTGCTGAGGTTGGTCCTGCTCCGCTAAATGCAGGTATCTGCGACATTAGACGCAGAAGTGCGCCTCGGACTCCGCGGCGGGCCCCTCAAGTGCTTCCTCCAAGTGCAATATTCCCTTATAATTGTACGAACGCCTCTTGTGGCGGCCACGCATCTCAGCCGGTTCGGGGGAAAAGGTGCCGTCACAAACCCCTCCTCGATCTTATCGGCGGGCATCGGTTGGTTACCACGGGACCGGCTGAATTCGGGCTCGCGGGAAAGGAGACGTGCTTCATGAAGCACCGCGATGGGTTTCTACGATTTCTAATGCTTGTCGTCACGCTGGGGCTGCTCACCGGCGGTTTGACGGGTGCAAGGGCATGGACACCGGACAGTCAGAGCACCGACTACGAGATACCGCTTCCGGACTTCGGCATCGCGACCTACACGTCTGCCGAGACGGAGCTCGCCAGTTCTCAGGTGGTCAGCCGGTTTGCGGCGGCGAACGGCGGCAACTGGCACGTGCACCGCTGGAATCCGTACACGGATACGCCGGTCGCCTTCTACGGGAGCGGCATCGATGTGGCCACGTCGCTCCGCGATGAGGTCGATGCCGAGCGCGTGGCCCGGGATATCATTGCGACGAACCCGCAGCTCTTCCGCGCCGACAACGCCAACCTCCGGTTCGTGGACTCGCCCACGGGCATGGGCAAGCGCGCGGTGCACTTCCAGCAGACGCACGAGGGTGTCGACGTCTGGATGGGCCGCGTTCAGCTCACCTTCACGGAGGCCGGACGCCTGTTCGTCATGGGTTCGGAGTGCTACAGCGGCATCGACGTGAGCCCCATTCCGTCACTGAGCCTGATGGACGCGCAGGATATCGCGGCGGTCGATCTGCCCTTCAACGAGAGGACCGATACGATAGAAGAGGACGGCCAGCTGCTGGTTTTGCCGGTGCCGCTCGATGAGACGAATGTCGAGTACCACCTGGTGTGGCGCGTTCGCATTCACACCGAGTCGCCGTTGGGCAAGTGGTTGTGCCACGTGGATGCGCACACGGGCGAGATCCTCTGGCGTACCAACGAGATCTGCTTCACCGATTTTGCGGGCAATGCCGAGAGCAGCGTGCAATTCTCGACCTACTGCAACGGAGAAGGGACCGAGATCGCCCCGCACCTGGAACTGACCGTCACCGACGTGGGCTCGACCACGACCGACTACGACGGCAACTGGACGGTGCCGTATGCGGGCAGCGACAGCCACGAGGTGACCTCCTCGTTCATAGGGCCGTACATTCGCGTGTACAACTACAACGGAGCTGAGTCTCAGTTCAGCGACACCGCGACGCCGGGCATTCCGTTCACGATCTCCTGGTCCGACGCCAACTCCCGTCAGGATGAGCGTGACGTGTTCGATGCCATCAACGACATTCACGACTACTTCCAGACGTTTGATCCCGACTGGCCGTACGTCAACGATCAGATGCTGGCCTATGTAAACCGCACCGACGGCTACTGCCCGGGCAACGCCTGGTGGAACGGCACGATCAACTTCTGTGCCGCCGGCGGCGGCTACGCGAACACCGGCGAGTTGCAGGGAGTCGTGCACCACGAGTTTGGCCACGGTATCCAGTGGTCCATCCTCGGCAGTCAGGGCAATGAGGGTCTGGGCGAGGGCAATAGCGACATCATGTTGAACCTGATGTGCCTGGAATCGATCATCGGACGCGGTTTCTACGAGGGCAACTGCCTCGGGGGTATTCGGGATTCGGACAACACCCTCCAGTATCCCGAGGACCTGAATGGCTCGGTACACCACGATGGCCAGATCATCGCCGGCTTCCACTGGGACTTCTGGGAGCTGATGGAGGCCGAGTACGGCACCGAGCAGGCGAGGATCCTCTGCGGTGAGCGCTGGCACTTCGGCCGCGTGCTGGAGGAGCCCTGGTATCAACCCGATCAGGTGCTGGCGACCTTCATCGCCGACGATGACGACGGCAACCTCGACAACGGCACGCCGCACCACGAGTACCTCTGCGAGGCGGCGATGAACCATGGCTTCGAGTGCCCGCCGATCCTGCTCAGCGGCGTGTACATTAGCCATACGCCGGTCGCCAGTCACGACGAAGTGGGTGACGTCGATGTCGTGGCCAGGATCCTGTCCTACAACGCCCCGCTGATTCCTGAGGAGATCCTGCTCAACTACCAGGTGAACGGCGGCCTCGTGGAGCAGGTCATCATGACCCCGACGGGCAATCTCGACGAGTTCGTGGGCGTGATCCCGAATCTCCAGCAGCCGTCCGAGGTGGGCTACTTCCTCGAGGCGAGGGACACCGACGACAACTACTCCAGCCATCCGGAGGATGCTCCGGCCACGCTGCACATGTTCGTCGTAGCGCCGCAGGTCGACCATGTCTCGGAGGATGTAGAGACCGGCTCTCCCGATTGGACCCATGAGGCGGCCAGCGGCGGCTTCAACGACGAGTGGCACATCAGCACCGAAAGGAACCACACGGCCGCTGGTGACAACAGCTGGAAGTGCGGCGACACTGGTACCGGCGACTACGGCAACCTGCTCGACGCCGCGCTGATGACGCCCGTATTCGATCTGCTGCCCTACGGCCGGCTGACCTTCTGGCAGTGGATCGAGACCGACACCAGCACCGCCTACCCCGAGTACGCGTATGATGGCGGCATTGTCGAACTCAGCCTCGACGGGGGGGCCTTCATGCAGATCTTCCCGGTAGAGGGATACACCCACCAGATTCGCCATGGGATCAACCCGGGACCGTTCCCTGAAGGGCTCATGGTCTTTGCGGGTTCCCGTGATTGGCATCAGATCAACTTCGACCTGTCGGCCTACGAAGGCGATGCCCAGATTCGTTTCCGCTTCGGCACGGATTACGGGGCCAACCGGGAGGGCTGGTACATCGATGACGTTCTCATCGAAGGTTTCCAGGTCGGCTACTCGGGCGTCGAGGATCAGATGACGAAGCGCGTGCTGCACCTGAGCAGCGCTGATCCGAATCCGTTCCTCGCCCGCACGACCATCCACTACGCGCTGCCGACGCAGGCGGACGCAACGCTGCAGGTGTTCGACCTGAGCGGCCGCGTGGTTCGCACGCTCATGCGCGAGTCGCAGCCTGCGGGCAACTACCGCGTCGAGTGGGATGGACGTGACGATGCCACGCGCCATCTGCCGGCCGGTGTCTATCTGGTCCGCCTGAAGGCGGGTGAGGGGACCGTGTCGAGCAAGATCATTGTCGCGGAGTAGTCTGCGGAATCTCTAGGGAAACAATACCGGCGGGGGTGTTTGGCACTCCCGCCGGTAGGATGGCCTC
>CAZTDY010000161.1:0-4602 GCA_964612295.1 uncultured bacterium | reverse complement strand
TACCAGGTTAGGCAATGTGACTGGAAGGGGGTGAAATAATGTGGTGCGTTACAGGGAGTATGGCGAGAAATCCATCGGTGAATCGTAATCCGGTGTATCGAAGTCGAGTCCGGTGCCCAACCCCACCGACACGAAGGATGCTCCGGTGCCGAAGCCCAGTTTGACCTGATATCCGATCCAGTTGTCGCTGGTCCCGTTGTAAACGAATTCGGATACGGCATACTCGCTCGTTGGTACGCCGAAATCCGTGACCGCAAAGACAATATCGATGTATTCGGAGGTACTGAAGGATTTCTGGTCGATGATAAGCAGGTTCGACGACATACCGACGACGTTGTCATTCCCGTTGTTCGGTGTGCTGACACTCCCGAAAATCACGCTACCTAGGCCCGGACCGGTAGCGCCGCCATAAGCGGTGATCGTGGCGGCCTGGGCAACATTGGCAGATGAGCCGAGTAAGGCTGCCAGGAGAAAGAAACCTATAATCCGAATGGTGGTTGTGGCGAGGGTGATTGTCCTGCTGCTCATGGTACGCTCCTTTGGCGGGTTGAAGCCTGGTTGGGTCTCGATTGAATTATGCGGACTAGAATTGTCCAGTATAGCACAGACGACTCCTGCAAGTGAAATAGAATCGCATAGCCTCATTACCCAAGCGCTCCATCAAGCAGGACGATTGATGTTGGCAGGCCCGTTCCCGCCATATACTGTCCTCGGATGGCATGTTGGAAGACAGTCCGGAGGGAGCGATGGAAGTCAATATCTCACCGGTGCGACAATCCTCGATTCTGAGGTCGTTGCGTTACCTGCTCGAGCGCTGGATACTGCGCCGTCCCTTCCTGGTCGCCCATGCCCCCGGGCCGGATCTGCGCTTCAAAGTGAAAACCGAGGACTGCGTCGGGCGTCATCTCTACAAGTACTTGGCCCATGAGCCCCTGCTGAGCTCGTTCCTGGTCGATTTCCTGAGTTTCGAGCCCGGCGACGTGGTGCTGGACATCGGCGCGAACGTCGGCTGGTATTCGTTGTTGTTCGAGAAGCTCTCGCCCGACGGCGTGGACGTCTTCGCCTTCGAACCCGATCCCCTGAATTTCGAGCTACTGAAGCATAACCTGCGGTTGAATCGTTCGACCCGGGTCAGTCCCGTACAGAAGGCCCTCGCCGCAGGTGAAGGCGTGCAGCGTCTCTACAAACATGCCGACAGCAACCTCGGGCGTCATTCCCTGTTGCAGCTCCAGGACGAAGCATCGATCGACGTGAAGACGATTTCATTGGATGGATTCTGGGATGCGATGGAGCTGGGAACGCGGACTCCGCGCTTCATCAAGATCGACATCGAGGGTTACGAATTGCTCGCGCTGAAAGGGGCCGAACGCGTGCTCGAGCGTTGCCCGGCACTGCTCGTGGAGTTCTCCCCGGAGTACATGGGCCTGGGCGGATTCGATCCCGCCGACCTCATCTCCCTCCTGACCGGGCACGGTTACACGCCCCATGCCGTAGGCCGCTCCGGCCTGACGGCGGTTGATTGTAACATTCTACGCGAGAGCAGACAGGCGGGCGACTACCTGTGGCTGAAAAGGTAATCGGATAACAAGGAAGTCGATTGTCCCTTCTGAATATTCGTCCGGCCTGTCAGATAAACAGTTACGTGCGATGAGGGCGCACCGCTATTGATACCACGCCTTCAGGCTTCCCCAGTTGGCCGACTCGGTGGCCACATCCGTGCAGTCAGCCACTACATGGACGTTATCAACCACGATGGATTGCGCAACGACTCCCCCGAACTCGAAGGACAGGCTTGCGAAGGGGCCGGGCGCCACCGTAACATCCTGGATCTCTGGCACCGGGACACCATCGATCGAGAGACTGAAGACATGGGCCTCATTGTCGATGGTGAACTCGAAAACCTGATCAGTTCAGTATGCCCAGCCCACGGCCAGCGTGCCAGACCCGGTTCGAGACAGAACACCGTCCGGGCGGTATTCGATATTCCCCATGATCACATTGGAGGACGACCTGACACCGATGTTGATGAAGTGGGGATCGTCATTCAAAAGCGATTGCCATGTGACGGTGTAGCTGTCGCAGTCCTGCATATCGGGATCGAGATTGAATCTGAAGTGGAACCATCCGATCCCCGACGCCCTTGTCAGTTCAAGCGGTTGCTCCGTGAGGGAGCCAATCGAGGCGGCCACCGTGGCCGTGCCCATGTCTCCCAAGTTCGAGGCGGAGTCGCCATCGGGATCGCCCGGAGGATCCATGCTTGGCGGCTGGCCCACGCTGTCGGCGCTGAAGTCGAAGTGACAAGCGACGAGCTCTGCCGATAGCGCTGGCACTGCGCTCATCAGACCGGTCACAATAACAACAACCGAGCATGCCAAAGTAATGCGGAACGTGTGGTACTTCATCATGTTTCCTCCTCGGTGGATGGCGGCACTGTGCCTCCTGTATATCCGTCCACCGTGCATCTGTGGATTTAGGCTGTCAACCAATACTGTCCTTGGATTCCGTAGCGAAGAAGTCTGGCTCCGGGTGGATGAATAAACGGAAGGGACAGCCCTCCGCATACATGTCACGAGCCATATCATTGGCAAGCTTCGCATTGTAGAGCATCACCGGCACGATAGGCGCATCCTGCCCACCAACCTGCAACCCCGCCGCAATAATCTGCTCGCGGAAGTACTTCGTGTTCCACTTCAACGTCACCACCAATCCGACTGCGGCATGGACGGAGTAGCAGATCGTCGAGGCATTTCCCTGGGAAACTGCTCCAAAATATCTCATCCGAGATCGGGACGGGATCTATGGATTCGACTTCACTGGGCATCAAGCAGATCCAGACCGCGAAGCGATCACCCTGGCAGGACTCATACGTCGAGCGGGTGATTGGATCAATTCGGTGGGTATGTCTCGACCATGTGATCATCTTCGATGAGCGGCATCTCATGCGGGTGCTTCGGGAGTACGTGGACTACTACCACCGGAGCCGGACTCACCTGGGGCTTGAGAAGGACTGTCCGGTGTCGAGACCTGTCGAACCCATCGAATCGGGCGACATCCACTCCCCTGCACATGAACTGAGCCGCCATGGATCGAGATCTTCAGGTTCGACGAATCCTAGACGGCGAATTAGGCGTCGGATGAATATTCAGGAGGGGCAACAGGTGTAGCACATTCGAAATGTCTGACAAAGGCAGGCAAGTTCTGCGGCTTTTTAGCCTTGACATATCTAAAGTGATGCTTTAGATATGTCAATATGAAATACGTGAAGCGAAACCTGGAGAAGGAGTTGCGCAAAGCTGCGAGGGCTTTCTCCGCAACGATCGTGACGGGACCTCGCCGCTCCGGCAAGACGACAATTCTAAGGCACTGCTTTCCAAACGCCGCCTACGTTCTCCTCGAAGAGCCCGACGTCGTCGCCAGGGTTCGGAGCGACCCTCGTAGTTTTCTGGAGGAAATCCGCCGTCCGGTAATCTTGGACGAGATCCAGAACACCCCCGAACTCCTGAACTACATCCGTGCGGAAATCGATGGAGTTCCGCGGAAGAAGGGCGTCTGGTTCCTCACGGGTTCCCAGGAGGCTGCGCTCATGCGGGGTGTGTCCGAATCCATGGCGGGAAGGGCGGCCGTCTTCCAACTCCTGCCCTTCTCGCACTCCGAGGATCCGCGCGTGTCGCTGCTCAAGGGGGGCTATCCCGAAGTAATCGCCAGGCCGTCCGCGAGAAGTCTATGGTATCGTTCCTACATTCAAACCTACCTCGAACGCGATGTGCGTGCGGTCCTCGCCATCAAGGATCTTGCGACCTTTCGTCGCTTTCTCGCCCTGATCGCGACACGTGTCGGCCAGGTGCTGAACAAGACTGCACTGGCCGGGCCGCTCGGCGTCTCTGTTCCGACGATCTCCGAGTGGCTGGGAGTATTGGAAACGACGGGTCAGATCATACTCGTCCCCCCCTACTTTGAAAACTTCGGCAAGCGAATCACGAAATCGCCGAAGCTCTATTTCGCCGACTCGGGCCTCGCGGCGCATCTCTTGGGCATTGAGACGGAGGCGGATTTAAGAAGGTCCCCCTTTCATGGACCGCTCTTTGAGGGGTTGGTTGCGGCAGAAATCATCAAGCAACAGATCCATACCGGGCGCAGCAAAGCTCTTTATCATTTCCGCGATCGGCAGGGTCTTGAAGTCGACTTCATCACGCCCCTGGGTGGGAATCACCTGGCGCTTTTAGAGGCCAAGGCCTCTCGGACGCCCAAAGCGAGCATGGCGGGATCCATTCTGCAACTCACCCGGGCGATCAAGGGACATGAGGTCACGGCTCATGTGGTCCACTTGCCGGCCAAGTCGGCGATGGTGGCGAAAGGATTGGGGAGCGGCGTACGAGCGACGCCCTGGACAAGGATAGCGGGCATTGTTTAGGACTAATCAGACCTGAGTTCGTAAGCTCCCCCTTCAGGTAGGCATTCCAAAAGTAGAGCGCTCAACTTCGACCTGTTTCCCGAAGGTCACCGGCAGCGTCTTGCCCAACGCATGTAGATACACGAACACCGGGACACCTAAACTGAAGTTCCAAGCCAAAGCCAAGACTAACAACCGGCAAAGCAGTCACT
>CAZTDY010000160.1:0-4620 GCA_964612295.1 uncultured bacterium | reverse complement strand
GGGGCCACATTGGCCAGGCAGAGATGAAGATTGTAGTAACTATCATCCAGGGGAATCCGCACCAGTGAACCATAGTGGTTCTTCGCGCTCAGCGTCACCCCGGCATTGCTGTGACTCTTGAAGTTGGCGAAGTTGATCAGGTAGGTCGCTTCGGTGAAACAGGTCGGCACGTAGTCCTGCGCCACATCGACCGGGTGGCAACTCCAGTAGACCGGCACATCGGAGAGGGGCACACCGGTACGAGGATGTTCCGCGTTGCCGCCGAAGTAGTCGAGATAGTGAACGTCGGGAAACTCCGCGAAGCAGGGATCATAGTACTCGTTCGGGAAGAGACAGAGGGGATCGCCCACCGAGATGTCGGAGGGAACCACGCCTAACTCATCGACAAGCTGGTGGAGCAGGGCGAGGACCATCTGCGGGGCGGTGTTCATGTAGTCTCGGCCGGTGACCATGTCAAGGTCTCGGGATCGGTTCCTCCCCAGGGGTAGAGACATCCCACGAAGTTGGTCTTGATGACGATCTTCTCGCCCGCGGTGTAGCCGACGTCGCCGTGGCCGTGGGTCAAGTTGAAGTAGCGGATCAGGCGATCCCAGGCGGCCGCATCCTGAGTCTCGCCGCTCAGTTCCCGAAGAGCGGCCGACATCATCTGGCTCACGACAATCTGAGAGGTGTGCTCCGCCTCCCACCAGTGACCGTGTCCAGGGCCTTCCCAGTCCGTGGCCGCGGGATCATGCACCCACACCACGCGGCCGGGATGGACACCGCGCGCCTCACCGATCGGATCATTCGGTACCGGAGGCTCGGCACGGGCCGGTCTCTCCGAGATCGTCGCCAGGGTCCCCAGGCCGACCGCGGCCGCCACCAGCAGAAAGACCAAGGCTTGCCGCGCTTTCGATTGTTGCCAGAGGCGCAAACCTTGGCGATAGGCGAAGACTGACGTGAGCGTGCCGATCAGCCAGACGAGAAAACCGCCGGCCAACGGGGCAGCGACGCGCTGGCAGGGGTAGGTGACTCTGGATGGTCTGGGGAACACCCGGATCAGGAACCACAAGAGGGCCAGAAGGCCACCCGCCTGCCAGATCCATCCTGGTGCGGAGCGCCCGCTTTGTCCCTTGTGGGGGGAGCATTGCCTTGGTGGTTTTGAACTCATGTGTTCCCTCCCGGTCACGACGTCGTGGTTAGAGTATACGTTTCGGGGAGGGGCGGATCCAGTGCCGCTGAAGAGACCTCGCTCCGTCGCCTTTCGCCTACTCGCGATACAGCCCCTTCAGTAGCCCCCAACTCACCTTCTCGGTGGGTGTGGAGGGCAGCACGGTCAGCCGCACAAACGCATGCTCGCGACAGTCCTGATCCGGAATCGTCGTCCGCACCCAGGACTCATGGAGCCCGGGAGCAAGATCGGAGGCGTCGACGGTCACGGTGAGCTGAATACCCTCCGGACCGCCGTAGACTTCTTCAACCGTCACGTAGTCGACCGTGGACTCGTGAATCAGCCAGCCCGGTGAAACCTCCTGAGCGGTGCAGTGAATCTCAATCTCGTCCTGCGTGGTTCCACCTTCGTAGACCGATAGCCACACTTGGTCCGGGTGCATGCAGACATAACGTTCGTCTTGACCACAGGGCATCTCGCAGTGAGCCCAGCCAGCGCCCGCCTGTGCAGAGATCTTCGCCGCGATGTTGGTCCACCCGTGTTCCGGGTAGCAGAGCTCATAGGCGGCGTTGTAGGGATTGCAGTAGCCTTCACTGGTGACGTCGACCACGAAGCGGGCCACCCAGAAGAGCTGGTGATTGTGGTTCTGGGTCGGACACTCGGACCAACTCAGGACGACGTGGTAGTCGTAGTTGTTCCAAGGCTCGAGTGTCCCCTCGGCACCGGGGGCCGCCTCGGCGGAGATCACCGTCCAATCGGGCGAGAAGAAGACGCCGAGATCCACTAACTCCAATCCGACATGGAAGTACTCCTCGAATGCCGCCATCGGCCAGAAGTAGACGTCGAAGGTAAGTTCTCCGGTCTCTTCGGTGTATTGCTGGACTTCGGAGCAGTCGTTGATCAGCTCTGTTCCCTGATGAACGTGGACATAGAACCAGCCATCCGGAACCGGATCCGCCGCCGGCGCTCCAGGTAAGAACAGGGAGAAGATGCACGGTCCAAGGAGTAGAAAAAGCACCCTGGATTCAGTACGGGATCGAAACCACCTCGGCATCACTGACCTCCTTACGCTGTGCAAACGAACGTTCACATCACACTACGTACTGGCGTGTGGAGATCGAGATTGTCTGAACAAACGAGTAGCGCCGCTACGTCCCTGCGACCCGTTCTACTCGCGGTAGAGCCCTTTCAACATGCCCCAACTCACCGCTTCGGGCGGTGTGACCGGCAACACATGTAATAGCACCTCGGCCTGGTTGCGGCAATCCTGATTCGGAGTCGTCGTCCGCACCCATGACTGATGGTAGCCGGGCTCGAGTCCGGTGGCGTCGGCGATGACGGTCAACCGCACATCCCACGGATCGATGAAGTTCTCAACCACGGTAACGTGGGGGGCCGTGGATTCGTGGATCAGGTATCCCGGCGGAACTTCATACCAACCCAGGTTGAGGGTGATCTCGGCTTCGACCGTGTCCCCTTGAGGAATCTCCAGCTCGAGCAGATCCGGCTCCATCTCCACGATGTAGCCGTAATTTCCGCAAGGCTGTTCACAGTGGGCCCAGCCGGCTGCTGCGTGCGCTTCGATGATGTCAGAGTACCCGAACGGAAACGGCTCCGGATAACACAGGTCCCATTCCACGGAGTGAGCGCCGAAATGCCCCTCGTTCGTCACGTCCATGACGAAGCGGGCCACCCAGAACAGCTGATGGTCATCGGACTGGATCGGGCAGGTGGGCCAGGCCAGATCGATCAGATACTCCCCCGCCCCGCCCGGGGTGATGGTCCCTACCCCACCCGTGGACGGCTCCGCGGAGATCACCGTCCAGTCAGGCGGAAAGGTCGCGGTCAGGTTGACGAAGCCGAGGCCGACCTCGGGCCACTCAAAGAATGCGACCCAGGGCCAGTGGTAGATGTCGAAGGTGAGCTGCCCGCTCTCTTCCGTGTATTGCACCACCTCGTCGCAGGTCGCGATCAGCTCCGAACCCTGGTGGACATGGATGTGGACCCAGGCCTCAGGGAGAGGATTCGCCCCGGAGGACGAGGCGATCAGGATGGGTAGGATCAGGAATCCGAGAGCCAAGGTCGCGAGTCGTCGATCACGAGGAGACTGGGGCCAACCTGACATGGTGCACCTCCCGGGAGTTCGGACATCGACTGCACACAGTTGCGTCTATAATGATAGGTCAGAGAGGCCGAAACTGTCCACGGGGCATGTGGGCCAGACAGGTGTAAACTATTGGATCGTAGTGACCTACCGCTCCACCTCCACCCCCATTTCGCGAAGGGCATCGAGGCTGGTCTGACATCCCGGGTGGATCTCGAGGGCCTTGTGGTAGTGCTCGATCGAGCGTTCTCGATCCCCCTGCTTCCGATAGGCTTCCGCCAGGCTGTCTAAGGCGTTGTAGGATCCGGGGTAGACCTCCACCATGAGCTCGAAGACGGCCACGGCCCCCTCTACCTGTTCGGATCCCAGCAGTCGGTATCCCAGATCATTGAGTTCGCTCTGTTTGAAGTAGAACTCCCCGGCCAGACTCTCCCTGAGGGATTCGAATTCGGCAACCGCCGCGGTGAGTTCCCCGCTCGCAAGCGTCTCTTCGAATCGGAGAGCGGCGGATTCACCCACGTACTTCGCACACCGGAAGCCCACGTTGTAGTCCAGCCAATTGCTCTTGAGCGCGGTGCGCCAGTACACAGCCCTGCATCCGGGTCCGGTATGCCACCCACCGCCGCGAATCACGAAGTAGGAACCCCGCGACGGACCGACGGGATGAAGTTCGGGGCTGCGCTCGTAGTAGTCCTCGTCATACCGGTCATAGACCCACTCGCAGAGGTTGCCGGTCATGTCGTAGAGCCCGTACCCGTTCGGAGGAAACTGGGCCACTTCCCCGGGACCTCGTTCGTCGCCTGCTACCGCATAGAGTGTCGAGTCGTGCACATCTCCGTTCGAGTACTTCTTGCCGACCAGCCCACCGCGCGCGGCGTATTCCCACTCCGCCTCCGTTGGCAGCCGTGCACCGCGCCAGGTCGCATAGGCCTGGGCATCGCTGCGGCTCACGCCCATGACCGGGTGATTCGGGTAGTCGGGACCACTCCTGAGTTCATCGATGCCCCAGAAGGCGGGGAGCAGATGATGGGTCTCCTCACAGAATCGCGCGTATTCCGCATTGGTGACCTCGCGCCGGTCCAGCAGGAACGGATAGGTGCGCACGCGGTGAACCGGGGAGTAGTCCGAGTGCCCATCAGCCCCCATGTCGAATTCCCCGCCGGGTATGAGGGCCATGTCTTCCGGGATGGGGATCCTGGTCGTGTCGGCCTCGGTGGCCTCGGCGGTGGATCCGGTGGCGAGCAATGCGGCCAACAGCAGAGACGAGCGTGCGATTCGGTGCATACGACCCTCCCCAGGTAAGAGATGACCTCAGTGGTGTCCAACGTTTTTGACCTTCACAAAGAACTGACTCACCTGTTGCAGT
>CAZTDY010000159.1:0-4723 GCA_964612295.1 uncultured bacterium | reverse complement strand
AACAGCAGTCCACGCAGAAGGATGTCCACATCCAGTGGCGAGGTGAAGAAGCAGTGACGGTAGATCGTAAACCACCCCTGTGGGAGTGGCGCGCACAACTCGGCCAGGTCACGCGCCTGACCAGGAGAGGTGTCGTTGTATCTACCGTAACGGCGGCGGCGTTGGCGTTACTCATCGTCGCCACGGGCAGTCTGATGGTGTGGCGGGCAGACGATCAGCAGATTCGTGAAGGCGTCCTGAACAGCGCGATCGCTCGAGCCCATTCCCTGCGGCAGAACCTCGACCTCACCCGCTGTCTTCTGGCCGATCTCACTGAACAACTGAGAAGCGCCGACGACCAAGCGACCATCTGGACCAGAGAGAACGCGTCACAACTCGCGCGCCACCTTCCCTGGATCCAGCGGATCGCCTGGGTCGAGAGCGAGCACGTTCCCGAATCCGCAGGGCATCTGCTTCGGCGGGCTCGAGACGCGTGGTCAAACCCGAACGCTGGTCGCCGCACCAGCTTATCTGCGGTCCACCGCACAAGACGATCTTCCGTCCCTCACAGACGAACCCGACGGTTACTGGCTTGCCGAGATCAGCCTCGATCGGCTCTTGCAGAGCGGCAGCCCGGCCGCATCCCCCGCCGCGACTCTGGTGCGATTGATCGACAGGACGAATCCCACCGATCTGGCCGTGCTTCAAGAGTGGGCCCCAGAAAGAATGCCGGAGATACGGATCGATGCAGAGGATCTCCATTTGTCCCATGAAGCCTCGGTGTCATTCGGGGGACGAACCTGGTCTCTTCAGACTTATCACACCGATCACACCTTGAGTTCACCACGATCGGACGTTCCCTGGATCCTCCTTGGCGGCGGTTTGTTGCTTACCGCGCTTCTTCTCACGCCCGCGCTGATTCGCGTGCGCGGCCTCTGCCAGGACGGCAAGACGCTGGCCAAAACCCGGAAAAGCCTGGACGAATCGACCAAGCGGTTCGAGGCGATCGTGGACAGCATGGCGGACTGGGTGTGGGAGGTCGACGCCGAGGGACGGTACACCTATTGCTCGTCCCGCGTGCAGGAGATTCTGGGGTATGCCCCCGAAGAAGTCTTGGCAAGTCTCCCTTCGATATCATGCCGGCGGAGGAAGCCAGGCGAGTGAGAGGGCTGTTCCAGGAGATCGTCTCCGAGCAAAAGCCCTTCCGCAACTTGGAGAACTGGAATCACAGCAAAGATGGCCAGCTGGTCTGTCTTCTGACCAGTGGACACCCGATCTACGATACATCCGGCACCTTCTGCGGATACCGCGGGGTCGATACCGAGATCACGGATCGGGTGCGGGTCGCAGCCGACTTCGCTGAAGCACTGGCCCAGCTTCGTAGCATCCTGGATGCGGCGACCGAGGTCGGCATCATCGCCACCGATGTCGATGGGCAGATCACCGCATTCAACACCGGCGCAGAACGGATGTTGGGTTACCAGGCCGAGGAGATCGTCGAGGCCAAGAACGTGCTGGACATCTTCCGGGATGAGGAGGTCGGCGCACGCAGCCAAGCCCTCGAAGGCTCGCTTGGCTACAGAGCCGACGGTTTTAATGCCCTGGTTGCCCGAGTACGGGCGGGAGGGAGCGACTCCGCGGAGTGGACTCTTCAGCGCCGGGACGCGTCTCTGATCACCGTCAATGTCACCTTCACCGCCACCTACGATGATGCGGGAAGCCTGACCGGCTTCCTGGCGATCGCGCAGGACATCACCGAGCGCAAGCGATGGGAAGATGAACTCCGGCGCCTTGGTCGGGCGGTTGAACAGGCCAGCGACGGGATCGCTATTACCGACCTGGAAGGTCACCTCGAATTCGTGAATCCCGGCTGGGTCGAAATGCACGGGGTTCTTGCCGACAAGATCCTCGGCGAACACATCCGGATGTTCCACACCCCGGAACAGTACGAGAGGGAACTCTCACCCTTCATCGAGGATGTCCGCAACAGCGGCAGCCGCCAGGGAGAGGTTGCCCACCTGCGCGCCGACGGCTCGACCTTCCCGGCCTGGACATCCTGTACGATCCTCGGTGACGACACCGGTCTTCCGATGGGTTTCGTCCTTGTAGTGAGCGACATCAGCGATCGCAAAGCCACCGAAGAGGCCCTCCGCCGGGCCAACGAGGAAGCGGAGATCGTGAACCTGGAGCTCGAGCGGTCCGTCGAGCACGCCAATCGTCTCGCTCTGGAGGCGGAGATCGCCAGTGCCGCCAAGAGCGAGTTTCTCGCCAACATGAGCCACGAGATCCGCACGCCGATGAACGGCATTCTGGGCATGTCCAGTCTCTTGCTCGACACCAAACTCTCCGGCGAGCAACAGGACAATGTTCAGACCGTGCGCAGTTGCGCCGAGTCGCTCTTGACCATCATCAACGACATCCTCGACTTCTCGAAGATCGAAGCCGGCAAGATGGATCTCGAGACCCTGGACTTCGATCTGCGCACGACCTGCGACGATATGAATAACATGGTCGCTCTTCGCGCCATGGAGAAGGGGCTCGAGTATGTCTTCCGGGTCGATCCCGAGACCCCCTCTCGCTTGCAGGGTGACCCGGGGCGGCTCCGGCAGATCCTGCTCAATCTCGTGGGCAACGCGATCAAGTTCACCTCCAAGGGTGATGTTGTTGTCCAGGTTGATCTCGTGAAAGAGTCCGACGAAGACGCCGTGGTGCGCTTCAGAGTCTCCGACACAGGAATCGGCATTTCGGAAGGCAAGGTGCAGACCCTGTTCGCCCCCTTTACTCAGGCCGATGCCTCCACCACGCGTATCTTCGGCGGAACCGGCCTGGGACTGACCATCTCGAAACGGCTGGTCGAGTTGATGGACGGTGAAATCGGGGTGGAGAGTGAAAAGGGCAAGGGCTCGACCTTCTGGTTCACGCTTCTCGTGAAGAAACAGGTGGGGGTCCACGACTCGCTGCTCGACACCAACACCAAGCTTCAGGGGAAACGTATCCTGGTCGTCGATTGCCATCAGACCAGCCGGGACTATCTCCACGATCTCATCAAGACCTGGGACTGCGAGTATGTCGAGGCCGAAGCGAACGAGATTCTCCAGGCTTTGGAGCAGGCGGCAAAGGAGGGTGCGCCGGTTGATGTTGCCGTCCTGGACCTGACGGCCGCGGATTCACCTTGTGAAGATGTTGGCGGCGCCATTCGGGATAACAAGCGCTACGGAGAGCCCATCCTTGTCGCCTTGACGTCGGTGGGGCACCGGGGCGACGCCGCTCGTCTCGAGAGGGCGGGCTTCTCGGTCTATCTGACCAAGCCGGTGAGCGCGCAGCAGCTTCACGACTGCCTGATCGCGGCGATCGGTCAGACCGATGCTGACGGCCACCCGCAGATAGGTAGCCTGGTCACCCGTCACAGTGTGGCCGAAGCTCAGAAGCGCAGGATGAGGATCCTCTTGGCGGAGGACAATGTCGTGAACCGCACGGTGGCCCTGAAGATGCTGGAGAAGCTGGGCTATCGCGCTGATCCTGTGTGGAACGGCGCGGAAGCCGTTGCGGCCCTCGAGGAAACCGACTACGACATCGTGCTCATGGACATCCAGATGCCGGAGATGGATGGCTTCGAAGCCACCAAGGCGGTACGGGCGGGAGAGGGCAAGATCGTCGATCCTCGCGTTCCGATTATTGCGATGACCGGGCACACCATGAAGGGGGATCGGGAGAAGTGCCTCGAACAGGGCATGGATGACTACATCTCAAAACCGATTCAAGCCCCCGTGCTGGCGGAGGTGCTCTCGCGGTGGCTGGAACCACGAATGAGGGAGCTCTCCCAAGCCCGCGCGATCCCCGGAGAGGCCGCGGACGAACCCAAGGACGATTCGGTGATCCCACTCCCTCCGGGGGCCAGCTTTGATGAGGATGCCATCGCCACCCACTTCGGGCAGGACAGCGATGTTGTCGGTACTGAGCTCAGAGAATACCTGGAGGACCTCGATCGTTTGCTGGAACAGGGGTGCGAGGCCCTGGACGGCGGCGATCTGCCCCAGGTCGTGAAGATCTCTCACCTGGTCGCGGATCATGCGAATCTGATCGGTGCATGCCAACTGGAGATGGCGGCACGCCAAGCCGACGACCAATCCTCCGACGACCCCGACGCACTTACCCGCTGGTGGAACCTCCTGCGGCGGACAGCAGATGAACTCGGTCTCGAGCTAGAGGATTCGAGTCTGCTTCGGCGAGTGGGCTAGCACGGCCCGGATTCCTGCACTTCCAGAGAACGAACCATAGAGGAACCCCGGCAGAGGGGCCTCGGCCGGGGTTCTGAGTCGGTACACTCGAGACGCTGGTGTCTTGTTGGGGCCGCCCTTGCCCCCAAGAGTCGACGTGGTGTCGAGGGACTGTGCTTCGATGTAGCCCACGCCGCTTTCAGGTCGCACGGTCACTAGGACTGCCAGCGGATCCCTTTCAGTGGTTCGCACATAACGATTCCCGATTGGAGCCCGAATGCGTTACACGAAACCGGCTCCGAGTGTACCGAATGTATGATTGCAAATGGTGTGACGTTAGGCAAGGCAATATCCCGATTCATACCCGATTTGCGTTAGTGCTTCCATTAGAACAGCTTAGGCCTAGTAGAACAGGGGAGCACTTCGCGATCGATATTCAAATCGATATTCAAATTGAGTGTACGATCGTAGCTTCACAGGCATCATTTAGGCATGGCGTCCGCAAGTAGAAGTGAACTGGGGTGGTT
>CAZTDY010000158.1:0-4726 GCA_964612295.1 uncultured bacterium | reverse complement strand
CCCGACGGAGATGCGATCTTCGCCATCTATGCGCGCTTTTGCTCCACCGGCAACAGCCAGCACCATTCCGTGGAGGCCGAAGGTTTTTTCAACCGCAGGGCTCCGGGAAGGATGACCTCGCCGGCACGGTCGGCCAGATCCTGGCGATGGAGTGCCTCGACCTGAGCCAGATGGACCTTCAGGGGGCCGATGAGCGACTCGGGTAGCATGGTCACGCGGTCCTTCTGGCCTTTGCCGTCACGGACCATGATCTCGCAGCGACAGAAGTCCAGATCTTTGACGCGCAGTTGGAGGCACTCCCCAATGCGCAATCCGGATCCATACAAGAGTGACGCGACCAGCCAGGGGACGCCACCGAGTTCGCCCAAGATCCTCTTCACCTCATCCACGTTGAGAATGAGTGGTAAGCGCTCAGGTCGCCTTGCCCGAATCACATCATCCAGCCAGCCGAACTCGATTTCCAGGACCGAGCGGTACAGAAACACAATTGCGCACAAGGCCTGGTTCTGGGTGGATGCGCTGACGTTTCGCGTTGTCGCCAAGTGGTTCAGAAACGCAACGACCTCCTCCTGTCCCATGTCCTTTGGGTGTCGTAGATCGTGGAAGACGACGAATCTCTTCACCCACTGCGTGTAGGTCTTGATCGTGGCGGGGCTGTAGTTGCGCCGCCGGAGTATCTGCCGCATGAGCGGGAGCAGTTTGGGCCGCTTGGGGCTTGAGTCCCGGGACTGTGACATTGTTCCTCCCCGCCGGAGATGGGAGTTTCCGGCATTGCTGTGAGCGCGTTCGCCCGCGATTCCCCGAGTGTCCGTAGCCATTCCCAGGCCAGAACTCCGGGGACACGATGGCCCGGCCCCTGTAGAATGAGAAACCGTGACGCATCCAGAGTTCATAGACTGGTTGAGTGGCCTGCTCAGCGAACGAGCTCGGGGCATCGGGCGTCCACTTCTCGTGGCGATTGACGGACCCGATGCCGCGGGCAAGACCATCCTGGCAGACGAGCTGGCAGCGACCCTGCGGGCAAGCCAGGGCCCGAAGCACGGCAGCGTGCTCCGGGTATCCGCCGACAACCATCTCAACCCTCCCGAGGTCAGATACCGGCGGGGGCGTCTCTCTGCGGAGGGGTACTGCCTCGATAGCGTCGACTACGCCGCTCTGACGGCCCGGCTGCGGCGCGAACCGCAAGGCCGGCACGAAGGCGGCGACATTCTCCTCGTCGACGGCATCTTCCTCCAGGCCGAGACACTGGACGGCCTATGGGACTTCGTGGTTTACCTGGCCGCGCCCCCCGAGATTTGCCTGGCTCGAGCCCGCGAGCGGGCAGAAGCGGAGGCGGCCGAGGGGTCAGGGCCTGCGGACGACGCGCCGGACTTCGAAGAACTCTATCGAACCCGCTATCTTCCCGGCCACGCCTACTACCGCCGGACGCGGCAGCCCGAGGACCGCGCGGATCTGCTGGTCGACTATGCGGATCCAGGCCATCCGGCGATCAGGCCCCTTCTCTACCACGAGCTTTCCTCCTGGTGGCACTTGCTCTCCGACCCAGCGGACTATGCCGAGGAGGCGGCCTTCTTTCACGGTCTCATTCAGCGGCATCGCCCCGGGAAGGCAAGGACGATGCTCGAGCTGGGAAGTGGCGGAGGAAACAACGCCTCACATCTGAAGCGCCACTATGAGCTGACCCTCGTCGATGTGGCCCCGGGCATGATCGAGGCAAGCGAACGCATCAATCCCGAGTGTGAGCATGTCGTGGGTGATATGCGTTCGGTGCGGCTTGAGCGGACGTTCGACGTGGTGTTTGTGCACGATGCGATCATGTACATGCTCACGGAAGAGGATCTCGGAAAGGTTATTGCCACTGTACGCGCACACTGTCTCCCCGGCTCGGTGGTGCTCTTCGGACCCAACTGTACAAGTGAGACGTTTGAGCCTTCAACGAAACATGGGGGACATGACGCCGAAGAGCGATCCCTCCGGTACCTCGAGTGGAACTACCGGCCGTCGCCGGGAAGCAATTCGATTCACACCCATTTCGCCTATCTCCTGCGCGAAGGGAAGGAGGTCCGCTGCCTCCACGACCTCCACGAAGTGGCGGCCTTTCCGAGGGGGACTTGGTTGCGCCTTCTGCAAGATCACGGTTTTCAGGCGAATAGCGTGATCGATTCCTATAAGCGTGAGCTGTTCTTCGGGATGCTGCCGTAGGTTGGCACTCGCCGGTTGACACTCACCATTCCGACACCTAGCATGAGGTCCAAGCCTCTAGAACAAATTGAGTTACAGGGGGAATTCGTGTCACCAGGAGCCGATGCTGGAACCAACCAGGCGGACGTCTTTCAAAAGGCGTACTCATACACCCGCGCCGACGAGGTACGGGCCGCCGGGCTCTTTCCCTACTTCATTCCCATCGAAGGTTCCGAGGGCACGATCGTCACGATTGATGGCAGTCCCAAGATCATGCTCGGTTCGAACAACTACCTGGGACTCACGCATGACGCCCGCGTGCTTCGATACGCCGAAGAGACGGCACAGAAATACGGCACGGGGTGCACCGGCAGTCGGCTGCTCAATGGAACCCTCGACCTGCATCTGCAGCTGGAGCAGGATCTCGCGGATCTGGTCGGCAAAGAGGCCGCGTTGGTCTTTTCGACCGGTTACTTCGTCAATCTGGGAACGATTTCAACGCTCGTCGGGCGCAAGGATACGGTCATCATCGACAAACTGGATCATGCCAGCATCGTCGATGGTTGTCGCCTCGCTCACGGCGAGACCTTGCGCTACCGTCACAATGATATGGCCGATCTCGAGCGCCAGCTCAAGAAACTGGAGGATAGCACCGGTGGCCGGCTGGTCGTTGTGGATGGCATCTTCAGCATGGAAGGCGACATTTCCAACCTTCCTGAGATCGTCCCGCTGGCGAAACGCTACGGTGCACGGATCATGGTCGATGAAGCCCACTCGGTGGGTGTCCTCGGCAAGAAGGGTGGCGGGGCCGCCGAGCACTTCGGTTTGAGCGACGAAGTCGATCTCATCATGGGGACGTTCAGCAAGTCGTTTGCATCGATCGGCGGGTTTGTGGCCGGAGAAGAGAAGGTGCTCGACTACGTGAAAGTCCATTCGCGCCCGTTCATCTTCTCGGCCGCCATGGCGCCCTACGCGGTGGCGACGGTGCAGAAGAGTGTCGAGATCCTGCGCGCGGAACCCGAGCGGCGTGAGCAGCTGTGGAAGAATGCGGACTTCTTAAAGGAGGGGATCCAGGCCTTAGGGTTCAACACCGGGCCCTGCGATAGTCCCGTCATTCCGGTCATTGTCGGGGGTGCGCTTCCCTGCTTCGCATTCTGGAAGGATCTGCTCGCCGAGGGCGTCTTCACCAATCCCGTGGTCGCCCCTGCCGTGCCGGAGAATAGTTCTCGCATTCGAACCAGTGTCATGGCGACGCACACGGAAGAGCTGCTGACCCGGGCCCTGGAGATCTTCAAGAAGGTCGGCAAGAAGCACGGACTCATCTAGTCGGCATCACCGGCCGGTCCATCGAGCTCCCTTGCGTTATACAGGAGGCTTGTTGAGTGTCTTTGCGCATTGATCGGGTGAATGGCCGGCGGGACATTCATCGCTTTGTGATGCTTCCCTGGAAGGTGTACCAAGGTGATCCGCACTGGATCCCCCCGCTCATCGGCGACATGAAGAAGATGCTGACGAAGCATCCCTTCTTGGAGCACGCGGTGGTCGAATACTACCTGGCCCGTCGTGGCGGGAAGGTCGTGGGGCGCATCGCCTTCATCCTCAATCATCTCCACAATGAGACGCACGACGAGGAAACCGCCTTCTTTGGGTTCTTCGAGGTGATGCCCGATGACGCGGAAGCCGCCCGGGCCCTGCTTTTGCAGGTGCAGGAGCGAGCGCGGCAGGCCGGTCTGAAGACGTTGCGGGGACCGGCGAACTTCAGCAGCAATGAAGAGTGGTCGCTACTGGTGGACGGCTTCGACTCATCGCCTTCGGTGATGATGACCTACAACCCGGCCCGCTACATCGGGTTCATCGAGGAGTTGGGTTTCGTCAAAGCGAAGGATCTGGTGGCCTACTATCTCGACAATCCTGAACCGCCGGAGAGGGTCGTGCAGGTCGCGGAGCGGTTGGCGTCCCGGCAGGGCGTCTCGGTGCGGCCGATGAACATGAAGCACTTCCGCGCCGAGGTCGAACGCGTTCGGCATGTTTACAACAGAGCCTGGGAGAAGAATTGGGGTTTTGTGCCGATGACCAGCGGCGAGATCGATCACATGGCCAAGGAACTGAAGCCGATCGTCAAACCCGACCTCGTGTTGTTTGCTGAAAAGGATGAAGAGCCGGTTGGATTCGCTTTGGCGTTGCCGGAGTATAACAGCGCACTAAGGCACGCGAACGGCCGCCTGTTCCCCTTCGGGCTCTTGAAACTGATGTGGCATTCACGGAAGATCGACATGTTGCGCGTCTTGACGCTGGGTCTCCTGGAAGATTACCGGCGCACCGGCATCGACCAGCTTCTCTACCTTCGTCTCTTTGAAGCAGGACGCAAATTGGGCATCGTCCGCGGCGAATTCTCCTGGATTCTCGAGGACAACATGCCCATGCGGCAGGCGCTCGAGAAAATGGGGTGCCGCGTATACAAAACCTATCGCGTGTATGAGAAACGAATCGCCTAGCAGCCCGTGGCAAAAGCCACGCAGCTGGATCTGAAAGCTGTTTCTAACAG
>CAZTDY010000157.1:0-4844 GCA_964612295.1 uncultured bacterium | reverse complement strand
CCAGGGTGGAAAGACCTGCACCCTATTCATCCCGATTTTCCGGGACACAACTTACGGCGTCTACCCCCGGCCATGGGGACGGCCCACGGGGAGGACTATCCCCCCAAAGGGCACCATTGTGACGGACAATCTGGATGGGGTAGATGGCGGCATCGAAAGCAAATGACTTCCGGGTGGCGGTGTATTCGCACGACACGTTTGGGCTGGGGCATCTGACCCGCAGCACCCGCTTGTCTCGCGCGGTCATCGAGGCCGTCCCCGGTGCCAGCGTGATGCTCATGACCGGCTCCCCGGTGGCCCACCGATTCGGTTTTCCGAGAGGCATCGACTACATCAAACTGCCGTCGGTGGTCAAGACCGGCCCGGACACCTATGCAGCCCGGGACCTCGCGCTCTCAAATCGCAGAGTGCGAGAAATGCGAAGCCGGATGATCAAGAACGCGGTCGATATGTACCGGCCCCATCTGCTGCTGGTCGACAATGTCCCCCTCGGGATGAAGGGCGAACTCCTTCCCACTCTGGAGCATGTGAAACGAATCCGTCCCCAGACTCGCGTGCATTTGAACCTGAGGGATGTCCTGGACGACCCGGCCGTCATCCGGGCGGCGTGGGAGAAGAACGACACGTTGAACATCCTCGACACGTTGTTCGATGAAGTCAGCGTCTTCGGTTCCCCAGAAATCTACGATGCGATCGAGGCCTACGATCTGCCCTATGCGAAAACTCGCTTCATGGGCTATCTCACCCCCTATGCGGACGAACGCAACGGCCATCCCCGCCTGCCCGCGTCTCCCAATGGTAGGCGCCGGATCTTGGTTACGGCCGGAGGGGGGGGGCGACGGGGTTGAGATCTTCCTGTGCGCTGCTCAGCTGCAGCGTGAGCTGGGTTCGGACAGTCCCTTCCAGGTCCACCTCGTCAGCGGGCCGCTGATGGCGTCAGAGCATCGTTCTCAGCTGGACGAGATCCGCAAGAGTCTGAAGAGCATCACTCTCCACGAGTTCATTCAGCCGCTGCCGGCCTGGATGAAGAGGGTCGATCTTGTTCTTTCGATGGGCGGGTACAATACCCTCTGTGAGGTCATGTCCGTTGCGCGGCGGTCCCTCGTGATCCCCCGTGTCCACCCCCGTCGCGAACAGGAAATCCGCGCTCGGGCGCTCGAGCTGGCCGGGATTCTCACGGTTCACCCTCTCGCGGAACTCACGCCCGCTTCTCTCGAGACGTCTCTGCGAGGCGCTCTGGAGATGGACCCGCAGCAGATCACTGCGAACCGCCCACCCATGACCGGGATTGAATGTTTCCAGCAACGAATCCGCACCCTCGCTGACCGATTGCCCCTCACTCCTCCCGCGACCGGGAAGCGCAGTACGCGGAGAGCATCGCGCAGGAGGCAAGACACGTCGGGCGATGCACCCCGGCACCAGCCCCTCTTGAAGATCGAGAAGTCCCGCCGGGCCGGACGCGGAGGGTCACGCAGAACACTGTCGCGATTTTCGCCCAAGAACACCGGCGGACCTCCCCGCCCGGGCGCCGGTCTCTTCGCCGTCCTTCTGCCACTGCTTTTGCTGCTGGGGGCTCCGGCGAGGGGCCTCGATGCAACTCCGAATGAACTTCAGGCAACGCTGCAGATGGGACACGACAGCAACTTGCTCAATGCTTCCGATGCAGAGCGTGACGCATTCGAGAACGCCAGCCCCGAGGCTTTCTTCGTGGTCGACAGCATGGAAGACGTATTCCTGCAGACTGCTCTCGAGGGGTCCTGGAGACTGGGGCGGCTGGGCCGGATGAAGCAGAAACTCACCCTCGGCTATGAGCGCATCCAGTTCATGGAGAATCCCATCAAGAGCGAGGAGTCTTTCGCGCTGACCTACCAGCTTCGCGTGACCTCGCGGTCTCGACTGAAGATGAACGTCAAACATCGCCCGCAGGTCTATGGCCGCCACCGCCGGGACAAGGATGCGGACCCGGGAACGCCTCAGTTCAGAGCGGAGACCCACCGGCGATGGGATCTCGGGCTGGAACTGCGGCACAGCCTCAGTGACACCTGGCGGGCCATCGCCGAGGTCTACGGCTCTCACCGGGATTATTCGATCGCCTTCGATGAGCGGGATCGACTTCGCCTGGGCGGTTCGATCGAGATAGAGCGAACATTTTCCCCGGCCTTTTCCGGGGGGACTCAACTCGGTTGGCGGGACACGAAATCGAGCAACGAGCCCGACCTCGGCAAAGACCTCTCCTGCCAGGAGTGGTCCGCAATGCCGTTCATCGAATTGTACATTCACCACTTCCGCACCGAAATTGAAGGGTCGCTGGAGTTTCGTTGGCGCAAGTACGCCAGCGACGACCCGGAAGACTGGAATCACTACCGCCGCAACGACCGCTTCGGGGCCTTCGCGCTGACCATGGCGCAGCGCCTCTCCCCATCGTTCGCATTGATGACCTCCTATCGGACGGCTTGGCGCTCCGCCAAGCTCGATAGCGGCCTCGATGTCGACTACGACGAGGAGGGAGCGTTTTCGGAGCAGGTCATCTCGGGCGGCCTGCGTTGGTACTGGGAACGACAAGAGGACTAGAGCATGAACATCCTGAGACACACTTCGCTGGCACTGGCGTTGGGCTTGACGATCGCTGCGATCACATCGCCCGTGTCCGCCCGCACCTGGAACATGTTCCACGGGAATCCGCAACACACCGGCTACACAAGCTGCGATGCGCCCTTTGATTCTCTTCTCGATTGGTCGCACGCCACCACCGACAGCATTGTCTTTTCCTCGCCCATCGTGGGCCCGGACGGTACCATCTATGTCGGTAACGTCGGCAAGGAGCTGGTGGCGATCTCCTTCTTCGGGCAACGCATCTGGACCTTCCAGGCCGAAGGCAACTTCCGTTACTCGACGCCCGCTTTGGCGGAGGACGGAACCGTCTACATTGGTGGGTCGGATGGGCAGCTCTACGCCGTCGATCGGAACGGGAATCGCAAGTGGACCTATCAGGCCGGCGGGCCGGTCAGGACAGCCCCCAACATCGCCTACGACGGCACGATCTACTTCGGGTCCGACGACGGTCTGCTCTATGCCGTCAATCCCGACAGCACGCTCAAATGGACCTACCCCACGGCGGACACGGTGCGCTGCTCGCCCGCAATCGGCCCGGACGGAACGGTCTTCGTCGGTTCGAATGATGGGAACCTCTACGCGATCTGGCCGAATGGATCCCACCGGTGGAGCGCCACGACCGGGGGACCGATCAAGTACTGCTCTCCGGCGGTGTCGGATGAAGGGATCGTCTACTTCGGGTCGTACGATGGCTTCCTCTACGCGGTCACCGGCCTTGGGCGACGACGGCATGGTTTACATCGGCTCGGGGGACAAGCTCCTGGCCATCCGGGATGGGGATCTCGAATGGGACTACTCGACGGGCGGGACCATCATGGGATCGCCGGGCTACTGGGCCGATGATTTCGTCATCTGTTTCGGCTCCACCGACAAGGTGTTCTATTGCCTGCACGAGGATGGATCCACCGATTGGACCTACACCCTCCGCGAGCCGATCTATTCCACCCCCGCGCCGAGTTGTCACGGGGACGTCTACATCGCCGATCTTCGGGGGACGGTGTGGGCCATGGGAAACGCCACGACTGCAGTTGAAGATCCGATCGATGAGTCCTCCCTCGGATTGTCCGTCGTGGGCCCCAATCCGACGCGAGGCGGGATCCACTTCCAGATGCCGCCGGCTGTCGGCGGCCTTCGGTCGGTTGAGGTTCTGGACCTTCTGGGACGGGTCGTCGCGAAGCTGAGTCCCAACCCTGACGGCGGGCTGTTCTGGAACGGCCGAACCTCGGCCGGCGAGGCCGCCGCTCCCGGCGTCTACTTCGTGAGAACTAGTCAACCAGGCCCGGCCGCCCGGCTTGTGGTGGTCCGGTAGCGAACGATGAGTATCCTCACCGATCAGAGGGGGCAATGGACAAAGGCCGCGAGGGTCTTCTTGGCGGCCGGACTCCCCCTGCTTGCCATGGCCTGCTCCGTAGATGTGATGGATGGGGCCGGCCCCCTGGTGCCCAAGCCGAATCTGCAGGGAACGGTCATGCGCGCGGGCGGCGCCGCCTCGGACATCGAGGTTGAACTGAGCAACCCCGATAGCACCGCGGTGACGGCGCGGGTCTACTCCAATTGGGAAGGCCTCTACGAGTTCTTCGATGTGGCAGCGGGAGCGTGGGAGGTCAAGGTCTCGGGCGGCGATGAAGGGGACTTCGATTCGATCAGTCTGCTCCTCGATTTGCCCACCGCCGACACCCTCTTCACCATTGCATCCGTGGACATCTTCGCTCATGGAGCATTGCCCCTGACGCCTCCGGACAGCAGCACGCAGGCAATCCCCAATCCGTTTTCTCCTCTTCGGTTTGCGTGGGAACTGCCGACCACGACGGCGTCCTGGGCGCGGGTCCAGCTGTATGACCTCGAGGGCCAGCGCGTCTGGAACTCGGAGAAGAACCTGGTCAGTGAGGCAAACTGGAATGGAATTGGAAATGAAGGAGACTACGCGGGGGAGATCATCCCCGCGGGAGACTACTACTGGCGGGTGAAGATCCACTTCCCCGATGGGACGGAGGCCAAGCTGTCCCCCAATCAGTTGCGATTTGAGTAAGCCTATGTCAACGCCGACACCGACAGATCACTCCACAAGCCCGCTGGCGGCGACGCTTGCACCCGGCAAGCCGGGGAGCGGCGTGCGCGAGTCCACCAAGCCGTTGGACGCAACGTCCGGCGAACCCGCACCCCTCCTGCCCGGCGCCCGCCTGGGGTATCTGACGAAGATGTTCCCGCGGGTTTCCGAGACGTTCATTCTC
>CAZTDY010000156.1:0-5026 GCA_964612295.1 uncultured bacterium | reverse complement strand
TTTCATATTGGAATCACGCTATCCTACAGGCTCATTTCATGTTGGAAGAGGCTGCCACTTGAGCTGCTGTCGCGGGGCTCGTACAATTCATGCACATGGACATCTCTGCATCAAAGACTCTCTGTGATCCAGACTCAGCAATCTATAAGGAGGTCCAAGATGAAGATGGCTTTTCCGCTCCTGTCCGCTCTCTGCCTTCTTTACTGCCTGTCTGGGGTCTGCTGGGGCGATACTCCGATCAGTCAGCCCGTGAACGATCAAGTCCCCCCGCCGATCCAGATGGGACCAGCGCTCGGCTCCGCAGCGACAGGCAGCGGCCTACCGGTCTTCCATCATCCCTACCGACTGATGGTGCAGTTCGCTCCACGGGCGGTGTCTTCTCCCGGGTTCCTGATTCAAACCAGGGAGGCGTACGCGCAAACGGGCTTGAACACGGTCGATGCACTGGGGCTGGAGCTGGGGGTCGCAAACGTCCGACGCGCATACATTGACGTTCGCGATCGGACGTTGGATAGAGAACTCGGGATTTCGCGCTGGCACATGATCGAGTTCGCCAGTCCGATCGACATCACCTTGGCAGCGGAGCGCTACAGGGCACTTCCCGCGGTTGTCGAAGCCACACCGGACTACTTGGCGCTACCGGCCGTCGTCCCGAGTGATCCTCTCCACTCCGACAACTGGGGTCATGAGAACACGGGACAGCTCCTTGACTACTGCTGGGGATGTGGCGGACACGATGGCGGCTCACCAGTCGGAACTCCCGGCTTCGATGCGGATGCGGAAGCCGCCTGGGACGAATCGCAGGTCTACGGTTCAGCCTCGATCGTCATCGCCATCCTGGATTCGGGGGTAGACATCGATCACCCTGACCTACGGCTAGTGGCCGGGTACGACTACGGTGACAACGACAGCAATCCCGACGACAACAGCTCCCAGGCCGGCCATGGGACGGCCTGCGCGGGGGTCGCTGCCGCGATCGCGAACAACGGCCTCGGGGCGGTCGGCATCGCCGGCGGCTGCAGCGTCATGCCCCTTAAGGTGGCCAACAGCGCCGGGAGCATGTACTTCTCATCGATCCAGAATGCGCTCTACCATGCCGCCGACAACGGCGCCGATATCGCTAGCATGAGTTTGGGGGCGGCGATCACCAGTGATCCCCCCACCGACACGGCTCTCCAGTATGCCTACAACAACGGGGTCGTGCTCCTCGCCGCCACCGGGAACGAGAACGCGAGCACCATCAGCTATCCGGCCGTCAACCAGTATGTCATCTCGGTCGGCGCCGCATCCCCCTGCGGAGACCGCAAGCGGAGCAGCAGCAATGCGAGCGAGGTCAATCCCGGCGTCAACACCGACCCCAACGGCTACACCTGCGACGGTGAGCGCTGGTGGGGCTCCAACTACGGCACCACCAGTCAGGATGCGGCCACCGCCGTGGACTTGCTGGGCCCGACGATCCTGCCGACCACCGACATCGGCGCAAGTGGCGGCTACGACTCGTCCGACTACTACATGTGGTTCAACGGAACCTCCTGCGCCACGCCCTACGTGGCGGGTGTTGCGGGTTTGGTACTGTCAGCGAACCCCTCTTACACGATCGCTCAGGTTCGGGATGCCCTGGTAGACAATGCCACCGACGTGGTGAACGTGGAGGCTGGGACCGGCTGGGACCGCTACAGCGGATATGGTCTCGTCAACGCGGCCGCGGCGGTCGGCGGTGGCGGCCCACCTCAACAGGACTACACCACCATTCCGTACGCGACCGGCTTCGAAAGCGGCACCCTCGACAACTACTGGGCGACCGCTTCGACCGCCGATGGTCGCGTTCGCATCCTAACCACCAATACCCCGCATTCGGGCTCCTATCATCTGGCACTGGATGATGCAACCAGTGGAGGTTTCTCGCAGAACGAGGCCACGCTGTATCTCAATCTCGCCGGTGAAACGCAGGTCGCCTTCGACTTCTGGTGGAAGGAGTTCGGCGACGAGACCCACTCTCAGGACGGGATCTATTTCTCGGATGACGGTGGCACCTCCTTCACCAAGGTGCAGGACCTCAATGGCAGCAGTTACACCAACAACACCTGGCAGGAGTTCAACCTGGATCTCGATCAGCTGGCCGCCGCGAACGGGCTCTCCCTAACGGCGACGTTCGTGATCAAGTTCCAGCAGTACGACAACTACCCGATTGCGACCGACGGCTTCGCCTTCGACGACATCGCGCTCACGGCGGGAGGCACCCCCTCAACCATTACGGTCACTGCACCCAATGGGGGCGAGACCTATACGGCAGGTGACAACACGAGCATCTCTTGGACCTGGACGGGGACCTTCTCCAACGTGTCGATCGACTATTCGACGAACGGTGGCGGGAACTGGACGAACATCACCCCATCCACGCCCAACGACGGGTCCTATACCTGGACCATCCCGTCCAGCGCGACGACCCAGGGACGCGTGCGCGTGACCGACACCTCCGACACATCCGTAACCGATCAAAGCGACGGGAACTTCACGATCGAGCTTCCGCCCAGTGGCGATTACGCGACCCTCCCTTACACCACCGGGTTCGAAGCGGGTGCGCTGGACACATACTGGCTAACCCAGGTGACAAATGATGGACGTATTCGCGTTTTGAACACGAACACGCCTCACAGCGGAAGCTATCACCTCACCATGGATGATGCAGTCAATGGCAGTACGTACTCGCAGACCGAAGCCTGGCTGCACCTCGATCTCTCCGGTGAAACCGAGATCGATTTCGACTTCTGGTGGAAGGAGTTCGGGGACGAGACCCACTCCCAGGACGGCATCTACTTCTCGGACAACGGCGGGAGTTCCTTCACCAAGGTGTTGGATCTCAATGGGGCCAGCTACACGAACAACACCTGGCAGGAGTTCAACCTGGATCTCGACCAGCTGGCCGCGTCGAATGGCCTCTCCCTGTCGGCCACGTTCGTGATCAAGCTCCAGCAGTACGACAACTACGCGATGACGTCCGACGGTTTCGCATTCGACGACATCTCGGTGGCTGCCGGCGGTGGGCCCCCTCCAGGGGATTACGCACCGCTGCCGTACGCCACCGGCTTTGAGAGCGGATCACTGGACACGTATTGGACAACGGCCTCGCCGGCCGATGGCCGGGTTCGAATCCTGTCCACCAACACCCCGCATTCCGGCACCTATCATCTAACGATGGATGATCCGACCAGCGGCGGCTATGCGCAGAATGAGGCTTGGCTGCACCTGGACCTCGCCGGCGAGACCGACGTCGATCTTGAGTTCTGGTGGAAGGAGTTCGGCGACGAGACGCACTCACAGGATGGTGTCTACTTCTCCGACAACGGAGGATCGAGCTTCGTCAAGGTGCAGGACCTGAACGGGTCCAGCTATACGAACAACACGTGGCAGCAGTTCACCTTGGATCTCGATCAACTTGCATCGTCAAACGGACTCAGCTTGTCCGCCACCTTCATCGTGAAGTTCCAGCAGTATGACAACTACCCGATCGCAACCGACGGGCACGCCTACGACGACATCTCGGTCACGTCCGGAGGCGGCGCAAGCTACATCACATCCGAAACCGAACCTAACGGGAACTCTGGAGATTCCAACGGGCCGGTGGGTACCGGCGTCGACGTGGCCGGGACCATCTCATCCAGCAGTGACGATGACTGGTTCTGGTTCGACGTGGCCACGGCCGGCAACATCAACATCTCGGTGCAGATCCACAGCAGCGCCGACCTGGATTGGTTCCTCTACAACTCCAGCCTGACCGAGGTGGCGCGTGGCTACACGGTCAACAACCCGGAGGCCGGGAGCTACAACGCGTCGCCCGGACGCTACTACCTATGGGTGGACGGGTACCAGGGGGCGACGAGCGCCTACACGCTTTCCATCACGGGAGGCCTTGCCTTGTACGCCCAGGGACCCGAGAAGGGTGAGGTGCCTTTACAGTTCGCGTTGCATCAAAACGTCCCCAATCCAGTCCGGCTGGAGACGATGATCCAGCTCGATCTCCCCCGCGACAGCGACGTCCAGCTGCATATCTATGATGCCAGCGGTCGGCGCGTGCGCACGCTCGCGGAGGGAGCGATGAAGCCTGGTTCGCACCGGATTCCGTGGGATGGCCTAAGCAGCTCAGGCAATCCTGTGGCCTCTGGTATCTACTTCTATGAGATTCGTACCGATGGCTTCAGTGCAAGGAAGAAGATGTCGGTGATCCAATAGTGGCGGAGGACGACAGGGGGCCGTCCGCTGGGCGGCCCCCGAACCCTCCCAAAGCAACCGGACGAACGGTCGCAACAACGACCTGATTGTGTAAACGGCATAGGGTCAAAATACTCCGCCGAGCGCCAAATCTGACCGGGGTAGGGCCTTCAGAGATTTCTGTTGGCCGTGTGGTGAAAATACTGTGCGCCGTGACAGCGGATAGGCACTTCCATCCCAGTTTTCGCTGTCGTCACCGCCAAGCCAGGTGCTCTGGGCACGATTGCGGCCATCTCTAACGCCCCTTCATGCGTAGGATGGACTCTACCATGCCCTGCCCCGCCCGTATTCGCCGTTTCGCAAGGATGCTTGGGTTCTTCCCGGTCGTAGCTCGCCCGAGACGCGGCAAGGAAACGCCAGCGTATGCTTGAGGTGTCTGCTGTACCTGAATCCCACCAGATTGCCGGATCGAACGAATCAGGACGGCGGCGAGCGGGCAGCATCCGGATGCGAGCGAGGTGTCCGTAGCGGCAGGGTCCGGGGGTCGTCATCCATTCCAGCCAGATCTCGCTCATCGATCCCGTGCTCGTCCATCGGCGGGATCAGTTCGTAGGACTCAGGTTCCCACATCTCCCGCGGCGCGGCCAAAGGCGGTGGTGCCGTGGGCAGTTTCAAGTGTCGCAGGATCTTGCTCACCACAGGTGGATCTGAGATCAGGGCCAGGACTACCATCGATGCGGAGCACTTGGGACATTTTAGAGCATCTAAATCGCGTTGCGTGATTCTGCAAAGCCGAACGCGTGGCGATGGTCTCATA
>CAZTDY010000155.1:0-5124 GCA_964612295.1 uncultured bacterium | reverse complement strand
GACTCAAGCGCGATAATTGCTCAGGGGACCCCTCGCGAGTTGCGGAACGTAGGTTTTAGACCCCTGAAGCCCGCTGATCGGTCCGCTAGGGTGAAAAAACGCCTAAAAACCGCTGTTTTTCGCACAAAAGCGCACAAAATGCTTGTTTAAACAGTGTTCTCGTGCGATTTGGTTTGCTGAGGAGCGGGAGTTGCCCGCGTGATATCTCACGATTGAACGAGGAGAAAACGTCATGCCAGCAAAGAGAACCACCAGGAAGAAGGTGAAGAGAACCGCCAAGAAGACCGTCGCGGTCAAGCCCCCGACGAAGAGTGAGGTCTACCGGGCCGTGGCCGACAAGACCGGCCTGACCCGCAAGCAAGTCGTCTCGGTTTGCGACGAGCTGACGACCGTCATGACCAAGTCCGTCAAGAAGCACGGCAGCTTCTCCTTCTTGGGTCTCATGAAGATGACCCTGGTGAAGAAGCCTGCGGTCCGTGGCGGCAAGATGGTGCGCAATCCCTTCACGGGCGAGATGGTGAAGCAAAAGCCCAAGCCGGCTTCCCGCACCATGCGCGTGCGTCCGCTCAAGGCCATCAAGGACATGCTCTAGGCGATCGCCTGGACGTATTCCGAATCCCCCCCAGTCGGATCGGCGGCTGGGGGGGGGTGCCTGAGATTCTCCAGACCTAACGTCTCGATGTCGAAACTCAGCTAGGCCAGCATCCTCGCCAGTTCCAGTGCTCGCGACTTGATGTCGAATCCCTGGGCACACGTGACGGCGCACCCATCGCAATCCGTGCAGGGAACCTGGGCCAGCACATCGCCGGGAAGCGTCTGGCGCGCCTTCCACAATTCGCCATGGCCGACGGCATACATGTAGCTGCGCATCAGGGTGGGAACATCCATGTCACGTGAACACTGCGCCAGACACTCGCCGCACTGACAGTAGTTGCCGATGCACCCCAGATCCTCCCCCAACTTCAAGTCGCGCCGTTCCTCGGGCGTCAGGACGGGATCCCTCATCACGGCAATGTCCTCGTACATCTCATCATAACTCGCAAAGGCGGGGATTGTGGTGTGGACGTTCTCATCCGCGAGGACCCACTTGAGGGCAGCCTGCATGTTGATCTTGCGTAGGCGGGTTCGATCCCAGTAGACGCCTGCCTGCGTCTTCATGGCGACCACGCCGAGCCCTGCCTCGGCCGCCTCGGCAATGGCTGTTCGGATCTCGCCGCGGTGGGATTGCCTGAAGTTGTAGGAGGTCAGAATGATGTCCCAGAAACCGCTCTCAACCGCGGCGCGGATCACCTCCGGCTCGTTCTCGTGCGTCCCGAGCCCGACGAAGCGCGTCTTGCCCTCGCGCTTCAACTGCTCGAATGCCTTCAAGTAGGGTTCGTAGAGGACGACCTCTCGAGTCGCAATCGAGGTGAGATAGTAGATATCGACGTGGTCAAGCCCAAGGCGCTGGAGGCTTCCCTCCATCGATTTCACGATCTGCGCTGGATCTGCTCTCTTGCCAAGACCAAGAGATCGGCCTTGCCCACGTGTGTAGCTGTAGGGCAGATCGGGACTCGTCCCGATAACGAAAGAATCGCGCGGGCGCCCCTGAAAGACCTTCCCCATCCGGCGCTCGTGTTCTTGCTCGCCATAGCTGCTGGAGGTGTGGATGTAGACGATCCCCTCATCGAGCGCCGATCGGACGAGGTCGATCGCATAGCAGGAGCCCATACTCACGACCGGGAGCCTCAGCCCCGTTCGGCCGAGCGTGCGCATGACTGGCTCTCCGGTCGGCGGGCGGCTTGGTGAGCACCCGAGGGTTGCACCGGCTAGGCCGGTCGCGCCCACCCGCATGAACTTCCGGCGAGACATATCGCGTTTCATCCTGTCGGCCTCCTTATCGCCGTCGGCAGGGCACACCGCGGACACATCAGACCGTAGGCTTGATCACGAGAGGCTGCTCGAGAAGGCTCTCAAGGAATCACGATGCGCGTACTGCGAGCGTGAGGCGAGGCAGGCATCCGTGCGTAGTACGTTCCGGAGGTGACCGTACGACCCCGCCTGTCGACCCCATCCCACCAAACCTCTCCGCTGACCATGTTCAGTTCGCGTATCAGGCGGCCTTGGACATCCAGAATCCACACCAGTTGCTGGGCGAGCTCGGCGGGTTCGGTGACGGAGAGCCGCACACATGTGCTTGCCGGATTGGGCGCCGCGTTCAGCATTGCCCCGGTGACAGTGTCAAACGACGGCAACCGAGCGGAGCTTGTCCCCACCAGCCGGTAAACCAGAATCTGATCGCGCCCATTGACCGCGGGCAGGATCTCCTGCAGACCGTCTTCCCCATCGTCATCGAAAGCAACGTTGTAGATCGGACCGCCCAGGTCGGTCGCCTGCCACGCGGGAGCGAACGTGTCCCCCCCCATGTCGTAGGTCCATAACCCCAAGTCCCCACCGTGGAACCCGCAGACGAAGGCCGGCACCGCCGGATCGCCGATTCCACCGGCTGCCGTGCTGACACCATTGCTGCTGAAAGGAGGATGATCCTGGTAGCGGGCCGCAAAGCTGTTCGAACCCGTATTCTCGAACACCGCCACCATCGGGCCGATGTCATCTGCAGATCCGTAGACTAACTCGTTCAGACTGTCACCGTCCAGATCGGCGACGTGGGGCGAAAGCGGCAGGCCCATCAGTGTGGCCTGGAAGCTCAGGTGCTGCCAGGTGCCCGCTCCGGGATCGTATTCAAGCCGGCGAATGATCAGCGGGTAGCCGCCCAAGCCTCCCAGACCCAGGATGATTTCCGGGTAGCCGTCGTTGTCGGCATCACCCACGGCCGCCTGGTAGACATAGGAGACGGTCGTGTACTCGAACACCTCGGTGTAGATGTTCTCCCCGATCGCTCCGCTATGCTCCCAGATGGAGATCAATCCATCGGTCGGACTGGAACCTCCGGTCACGACGATGATCTCCTGCCGCTCGTCCTGATCGGTGTCGGCGATGAAAATGCGCTTGATACGCCGGTTGCCCGAAAAATCGGACTCGGCGATCTGGTCGTGCACAAACTGGAACTGGGTGCCGTCGTGTTCAAAGAGGAGCACCTTGCCCAGGGTTGAATAGTCGCTTCCCCAGATTTCGCCCAGCCCGTCCCCGTCGGTGTCCCCGAAGACGATATCGGTGTAGAAGCCGGCCGGCGACGTGCCGTCGGAATTCCAGGATTCGGCGTAGGTTCCCATCCCATCCGCTTCGAAGAGATGGATGCGGTGCGGGCTGAAGTGGCCGCCGGCGAAATCGAAGAGGCCGTTGCCGTCGGCGTCGCCTGCCGCAACACAGCGTACATTGTCCAGTGTTGTGCCCGTGTCCCAGACCAGATCAAACTCTACCGCGCGACCTTCAACCTGTGCATCGCCTCGGGCGATCGATTCCGCCGAAGTGCCGAGCCGGCCGTCGAGGTCTGTGTCCTCCCACCATGACCCCTGTCGATCGGGCCCGGGGTTGGGTGGCCATTGATCGAGGGGATCAATCTGCCCATCCGCATTCAGATCGAGCGGCGGAGTGGCCGCACCGGAGGGCAGGAGGACAGCAAACATGATCAGGGCGATCGCAGGTGTCCGCAACATGGGCGCTCCTTGGTTGATGCTGTGTGGCACCATTGTACCATGGAGGTGACGACCGGCCGCCCCTAGTTCTCCGCGACGCCGCTCTTGATCCGCTCAAGCACTTCCGTGCCGTTCGTGTTTTCCGGATTCAGCTCGAGGGACTTCTCGTACATTGCGACAGCGGCTTCGCGATCACCCGAAGCCAGAAGAGCCTCGCCGAGGCTGTCGTATGTATTCTAGGAGTTCGGGAAGAGCTCGACATTGATCTTGAACATGGTTGCGGCCTGCGCCGCCCTCTCCCCCTGGAGGAAACGGTAGCCATAGCCGTTGAGCTCGGCCTCAATGAAGAAGTGGGAGGAGTCCTTGGCGCCTCGTGCGTCTACCACCTGTCGAATCGCAGAATCGTCGGCGCCCTGGTCGATGAGATCGTACAAGGCCGCCGCAGCGGACAGCTGGCTCGTGACTTCGGTCCACACTTCGATGACGGTCAAGTAGTTGGTGCGCCCACTGAATCCCGGACTTTCCACAAGTGCAGGGAACTTGGCCGGCAAGCTGTAATCGACCAACATCGCTTCCAGACCAGTGCCGGCTGCGTCCGCCTTCTTGGCCCCTTCCCACAACGCTTCGACGTATCTCACTCGCGCTTCGCACCCCTCATGCGTCAGCTCACCGTTCCAGTGGTCCCGGAGAAGGGTCTTGATCGCGTCCTTCTTCGCCAGCAGCGTATTCCAGTTGGCGAGCTGGAGGGCAAAGTCATGCTTGATCCCGGCCCGAGCGCCAAACGAGGCCAGGCAGCCTGGCGTATCCGTCAGCCAGACATCGGCCATGGTGTCACCGGTCATCAGTAGGCCATGCTCCGGCACGAAGATCGCGATATCACTCGCCGAGTGCATGCCGCCGATGTAGTACAACTCAAAGGTGGTGTCGCCCAGATCCAAGACCAGTTGATCCTTGAACGTCTTTGTGGGTGGGATGGGATCGTCGTTCGCCTGAAGAACCTTGAGTTCCAGACGCTTGAGAACCAACTCCTCGCGCAGCCTGGCGACTCCGGAATCGTCGGCGGCCGCCTGAGCGATTTCTGCTTCCAGCTCGGGAATCCGGTTTGTATACCAATCCATGATGCGGTGCCGATCTTCGGTTGCGCTGGCCATTCCCTCCGCAACGAGTTCGTGACCGACAATCGTGCAATCCGAGTAGACCCCATTGCCGCCGGTGTGATCCCCATGTTCATGGGTGTTGATGAGGATCGTGAACTCATCACGCCCGAGCTCGCGCGCGATGATCCGGCGCAGCTCGCGATCGACTTCAGGGTTGCCCGTCGTGTCGATGATGACCAGGCCCTCTGCGGTCGGGATCGCGACCGTGGCGGTGGAGGAAATGTGATCGCCGATCCACACCCGGATCGCACCCGAATCGAGCTTCTGGATGTGCAATGGAAGACCCATCACAGTTTCAGCGACGGCACTCCCAACGGCGATCGTCAAAAACAACGCAACTAGTGCAACAACCCTAAAGTTCTGATACAGTACAGATCGTCACTTACCTACCA
>CAZTDY010000154.1:0-5165 GCA_964612295.1 uncultured bacterium | reverse complement strand
GCGCTGGGCCGCGCCACCCCCTAGTTCGTTATTGAGACAGGAGCTCGTCGTGGAGTAGACGACCTGCGGACCAGTCCAGGGGATCTCCTCAACCGGACGGATGGGGTTTGGGCAAACTAGAGACCCGTTCTGATGCAAAATCAGGAACAGCCATCCCTGTCGGCTCCGGATTGGGCACCCCGCCGACCTTCGGTACAAGACCTACCAGCCGGCGGGGAGCCTTCTATTCGACCCTTTGCTGCCCCCGAGATGTGCATGGCAACCGGGCCAGGAAGCAAGCGGGACGGGTCACGCTCGCTCCAGCGCCCAATGAGGTGACGGATTCTGGCTCTAAGAGTCCTCGATACACGGTGCAGCTTGGAAGCACGCCCTTCACTCAATCGCTTCCATTGCATGGATCAGCGCTGCGAGCGCATCTTTGGTTCGCGTGTTGTTGGCCCGCACACTGTCGCTGATCGCAGTGACCTGCTGCGTTGTGCCCGTTCTCCAGTTTGCATTGCTCTGTTGGAGAGAGGCCCAACCAGCCGTGATCTGATTCTGGAAGCCAAGCATTTCTGTGCTGAGTTGCTGGAAGCGACCCGTCCACTGGTCCTGAACTCCCGAGAACTGATTCTGGAGTGAGCTTAATGACACATCGAGACTGGACATCCGGCCGGTGAGTTGGTTGGTCACGGCTTGATCACCCTGTGTGATCTGGCTCTCAAGTGCAACCACGGCACCGTCGAGCTGCATCTGCACACTCTCAATCAAGCTTCTGACTTCCGCAATTCCACCCAGGCTGCTGGCGCGCACCTCGCTGTCACCATTCGCAATCTTGGTGTCTAGATTCGCCTGTGCGCCCTGTAGCGCGATCCCCAGATCGGCGACCGACGCCCGGAGCTTCACCAGCTCTCCCTGTACTTCGACCAACTCCCCCTTGGTGGTGCAGCGGGACTCAACGATTTCATCTGCTCTTTCCGCAAGATCACTGCCCATACGGGTCTCTGCATCCTTCAGCTCCAGGGCTATCTGCTGCTTGACCCATCCTTGTGTTGTCACGCAGCCCATCAATGAGACGCTAAGGGCAAAGGCAAACAGGAAGTGGACCCAATTTGATAACATTGCCGCCTCTCCTTTCACACACTCTGGCCGAACCGTCAGATAACTGGCCTGATACTACGCCATGCCGAACCCGCTGAGAAGCGCAGATCAGCCTGGTTGCCCCGGAGCTCCAAGGACGGAAGAGCAGATCACGGGTTCCGCCCTCATAAGGCAACATGCGAGAACAATGGATACGACAGGCCCGTTACCCAGACTAATCCTCCTGGCTGGTCGCGGCGACAATCCAACCAGCGTTCAACAACCGTAGAGACCTGGCGTGTACCGGCCTCCATGATCCGGCGCCAGTCGAGGAATGTGCCATCGCCGATGGCATCCGTGATGGCGATCGACATCTGCTCGCCCATCGGTCGTCGGTAGGCCTCCTGCCCTTGGCCGGCGACACCGGGAGCATCCCAACGCCCTCGGAGGGCAGAAACTGGGGAATGAAATCTCCCTCCCACGTCGCTGACCTGTGAACGGTCGACAATCATCGTGGCGCAGCCATTGCCGAGCCAGAGTGCTGCGAATAGAAGTGCAAACGATCACGTGTCCTTGTCATCTTTGTCCTCCCCTCGATTCCAGCGGACTGTGGAGCGACCCCATTGGCCCCGTGCCCCAAGCCACTGCGGGGACACGCGATAAGTCCAGTGGACCGAAAAGCGTGCTGGGAGGGGAGGCTGCTTGTCGCTCGCGCCCTGCCGCCTCGATCCTCACCAGAGGGTGCCGAGGCAGCCCACTCTCCACGGTCACCATGCCCCCCCCTCTGGAGGAGAAGCATGGCCCGTGCCAGACGGTCCGGCCGGTCAGACGAGGCAAGTCAGCGCCCACAGTTGTTGGAAACCGTAGGAGTTATAGGGATTGTGTTCTCCGCGGACAGGAGAATCGCTACGGGCAGAGCTTCAACCGTTGTTGTAGCATCTGAGCCGCGGTTGGTGGGCGATCGGCGGCCTTCGAGCGTCGGCGCACGACCCCGGAAGGCTCACGCCCGCGGCCGACGGCTACTCACTCCCCTTGCGGAATCTGTGCACGGCCTGAGGGGTCACGCCGAGTAAGCGCGCCGCCTGGCTCTGATTGCCGCCGGCCAGCTCCAGAGCGCGCAGCATGAGTTGCTTGCGCGCCTGAGAGAGGAACCCATCCAGCGAGAAGCCTTCGTGGGGAACAGGCAACCCCGAGAGCGGGTCCTTGCGCGAACGGCCGGGGGTAATGAGCAAGTCGTCGGCTCCCAGTACATCGTTGCGGCAGAGCCGCACCGATCGCTCGATCACGTTTTGCAGCTCCCGCACGTTGCCGCGCCAGGCATGGGCCTGCAAGCGCTTGAGCGCTTCTGTAGTCATTCGTTTTGGCCGCCTGATGGTCGCGTTGATACGATCGAGGATATGCAGCGCCAGCTTGGGAATGTCCGTCACGCGCTCGCGCAAGGGTGGCAGTTCGATGATCCCGACGGCCAAGCGGTAGTAGAGATCCTCGCGAAACTCCTTCTTGTCGACCGCCTCGCGGAGTTCTTGATTGGTAGCAGCAACGATGCGGACATCCACCTTGTGAGACTTTGTATCCCCCACCGGCTCGACGCGGCCGTCCTGAAGCACTCGAAGCAGCTTGGCCTGCATGGGCAGGGGCAACTCCGCGACCTCATCGAGAAACAGCGTGCCGCCGTCTGCGAGGTCAAACTTGCCCTTCTTGTCCTTGTGCGCCCCGGTGAAGGCGCCTCTCTTGTGGCCGAACAGTTCACTCTCGACCAATTCCGCCGGGATTGCCGCGCAGTTGACCGGTACCAGACGCCCGGTGGAGTGATCGCTCAGCTGATGGATGAGCCTGGCGATCAGATCCTTCCCGGTGCCCGTCTCACCGAGAATCAGGATGGAGGCGTCACTGGGCGCCAGTTGAATCGCGATTTCAACCGCGTGCTGCATGGCGGGGTGATCGGCAACGAGCTCCAGGCTCCGGATGACGGCGTGGGGATCGGCGGCCGGCTTGTCCAGAGTTTCCAGGCGTGCGTCGGCGTCGTCGGCAGGCCTCGCCGATGGCGCACGCACCGGGGCAGACAGCTCGTGCGCGACCGTCTCTTCCGCGATGTCCTCGAGCGGCGCGTACGCCACTTGAGAATCCGCGATGCCTGCCATCCCCAGATAGGTCCGCATCTCCGGGAACTCGGGATCGGCGAGATCGACCTCGCTGATTAGGGGTTTGTCGCTCGTCACGAATCGAGGGCGCCGACCTGTCGGCCGTGGATGTCGTGGCCTGCCATCTGATCGGACTCGATCCACGCGACGTCCCGACAATCCAGGCCGCCGCGGAGGTCGGCTACGGAGAGACGCGTCTTTCCGAGATCACGGTGCTCGGGGCGGATCTCGAAGCGCTACGCCTGACCGACTTCGAACTCATCCGCGAGATTGCCAGCGTGCTGCGCATCCTGCCCCTGCCCGAGGCGGCGCAACACTGGATTCGCCGCCAGTGGCAACCGCGCCCCCGCATCGTGGCCGAACGCTGCATCCACTGCGGTGCCTGCAAAGAAGGCTGTCCGGTCGATCCGTCCGCGATTGATCCTGCCACGGCTGCCTCGGCTGACTTGGCCACCACCGGTGGCGTCGACGATGCCACCTGCATCCGGTGTTACTGCTGCCACGAGTTCTGTCCGGAGAAAGCCATCGACCTGCAACAAGGGCGCCTGGCCTGGCTGTTCCGGCCACTTGAGCGGGTTTGAGGGGGGAGGGAGCACCTTCGGCATTACTCACGCGGGAGGGGAGGGGCGAACTTCTTGAGGCCCACATAGGCAGAGAGCTGGGCCAGCTTCACATCACTCGGCCCGAAAGCTGAGCGCCAACCGGGCCCGGCCGGCAATCGCGAAATACTGGCTCCGGCCCTCGGACCGAACCGGCAGGATCGCCTGAGCCTGCTCCAGACGTGAGAATAGAGTGCTCACCCGGCCCTGAGAAAGTCTCAGATGATCGATCACGTCCGCCTGGCGAAAGTCCATTTCACCCAATGTGGCAAGTCCTTCGAGGTGGGCAAGCTCCGCCTGGCTGAGTTCGCTCTCGAGTTGTCCCCGGTACAGCGGAGCAAGTACCGGTAACGCCTCCTCGATGTTCAGAGGGGCCGGGTGGAGGGCGCCGAGAGTCTGGTAGCACGCTTCCTCGAGGGCGCCGAGCATTCCCCTCAGGTCACCTCGGAACAGCGCGTGAAGTTGCTCCACCAGCTCTGGCGTGACCGGGGGAGTCACCTTCTGCTGTCCGATGCGAAGATGATCGAGTCGTCGCTGAAGTAGCTCTTGCACGTCTTCGAGGTTCATCGGTGCCAGGATCACCGGCGGTGGGAAGACGCTTCGCACCTGGGCGTGGACCGAGAGGATCCGGCTGTGGAACTCGGGCGTCGCACCGAGTAGCAGGTGCAGTCCAGGGACCAGGAAGTAGTCTCTCGCATCCCGCAGAAGCAGTGCAGCTTCCTGGGGATCGCGCTCGAGGTTCTCCAGGTTGTTCAGGTGAACCACGGTGCCGGTAACGCCTCGGACCATGGCACCCGCACACAATTCGGCGAGCGTGTCCTGAAACTGATCCGGAGCGAAGACAGGCCGGTGACGTTTTCGCTCCGCCCCCATACCGCCGCCGGTTCCCAGCACCGAGACGCTCCACTGCCACGCACGACGCTCCGTCTCTTCGACAAGTGCGCGAGCACGCTCAAACCCGTCGAGCGCTTCGAGGACATCTCCTGGCAGGACATTCCTCAGGCTCCGGATGACCGCGCGCAACAGGTCTGCACCGAGAGCGGTTGCCGAGAGTTGATGTGGCACCCGACAGAACTCTGAAGAAACAGCGAAGCCGTGTTGATTCGCGAGCCGGAATTTCACATGCTGAATGAACGTCGTCTTTCCCACGCCCGGCGACCCGGACACCAGCATCCGAGTGGAGTCTCCGCCGAGCGTCCGCTGCAAGACCTTCTCAGCTTCGTCCGCGCGGCCCACGAAGAGATTGATGGGTCTGAGGTCCGACCCCGAGATATCCAGCGCTTCCTGGAAAAAGGGACTTGTTCGTATCCCCAGTGGGTTCCATATATTCGTGGACATCATTCCCCCCACACTGCCATGGTGTAAT
>CAZTDY010000153.1:0-5239 GCA_964612295.1 uncultured bacterium | reverse complement strand
CACCCCGCGCGCATGTGCGGGGTGTCTGCATGTTTGGCTCTTGGCTGCGTGCGACAGGGGCAGCTCCACAGCGAAGGTGACTGGCGATGACTGCGGTGTCTCCACAACCTACTGCGTGGGTGAGAACGCGCTGGAGGTTCAGTAGGGGGGGCGTGATGCGATTCTGAGGTGGCTGTGCGGTGGTTGAAGCAGCCGCATAGAAATCAGAGACAGGTGGACATGACAGCGGTAGTAGCAGTTGTACAAGCGGACCAGGCTGGCTGCGTTGCATCTTGACGGAATCCCACTGCTATCATACACTTGGTTGGGTTGCTGAGAAGCAAGACGAGAGGAGGTGCGGACCCATATGGAATCGGAGTGCATCGTGACATGCAGGCCGCCTCGTTTCCGGGTCGCTCTGCGGGCGTTGCTTCTTGCCGTTCTCGCGATGGTGCTCATGTCTTGTGCGCCAAGGAGAACGCCGGCACCAGACACACGGGAACGCGCCAAGGCGGCACATCAGGATCTGGACATGCGTCTTGACGAGGAACGTGATGGTGCAACTGAGGGAGCAACGGATGGAGAGAAGCCTGCCCAGAGTGAGACGGAACAGCCGAAGACGCTTGAGTCTCAGAACTCCGTGAGGACCTCCCCGAATCCCACGATGACTGACCAGTGGGCAGTCCCGGATGTCCAGAGTCCTGTCTGCGAGGCGCAGCGACTTGGTGGAGCGTGGGTAAGGACATGTGGTATGGCCGAACTCGGTGATGACGTAACCTATTCCAGGGCACGCTGGAGGGCGCAGCATCGTGCATGGAGAGAGGCCGTCCACGAGATAGTCGGCGCTCACGTTTCAGACGACGTGCTCATGATCCGGAGCAGCACTGGAGAACACACACTCCTCGAGGCCATTTCTAGCCAAGCAGGTGGAGTTGTCGTGGACTCGAGGGAACCAACCTGGTCCGTCTTCCTGAATCCCGCTGGCGAAAGCAGCCTTTATCCTCGAGTCTACGTTGTCGTCAACCAGGATGTGGAGGTTGAGAAGGGCTTCGGAACCGCGGATCCTGCCTTCTCGTTGAGTCTGATACTCAACCGATCCGTCTATCAGGTTGGGGATATCGTGGAGCTCGCCATCGTTCCGACGCTGGACTGTTATCTCACAGTTTGGCTTCGATCCTCGTGTGATCCCGATCGACTACAGGTCCTCTGCCCCAGCAGGTTTTGTCTCCGAGAAACGGCTCGCGCCGGTGTCACGAGTACGGTTCCCGATGCGCGCTATGGCCATTTGCTGCGTGCTGGCGCGATCTCCGGATGCGATTCGTACGAAGAGGAGGTCATTGTTGTGGGGCTGAAGAACTGGAGGCCGTTGCCGCCTGACGATCAAGGAGTTGACGCTGACACCGGTGGAGAATTGCCTTCGGTTGAACTGGGTGATTTCTTGGATTGGATCGCAGACATTCCAGGCAGCCAACGCGTGATATCATTTGGATCGTATCTCGTTTCGGAAGGGTAGTCCCACAAGGGGAGGGAAGAACCATGTTGTATCGCCGGCCTGTGGTCTTGATGCTGATTGTTGCTTTGACAGTCATTGCAGGAAGTCTACTCCAGGGTTGTGGTGGTGGGTCTGGTGTTGTCCGCGAGCGGCCACCGTGGGTCGACGGGGACTGCCTCAGAACGGACCAGTGCGATGATTGCCTGCTTTGCGCAACCGGCTCCTATTCACTCGGTAAGGATGAGGGTGTGGATATGGTTCGCATGGGAGCTGCGACAGCCGCCAGGATTGAACTAGCCAGAAGCTTCGAGACGCACGTTTCCGACCTCGTCAAGATCTATCGCGACAACGTTGGAGCTCCTGAACTCGATACACCTCAGACGGAACGGTTACTGACGCAGGTGGGCCGTCTGCTCACCGACATGGACCTCCCTGGCTCCCATATTGTGGCGTACTACGACGCCGAGTACGAGGGAACATACTACGCGATGGCTGTGTTCAGCGCTGATGATTTGGACGAGCTGCTGCGGCATGTCAAAGATGTCTCAGATGAAGTGCGTGAGGGTGTACGCGCGCGCGCCTCGGAGGCCTTCGATGAACTGGGCCGGCTCCTTCAGGAGGAGGGCTTGTAGCGTGGCTCAGACCGGTCGCAGGAGCTGATCGTGGTCATGAAGAGAACACTCGTCAACGTATTCATCGGTGTGGCTGTCCTGCTGGCAGCCGCGCCTACGATGGTATCAGCGCAGTCACTTGGTGAGCATATCTGGTCGCAGTCGATACGTCACGATGGCGCCGTCTCCTCAGTAGCTTTCAGTTCCGACGGCACCAAGTTCGTCACAGCCTCCTCGTCCTACAATAGCTCTTTCAAGATCGAGGTTTCCCCATTCGCAGGCCAGTGCTGCAACAGGCGCTACCTTGATGGCTACACGGCTGTCGGGGCCGTCGCCGTGGATCGCGAGCACGAGTATGTTGTAGCTGGCTGCGCAGACGGCACGATAAGGATCTACGCAGGCTCTGCAGACGACCCCCTGAGGACGATCAATGCGCACGACAACCGTGTCATGGCGCTCGCGATCTCCCCCTCCGGAGACATCATGGTTACAGGGAGTGCAGATAATTCTGCGAAGATCTGGTCATTCCCTCATGGGCCCATGCGCCAGGTCCTTCTTGGTCACAGAGCGACGGTGGAGGGCGTGGCCTTCAGCTCAGATGGCCGATTCCTCGTAACGGGGTCGAGCGACAGGACTGTCAGGTTGTGGGAGATCGACGGGCAGCCTGCCGGTGGTTTCCGGGAGGTCGACGTCTATGACGCTGGTGCCAGGGTCCGCTCACTGTGTTCGGCCTATGGCAGCGAGGAGACGGTTGCAATCGGCCTTGACGACGGCAGCGCGGTTGTCCTGGTGATCGAGGGGAGCCGGCTCGTTGCGACTCTGCAGCTCGAGGCGCACAAGGGGTCGACCGAGTCGGTAGGTCTGTCAAGCGGGGCGCGCTTTCTGGCTACCGGCGGGTCCGATGCTGCCCTCAGACTGTGGCGGGTCTCCAACGGAGCTCCCCTCAGTGAGCATACTCAGGAGACCTGGTGGGGTCAGAGCATCGCGATAGGCGCGGTGGGGTTCTCTCCGGAGGTTCCGCCGTGCAACCTCGTGGCAGGCGATTCGAAGGGGCGGATCCTGAGGTGGCAACTTCGCGAGGATTGTGACCAAGACGTACTTCCGGAGACTAAGGACGACGGTGACGCTCCCTGGGGCTCTCCGATTCCGAAGCCAGTCGTCGTACAGACGCCGGAACCGTCTCCCGGAACATCAGTGCGAAAGACAGAGTCCACTGACGGTCCAGTTGATGGAGAATTCAGCGCAACGCTGGCTCCTCTCCTTGTGATCGAAGAGGTGACATTCCCGCAGGCGGTGCTTGATGCGGAGGAGACCCTCTATCTGCGGATTAGACTCAAGAACGTCGGGCCGGGCGATGCGAGGGACATTCGCGTGGATCTCACGACCGAGTCCACGGGGCTGCTGTTCGACGGTCGGACCGAGGTGCCTCTTCTGGAGCGTGAGGGGGCGGCGACCGAGATCGTCATTCCGATCACGGGTATGGAGGATCTTCCCACAGGAGAGGCGAGCATCGACATACGTGTGGTTGAGCCGTACTCCAAGATGCGTATCACGGGCAAGAGACTCACAATCACAACTCGCGAGCTGAGAACTCCGGACCTCTTTCTGGCGCAGCGCCGCGTGCTCGAGGGCCCTTACGGCCAGCTTGACGGGTACGTCAACAAGAACGAGTTCGTCGACGTTAAGTTCACTGTGCAGAATCGAGGGGATGGGGATGCGGAGCAGGTGCGCATTCGTGTGACGAACAGTCAGATTGGCGTGAGCTGCCAAGGCGCCATCTGGGAAGGGAGACCACTCCGCCAAGCACGTCCCCAGTACTCGATGGTCGAACCGGGCAAGCACGAGACGATTACGTATCGCTACTTCGTGGGCGACGATTTCGTCGCCAAGGACCTGCATTTCGATGTCAGCTGTTCGGAGGCGAGAGGGCAGCACGGCTTCAACGAGGTCATTACAGCGGAGATCGATGCAAGAGTGGTTCCCGCGGTTGGCGAGATCGTCATTATCCCACATGAAGATGAAGTGATCATCGACACACCGGTCGCTATTGAGGATCTCCCTCCACTCGTCATTGACGTTGACTATGACATCCCACTCGGTGCTGCCGAGAATCCCGACGCCATTGCTGTTGTCATCGGGAACAGGAGCTATGACGAGGTAGGGAATGTCGAATACGCTTGGTGTGATGCTGTGACGATTAGGAAGTACTTGCTGGATTCGTTTGGCTACGAAGAAGGGAATGTCATCTTTCTGAGGGATGCAGACCTCAGTGATTTTCAGTCGGTGTTTGGGCGCGAAGGAAATCACAGGGGGCGCCTGTACTACTGCATCAAGCCCGGCGTATCAGATGTCTTCGTGTACTACAGTGGGCACGGAGTTCCAGGTCTCCAGGATCGACGTGGCTATTTCCTGCCCGTGAATTGCGGTCCGACCGAAGTGGAGATGAATGGGTATCCGCTCGAAGTATTCTATGAGAACCTCTCCCAGCTTCCTGCGCGTTCTGTGACGGTTGTCGTCGATGCATGCTTCAGCGGCGCGACTCTGATTGACGGTGTGAGCATCGTCGTGCCGGAACTCGTAGATCCGCCGGCAGCATTGTCGGGTGGCATTGTGATGACGAGTTCCACCGGCATACAGCCATCGTTCTGGTACAAGGAGAAGTCGCACGGCCTCTTCACCTACTTCTTCCTGAAGGCCATCCATGACAAGAATGCGGACAAGAACAAGAACGGCGTGCTCACGTGGGGTGAGATCAGGGACTACGTCGCGGATCCCACAGATGGTGTTCCACGCAGGGCCCGCAGTCTGCACCAAGCTGATCAGAACCCCCAGATGCTCGTCGGAGACCCAGAGACTCCGGCTGTGTTCTACCGCTGATGCTGCGTGACTTGACTTCCCAGAGTTGGCCATGATCGAGATGTGGACTCGGCTCTGACGGGAAGGGCTGATTCGCCCGTGGGCAGTGTGTGCGAGTGTATTGTCCAAGCGATTCACAAGGTATCAAGAGACGGTTGTAGTGGAAGGTGCCGAGCCTTCGGCGCTGGTGCTCTGGTGGATTCGATCTCGTGCAGTGCCAGAGTGGCCGGTCTCGCTGCTACGTTTGTCTGCTGACGGTGAGTCGACTCCCGGGAGGGACGATGGACCACTGTGACCCTCG
>CAZTDY010000152.1:0-5493 GCA_964612295.1 uncultured bacterium | reverse complement strand
TAGCGTCGAGATCAACTTCCGCTTGCCCCAGGCCAAAGGTGTCCTCGTCAAGCGCTGCTGTGTCGTGAACGTAGAGGACGTCGCCGAACCCAGAGAGCGCAATGGTGGGCGCTTCGTTCGCCTGCGTCTGGACGCAACTGACGGTCCAAGCCAGGAACCAGGCCGCGAGATAGCCAATCCGCGTCATCGAACTGGTCCTCCTCTGTAAGGTGTGGATGCATATTTGTGTCGTATGGCATGCGCCACATTCCTACAGAGGCAGTTGCATGTCAAGACTGGTCGGGGGCCTATCGCAGCACCAGCATGCGCCCCGTGAAGACGAGGGCGCCGTTGCCGCGTACCTGTGCGAGATAGGTGCCGGTGGGGATCCCGCTCAGGTCGCAACCGAATTGCCCTGGGCCGGGGCTCCGGTGACCCGCATTGACCGTCGCGATCCACCGGCCGCCGGTATCGAACAGGGAGAGGACCAGATCGGCCGGTTCCTGAAGATCGAACCGGACGGTTGCGGTCCCGGTAACGGGGCTGGGCCAGGAGAGGTCTGTGACCAGCGGCGGATCGAACACAATCGTGCTGAGCCCGGGCTGGTAGATGTCGACGATCACCGGGAGGTGATCGCTGGCATTGTGTAGGGCCTCTGCGACTTCGTAGGGCACCGCCGAATTGCCGCCGGCGATAATGGACTGGTTGAAGTGCTGTCCGTCGTTTCCAAAGGCTGTATAGGTCTCGGTGAGCACCTCGAGGTCGGCGCCGCCGAGAAGGTCCTCGCTCACCAGAATCTGGTCGAATCGATCATCCAGGCCGCCGGTGGCGCCGCCGCCGTAGCCTGAACTCGTGCGAGTGCTCTGGGTGTGGATTGGGGCGTACGCAATGTTGTCATGCCAGTCCCCGGCCTCATCGATCGGATCGAAGAGCTGGCCGGGCCCCGAGGACATGAGCAGCTGGTAGGCGGACTCGCTGGCCTCGTAGATGTTGAGGTCTCCCGCCACGATGTAGGGAAGGTCGCCGGGGAGCGTGTCCAGGTAATCCCGCAGGACAACGCACTCCAGGTACCGTTTCTGTTCGTTGTCGCTGCCCTGGCTGGCTTTGAGATGGAGGGTGAAGACTCTCAGCTCCTCGCCGGATTCAAGGAGGCGCACCTGCCACCATTCGATGTCACGCAGGGCGGTGTCGAGCCAGCCGTAGTCGAGGATCTCCACGCTGCCGTGGCGGTAGAAGATCGCTCGATCGGAATCGTAGCTGGCGTGGAAAGGGCCGGCACTCCAGAGGCCCGGTTCGACCTCTAGAAGCACGTTGTCCAGGAATGAATCGACCCCGCTTTGCCCCAACATCTCCTGCACAACGAGGATGTCGGGCTCGATGGAGGAAAGCACCGTACGATAGTAGGGCTCGCGCACCGGCCCGCTGCTTCCCGGATAGTTCAGGATGTTCCAGCTCACGAAGCTCACTTCGCCGGCGAAGGCAGGGCCCATCGCCAGGACGAAGAGCACAAAGAGGAGGGTAGTCTTGCGCATCTTTGTTCCCAGGTTGCAGTTCCAATTGTAAGCATCCAAATTCTAGCACAGATTGCGCAGGATCAACCGGCTTTTGCCTTGCCCGGGTCCAGGAAGTGGACTCATTCTGCCCACTGTCAAAGAAGGGCCCCCAAGGGGCCGAGTCTTGGTGGGAAGGGTCCCGGCAAACGCAACGCCCGAAACCAAGGATCGCGATGACCGACGCCAAGCAGGACACGGCGAGGATACCGGCCGCCCGGCCGGACCAGTGGAGAGGTCCCCCTCCGGACTCCGCCCTGGGCCGCCGTATTGCATACTTCATGGCCGCGGCGCTCTTCAGCGGCATCGCCGGGGTGGCGGTGGCCTATGTGAACCCGGTGCTCCTCATCGGTGGTGTGCTCGCCATTGGAATCGGTCTGGTGATCCTGCTGCAACCGTTTGCCGGGTTGCTGCTCTACACCTGCTTGTTTCTGTTGCGTCCGGCCGAGCTCTACCCGGCGCTCGGTCCGCTGCACATTGAACGCGTGGTGGGTATCGTGACCCTGGCGGCGATGTTTCTTGCGCAACAGCGGCGTGATGGGCGTTTCAGCATCGATGGGTCCCGGCAGACCATCCTCCTCCTGAGCTTCATGGTGGCGGTTCTCGGATCGGTCCCCTTCGCCTATTGGCGCTACCAGGCGGTGCAAGGCTTCATCGAGGTGATCAAGACCGTCATCTTCTATCTGCTGGTCGTTCATCTGGTCGACACCCGGAAGCGGCTGCAGATCTTCATCGTCCTCTTCAGCGTCCTGATTCTCTACATCGCCGGCACGGCCTTCGTTTCCTACCAACAGGGAACAACTTTCTACGCTCAGGGCATCGAGCGGGCAGTGGGAAACACCAGTGTCTCAGAGAACCCAAACTCCCTGGGCACAACGATTGCCGCGGCGATACCGCTGTTCATGCTGCTGGCCTTGCGAGCGCCCACCCTCTGGATGAAGATCCTCTTCGGGCTGGGCGTTCCGCTCTTGATCTCGACGTTGGCCATCACCGGATCCAGGGCCTCTCTCCTGGGCTTCCTTGGCGCGGCGGTCTACATGTGGTGGATGTCGAGGAATCGTATCCTGGTTGGGATTGTGGGACTGACGATACTGGTTGCGGGCTTTCTCGTCCTACCGGAGCAGTATCAGACGCGATACTCCTCGATGACGAGCGGCGAACTCGACGCCTCCTCCCAGGGCCGGGTCACGGTCTGGAAGAAGGGGGCGAGAATGCTCGTTGATCGTCCCTTCTTCGGCGTGGGGATCAACTGCTTCGGCACGGCAAACGCGGACTCCTATTCAGGAGAAGGCCGGCGCAGTTATCTGCGAGCGCACAACCTCTTCGTGCAGGTCTTCTCCGAGGTGGGCCTCATTGGGGGGATCCTCTTCACCGCGTTCATGTACCAGTTCCTGCGTATCAATCGACGAACGTCGAAGATGCTGGCAGCGGCCGGCGGCCGGTGGCGGTTTGAACGAGAGGTTCTCAACGCGATCTTCGCCGGGCTTGTCGTCCTGCTGGTGACCGGGGTATTCGGACACAGCCTGCTCCGCCGCACGTGGTACCTCTATGCCGCGATCGGTGTCTCGGTGTGGCGTTTGTACTTGGATGACGCCCAAGCGAAGCTCACCGGCCGGCTTGGAGCGGCCGACAAGGACCACCGCGCATCAGCCTAAGCCCTCCGTATGTGGTGGGTTTCGACCACCGGGGTGATCCACTACCCGCCCCCGCGTACAGGAGTCCGCTAGCGTATCTGTAGAGTACTTCCATTGTTCCGAGTTCATGATCGAAGGCCAGTCCCATCCCCAGGCGCAATCGCCCTCCTCCCGGGTAAACGCTGCTCGCCGGAATCTTTAAGCGTCTCCCACACCATGCCGATTCATCAGATGCAGGGTCAGGTGCGTGCCGGGCCCAGCTTGGGGCTCATACCAGTTAATTTGATCGCTCAATAGGGAGTGTAAAAGGAGGAAACCATGTTCACCTCTTCGAAGGGGCGCGCCGGTTTCACGCTCGTGGAGATCCTGGCCGTGCTCGGCATCATCGCGATTTTGGCGGCGGTCACCACGCCGGCCGTCATCAAACACCTTGAGGGTTCCAAAGTGGCGCGAGCCACCAAGGATGTGGAGTTGATCGCGGCTGCCACGACCAGCTTCTATACAGACCTTGGTCACTGGCCCACCCACAACGACCGCAACCACAGTTCCGGCGACCAGGAGATCCGCCTCCTGTGGACCAATTCCGGCAAGAACCCGGGCCAGGCTCGGGGTGTGCGGTGGACAAACCTGCGTCCCCGGGACACATTCGAGAACCAGCTCGTTCTGAACACGCCAAATGGCCGGGCGCAGAACGCGTATACGACCACGGGCGACCAGAAGTGGGCGGGGCCGTATCAGCTCAACTTCAAGTCCGATCCATGGGGCAACCGGTATCTGTGCAATACCCGTGCTTTCCATCCGGGGATCGCGGATCCTGCCTGGGTGATCTCGGCTGGTCCTGACGGCATTCTGCAGACGCGCACGAGCGATCTCCAGATTCAAGGGGATGACATCGGCTACATGATGAAGCGCTAACGCGACGCCTGAATCTGACAGCTGAAGACTGAAGAGAGCACGGCATGGAACAGCCTGTACCCAAGGGACCAAAACGCCTTCCGCTCGGACAGCTGCTCGTGGAGCGTGGTGCAATCACCGCCCCGCAGCTTACGCTGGCGCTGAAGGAGCAGGAGCGGACGCGGTCGCACCTCGGTGAGATTCTGGTCGACCTCGGCTTCACGAGCCAGGAGGAGATCTCCGCCTGCCTGGCTCAGCAGGCCGGGGTCGAAGAGATCAATCTCGACACGGTGCAGATCCCGCCCGAGGTCCAGGGTCTGCTCGATGAGGACTTCTGCCGCCAGCACCAGGTTCTGCCGATCAAGTCCTCCGATCGAACGATTCACATCGCGATGGCCAACAGCTTCGATGTTCTCGCGGTCGATGCGGTGAGCAGGCGCACGGGGAAGCAGGTCAAGGTGCTTGCCTCCAACGATACGCAGATGCTCACCATGCTCGACCGGGTCTACGGAGGGGGCGGTGCTCAGTCGATCGAGATCCTGATCGAGATGGCGGGAGATACGGGTTCGAGAGGAGCGGGCATCGATGGCGACGTGCGCGATCAGCCGATCGTCAAGCTCGTCGATGCCATCCTGCAGGACGCCGTGCGCCGAGGGGCGACCGATGTCCATCTCGAACCCGAAGAAAGGCTGATGCGCTGCCGGCTACGGATCGATGGGATGCTCTGCCAAGGGCCGACCATTCCGAAGTCCCTCCAGTCGGCGGTGACCGCCCGCGTCAAGTTGCTCTCCGATCTCGATGTCTCCGAAAACCGGGTTCCGCAAGACGGCAAGATCAGTGTTCAGATCGACAAGCGGCACGTCAACATGCGGGTCTCGACCCTGCCGACGCTTCACGGGGAGAACACCGTCATTCGAATCCTCGATCGCGGCAAGCTGGTCGTGGGTCTGAGCGAACTCGGGTTCTCCGAACGGAATCTGAAGGTCCTCTCAGAGGCGGTGTCCCGTCCGTCGGGAATCGTGCTGGTGACCGGGCCCACCGGTTCCGGAAAGACCACGACACTCTACGCGGCCTTGGCGGAGATCAACGCGCTCGAGCGCAAGATCGCCACGCTCGAGGATCCGATTGAGTACGAATTACCGATCGTGAGGCAATCCCAGGTCAATGTCCGGGCGGGGATGACGTTCGGTCTCGGTCTGCGCGCGCTGCTGCGGCAGGATCCCGATGTCATCTTGGTCGGGGAGATGCGTGACCGGGAGACAGCCGAAGTGGCACTTCGGGCGGCAATGACGGGTCACTTGGTTTTGAGCACCTTGCACACCAGCTCCGCCGCGGGGGCCATTCCGCGCTTGGTGGACATGGGTGTGGAAGGATTTCTCGTGGCTAAATAGCTTTGCACGATTTTAAATAGTTTGTATCAGTTTATCGAATTTGCA
>CAZTDY010000151.1:0-5510 GCA_964612295.1 uncultured bacterium | reverse complement strand
CTAGAACACTAGGCCTTCTTGATTCCCACCCAGGCCTTCACGCCTTTGGCCAGTTTCACCTCGGCAGTCTGGTCGACGCCCTCCGCGCGACCTTCTGTTGCGGATGTCGCCAACGTTTCGCCGCACACGTAGTCACCGAAGACCGACATGATCGTGCCGGGATCCGCGCCCAGGTCGGCTGCGCCGTCGATCGAGACCTCATAGTGGAGTAGGATGCGATCGTCGACCTGATAGTCCGCTTTCTTGCGAAGATCCTGGACCCCGCGAATGATCTCCCGTGCCCAGCCTTCCAAACGAAGCTCGCTCGTGATCTGGGTGTCGAGCACGGCCATCGTGTAGCGGTCATGCGCAAGCGAGGTATCGCCCTTGCCCTCGAAGATTTGTTCGTACTCCTCGGGATCCAGAAGATGCTCGGCAACCTTGAGACGACCGTCGCCGTCGATCTCGTATTCGCCCGCTCCAACCTTCGCGGCGAGTTCCTTCATGGCCTTGCCGTACTTCTTGCCCAGCACGGGGAAGTTGAGTTTGATCTTCTGCTCTCCAAACGCAGAGGCATCCGTCGCGGAGAGATCGATCTCCTTGACGTTGAGCTCGTCCTTGATCTGCGCGAGCAGCGTCTCGGTGAGTTCGGCATCGAGCCCCTCGAAAGGCAAGCTGCCCTCCATCGGCACGAGCCACAACTTCCCGAGCGGTTGGCGGACTTTCAAGCGTGCTTTCTCGCGCGCCGCGCGTCCCAGGCTGACCGATCGCATCACGAAGTCCATCGCGTCGTTGAGATTCTGATCCACGAGATCGGGGCGTTCCTCGGGGTAGGGGGTGAGGTGGACGCTCTCAGGTGTTGCCGCGCCTTCCCAGCCAAGCCGCATCACCGAATCGTCGCCCGCCTTGCGTGCCGGACCGGTCAGGTTGCGGTAGATGATCTCGGTCACGAACGGAAGGAAAGGCGCCATTGCCTGGGTGAAGGTGACCATCACATGATAGAGTGTGTGATAAGCCCACTTCTTGTCCTCGTCTCCTTCGCTCTTCCAGAACCGGCGGCGCGAGCGACGCACGTACCAGGTGGAGAGCTTTTCGACGAAGCCGTCCATCTCGCGCATCGGCATCATCGTATCGAAGCCGGCCAACCCCGTGTGAATGTCGCGCACGAATTGGTAGAGCGCCGAGATGATCCACCGGTCGAGCGGATTGGGGCTCTTGCCGACCAACGCGGGATCGGCATCCTTGGCCGGATTGAAACCGTCCAGCTCCGCATAGGTCACCAGGAAGGAGTAAACGTTCCAAAGCGTGATGAGCCGGCGGCGCGTATCGTCGGCGATGTGATAGCCGAACCGCAGATTGATGTTCGGATTCGCCGCCGTGTACACCCAGCGCATGACGTCGGCGCCCATCTTCTCGGCAGCATCATCGAACCAGATCGCGTTGCCCGAGCTCTTGTGCATCGCCTGGCCTTTTTCGTCGAAGACCTTTTCGTAACTGTGCACGGTGAGGTAGGGGCTTGTGCCCTCGAGGGTCACGCCGGTGAACATCATCGCGTAGAACCAGAGCCGCACCTGCTCGCGCATCTCGCTGATGAGCTCGCCCGGGAACCACTTCTTCCAGTACTCGCGATCTTCGAAATACTTGAGCGTCGAGAACCCGACGATCCCGGCATCGAGCCAGCAGTCGCCGACATCGGGCGTGCGGATTGCCTCCTTGCCGCATTCTGCGCACTTGATCGTGATCTCATCGATCCAGGGGCGATGGAGCTCGGGAAGGGCATCGACCTTCGCGGGATCTAGCGCCCGCTCGCGCAGTTCGGCTTTGCTCTGCACGATGGTCAGGTGCCCGTCCTCGCAGAATAAGAACGGCAACGGCAATCCCCAGAAGCGTTTGCGGGAGATGCACCAGTCTCCCATGTTGTCGTACCAATCTTGAGTGCGTTTGCCGACACTTTCGGGGATCCAGCGAACTTTTTGCGCCGCCTCTTTCATCTTCGGGCGGATCTCTTCGCACGAGAGGAACCACTCGTCCTCCATCCGAAACACGAGCTTGTCTTTGCAGCGCCAGCAGAATGGATAGCGATGCGCATAGGTCTCGCTGCGAACGAAGAGCTCCTTCTTCTTGAGATCCTCGAAGATCGGCTTCTCGACCGTGTGTACATCCTTGCCGGTCAGCCAGCCGAAATCGTCCAAGTAGATTCCGCGCTCATCCAGTGGCGCAATCGCGGGCAGCTCGTACGTCTTGCCGAGCTCGCAGTCTTCGGCGCCGCAGCCGGGCGCGATGTGTACAATGCCCGAACCTTCGGTTTCACCCACCTGGTCCCACACGATGATGACGTGCTCGACACCTGCCTGGGCGGGAAGATCGTCGAAGGGACCTTCATACATCCAGCCGACCATCTCATAGCCGGGGATCTCCTCCAGGACCTTTGCCTCTCCCCTGAAGATGGTATCCACGACCCCGGAGCTGAGGTAGTAGATCTTCCTTTGGTACTCGACGCGCGAGTAGGGGAGGTCGGCGTTGACCGCCGCGGCCACGTTCGAGGTGAGCGTCCAGGGCGTGGTGGTCCAGAGCAACAGGCGCTCGCCTTCGTTCGGCAAGCGGGTCGGGGTCTTCCCTTCGGGAAGATCCTTCATCCATTTGCCGTCCTTCCGCACACCGGCTTTGAGCGGGAAGCCCAGGAACACGCTGGTGTCATCGATGTCTTTGTAGGAATCGGTCAGCTCATGCTGGGACAGCGAGGTTCCGCATCGCGTGCACCAGGGCATGACCTGATGACCGAGGCGCAGCCAGCCCTTCTGATTGCAGATGCCCAGGAAGTGCCAGATGTTCTCGATGTTGGTGTCGGTCATGGTGAAGTAGGAGTTGTCCCAGTCCATCCACTGACCGAGACGCTTCGACTGCTCGGTGATCCGCGCGCTGTACTTCTCCACCCGGGCCCGGCAGGCCCGGCTGAAGTTGTCTAGACCAAAGTCCTCGATGTCCTGCTTCGAGTTGAAGCCCAGCTCCCGTTCGGTCTCGACCTCCAGCCACAACCCCTGGCAATCGAATCCATTTTGGTAGCGCTGCTCGAAGCCCTGCATCGCCTTGTAGCGTTGAAAGACGTCTTTGTAGGTGCGTCCCCAAGCGTGGTGAACGCCCATGGGATTGTTGGCGGTAATAGGACCGTCGATGAAGGACCAGTACTTCCCACCGTGATTTCGGGCCCGTAGCTGCTCGAAGATCCTCTCCTTCTCCCAGAAGTCGAGAATCGTGTGTTCTTGTTTGATGAAGTCGACCTTCAAATCAACGGGTTCGTACATCCCCATCCCTTCGGTCCTGGCCCGCCCACCGGACAAACCTATGCTGCCGGCGAAGAAGACGGGCTGATCTGACGTCTACTCGGTCTTGTTCTCTTCTTCGCTCGAGGTGACGATTTTTGCCACGTCACTTACAGCATCGTCTTCTTTGAGCTCGATCAGCTTGACCCCTTGGGTCGCCCGGCCAATGACCGAAACCGGCTTCATATTCAGCCGGATGACCATGCCGCTCGAGGTCGTCAGCATGACCTCGTCCTCGTCATCGACACTCTTGATGCCGACCATGGGCCCGTTCCGCTCGGTGATGCGGAGAGTGATGATCCCCAGGCCCCCGCGGTTGGTGACCCGGTAATCGTCTAATTTACTTCGTTTTCCGAAGCCGTTGCGGGTGACGACGAGGAGGGTGGCCTCCGGATCCCGCACGCAGACCATGCCGATCACCGCGTCATCCTCATCCTCGAGCGTAACGCCCCTGACGCCGGCGGCGCCCCGGCCCATCGGCCTGACCTTGCCCTCGGCGAACCGGATGGCCTTGCCGCTGCGCTTCGCCAGCACGATTTCGGCGTTTCCGTCGGTAACCGCGGCTCCGATCAGCTCATCGGACTCCTCGAGATTGATCGCCCAGATCCCATTCCGCCGGGGATTGCTGAAGGCCTGGAGCGGGGTTTTCTTGATCTTGCCCTTGCGGGTCGAGAGCACGACGAAACGGTCCTCGTCGAACACATCGACCAGGGCGAAGGCGGCGATCCGCTCGTTCGGCACGAAGCCGATCAGATTGAGGATCGACTTGCCCTTTGAAAGCCTGGTCCCCATGGGGGCGTGATACACCTTCAGCCAGTAGCACCGACCCATGTTCGTGAAGAACAGGATGTAGCTGTGGGTGTTGGCGACAAAGAGGTGCTCGATGAAGTCTTCTTCGCGGGTCTTGCCGCCGGTCAGGCCCTTACCTCCGCGCCGCTGGCTCCGGTAGGTATTGACCGGAACCCGTTTGATGTAGCCCTTGTTGCTGATCGTGATGATCATGTCTTCGCGCGGGATCAAATCCTCGAGATCGATCTCGCCTTCATGCGGCGCGATCTCCGTGCGGCGCTCGTTGCCGAAACGCTCGGCCACATCGTCCAAGTCCGACTTGATGATCCCCAGGACCCGCTCGCGACTGGCCAGGATGCTGCGATACTCTTCGATCTGCTTGATCGTCGCCAGGTAGTCGTCTTCGACCTTCTGCCGCTCAAGACCGACCAGGCGCTGCAGGCGCATCTCCAGAATGGCCTGGGCCTGCTTCTCCGACAGGCCAAAGGTGCTCATCAGGCCATTTCGTGCTTCCTCGGCCGTCTTTGAGTTGCGAATGAGGGTGATGACCGCATCGATCTGATCCAGCGCGGTCCGCAGGCCCTCCAGGATGTGGGCCTTGGCCTCGGCCTGTTTGAGTTCGTATTGCGTGCGCCGGGTGATGACCTCGACCCGGTGATTGACGTAGGCTTCGCAGAGACCTTTCAGCCCGAAGACCTTGGGGCGGTTGTCCAGAAGCGCCAGCAGGTTGGCGCCAAAGGTCGTCTGCATCTGCGTGTGCTTATACAGCTGATTGAGGACCACCCGCGGTTGCGAGTCGCGCTTGAGTTCGATCACGACCCGCATTCCGTCCCGATCGGATTCGTCGCGAAGGTCGGAGATGCCGCTGATGGTTCCCGATTTGACCAGGCCCGCGATTCGCTCGAGCAGCGACGCCTTGTTCACCTGATAAGGAATCTCGGTCACCAGGATGATGGGGCGGCCGCTCTTGTCCTCATCGATCGTGGCCCGCGCACGGACCGAGATCAGGCCGCGGCCGGTTTCGTAACACTGCCGGATGCCCGCGCTTCCCTGAATGATTCCGCCGGTGGGGAAGTCCGGACCCTGGACGTGCTCCATCAACTCGTCGGTGGTGACGTCCGGGTTGTCGATGACCAATTTGAGGGCCGAACACACCTCGCCCAGATTGTGCGGGGGAATGTTTGTCGCCATGCCGACCGCGATGCCCGAGGACCCGTTGACGAGCAGATTGGGCACCTTGGCGGGCAGGACGATCGGCTCTTCGCGCGTCTCGTCGTAGTTCGGACGGAAATCGACGGTCTCTTTGTCCAGATCGAGGAGCATCTCTTCCGCAAACCGCTCGAGCCGGGCCTCGGTGTATCGCTCGGCCGCGGCGGCGTCTCCGTCGATCGAACCGAAGTTCCCCTGGCCGTCGACCAGTGG
>CAZTDY010000150.1:0-5540 GCA_964612295.1 uncultured bacterium | reverse complement strand
AGATGATCGAGCCCTACCGCGGTCGGGTGTACGACCCCTGCTGCGGCTCAGGTGGGATGTTCGTTCAGTCGAAACGGTTCATCGTTGCCCACGCTAACGGCAATGGAAATGGCGGCAAGTCGAAAGCAGACATCTCGATCTACGGCCAAGAGTCGAACTACACCACCTGGCGGCTCGCCAAGATGAACCTCGCCATCCGCGGCATCGACGGCCAGATCGCCCACGGCGACACCTTCCACAACGACCGCCACCCCGACCTCAAGGCCGACTTCATCCTCGCCAACCCGCCCTTCAACATCTCCGATTGGGGTGGCGATCGCCTGAAGGACGACAAGCGCTGGCGCTACGGCGTACCGCCGGCCCGCAACGCCAACTTCGGCTGGGTGCAGCACATCGTCCACCACCTCGCACCTGCCGGCGTGGCGGGTTTCGTGCTCGCCAACGGCTCCATGTCTTCGAACCAGTCCGGTGAGGGTGAGATACGCAAGACACTCATCGAGACCGGCCTGGTGGATTGCATTGTCGCGCTACCGGGCCAGCTCTTCTATTCGACCCAAATCCCCGCATGTCTCTGGTTCCTCGCGCGCGACCGCAAGAACGGCAAGTTCCGGGATCGCCGTGGCGAGGTGCTCTTCATCGACGCCCGCAAACTCGGCCGCATGGTGGACCGCACCCACCGCGAGCTGACCGACGAGGACATCGCCCGCATCGCCGACACCTACCACGCCTGGCGCGGCGAGAAGAAAGCAGGCGAGTACGAAGACGTCCCCGGCTTTTGCAAGAGCGCAGCACTGGAGGAGGTCCAGAAACACGGCCACGTGCTCACGCCCGGCCGCTACGTCGGCGCCGAGCCGCAGGAGGACGACGGCATACCCTTCGCGGAGAAGATGGCCGAACTCACCGGTCGGCTCAGGGAGCAGTTGCAGGAATCGGAAATGCTGGATAGTGCGATCCAGCGAAACCTGGAGCATCTGGGGTTCTGGAAGTGAGCAAAAAGAAGTCAGCAGAATCGGCGGACACGAACAGGCGACAGGCGATGATTCCGTCGTCTCCTCCACTGACCGAGATGCCGTCCGGCGACGCAGGTTTCCTGGCGGATGTGAAGGAACGCATCACCCACGAGCGGATCAGGGCGGTTCTCTCCGCCAACGCCGCCATGGTGCTGCTCTACTGGGATATCGGTCATTCCATTCTGTATCGCCAGGAGCAGGAGGGCTGGGGGGCCAAGGTCGTCGACCGTCTCTCCCACGATCTGAGGGCCTCTTTTCCCGACATGAGCGGCCTTTCGCCGCGCAACCTCAAGTACATGAGGACGTTCGCCGCGGCCTGGCCTGATCGGGAAATAGTGCAACGCACCGTTGCACAAATCCCCTGGCGCAGCAATCTGGCACTGCTGGATAAACTCGAAGAGCCGGATCTGCGGCTGTGGTATGCCAACAAGACCCTCGAGCTGGGGTTGAGCAGAGACACGCTGGTCGTCCAGATCGAATCCGGCCTCCACGAGCGGGAAGGTCAAGCCCAGCACAACTTTCCGGCGACTCTGCCGCCCGCCGACTCGGACATGGCCACGCAGGCCTTCAAGGATCCCTACCTCTTCGATTTCCTCGGCACCGCCGACCCGCGACGCGAGGCGGAGCTGGAGCAGAAGCTCATAGACCACATCCAGAGGTTCCTGCTTGAACTCGGCCAGGGTTTCGCCTTCGTCGGGAGGCAGGTCCAGATCGAGGTCGGTGAACGTGAGTTCCGTCTCGATCTGCTCTTCTACCATCTGAAGTTGCGCCGCGAGCAGGCTGTTGAAATACTCATTCTGGTGCACGGCGCGTCACGCCGATTCCAGATCAAGGCGCGGTTTCGCCGCCGTAGCCATAGCTACGGCAAGAAATCGCAACGCCGAGCTGGGATTGGCGGGACGTGCCGGGCGCCGGGAGGAGTTTTTCAACAGCCTGCTATGTGGTCATCGAACTCAAGACGGGACGTTTCGAGCCGGAGTATGTCGGTAAGCTCAACATGTACCTCAATGCTGTGGACAACATCATGAGCCATGCCGACGACAAGCCGTCCATCGGGTTGTTGTTGTTGAAAGAGAAAGACCGTTTGGTGGTGGAGTACGCTCTTGCCGGAACCAATAAGCCGATGGGAGTTGCACAGTGGGAGCGGGATATTACGCAGAGTTTACCGGATGAGTTGAAGGCTAGTTTGCCTACGGTGGAGGAGATTGAGGCGGAGTTGGGAAAGGAGGATGATGGTGGGATGTAGGCTCGGGATTGTTGCTGGAAAAGCCACCCGAGTCGCCAACCGGAAGGGGCTGGGGTATAGTGAGTGAGTGGACGGCTTCCCCACTTGAAGACTGCATGGCGGCAATAATAGACTACCGTGGCAAGACACCCCGAAAGACATCCGCCGGAATTCCTGAACCGGCCCAGGTGATCGAGGAGCTGATCCAGCTGGCGAAGGAGATGCGCGAGGCGAGTGCCCGGGGCGAGGAGCTGGGACTCTCCGAGGATGAGCTCGCCTTCTATGATGCGCTGGAGACCAACGACAGCGCGGTGCTGGTGCTGGGCGACGAGACCCTCCGCGGGATCGCGCGTGAGCTTGTCGAGACGATACGCAACAACGTGACCATCGACTGGACGTTGCGCGAGAACGTGCGGGCCCAGCTTCGCGTCCTGGTGAAACGCATACTCCGGAAGTACGGTTATCCACCGGACAAGCAGGAGAAGGCGACCCGGACGGTGTTGGAGCAGGCGGCATTGTTGTCCTCGGAGTGGGTCGGCGTATGAGAGGGGCGTCTGATGACACGTTCCGCGGCGGCATCTTCGACGACACCGTGCCCACTGTAAACGAGCACTTGAAAACCATCTAGCCGATGGCGAGTTGGATCCTGTGGCAACTATTCGGAGATTCCGAATAGTACATTGCCACCCGACAGCCGCTGGAGGCCAGCGAGCCACCGGCACGCACTTGCCGGTAAAAAACCAACGTCGACAAGCACGAGAACTGGAGACCTGAAATGGCGAAACTCGGCAGTGATAAACGTCCCGCAGTGGTTCGAGTCAACAGCGTTACTCGGGCCGAAGAGATTGTCGCATATTGTAATGAACGCGGATGGAAAGTAATCGTGGGTGTCGAGCCGGAGGAAACCGAGGATCTCGCCGATCTGGAGAAGCTCGGCGGTGGCACGAGACAGACGAAGTCCCCAAACCGTTCCGAACCAAGGATCGGTCGGAACGAGCCGTGCCCCTGCGGGAGCGGGAAGAAGTACAAGAAGTGCTGTGGCCGGGGCAATGTCGGTTTTAGTGAATCAGATGGGGGCCTAGAGGAGGGGGATTCCGGTTGGACTATTTCCAGGGAGGAATCCTTGTCTTTCATCCCGATAGGATTGGATGATTATATCCAATTGCACCTCAAAAGGAATCCGGGCGAATCAGTAGTGGAATTGCGGAGTCAGCTCAATGAAATGATCGACCTCATCAAGGCCGGGCAACGTTGTGCTTGTGGCGAGAAGCCGTGGGCGATTGGTTCTGCGCTGGCAGGCCTGGCATGTTTCACCTGCATCACGGGTGATGCAACGCCCTCAGGTGACTATGAACTGAGCGAAGTGCTGGACGTAGATGTCTAACTCGCCCAAGCTGTCAGCCGTGCCGATCACGGACCTTGCTTGGAGAACATTTTCCTTGCCAAGCCTTCGAAATGAACCGCGAACTCCACGTCAGCAAGGAGTGAAAAATGAAGCTGAGTGATCTCGAAGATGCATTCCTGTTCGTGGGCAGCGTCGCCCCTTGCGAACACACGGCATTGATCTGCCCTCAGACGGATCAGGTTTGTCTCCGGTCCGAGATGGGTGAACTCGACGAGATCCCCGAGGAGGCCTTCGAATCCGACGCTTGGCATGAAATCCCACACAAGCGCGATCTCGGTCTGGGCCGTGACCTAGTGCTCGAATTCGTTTCACGGAAGCTGCCTGCGGATCTAGACCGTGTTCAGCGTATCTTCAGTCGGCCGGGAGCCTACGCTAACTACAAGGACCTTCTCGATGAGCGAGGCGTTATCGAGGAGTGGTACGCGTATGAGAATGCCTGCCTGAGAGACGCGATTCTCGAATGGTGCCGAGACGAGGGGATCGAAGTACGGGATGATACCTTGCAGCAGAAACCATCATTGCCCCGAACGGGTTTCCCCATATCCCCCCTGCAAGTGGCCGAAGCATTCGTAGCAGCCATCAATTCAGGCGAGCCCAAGCGCATGGCCGCCCTGATGACCCCGGAACACACGTTCATCGACGCCGACGGCTCCGAACACGCAGGCAAGGATCACATGACCACAGGCTGGCAGGAGTATTTCGACATGGTGCCGGACTTTCGGATCGAAGTGTCCGACCGGTTCGAGGACAAGGACACGGTGGTCCTGTTGGGCCGGGCCAGCGGTACCTTCGTGCAGGATGGCGAGCTGAAGCCGGAAAACCAGTGGCGCGTGCCGGCGGCGTGGCGAGTCGTCGTCGATGCGGATCTCGTAGCTGTCTGGCAGCTCTACGCTAACCAGCACATGATGAATGAGATCTGGGATCGAATCAGAGCGTCCTAAGCGCTTTCGGCAGAACAGATAGACGCCTAAATTGAGCGATTCCCCCTGTCCCGCCGCGTCCACTCCGATCCCGCCGGCATTCCGCCCCACATCACCACTGCTCACCGCCCGCCCGTGCATCGCGAGGCCGAATCCGGCGGGACAGGGGGAATCGCTCAATTTAGGTGCGTATCACGAAAGACGGCGGCACGCGCCGTGGGAGCTTTCCCGGAGATGGTGGCTCGTCCCAGCCTGATACCGATCATAGCACATCCGAGGACTGGGCACTTACCGAATGGGGACGGCACGGGAATTGATGGAGTCAAACGAAAGCACTCACCTGCCACGGCACCTTGACTCTCCCAGAATGAGCATTATAATATAATTATGTTGCGCTTCGAATGGGACGATGGAAAAAGCAGGAGCAACCAGCGCGAGCACGGGATTTACTTCGCGGAAGCCCAGGCGATATTCTTCGATGACAAGGTGCTTGTCTTTGATGACCCGGCCCATTCGAAACACGAGAATCGCTTCCTTATTCTCGGTAGAAGTCTACAGCTGCGCGTCCTGGTCGTCTGCCACTGTTACCGAGAAAGCGAGTCGGTGGTGAGAATCATCTCAGCGCGGAAAGCCACTCCCAGGGAGCGCCGCGTTTACACGAGACGGGGCAAATCATGAAGAAGGAATACGACTTCGACAAGATGAAGGGACGCAAGAACCCCTACGCCAAGAAACTCAAGCAGCAGATCACCATCCGTCTGGGTGTGGATGTCATCGAATACTTCAAGGAGCTGTCGGCCGAGATGGGCATCCCCTACCAGAACCTGATCAACCTCTATCTGAGAGACTGCGTAGTTTCCGGGCGCCGACCGGATTTCAAATGGGTGTCCTGAACACTCCCTACATCCGATAAACCCCGAACTTGACCGGCGGAATCGGCGCATTCAGACTCGCGGCGATGGCCAAGCCCAGCACGTCCC
>CAZTDY010000149.1:0-5836 GCA_964612295.1 uncultured bacterium | reverse complement strand
TAGTTGCCCGCGACCGGCGTCGCCTGAAGCCGGACGGAGATCTGCTGCACATCGCTGACCTTCATGATCAGAAACTTTGGCCGCTTGATTTGATAGTCGCTGAGTTTGACGGGGAAGTCACATTCGATCAGCAGGCGCCCGCGCCCCTCGCCTTGCCGGGTCACATGCGCGGTGATGTCGAGGGGTAGCCGTCTGCCGTGCAGCACGAAATCGCCCGCCAGCTTCAGCTCCACCCGCTCGCCGATCGCGAGTTGCCGGGCGGATCCCGGCAGGAGCGTTGCTCCGCGGAAGACGGCGTGCGGAAACTGATCGGTTTCCAGGTGATTCTCGCGCATGTGTTGATCGCGGAGCTTCATGCCGGTGGTCATCGACGCGAGGTCCACTTCGATAAACACGCCGACACTGTCACCCAGCTGCGCCGGATCGCAGGTGATCTCTCCGCGGACTCTTTCCGTGCGTCCTTTGAATGACTCCAGCGGAGCTTTGGAGAGAAACTCGACCCTGTGGCCCTCAGCGCCGGGGGTGATTTCGTAGGTGATGACCTCCGCCCGAGGTGCATCGAAGGCAAGGCAAAGCCCCAGGAGAAGAACTCCCGGGGCAAGCCAGCGGATGAGCTTGGGCGTGCGCATGGCGAACGGCCTAGTCGAATTTCACAAGGCGTTGCACGGCCGATCGTCCACCCGAGGACAGCCGGCACAGGTAAACGCCGCCGGGCAGGTAGTGCCCGTCGGAATCACGTCCATCCCAGCCGAACCGGTGCAGACCACCGTCGAGATCGCGATCGATCAACTTGCGCACGATCCGTCCCGAGGCATCGAAAATCGTCAGATTCGTGCGGCCGCTCTCGGGCAAGGCCAACACCAGGTGGGTGTGATTGACGACCGGATTGGGATCGATCGAAAGCCCGAGCCGCAATTGAGCGGTCGGCCAATCGCCTCCGTCCTGGGGCATCAGGGTCGCGGTGTGCGCCGCGGTGTAGATGTAGTCACCGCTGGTGCCGCCGTTGTTGTTCGCCGCGTTCCCCGCTGCGTAGAAGGTCACCGACGTGGGCGGGTCGGACGGCGCCGTCCACTCGAACGTCCAGGAGGTCGGGCCGGCGGTCCCCGGGTAGGTCCCGGCGCCTGTCTGTTTAACGTAGCTGTTGCCTCCAGCGGTGCCCAGTTGGGTGTGGTCGGGATCGGTGATCGTGATGGTGCCCACGTCCAGCGGCGTGAGCTCGAAGCCCCAACGGGTTTGATCGGGGTCTTCCAGCGTGACGGTGATGACGTAGGTCTGGTCGGCATCGAAGAACAACGGTCCGTTGATGATGAACGCGCCGTCCCCGCTGTTCAGAGCAAAGCTGCTATGGCAATCGTGACAGGTTCCTTCTCCCGGCGCGCCGGTCCGGCCGTTGGGCGGTCCGCCGGAGTAACCTGAAGCATCCGGTGCGGCGAACAGAATGAGTGCGAGAAGGAACATCCCGGAGGAGAGAAGGCTCATCGAGCCTGACAAGGTTGCGCGTGGCATGTGACCTCCAATGTACGATTAACGAGAGACTGAAATGTCAATAATGTCTAGCGGGATTATAGACTATCTGCTGCTTCGCGGCCATCCTGATTCGCGAATGTCGTTCGGAGGTGCTGGCGGGGAGTGGTGAGTCGAACCCGGGGTCGAGATTCGGGGCTAACTTGTTGAGTGGCAGCAGGTTGACTTCGAGATTTCGACACGCAGCGGACTGCAGTCCGCTGCGGTTTGTGCCCCGGGGCACAAACCGCGCCCAGCAAAAAGGGCGAGCGGCCTGCGCCACCCGCCCTCTGAATCGGTCAGATTGAATCGGAGACTACTTCTCCTCGGCTTCCTCCGCCCCCTTGCTCGGGTTCGGATGGGCGATCGCCGCGAGCTTCTCTTTGTGGACGAACGGCTTGTAGGTCGGGCTCTCCTCATTGTGGCATTCCAGGCACATCTTCTCACAGGAGGGCTCGATCAGTCCGGCGGCCTTCGCGTCTGCGAGAGCCGCCTCTTCCTTGTGCGGCTTGAACCAATCCGCGGCGGCGCCGTGACAGGACTCGCAGGTCACACCCTCGGTCTTGTCGTACTTCTTGCCCAGAAGCTCGTCCTTCGCACCGTGGCCGGTAACGTGGCACTTGAGGCACTGGTCGGTCTCTTCCGGCGCAGTCTCGATGCCCATGTCCACGCAGATCTTCTTCGATTCCTCGGTCAGCAGCGTCTCGTACGCCTTGGCGTGATCGCTCTCCAACCACTTCGGGTACTGGGCACCCTTCTTTTCCTTCTTATGGCAGGCCTTGCACTTCTTCGCACCGACGAAACCGTGCTCGGTCGCATCGTCTGTCGCCCTGGCGGTCAGGTGATCACCGGCCAGCCATAGCAGGGCCGCAATAGCGATGACTGCAAATCCAAGCCATCCGAAGCGTCTCATTATGAACTCCCCCATCTACGGCCCCATGGGCCTGGTCAGACCTGTGACCCGCCGTCTTCGGGCGGACCTTTCGTCCTGTGCCGACCACTCAGCCAACACACAAGGCAACAGTTTACAACGCTGTCACCTAGATGAAAACCCCAACCCGCTCGGCTGTTCCCGCCAGAGCCGCCCTGGAGGCACATAAATTCTAATGACAAGCGTAAGACGCACGTCTGTTCCGGGTTAGGGTGCCCCCTCCCGCTACTCCCATTCGATCGTTCCGGGCGGTTTTGTGCTGACATCGATGCAAACGCCGCTGACCCGGGCGAGGGGTGAAATGTGGGCGTGCAGGTCCGTCAGAAGCTTGTGCGGAAGCTGGGCCGGGCGGGCGGTCATCGCCCGTTCGGAAAGGACCGGCCGGACGATGACGAGCTCCTCACCCCGACCATCGACCTTCACCGGCAGCATCACGGTGGGGCACTGCCAGACGATGTTCATCAGATCGTGTTCTTCCAGACCGTTCATCATGACCGCGTCGGCCTCGCGCAGAAGGTCGAGCCGATCACACGTGGTGGACGCCACGAGACGTTCGACCTTCGGCGCCGTGGTCCGGCGTCCCAAGTCGAACACGCACCGGTTCACGCCTTCGACCTCTTTGTAGATCCGATTGGCCACTTCGAGGATGACGCCCCACAGCGCTTCGGGCGAAAGCTCTGTGCCGCCGGTGGGCCCGAAGAGCAGCACTGGCCATTCGTAGGAGCGCAGATCCCCTTTCACCCCGACCGAGCGCATAGGCAACGCCACGGCTCCCAAGCTCCGATCATCGGCAAGCACATGCGCCTCGCGGGTGATGCGCTCCAGAGTCGCGGTCGTCGCCTCGTCGAACTGCTCCTCGAGGTTGCACAACAGCCGCACGCCGAGCCCTGGACCGGGGAAGGGATGGCGATCGAGAAACGGCCGATCGATCCCCAGATCGTTCCCAAGTTCGCGCACCTCGACTTTGTACAGCTCCTTGATCGGCTCGAGCACGCGCCCCGCGCGCACCATCTCTTCCACCAGCGGAACGCGGTTGTGATGGGTCTTGATCACGTCGGCCCGGCTGGTTCCGCCGGTCTCGATCGTGTCGGGGTAGATCGTCCCCTGGGCCAGAAGCGCACCCCGAACGCCCAGGCGCTCCATCTCCCGCTCGCTCACCTCGATGAACGTGTTACCGATCGCGATGCGTTTCTTCTCCGGCTCGGCGAGTCCCGACAACGCGTCCAGAAACTCCGCGGAGGCATCTACGAAGTGCAGATTCTCCGTCACGCCCCACTCGCGGAATCGTTCGACGACCTCGCGGCTCTCGTCCTTGCGCATCAGTCCATTGTCGATGTGCAGCATGTGCACCCGATCGGGGCCAAGCGCCTCGACCAGCAAACGCGCGCAGACGGTGGAATCCACCCCGCCGCTGACGAGCAGGAACACCTTCTGGTCTCCCACCCGCTCGCGAATGTCCTGCTTCTCTTCCTCGATGTAGTTCTCGATCGTCCAGGTCGGCTGGCAACCGCAGATGCCGATCGCGAAGTTCTGGAGCATCTGGTCGCCGTGCTCGGTGTCATCGACCTCGGGATGGAACTGGAAGCCGTATCGTTTCAATTCGGGGTTCGCGATCGCCGCGTTGTGATGCTCGGCGGGCGGGATGCCGTCGAGCGGACCGATGACCGGCCGTTCACCATCGGTGAGGGCCTCAACATGAACCGAGTAGCCGAGCTCGATGAATCCCTCGGGTAGCTGGGTGACCGAATCGCCGTGACTCATCCAGACCACTTCATCCGGCCCCAGTCCGGAGAAGATCGGATGGTTGCCGGTCAGATGAAGGGTCGAGAATCCGTACTCGCGCTTGGTGTGTTCGATCCGTCCGCCGTAGTGTTTGGCGATTTCCTGATGACCGAAACAGAACCCGAGGATGGGAATGGGCAGGTCGAAGATCGCGCGGGTATAGGAATCGCCTTCGCCCTTGGCGCTGAACGAGGGACTACCTGACAGGATGATGCCGCGGTATCCGCCGAAATCATCCAGCGAAGCCTGTGGATCAAGGATGTCGGCGCGCACCTGGAGGCGCCGCACTTTGGTCGCGATGAGATGGGCATATTGGCCGCCGAAATCGACGACGGCGAGACGATCGTGCTGCATGGGGTTCCCTCGCTCCTGCGTCCGTGCCGGAAGTGGATCCGGAAGGATAGCCGCTGGAGCCGCCGCTGTCAGCAGGCGGATTTGGGGAACCCGGGCCTGGCTAGCGGATCAGAACCGCCTTGCCTCCGGTCACACCCTCGGGCGTGAGCAGCCGGAAGAAGTAAGTCCCATCCGGCGCCGGCTCGCCCCCGTCCGAACGGCCGTCCCACACCACGGACCCGCGTCCGGCGGACAGCACCCCCGTGCCGAGCGACAGCTCCCGCACCCGCCGGCCGAGCGGATCGATGACCTGCAGCAGGACCGGACCCTGGGCCGCTGCATCGCTCAGGTGGAAGACGACCTCGGTCATCGTCCTGAACGGGCTGGGCGAGGCGCATTCGATTCGGGGCACGTGGGCGGTCATCAGAGGCGCATCCGCGTTCGAGGCGGATGAGAGGGGCATCACCGCCCCCTGGATGATTTCGCAGTTCCCGTCGGTCTTCTGGAGGAAGACGACCGCCGAGAGCATCTCCGTTTCCCAATCGAACCCCTGCGGCAACTCGATTTCGAAGTGAGCGACATCACCCTGCGAAGCCAGGATCACCGGCTCGTAGTGGATTGAACGCGTCACGCGTGGGAAGTGCTCACCGCCGTCGCCTTCGACCTCATCTTCGATCACCATGAATGTGGCGCGCACGTTGTGCAGCCCCGGGGCATCGACAAGCTGGAAGGTCACGTGGTGGCGGACCGTCGACCCGTCGGCGAAGAAGTTCCCCGTGATCGACACCGGGCTCAGGCCCGAGGTCGCCGCCAAGCGAACGTCGATCATCTCCCCGATGATCTGCGCGGTTTCTTCGCAGCTGTTGATGCCCACGTAGACCATGCATCCGTCGATCCGCACGTAGGGCCAGTTGTCCACACCGTACCACTCAGCGCGTGCGGTGATCTCGGGAATTCCGAATTCGTATTCGTAGAGGTGTTCGTCGATCCAGAAAACAACGTCACTTCCGTAAGTCGCCTCAACCATTTCCAACCCGCACCGGGTGTCATAGCAGGGCGGTCAGCCGAAGTAGTCGACGAAATCCTCCAGAATGAGTAGCTTGGGAACGGAACCTGAAGCACTCGGAAGCAGGAAACAGAGTGCGGCGAGGAGTGCGGTCACAATCGCAAACCGTGTGCGCATAGCGTCCTCCTATCGAACCGTGAGAGCGTTCGAATGTCAGACCAAAAAGAGCGTGAGGGGCAACATGATCATAGCATGATGGCAGCCGGGATGCACGATGGAGC
>CAZTDY010000148.1:0-5844 GCA_964612295.1 uncultured bacterium | reverse complement strand
AACCATTAATTCTGCAAGTTCTTGTATAGCCCGGCCCGACCCGCGCAGTCCCTTCAATCTCGAAAACTCCCGGCCGCGTACCTGACCCTCCCTGCTGCACATGGCGGCACCGATCAAGCTACAGCCTATCGTGACGACGATTCATTGTCCAGAGACGGTGTTGGCCACTTCGTACGCGCAACGTACGGTGTACTGGCCCAGGCAGCCAATATACCGACCCGGGGAGAATCAATATGCAGCCAGGCAACGACGATCCAATCGATGAAACCTCTGCGAGTGCTGGCTGGAAACAAGGAACCCCGAGGGGAAGTCCAGCAAAGATCCTCCGGAACTCACAACAGGGCCGGGGCGCAGACCGACAGCCCCAGGATGCCGGCAGGCTGCCCCAGAACGAACAGTTCTCAACGCAGGGCTTCGCCAACTGGCTCCGCGAGAAGGGCATGGCACCCGATCGCCAGATTCACTTCCTTGTGAGGTGGGTGGAACGCTTCATTCGTCTCTGGCGCACACGACCGGGTGATGCTTGGCCGGATGTTCAACGGGTGTTTCTGGCGAACCTCGAGGGCGGGCAAATCCCGGATTGGCAAATTCGCCAGGCGGCTGATGCCGTAAGCCTCTTCTGTGGTCAATTTCGCGCCCTCACCCGCCCGGAACGAGAGGGGATTGCCGCATCATCAGCCGAACCTCTAAATCCCAGGAAGGCTCTCACCGAGATGAGGCGCCTACTTGAGCTTCGCCACTACGCTCGAAGTACCGTGCGTTCCTATCTGAACTGGGCGCGCCGTTACCTGCAATACGTTGCGAGGCAAGGCGATGCAGTGCCCTCCTCGGGTGATGCGCGGGCATTTCTCAGTCATTTGGCCACGCGCGCAAGAGTGTCGGCCTCAACCCAGAACCAGGCCTTCAGTGCGCTACTCTTCCTACATCGCCACGTGTTCGGCGAGGACCTGGGCGATATGTCGACAACCGTACGCGCCAAGCGCGGCCGGAAACTCCCGGTCGTCTTGACCCTCGATGAGGTTCGGGTCGTCCTGGCGCAGCTGCGGGGGAAGTTGTGCCTGATGCTGGAACTGATCTATGGGGCGGGCCTGCGGCTCTCGGAACTCGTGCGGCTCAGGGTGAAGGACATCGATTTCGAAGCTGCGTCGGTCACTGTTCGCTGCGGAAAGGGAGACAAGGACAGAACCACGCTCTTGCCGGCCAGCCTGAGGGATCCGCTGCGAAAACACCTCCAACAGGTCAAGGTGCTGCATGAAAAGGACCTGGCGGCAGGGGCCGGGGAGGCTCCCCTACCGAATGCGCTCAAACGCAAGTACCCCAACGCGGGTCGGGAGTGGGCCTGGCAGTTCGTGTTTCCGTCGGCCAAGTTGACACTTGACCATGCGACCAAACAGATCTGCCGGTGGCATGTTTCTCCCGCAACCGTGCAAAAGGCCATGCGGACTGCAGTGCAGCGGTCCGGGATCACCAAGCAGGCCAGCGTTCATTCGCTGCGCCACAGCTTTGCGACTGCCTTGCTGCAGAAGGGCGTGGACATCCGGCGCATTCAGGAGCTTCTTGGTCACAAGAGCGTCGAGACAACCATGGTCTACACCCACGTGCTCTCATCCATGGCGCCGGATGTGTCCAGTCCGTTGGACGACCTGTAGGACCCGGCAGTACGCCTACGGCAACGCCTGCTGAAGATCCTCAATCAGATCCTGCGGATCCTCGATTCCCACGCTCAGGCGCACAAGCCCGTCAACCACCCCCGTCCGTTCGCGTATCTCACGAGGAATGGAGGCATGGGTCATGATGGCGGGGTGGGTGATCAGTGACTCGACACCGCCCAGGCTCTCCGCGCAGGAGAAGAGCTTCGTGGAGGTCATCATGTGGCGAGCGGCATCCAGCCCACCGGACAACACACAGGTGACCATGCCGCCGAAGTCGTCCATCTGCCGGGAGGCTAGATCGTGGTCGGGATGATCGGGCAACCCGGGGTAAATGACCCGCGAGAAAACAGTCCGCTGCTTGGCCCACTCCGCGATGCGGCGGGCATTGGCGCAATGGCGCTGGAGCCGAACCTCCAGGGTCTTGAGTCCGCGCTGGGCGAGATAGCACGTAAATGCGCCCGGCACCGCGCCGACCGCGTTTTGCTGGAAACGCAGCGGTTCGAGCAGATCGTCGCGGGCGGCGATGACCGTGCCCGCCACGAGATCCGAGTGACCGCCGATGTACTTCGTCATGCTGTGAACGACGAGATCAGCCCCCAGTTCGAGGGGACGCTGCAGGACCGGGGTGGCGAAGGTGTTGTCGACCGCCAGGAGGATGTTCTGGTTCGAGGCTCTTGTTTGAACGGCCTCTGCGACCGCCCGGATGTCGAGCAGCCTCAAGAGGGGGTTGGTGGGGGTTTCAATCCACACCAGGCGAGTGGTTTCGTCGATCAGGTCGGCGAGCGCAGCGGGTGAGGGATCGTCGGTGTAACGTGTCACGAGGCCCCAGGGCCCGTAGATCTGCTCGAACAGACGGTAGCTTCCTCCGTAGAGATCGCTGAAGGCGACGATTGAATCGCCGGGACGCAGGAAACCGCCGATCAAGCCGGAGGTGGCAGCGAGACCGCTGGAGTAGCAGACTGCTCCGGCGCCGCCCTCCAAGGAGGCCAAACAGGCCTCCAAACTGCGGCGGGTGGGTGTATCGGTCCGTGAGTACTCATACCCTTTGTGCTCTCCGGGAGCCTCCTGAGTGTAGGTGCTGGTCACGTGAATCGGCGGCACCGTCGCACCGGTGGTGGGATCGGGCTCTTGTCCGACATGGATCGCCTTGGTTGCCAACCTCATCTTCGTCTTCCCTTCCGCGTTCATCCGCTCTACTGCGCACCCTCTTCCAGGAAACCGTTTTCCCGCATCCAGGTGTCGTTGAACATCTTGCTCATGTAGTTGTGACCTGTGTCTGCAATCAGGGCGACGACAAGGTCGTCGGACGTGAGGCCTTTCGCGTAGCGTACCGCCGCCGCGACCGTCGTACCGCTCGATCCGCCCACGAAGAGCCCTTCGGTGCGGGCCAAGCGCCGACCCATCTGAAACGACTCGGCATCGGACACTCGCACCCAGTCGTCGACGATCGTCTGATCGTAGGTCTTGGGGAAGTAGTCCTGGCCGATACCTTCCACCTTCCAGGAGTCTTGCTCATCCCCGGAGAGGATCGAACCCTGCGGGTCGGCTCCAACGATGCGCACCTTTGCATTCTTCTCCTTGAGATAGCGACCCACTCCGGAAATCGTGCCTCCCGTTCCAATGCCGGCCACAAAACAGGTCACCCGGCCTTCGCTTTGCTTCCAGATCTCCGGTCCGGTCGTGAATGCGTGGGTCTCTGGGTTGACCTCGTTCTTGAACTGATCCGGCATCCAGGCGTTCGGAATCTCGTCGGCCAGCCTCTTCGCGACGAGGCTGTAGGACTCCGGAGAATCGGGCGGGACGTCGGAGGGCGTGATGACCGTCTCCGCGCCATAGGCGTGAAGCAAAGCGATCTTCTCTTCGCTCATCTTGTCGGGCAGCACAAACACGCAGCGGTATCCTCGAATCGCTGCCAGGACGGCGAGTCCGATCCCCGTATTTCCGGCCGTGGGTTCTACGATGGTCGACACGCCGGGGGTCAGGAGGCCCTCCTCCTCGGCCCGCACGACCATCGCGAGAGCGATGCGATCCTTCACGCTCGCTCCGGGATTGAAGGACTCCACCTTGCCGTACAACGGACAGGGCAGATCCGCCCCGACTTTGCTCAGTCGAACCAGCGGGGTCCCGCCGATCGTATCCAGCAAGCTGTCGTACATACCGGACATGTTAGTCTCCTATCGTGGGTCAAACGAATCGCTTGCGTGAGCGCCGCCCGTCAGATATAGTAGCGTCCCCGCGCCGGGTCCACCCGCATGGGCGCGCGCGGTTCCGGGTCCCTTGAAAAGCCCGCGAGGGGCCTGTTCCCCAGATGGACGCCTCACAGGTCGGACCGCGGGTCCGGGCGCCCACGACCGTGGTTCTTTCAAGAGGGGGTTCGCCATGGATCGTCTTAGCAGGTTGATTGCTCTGCTGACCGTCATCATCGCCTTCATCTGCCCATCGGCCCGGGCCTGCGATCCAAGCACCACCCCTGCCGACCGCCAGGGAGGGTGTCTCTTCAAGTCGGGCGAGCACCGAACCGACGTTGATCCCGACAGCCTTCAGGTCATGATAGGCCCCACCGGGGTCGCGGGCGCAGGGATCTTCTTGTACGAAATGATCCAGTTCGATGACGGTTGCGAAGACCATCTCGTCAACGCAATGGACTGGGTCGCCGGCGAGGCAATCGAGGCCACTGGGAACATCTCCTGGCCGGGGGAACGCCGAAAATACGAGGTCAGAGAAGACGACTACTGGTTCCTGCACTACAATGCAGCCTTCATCGCATCCATTCTCGCCGATGCGCACACGGTCCGGGACGATCGGAACTACCTGGAGGTGGCGACCGCGGCGCTCAATTGGGTTGCATCCGAGGCGATCGAGTTCTTCGAGGATGTTCACCTGTTTGTCGACAGCGAAGCGGCGGTGCGGATCAATCAGTCCTTGGCGGAGGGGCTGGCCGGCACGGGGCACCATGCCCTTCAGGTGATGCGGGCCGTCCCCGACACGGACGCCGCGGCCCTGGGTTACATTCTGTCACGGGCTGCCGCCAACAGCCTTCACGAGCTGGGAGTCTACGATCCCGTGTCGGGCGGCACGGGGTGGACCGTGGCGGTGTCTTGGAGCGGCCCCACCGGGGAGATCGTCGCAAACTGGTGCGACGGGACCGCCGGTGTCGTGGATTTCTACCTCGAGATGTATGCCCACTACGGAGACGCCGCCTATCGGGATGATGCGGAGGCGGGGTTAGCCTACCTTCTGACCCACATCCCCCCTCTGATGGACTCGGGCTCCCTGAACACCAGCTGGGGGAAAGGGGCCAGCGGCATCGCCAGGGAGTTTGTGCGGGCCTATCATGTGCTTGGCGACCCGACCTACCTGAGTTTTGCTGAGTCGATGGGTGATTACATTCTGGCTGATGCCGATTCAACGCAGCACGGCATTCGTTTCTGGGACAATAACCGGTTCTGTCAGCAGGGCAATCTCGGGCACCTGCATTTCCTCGACGATCTCGCTGCGGTCAGTGCCAACCCTACCTATCAAGAGGCACTCGACGGCCTGGTGGACCATCTATACGCAACCCAGGTGCTCAGTCAATACGGGACCATTCTCCCCATCTTCGAAGATGGGAACTGCACGAACATCGGGCAGGGGTGGGGGCAGGCCAGTTTGCTGCTCACGCGGTGGGGCGAGCCGGATGTCCTGGGCACGAACCCGAAGTTCATCGAACTGTGCGAAAACTTTCGGGACTTCCTGGTCGCCACCCACGTGGAGGATGACAATGGCTGGAAGTGGCCAATGGAGATCTGCTACACGGTTCTGGATTCGCTGCCCTCCGCTCTCGATGATGATCCCGCAGAGCCCGCGCGCATGACCGTCCTACCCAATCCCGGCAATCCACGCGCGGGCGGCGGCATCCAGTTCACGGTCGTGCCATCCGGGCGCGAGCACATCTCTCTGCACGTCTACGACCTGAACGGAAGGCTGGTAACCGCAATCGCGGACGATGAACTCCTCATTGAACCACGCGACTATCAATGGAATGGGTTGGATGCCCACGGGCGCGAGGTGGAGCCCGGCGTCTACTTTTATGAGGTGAGCGGCGAGGCTACCAACCTCCGCCGCAAGTTCGTTGTGGTGCATTAGACGACCGCCCCCGCGACGTATCACGTGGCGGGGGCGGCTTCAGACGAACGGATCAGCCGTGTGCTAG
>CAZTDY010000147.1:0-6195 GCA_964612295.1 uncultured bacterium | reverse complement strand
GATCTTGGCGGGGTTAGCTGAGGCTGCGTAGCGGTGGTTTTGCAAAGTTGGGGTTCACTAGGCCGAGCATCGTCATTGGCAACGATTTCCTTTGGGCCTTCAAGCCGGAGGAGCTGCGCTACCTGATCGCTCGTCAGATTGGCCATATCCACTGCAAACACGTTTATTTGCTGGACATCACCAAAGGTGTTCGGTCTCTCCTCGACTCGACGTTACCTGACTTCTTGGCCAAGGTTTTTCTCGGCGGTCTTAGCGGCAACCTACTAGAATGGATGAAGGAGGCTCAAATAAGTGCCGACCGCGCAGGCTTGTTGGTAACTGGCGACGTGGACGTAGCCTGCCGGGCTCTGATCAAGTTGAACATACAGGCCAGTCTTGACGACTTTTACGGCCAGCCTAATCCGGAAGTGTTTGCTATCCAGACCGTTGCTATGGGGAGTGACCGGGTAACGACAGCCTCCGCGGCTCTTGCCGAGTTAAAAAACCCGAATCCATTCCTCACTATGCGAGTAGCGGATCTGCTGGGCTTCTTCGAAGCGAACGCGGCGTTGTTCAAGGACCGAGACAAACCCGGAGATCCAGCAACGTTTTTCAATCCGGGGATCTACGACGAGGAATAGGCTGCACGAGGTGTGATACACGGATCAATCACCCACGCCCTGGGGGAATCCATCTGCTGATCCGGGTAAAACCGGGAAGCGGGGTTGCATAAAGGAGGACATCAAATGGCATGGCACTGTCTATTGGTCCGCTTGATCTCAGTTGCCGGAATGGTCATGCTTCTGTGCACCCCTGCTGGTGCCCAGGATACGTTCGACGACCAGGCCGATGAGTTTGAGCAAGCGTTGCGGGACCAGACCGCTGAGTTCGACGAGACCCGCACCGCATTGGAGACCGAATGGCTCGCCTGGGCCCGTGCTGACTCACTCGCCTTCGCTCGGTTCCGGGCAGAGGTCGTGGCCCTGTGGGGAGACTACCGTGGCACTACAAAGAAGGACTGGGTCGAGTACTCGGACGACCTCTCCACACGTACGGTCGTGGATTTCGAGGCGGGAACCGCAAAAGTCGAAGTGTTAGTCCCGGCTTCGGCCGACACCGGCGAGGACGTCGCCCGGTTGCGCACGGCTGTGGCTGACCTTGTCCGCAACCCCGGCAAGACGATGGACTACGAAGTGCTTGATCAAGCACCACATCCCCTGGGCCAACGTCCCGTCCTTGCCGACCAAATAACCGGAGCGGACGGCAAATCCGTCACAACTGCGACCGCCGAGACGTTTGCCGCAAACCTCGTATCGACCGCTGCAGTGACGACCACTGCCGTCGTGACTGGTGACGAGATTGCCCGGATCAGGGTCTCGATTACGACTCCCTTAGTGCCGGACCACTTGCGCGTGCGGGCCGAGAAATACGTTGAAACGGTGCACCGGTACGCGAACCGTTACGGCCTAGACTCCCGCTTGGTCCTGGCACTCATTCATACTGAATCCTACTTCAATCCGAAGGCCCGCTCGCCCGTGCCCGCCTTCGGACTGATGCAACTCGTACCGGCGTCCGGAGGGCGTGACGCCATCGAATTCGTGACCGGAAAGGCTGCCAATCCCTCACCTAACGAACTCTACAACCCGGACCGAAATATCGAATTGGGCTGCGCTTACCTTACAGTCATCAAGGACCGCTATCTAGCCGGAGTCGACGATCTACAGAACCGCCTCTACTGCACGATCTGCGCCTACAACACTGGCGCGGGCAACGTCAGCCGAGCCTTCACAGGCACCAACCGGGTGAAACCCGCAGTCGCAAAAATCAACACCATGTCCCCGGACCAGGTGCTCTCTGTACTCAAGAGCGAACTGCCCTACGAAGAGACGAGACGTTATATTGAAAATGTCCTCAAGCGTGTGAAGTACTACCAAGAGTGGACAAACTGACCCCGAAAACCCGATCGAAGCGAAGGAGTCCGACATGAAGCAGATTCTCAGTCTAATCGCCCTGCTCGCCATTATTTTGGCCTTCGCAGGCTGCGGCGGCACGAAGACTATCGAACTGGATCAGCGCGCCGTGAACGACGTCAGACCGCCGGAATGGTACCTCGCCCCACCCCAGGACGGGGCTATCCTATACGCCGTAGCGACATCCACGAGCCACGATGTCCAGGTGGCCGTCGATAAGGCTACCCTAATGTGCCGCGAGGAGCTCGGGAAAAAGGTGGAGCTGAAGCTGCGCGCCATCGAGAGCAACTTCGAAGAGGAGACGGGCTTCCTTGAGGATGCCGAAATGAAGACTGCATACAAATCGGCTGTAAACGTCGTTACCGAACAGACCCTCCGAGGGTCCAGGGCGAAGGATAAGCACCTCGTGCGCGAGGGGGAACTCTGGCGGGCATCCATCCTGATGGAGCTCCCGGTGGACCGGATTCAGGAGGGAGTCGTCGCGGGTGTGAAATCGAACGAAGCCCTGCACAGCAAGCTTGGAGCAACCGAGACCTTCAAGGAAATTGGGGGATAAACGATACCCTGCTGCCCATTCCTGGCATACTGGAGATCCTGATGACATTAGTGCCTAACCGGATTCTGCTCTTCCTGGCCGCCGCCATGCTATCGGCCTTGATCGTCTCGGTGGTTCCCGCGCATTCCCAGTCGACCCGCCCGGTGTGGGTCGTCGATCCCGCCAGGGAATACCTTCCCGAGGAGTACCTTGTCGGCGTGGGTTCCGGGGAATTCGTGGAGGCAGCGATTGAGAACGCACGTGCGGATCTCGCCGCCGGGTTCCGCGCACATGTGCACTCGGTTATGCGAGTGGAGGACAACGTTGCCGAGACATTCGGCCGGGAGGGCGCCACGTTCGAACGTGCGACCCAGATCCGCCGGTCGACCGAGGTAGAGACCAGCGAGTGCCTGGCCAATGTCACGCTGGGCGGTACCTGGTTCGACGAGACGGCCGGCCGGTATCACGCCCTCGTATTCATTAATCGGGACGAGGCCCAACAGACGATCGGAGCCGACATCCAAAATCGTCTCACATGGATCGGTGAACTCTTGGATTGCGACGGCTGCTACCCGGACGTCATCGCCGAGTATGCAGGAGTCGTCAAGGCAGTGGCGCTTCACCGCGAGTATGAGCAACTCAGCGCCCAACTCCGTGTCATGAGCGAGGGGCGCGCGGGAGAGGTCGATTCGAGCCTAGGATCACGTGTGGCAGTCTGGTTCGCGGACGCAAGCAGCCGCCTGACACTGACGGTCGGGGCCGTGCCCCCGGAACTTGCGCCATCTTTGCGCGACGCCCTGCTTAACGCTGGTTTCGCAGTCGTCGACGAGTACGCCCTGTTCACAGCCGAACTTATCTACTCGACGAGCCCGGCGCCCTACTCGGAACTCTTTGTATTCGAGAACTGGGAGATGTCCTTGCGTATCCGCCGCACGGACGACGGATCCGAGGTGGTGTCTCTCAACAAACATGACCGTACAGGTCACAAGTCCCGGGAGGCCGCCCGGGAGCGATGCCTCCGCATGGCGCGTAAGGCCCTTAGCGGAGAGTTTAGCATGGATCTCGAAGCTTTCCTGGCTGACCAGCAATGAGGCTCGCTGTCGACGACTTGCACCTGGAGGCCAGGAACGAAAGAACAGGAATTGATAGTATCCATCGCATTTGAAAGGGGCCGCCATCATGAAGAACCTACCGGGAACCGCATTATCCTTGGCCATCTGCCTCCTTGCTGGGTGCGCGGCTGCGCCACCGGAGGTTCAAGAGCCGACCACTATCCAATCTCTACCTGCGCCACAACAGGCGGATCCGCTCGAGGCAGGCTTTCAGAATCTCGCTGACCAGATCGTTGCCGGATTGAGGAATCAGCAGGCTTCGCAGATCGCTGTGGTGCAGTTCCAGAACCTAGACGGGAGCGTTTCCGAATTCGGGGGCTTCATCGCCGAGGAGATGATCACGCGGTTGTACCAGACCGGGAACTTCCGCGTGGTGGAGCGAGAGATGCTCAATAAAGTGATGGCCGAGCACGAACTGGCTACCAGCGGATTGGTGGACGAGTCGACGGCCAAGGAACTGGGCAAACTCCTGGGGGTCGACGCTATTGCAACTGGTACGATCACCAATCTAGGTGCTGAAGTCCGCGTCAACTCGCGACTCATCGCAACCGAGACCGGCTCGGTCTTCTCGGCTGCAGCTGCGACCCTACCTAAGGATTCCCGCGTCGAGAATCTCATGGGCAAGGTCTTAGTGAGGGCGAGGAGCGCGACGGAAACCGGTAGCGCCGAGACGAAAGTGATGGATCTTGGCCCCGGCCGGAGTGATGGCAGTCAACCGAATACGGGCCACAGGCTGAGCGCTGTGCCCGGTAAGCCCGGCTTGCTCGCGGATTACTACAACTTGACAGTCAACTCGAAAGACGTGCCTCTCAGTAATCCGATCTTTCAGCGTGTTGACGCTACTATCAACGCCAGTTGGGCCGGGTCTCCGGTTCCACGGATCAATCCTGACTGGTTCGCCGTACGTTGGACCGGGTACATCAACTTCGAATCCACCGGCATCTACACCTTGAGCTTCCGGCACGACGATGGGCTGCGGGTGTGGATCGGCAACCGGAAGGTCTATGATCACTGGATTCATACAGGGGGGCACTGGCGCTCAGTCGACATAACATTCGAGGAGACCGGCTGGCTGCCATTCAGGGCGGAACTCCTCGAAATAGCGGGAGGCTCCTACTGCGACTTCCGGTGGGCATTGCCGGGTGCTGCCGACTACGAGGAGGTATTGGCGGCGCAGTTCCGCCACGACGCGCCGTAGGCGAATTACTCTCGCCGATCCAAAGGTAAGAGTTACTCCGTTGCGAGGTCAAGGCGAGCATGGACTATGTCCATGCTGACCAGCAATGAGGCTCGCTGTCGACGACTTGCACCTGGAGGCCAGGAACGAAAGAACAGGAATTGATAGTATCCATCGCATTTGAAAGGGGCCGCCATCATGAAGAACCTACCGGGAACCGCATTATCCTTGGCCATCTGCCTCCTTGCTGGGTGCGCGGCTGCGCCACCGGAGGTTCAAGAGCCGACCACTATCCAATCTCTACCTGCGCCACAACAGGCGGATCCGCTCGAGGCAGGCTTTCAGAATCTCGCTGACCAGATCGTTGCCGGATTGAGGAATCAGCAGGCTTCGCAGATCGCTGTGGTGCAGTTCCAGAACCTAGACGGGAGCGTTTCCGAATTCGGGGGCTTCATCGCCGAGGAGATGATCACGCGGTTGTACCAGACCGGGAACTTCCGCGTGGTGGAGCGAGAGATGCTCAATAAAGTGATGGCCGAGCACGAACTGGCTACCAGCGGATTGGTGGACGAGTCGACGGCCAAGGAACTGGGCAAACTCCTGGGGGTCGACGCTATTGCAACTGGTACGATCACCAATCTAGGTGCTGAAGTCCGCGTCAACTCGCGACTCATCGCGACCGAGACCGGTTCGGTCTTCTCAGCGGCGGCGGTGACCCTACCCAAGGACACGCGCGTGGAGGATCTCATGGCGAAAAGCCTAGTGCCAGCGCACGGCCCGCCAACCAGCAGAAGCAAGGAAACGAGGACTACGGGTGACAGTGGTGCAACGGTCTTCTATTTCGAAGATTTTACCAAAGTGGAAGAGGGGATGATTCCTGACGGCTGGATTGGTGGAGATCGTCTTCAGGTCAAGCCCGGAAAAGGAAGCCGAGGTGTTCCCCTGCTCATCCCTTTTAAAAAGGGGGCCAGAAGTTTCTCCGTTCCTGGTATCTCATTTCCAGAGGACTGGGAAGTAGAGATCAAGATGGTCGTGTGGAAGTGGGCTAGATATGGGAGTGACGAACGTCGGCAGTTTGCATCATGGGATATTGGGCAGACCGTTGTGTCACTCTCGCGGGATCGGGTGAAACTCAACACAACTCCCGGGGAGAACGGCTTCGGCAAGACACAAACGCATGTGATTTCAGTCAGAAAACATGGCCCCGTAGTAAAGCTCTACTTGGATGGAAAGAAACAGGCAGTCGTTCGATCTCCCGGTTTGGAGCGCCCTGAGAGTATCAACTTCAGCTTCTCGCATCCGGAAGGGAACTTCGGGATCCAGAGCATCAAGGTCAGCTCGATCTCCGCAGGCGGCTGACCACGCCGGATGTGATAGCTTTTTAGTGGAATGGGTGGCCGGAGTGCAACACGAGTTGTTATT
>CAZTDY010000146.1:0-6199 GCA_964612295.1 uncultured bacterium | reverse complement strand
TCAGGCTCTTGCTCACAGAGGGCCGTTCATTGTAGGTGCCGGCTGCAATGTTGATTTGGTCGCCAGCTGTTGCAGCGTCAATCGCGGCTTGAATCGTGGCGTAATCGCCCGGAACATCGATCGTAGCCGCGATCGCCGCGCTCCCGGAGGCGAGCAGTACGGTCGACAGGATGCAAAGTAGACCAATCTTGACTTCCCCCTTAGAATCAGTTTGTGACTTGCCGTTCGACCGAAAGGGAAAACAGCACATGTGGCTCGGAGCTGCTTTGTGCGTCCATCTACTTGAAAAATGACCGGTGGCAGGTTGTCTTCCCGCTTGGTTCATCTTCTTAGTGCCCCACGATCACGGATCGAGTCGCGGCAGATTGCCGGTCCCAGACCCGAATCCAGTAGACGCCGGACGGCGCCTCACGACCTTCCTTGTTCAAAGTGTCCCATTCGATTTCATACTGGCGACTTCCCGCTGCGATCGGCGTGAGAGTGCGGATACACCGGCCGCATGGATCGAAGACGGCCGCCTGAACGTCTGTCCCCGTCAGATTCCGGCACAGCAGCCTGATATCACGACCCGGGTGGGGGGCAGTGAAGTGAAGCTGAGGCTGGAGGTGGTCCGGAGAGGGGAATCCTCGATCGATCGACTGCAGGCTTGCATCGAGGATGATGAGGCCCGTATCGACTCCAACGGGATAGAACTCCGTCGCGTTGACATCCCAGACGTGCCACTCGTGGAAGATGACCTCGGTCGTATCGAAGTCCACCAAGCCCGTGAAGTGCAGGTCGATCAGTTCGCCCGGACCATCCACGAATAGATCCGGTCCAAGGATCACTCCTTCTATGCGAACGACTTCGGGTGATTCCGCAAGCACATACCACCAGAGCGGCGACGGAGGATCGGTGATCAACAGGTCGCCCACGAGTGCGGAATCAAAAGAGACCTTGGTTGGATCATACTGCAGATAGACCTGGAAGCCCCTCAGGCTGTCGGTGGCATCGACTTCCATGGAGATCCTGCAAGGATGCTGGGAACCCAGGACATACTTGGGATCCGGGTTGAAGAAGAGCATCGCCTGGGGGCCGATCACGATCTGGGCTTCGTCCAGCGTGACCGGCTCGATCGGGGCTCCCTGGCAATCTCTCACGGAAGCGTCGGTGATCACCAGGGCGGTCTCTTCATGATTGCCCAACGCCTCGAAGGCAAGTGTCAGGATCTCTCCCGGACCGGCCAGGCACTCGTCCGAGGGGATGATGAGACACTCGATGCTCAGTTGCCCGCCCACCAGCTCCTCTGACCAATAGAGGCCATAGGGTGGAGAGTAGTCGGAGAACAGCTCGCCGCGTTTGGCACCCACAAAGGCGAGAGCCGCATCGTCAAAGGTCAGATCCAGAGTGTAGCCCCTGAGGCTGTCCACCTCGGCGGCATCCACGGAAATGGAGAACACCTCCGCGGAATCCGCATACACGACGGCAGGATTGAAGTGCAGTTCGACGGCGTCGGCCGGCTGTCCCAGAGGACAGAGATAAATCAGGCCAACAGCAGTGAGAATGCACAACTGCCGGATTCGGACGTGATGTCTAGTCATGGCATGCTCCCTCTTCGATCCTCCTGCTGCTGCTAGCGGATACACATGATCTTGCGGGTGGCCGATTGCGGACCGGCATCGAACCGATAGAAATAGATGCCGGGTGGAATCGGTTGATTGCTCTCATCCAGGCCGTCCCAGGCGACTTCGTGGCACCCGGGAGTCTGATACCCGAGAGAGAGCGTGCGTACCCGGCGGCCGGTCGCGTCCCAGATGGTGATCCGCGCGTTCGATGCACACGCGAGATGGTAGGAGAACGACGTGCGCTCCAACATCGGCGTGGGGAAGGCGCGAAGTTCGGGCTGCGTCCCTATCCCGGTGTTGTCTGCATCATTCGCGGGAAGCCCCTGAGGACTCTCCACGGCGGCCAGATTGCGGTTTCGTGGGTCTCTTGCACGCAGGTCGACGATCCTCACGGGCGGACCCGTCATGGACGCCGCCACCCCGCCCGTCCACCGGATGCGGGCCGTGGCATGACAGCCGTTGTCTTCAACTGTGGCTCCCCACGCCACCGCATCAAACCAGAGATGGCCGTCCGAACCGACCTCACCGCAGAAGAAATGCTCGGTGTCCAGCCACAGGTTCCCGGCGGCGCTGTGAATCAGTTCGATCGATGGGTCAAGGGCCACCTTCACACTCGCGCCCCTCAGTCGGCCAGGGTTGTCAAGCAAGTAGATTCGGAGGTCGTACTCATCTTGGCCGAGCGGTGACACAGCCAAGGTGGCCCTTAACGTCTGAGGTGGTTCGTTACCGGAGTCCAACCGACCGTCGGTTGTGTTCTCATAGTTGTTGGCAAGGACGATGAGATCTTCGAACTCGATCTCGTTGTCCGTCATGGGGCGGCTCTTGCGGCCGTGGTCGATGGTTGGTCCGATGTCGCAGATGTTGTTGTAGTCGACGTGCCCTTGTGCCGTGTTGTAGGCCAGGCTGAGCACCAAGACGTCGTAGATGTCAACGGTAAGAGGGCCAAGCGCGGTGAAGTCCCCGAGCCAGTAGCATAAGGAGTGGCTCTGCGCCCCCGCGGCTGCTGCTGCGTAGTTCGGGACATCATCGTAGGCAAATGCCGCGTAGAAGTAGTCATCCCGTTCGGCGGGCAAGTCCACAATACTGCTCCCCACGCCCTGATAGACCTCGATCCAACCGTTAGAAATCGCATCGTCGGGGGATGCCGGCCAAGGCGGTTCAGAGCCCGGATCGGGTGGGTCGTCATATTCCGGATAGTTGCCGAACCCCTTTCGGAAGATGCACACGCCGGCGAAGTCGTTCGGGGGATTCGTCCAGGTGAGATCGACGCTCAAGTCCGCGTCGTTGGTCACATCGGTCAATAGGTCACTGATGTTGCCCGGGGCCACGGTGTCTACGTGGAACGGACCGGTCGATGAGACGACACTCAGGTTCCACAGCCAATCGGCGGCCACGATATGGACGTACCAGGTTCCATCGGGAACATCTTCGAATCGATGTCGATACGCTGCAGAGTCCGCCGACCAGGGTGTGTGCCATGAGTACAAGACATTGCGCGGATCGGGGACTGCGCCCGGTGAAGGATCAAGGAGCAGGTAGAAACCGCGCATTCCAACCGGAGGGCCCCCCTCATCAGCGCAGGTGGGCCAGGTCACCAGGAGATCGGACAGGTCGCTGTACTCGTTCTCGATGTGGGTTGTGCAGGTGAGAATCGGCGAGGGTGGAGGTGATACGTCATGCGCCACCTGCCCATCGACAAACGCGCCGTCGAGGGGTTGGTTGTCGGGGTCCCGCAGTTCGCATTCCACCAGATCGAAGGACAGGACCCCGCTGCAACTTGGGGTTGAGCCGTCGGCTGGCTGTAGGTCCAGGATGGCCAGGGATCCGTGCCGTTTGAATCCGGCTGCGTCGCCGAGAATGGCGCCATCGACTTCGATCCTGCCCGCAAGACTGTCGATTTCCGCGGCGAAGAAGAAGTCCCACCCGTCAAAGAGGTTGCCCGCCCGCACGGAGTCGATCCGCACGCAATCGGCCGGGTAGTCCAGCACCAGATGGAATCCCTGCACGCCCACGCCCATGGCATGGCTGCCGGCGTCATCAAAACGAATCGTGAGTCCCGGGGCGTCGTAACCAGTTTCCTGAGAGAGGTACGCCTGATCGGGGAGGAGATAGATGTATCGATCCGACCCGGACGCAACATCGCCCAAAGTCACTCGGTCGACAAACAGCTCTCCATGTACCGGACGGCGACCTTCGACCTGAATTCCGAGCGCTCGCAAATCGCTCGGATCCGCAACCTGATCGGGTTCCAGACTGAGTACGTTCCAGCCCTTCTCCAAACGCGCTGCATCGCCAAGGACAAACAGGTCGCCGCCACCGGAGACTGAATAGGGCGCCCCCCACACGGGATCCTCGGGATGGGAGAAGTCAGGGCAGTAAACTCGCACATCGATCGGCTGTTCGGCAACTGCACCGATGCTCCCGTAGTGTCCAAACGGCCAGCTCCCGGAGTAGTCAGGGTGCTGTTCATACCCGGCCGGCCAACCGCTCTGCACGTGGGTGTACACATCCTCCGACTGCAAGAAGACGCGTTCGTCCCACTGATGGGTGGTGTTTACATCATCGCGTACACCCGCCAGGCGCAGGCCGAGTACGAATGAACCTCGTAAGTTGCCCAAGGGGTCCGTGCCGGGTGCGAGAGGAAACGCTGACGTGTCCGACCATTCCTCTGGAACGAACGGAGTGTAGTCGCGAACTTCCATGTCGCCTGTGTCTACATGCTGACGCTGGACGTACTGCAGGAGCCATCCCTGATAGTCGCTAGAGAAGTCATACAGGAGGAGATCAGCATGTTGCGCACTTGCGACGTAAGTACCAGAAGTCGCAAATGCCACGGACCACAAGAGGAGAGCGAAGCGAAGTGAGCGCGCTAACTGCATTGGCAGTCTCCTTCGGATGGTTTCGCGAAGGAAATCAGTGATGTCGAGCGCACAACGACAGGTGGAAACGCAAACACAGCGCACCTGCCGTTGACTGAACCTAGTCGCGCGACCGTTCCAGTGAACACGGGGATCATGATGAACCTGCTGCCCGGGACAGGAGAAGAGCGAACACAAGATCATGGACGGACCTTGCAGGTCTCAAAAACAGAGGCGCGCTCTCGTTGGGGGCAGTGCTGCCCCGTTGCCTGTCGCGTGGAAAGCCGTCGTTTTGACCTACTCTCAACAGAGCGTGGCCGTCGAAGAACGCATAGCGGTGATCGTGCGGGCCGTCATCGGACTCCGAGAAGTCGTAGGCGATGTGCGGCCGATCATTCGTGTCGAGGGCGATGGACGTCTGCGACGACCGGCCGGCATCTCCCACCGTCTCGTGATGCCACTCCTCACCGTCGAGGTGGGAGTACCGCAGCGAATTGGTGAAGGTGTTGGCGGTGCACGTGATGTGGGGGCGGTCCTGTGAATCCAGCGCGAGTGCGATGCCAGTGCCGATCGCATCCGGTGGGTCGTAGACCGTCGCAATCGACCAGTCGGTACCGTCGTGGTGCGCGTACTTCACGGTAAACTCATCCCCATGACGGTAGGCGATGTGCGGATGGTCCTGGCTGTCGAGGCAGAGGCGGCTGAAGTACCCCACCCAGCCGACAGTGTCGACCGGTTCGATGATCCAGCCGAGATCGGTACGCGTTGCGTAGTGGAGATCGCGATTGGGGTGGCTGTCGTAGAAGGCAACGTGTGGCGTTCCGTAGGAGTCGAGTGCGATCGAGCACCACAGCGAGAAGTAGGCGTCGGTGATCTTCTCGATCTGCCACGCCTCGCCGTCATGAAACGCATAGAGGAGCTCGCTGTCGGGGTCGTCGACTTTGGTGTAGGCGATGTGTGGTCGGGAGTGCTCGTCCAGCGCTAGCGAGATGCCGGCGAAGAAGGTGCCGTAGATATGCGGAAACGAGTCGAACGTCTCGGTGTGCCACTCCGCGCCGTCATGCCATGCGTAGCGGTAGTCGTGCGGAAGCCCCAACGCGAAGGTGTATGCGATGTGGGGATTGCCGTCGCCATCCAGCATCAGCGAGACGGGCGAACCCGTCATTGCCGATGCCACCCCACCGTCGACCACGTCGAATGTCCACTCCTGCGCGGGAGTACTTGCCGCTCCGAGTAGCGCCAGACTGGTGACTGTGATGAGCGCAAGGATGTTCATGTACCACCCCTCCCCGGCTTCCTCGCTTTCGGCAAGCGTGGGCCCACACATCCGCCCGAGGCCTTCCTGGGGTTACCAGTGTAACACACTATGAAGCTGGCTGTCAGGATGATCCTCTTCCAATATGAAGTGAGACTGTACAAGTGAGCCTGTAGGATAGCGTGATTCCAACACGAAATGAGCCTGAAGGGAGTGCGCGTTCCCGTTCATGATGGAGGAATGAACACCATCATGGACGACACCCAGATCGAGACCGTCGAGCAGGTTAGGCGGTTTTTGGCGGGCTCGGGGGCCATGAAAATGGCCATCTCGTCGAAGACCGAGCGCTACCAGTGGGTCCAGGCCACCCTGATCCGATTCGAGTATCTGACCCTGAAGAAGGCCGAGCGAGGTGTGTTGCTCAAGTCGTACTCCGCGAAAGTGTGCCACGAAGGCACTGAAAGGAGGTCGAAGAGACCGAC
>CAZTDY010000145.1:0-6211 GCA_964612295.1 uncultured bacterium | reverse complement strand
CTATCAATCTGAAATCCAGGGTTAGCTAAAACGCAGGGAAGAGTGAGGGGTTACAACCTTTTCGCACAATGAGGCCTTTGGACTTGGCGTCTACAATACAGACGCTGAAATTGACCACTGTATCATGTGGGGCAATTTACCCTTTGATCTGACGGTTGATGGCGATACCAACGTCACTGTTCTCCAGTCAGCCGTAGAGCCGGCCAAGGTGGATGATGCGCTGGAGGTGATCGACTGGGGCGATCCGGATCAGAATGTCTCTATCGATCCCTTCTTCTGCGATCCCGTGCCGCCCGGCAGGACCGGTGAAGGCGGCTATACCGTTGATGCCGTTTCGCCCTGTCTGCCTGAATACCGCCCTGACGGCCTGTTGATCGGCGCCTGCGGCGTCGGTTGCGATACAGGGCTGGTGATGGAGACGCCCGCCGGCGTGGATGTGGATGTTGTCCTGGTCGATCTGGTATTGACTTTCGAGAATGTGGTTGCCGCCGGCGATTCGCGGCAATTGATCCGGAATGAAGGGCCTGAGTTGCCGGCCAACTATGGTGTTGTTCCCGCCGATCCGGCACAGTTCCATCACCTGACGACCGATGCCGATTACAGTGGTGTGATCACGATCTGTTTCAGCTATGACGAAGCGGAACTGGTTGGCGCCGAAGACAGCCTGAGGGTATTGCACTATGACGAGACGATGCAACCGCCGGAATGGATTGATATCACATCGGCGCTGGATATGGAACTGAATCAGGTTTGCGGCGTGACGGCCTCTCTGTCTCCTTTTGTCGTGGCGGAACGGTTGGTCGATATGACTGTTGATGATCCTCTCGCCACGCCGGCCGGCTTCAGACTCTACCCGGCGTCGCCGAATCCCTTCGCCGGTGGAACCGATATTCGCTACCGGCTCCCGGCGGCGGCGGTGGTGTCGGTGCGCATTTACGGCATTGACGGTCGTGAAATCCGTTGCCTGCAATCGGAGGTGAGGCAGACGGCCGGTGAGTACTGTCTCCGCTGGGATGGGTGTGACCGCGAGGCGCGGCCGGTCTCTTCGGGCTACTATTTCTACCGTGTGGAAAGCAGTGGGGTGAGCCAACAGCGACAGATGTTATTGCTCAGGTGATGCGAGTACCCCCTCAATCTGGCGCTGAGCGCCATCCGCTCCTCCGGCTCGTTTGAGTTGGAGGAGCGGGCATGTGGGGCTAGCGATTCGTTTCGACAGGGAACGCGCCAATCAGCCCACAGCCGACGGTTTCGTCCCCAGGCGCGCAGGGCGAGTTGGGCTGTAATCTGAAATTGCCGTTTTCGGCATCGATGAATAGAGGGTCCTCGCTGAAGTTTCCATCTGATTGCTCGTACTGTGAAATGAGTTTGGGATAATCGATACCGGGATTGCCAAAAAAGTTACAACAGGCGATTTGTGCCGTACCGTTCCAGGTCGAACTGACGGTGTTGCCGGATCGGTTTTCGAAGATGATCGAACGCAGTACTGAAACATGGCTGAAGAGAACAGTGATTGCAGCGCCATTGGCGCCGAAATGGTTGTGGGCGAATGTGCAATTCTCGAAGGCTGTGATGGAGCCGTTATCGCAACAGAAAGCACTGCCATTATGTTCGGGTGGGAGATCAGGTGAAAATCTGTTGCCGTGGAAGAGGCAGGACCGGATCAGATCCCATGAACGATCGGTGCTTATCACGGCACCTCCCTGGGCGATGTTTCGTTTGAACTCAGACGATTCCAGGAGAAGATGGGACTGGCGTGAATGGATCGCACCGCCAAGCCAATCAGAGCTGTTATCATGGAAGGTACAGTCGATAATTCCAGGAGTCAGGCAGCGATCGAGTAACAGACCACCTCCAGCTGAGATTGCGTTATTACGCTGGAAGACGCAATTCACAAATTCCAGCGCATCGGCATTGGTCACGTGAACCCCACCACCATCAATGGCATTGCAATCTCTGATAACACAGCTTCTCAAAGAGAGATCGGTGTCGGTACAGCGAATTGCGCCTCCGGCTGGCAGGAGATCGCCGGCATTTCCGTTCTGAATTGTGACTGCCTCAAACCGAACTCCGTACTTGAGCCGTTCACAGATGAAAATCGTTCCCGATGATCCGCCGTCGATGATAACATCGGCGGGATCGCCGGTTGTTCCAATCAAACTAATCCCGGCTTGAAGGCGTTGTTCGCTGGCTGACCAGCACCCCGGTGCCAGCCAGATCGTATCTCCCGGGGCGGCTGAAGCGATTGCGGTTTCAAGAGTGGGGAAGTCGCCGGGAACCGACAGTTTTGCGCTGGATGTTCCGTCAGCGACCACGCGGCCGATCGTGTGGCCGGCTGGATTGTTAGTGGACAGGCAGGGGGACGTGTCGCGAACACCGGTCAGATTGCCGAAGCAGTTGCTGAATTCAGGATCGCGGTTGAAGTTGCCGAGGCTGTCGCTCAATTCAGCGATCGGGCCGATCCAATCGCCGCCTTCATTGCCGTAAATATTGCAGTGCTGGATATCGACTGTGGCATCATGAAAATCAATGCCCACGCCGGGACCGTTGAAGGCGATTAGACAACGAATGAGCTTCGGTGTGGCGCCTCGCCTGGCATAAATAACTTCATCGGGGGCGATATCGTCACGGAAGGTGCAGTTTTCGACGGTCACCGTACATCCGCCACGGTCGAAATGCAGCGAACTACCCCAGTGACCGCTGCCGCAGCGATTGGCCTGGAACAGGCAATTTCGGATTTCGGTGGTGCTGGTCCCGCAATAGACGCAGCCGCCATGGAGCGCGTAGCGATGACGGCGAGGTCCTGCTGGAGGACGATCAGGGCATCGAGGTCACGATGACCGGGGATCCCAGCGTCTACACGCGACACGCGAGTGCGCGGCCGTTCGCGACCAGCTACATCAAGCTCACCCTTGCGCCCGATCTGCCTGATCAGTTTGGCGGCATGAGGGTCGCGGTGCTGCAGGACCACGACCTGGCGGTGTTCGGTCTCAAGACCGGACAGACCGCCACGATGCTAGCCCAGGGCGGCAACGACCTGAGCATCAGCGGCCTTGCCGGACTCCGGGAAACCTACGAGCTCTTCTTCCTGCTGGCTTCCCGCCCCAATCGCACACCGGGCGACACAAGCTACGATCAGGCCGACGTCAGCTGGACGATCGAGTTGACCGAAGAGCTGGATCTTTCCGGTTTCGAGACCGCGATCGTGCACTGCACATACGTCGCGACCTGGAGCACCGGGGTGGTCCCGATCCAGTCGATCAACTTCTCCGCGCAGACCGGCTCCTTCACCGGCGGGCAGTTCTCCGCGCCCTGGGACTACATGGACGGCGACTACCACCACGTCGGACACATCACGATCACGATCGACCCGGAATCGCTCGATATCACGAACTGGTCGGCCTCGAACCGCTGGGGGTGGTCGGAGGAGAACTACAACCTCTATGAGATCGCGGGCACCGGCATGATCCTCGAGGATCTGGAAGACGACGAGCTCGAGTACTACGCCGAAGATGACGCCACCTGTAGCGCGGTGAATCACATCTACGTCAAGAAGGTGCAGGGCGGCGTCGTGACCAAGGAACTCCTCTCTCACGACTGCGACGACAACAGCTACGTCCAGATCAGGATCCGCGACGAGGAGTAGGGGCGCTACCTCAGAAGTTCGATGCGTCGGCAGAGGACGGATCCTCCCGCGGTGCGGGTGCGCACGAAGTAGACCCCTGACGGTGCCGGACGACCGGCATCGTCGTTCCCGTCCCAGGTCCACCGGGCTTGCCCACCATCCACGAGCGGCTCTGCAAGGCTGCGCACCCTTCGTCCCTGCGCATCATGAACCGCCGCCCGGGCGCCGCCAGAGGCTCCCGTCGCTACGGGCAAGCCGCACAGTGAAATCACCGCTCGGCCGTGACAGGGATTCGGCCACGCCGTCAGCCGAAGCCGCGGGAAGCGGGACCCGGGTCGCCCTTCGACCTCGGCCCAGCCCTCCGGCCGAAGCACGAGAACGGTCGAGGCGTGTGGTCCCAGCGCGATGTCGCGCGCGAAATCCGTACCCCCTGTCCAGGTGTCGTGATAGGTCCAGGTGAGATCGGCCGCCAGCTCCCACACCTCCCAGGGCCCGGCGCCGACGCTCGCCTCCTCCAGATCGACGGCCGCGGTCCCCGACTCGAACCCGCCGGTGAAATTGGTCAGGAGCAGGGCGAGGTGACCGTCGGGGCTCACCAGGCAGCCGCCCAGAACTGCAGCGGACTGGTAGTGTGCGTGCAATCCCGTGTTGCGGATGAAGGGGACCGTCGCCGGCGAAAACCCGGTCAGCACCGGCGGCCGGGTCCAGCGCCCGTAGATCGCGTGGTCGGGCAGCGCCCCGTGCAGGGCGGCGAGGTCACGCAGGTAGTCCAACGACACAACCTCATCAGAGGGCCACTCGGCCGCGGCCGTCTCGGGGATGAACACGCTCAGCCGGTTGCCGTTGACCCAACTCCAGCCCTGCACGAAGCGGTAGGCAAGCGCATCGGACCAGGAGTGGGGCGTGACCATACTCCAGCGCATGCCGATCCGATCGTGATACACGGCCTGGATCAGCGGCACGGGCGTCGCGTAGGAGGGGGCGAACCAGCCGGGATCCTTCTGGTCCCAGGCGATGGCCAGGAAAAAATCCAGCTCGGGGATAAGGTACTCGCAGCGCGCCTCGTTGGTGAGCGCCGCATCGGGCCAGCCGCTGCGCAGCGCGCTGAGCATGTCCAGGTAGCCGCTGATCCAGTAGTCCCCTCCTCCGGGCGCGTGGTCGTGATGGGGGTGATGACACAGAAACGCCTTCGGGAAGTTGTCGTTGTACGGGTCGGTCACGCCGGTCTGCGACAAGAGCTCGCCGCAAATCACAGGGTAGGCCTGCCGCCACTCGGAACCCGGGCAGAGAATCCGGCAGCTGTCGTGGGGAGGACTGTAGTAGAGCTCGCCGTTGTAGGTGCGGGCCACCTGTTCGTAGTGCGGGCTCCAGGAGCCGGCCCACTGGGGCAGGTCGCGCGTCGACGTGTAGGGCATGCAGCGCACCCCCCAGTCGTCCAGCACGTCCCACACCTCCTGCACCTCGGGGTACCAGAGAAAACCGGGATCGAAGGAGAACTCCTTCCAGCGCCAGGAGCGGCAGTGGGCGCCCCAGCGCACGTCGGGCCCCATCAGGTCGGCGACCTCCGTAAGCCGGGCGATGAGCGTGTCCGGCGGGATCAGGCCGATCGTGTCGCCATGCACCGGGTAGATCACGGTGAGCGCTTCCTCGAGCGCTGGGGTCCGCACATCGGGTCGTTCGTGAAGGGGGCCGGGCGCCATCCAGGGCATGTCGAGCACGCGCTCGCGATAGCCCAGCGCGGCATCGACCCAGTCACCCCGGAACGGTTCGAGAAACGCCTGATAGGGCATCTCCCAGGTTCGGCTCAGACCCTCCCCGTGCGGGGGATAGTGGCGGAGGCCGACGCGGATTGCATTCCCCAGCCCCCAGTGGGCGATGCGTTTCATCCATCCCGTGGGATCGACAGTGCCGTAGAGCAGCCCGCACTCCCCCGTCTCGTCATAGAGATGGTACTGCTGGATGCTGGGCATTCCCGGATGCGTGATCCACTGGCTCGAGTGATGCGGGTCGAGGTCTTCCCCCAGGAAGAAGTCGAGGTCGAGCTGCTCGGCCGGATCCTCAACGACGCATCCCCCACCCAGCGGAAGGATCGCGCGGTCGAGGGTGAGCCCCGCGCTCTCCTCCCACACCTTGAAGCGCGGCGCATTGATCGCCCACAACTCGAGATCGGTGTCATGGAGCGCCGTGCGGGACCAGAGCGTCGCGCGGGTATCCCCGATCGGCAGCGCGACCGTGAGGTCGCAGTCGAGGATGCCACCATCGTCCAGGGTGATGCCCGTCCAGGAGAGCGTGAGCGTGTCCCCGCCCGCCGAAAACGTGTGACTCAGACTCCCGCCGCCGGTGCTGCTGACCGGAATCAGGTCGTCCGGATCGAGAGTGGCGAGCGCGGGGTCGTAGAGATGGACACTCCAGAGCGGCTCGGAAGGATCGAGAGCGATGTCGAATCCCTCGGCGCCGATCTGCTCGAGGCCGAACGCGGCTTCGTCAAAGCGCAGTGTGACCAGTCCATTCGAGATGCTGACGTCTGCGCGTGCAACGGCCAGTTCGGGGATGCCCCCGACAAGTGCGCAGAGCAGGAGACATATTCTA
>CAZTDY010000144.1:0-6280 GCA_964612295.1 uncultured bacterium | reverse complement strand
GGGACAGTGGGGCGGTTGGAAGCCACCTGGGCGGCGGGAACCTCTGTTGTGGGGTCTGCTCATACCCCATGGAACTAGCCAGAGAGGGGCCAGAGACGGCAGAATGGGATGAGATTCGTCACGAAACGGCTAAGTCGTAGGGCGGAAAGACCTGCACCCTATTCATCCCGATTCTGAGGGGCACAACTAGGGCTCTTTGCACGACCGGGCCGCGGCAATCATTGTCGCGGCCGTTCTGTATTCTCGATTCGGGCGATTCGCTCACGTGCAGCCAGACCGACGCGGTGCTCATCGAGTGCGATCGCCCGATTGTACTCCTCTCGCGCCCGCCCCATATCTCCCAGATTGCGCCTCACATCCCCGCGTAGCAGGTGGACTCGTCCGTCGGCGGGATCGGCCTCAGCGTAGATCGCCAGAACCTGTTCCACTTCTTCGTAGCGCTTGTCGAGAATCATCGCCTGCGCCAGCGAGCGAATCAGGAAGGTGTCGGGATTCCGTTCCACGGAGTCCCGGAGGAGCTCGATCGCCTCTTGGGCCTGCCCGAGTTTGATCAGACTGAAGGCCAACACACGAATGGGCTGGATGCAGGTCGGACATGCTGACACGACGGCCCTGGCCGCCACCGCCGCGTCCGCGAAGCGGCCCTCGGCATACAGCTTCTCGGCATCCGCGGATTGATTGTAGAGAGGCATCATGTCCTTTGGATCCTGCAGCCCCCCGCCCCCGACCGGTGCCGTGTGATGGACATAGCCCAGCGAGCTGAGTCGCTCAATCTCCTCGTCGTCCATCCGGCGCATGGCCACATCGCCCATCGACCAGGAGGCCATTCGCTCGAGTAGTCGCGCACGCAGCCCATCTTTCCTGGCGGGGGCTCGAAGATCGAGATTCTCGGTTTCGCCGGGGTCCTGTCCCAGGTCGTAGAACTCCTCGGTGGGCGCCAGAATGTACTTCGCGCGGCGGGTTCGCAGTCCATACAGCGGACTCCATCCCCACTGGTGCTGTGGAGCATAGGTTTCCAGGTAGATCGCCCGGTCGTCCGCATCCGCTCGGGTCTCGAGGAGACTGATTCCATCGGCCGGCAAGGACGTTTCAAAGCCCAGAAGGGCTTCGACGGTCGGCCTGACATCCACGAGACCCACCACCCGATCGCGATCCACGTAGCCTTCGGGGAAGAGCGCTTCGCAGGACAAGATGATCGGCACGCGCAACGTTGCCTCGTAGATGAACATCCCGTGGGTGGGCTCCCCGTGCTCCCCGAGGCTTTCCCCGTGATCCGCCACGAGGACCACCAGTGTGTTCTCGGTGAGCCCGATGCGCTCATACTCGGCAAGCAAACGTCCGAGCTGCTGGTCGGCCCAGGCAATCTCCGCATCGTAGGGTCGTCCCGCAAACTCGGGCAGGTGCTGCAGGGGGGACCGATAGGGCAAATGCGGGTCGAAGTAGTGGACCCACATCATGAGGGGGGTTCCCGCCCGGCTCTGCTGGTGATCCCGCAACCAACGGATCGCCGAATCGGTCACCGCCTCGGCCGGCCGCTCGTTGAAATCGGGCATCGTCCGGCGGTAGCCCTGGGCGGTCACCGCGAAGTCGTACTCCCCGAAGCCCTGATCGAGCCCAAAACGCGCATCCAGCACGAAGCAGCCGATGAAAGCCGCCGTTCTGTACCCCTCCTGTACGAGGCGTTCCGCCAGGGTCTGATGTTCGGCCGCCAAACGATAGAGCCCGTTGTCCCGCACGCCGGTGGTTGGTGGGTAGAGGCCGGTCAGGAGGGTCGCGTGCGAAGGCAAGGTCACCGGTGAACTCGACACCGCATCCTCGAAGCGAACACCTCGAGCCGCCAGGCCATCGATGACGGGCGTCCTGGCCTCGGGATATCCGTAGCAGCCCAGTCGATCCTGGCGAGTGGTGTCCAACGTGATGAGAAGCAGGTTGAAGCCGGCGGCATCGCCGTTCGAGACCAGATCGCCCAGGTGGGACGACACAGGTCCGTGCTCCCGATCCGCACCGCGCAGGAGCACCACCAGGGCAATCAGTAGCCCGATCCAGACCAGAATCATCGGCCAACGCCGCATCCTATCACCTCCCCCTGTAGCAACCCGCCGAGTGTAGGTGTCAGCGATGGGCGTGGCAATCGGCCAGATGCGCGGGTGGATCAGCGAATGACGATGAAGGGAGTTGACGGCGAGGCCCCGTGGTGGTTTCGGCAGAAGTAGACGCCGGCCGGCACCCGGCGGCCCCACTGATCGCACGCGTCCCAGTGAACCTCCGTCGCGCCGGGACCGGGGTCGAGCCTGATCACCGTGCGGCCCGTGAGGTCGCAGATGTCGTACGGCTGCGAGACGGTCGCGGCCACATTGACCGGCAAGAAACGAACGATCGTCTGCCCACACACCGGATTCGGCCTGGCGACCCAGGACACGCCGGCCGGGGAGGTCTCCCCCTCCACGGCCGAAAGGTCGGCGACGGTGTAGGTCACGGCAACCTCACCGTTGGTTCCATCCCCTTCGAGGAACGCGCGCACGTACTCGACGACGATATCGTCCGGAGATACGGTGAAGCGCAGGTGCCCCGAATTGGGAAGCAGCAAGCCCTCGCCGTAGCCCCCGGCTTCCATGGCGCCGTACTCGTAGGCGGCATCCATCGGCCGCGGACAGAGCAGGTAGACAATGCGGTCATGTTGCTGCAAGGCGAAGAAGTGATCATGCCCGTGAAGAACCAGATTCACCCCGTGCTGCACCAGCATGTCGTGGATCGGGCCATGTCCCCATCCGGGCCGCGCATCCGCGAACATCTCGGCGCCGGATTCGTCCTGCCCCCCCCACTCGAAGGTGGGTTTGTTGGCGACCTCCCAATCGACGACTTCGGTGCCGCCCCGTCCATACGAGTGGCCGTCGTATTCGATGCCGCCAACGAGGTGATGAATGAGAACGATCTTCCACTGGCGATCGGAGGCGCCGAGCACGTCGTTCAGCCACTCGTATTGTCCCCAACCCAGGGTCCAGGCCCATCCCCCCCCCTCTTCGGGTATGGGATTGTGGTGGGGTGCTTCGATCGTGTACCAGAAGGGATCCAGGACCACGAAGAGCGCATCCCCCCACTCCCAGGCATAGTAGCTTTCCCGGTACCCGGCGCCCGTGATGCCCGGGTCCGGACACCCGGAGTAGAAGTCGTCCGGGAAGGGATTCGGGAACAGGCGGCGGCGAGCCTCCTCGGACCAGACCGGGACGCTGTCCCCCTCGGCCCAGAACCAGCCCAGCTCACCCTCATGGTTGCCGAGCACCAGGTAGAACGGGATAGAGTGGAGGATGCCACCCAGGTAGCGGCGCTGGCACTCGTACCAGGTCCAGGCCTCCTCGGAAGAGCGCGCATACTCGGTCTCGCTGAAATCTCCGAGACTGAAGTGGAAGTCGGGCGCGTCGGCGGCGACATTTTCGAGGGTCGTTTCGTAGAGGGCCAACGATGACTCCTCGGACGGTGCCCGGAGCCAGTACTCGGAGATGTGCGAGTCGGCCTGGGTGGTGAAGGTGAATGTGCTCCCGGGGGGACGCTGCGTGCGGAACGTGTGGATCTCTCCCTCTTCGAACGCGTCCTCCGTTCCAGCGAGCCGGTAACGCAGGCGGTACTGGTAGAGCGTATCGCTCTCCAGACCGTCCAACGTGATCAAACATGCCTCCCCTGGATCAGGGAAGAAGTGAACCGTGGTCTCGCCGAGATCCTGGATCCCGAATTCCACATAGGACTCCAACGCCACCAGGGAAGCGAAGTTCACGACCACCCTCTGATCGGTCGGGCGCGAGAGAATCTCGTGAGCGATGAAGGTCTCCGGGAGTGTCCTGCATACCTGAAGCGTGACCGGCCATTTCTGTTCACCAAACGCCTGACAGATTACGAAATTCGGCTGCGGGACTGCGGAGCTGTCATCGACGCAGAGGATGAGCACCGGATTCTCATCGCCCCACCCCGGGAGGCTCAGCACTTCATTGATGACGGCACTCAGATCGTCGCTGTACGCGAACATGGCACTCGAGGCCCCATCGATCCAGGGGACGGCGAGCTTGGAGATGACTCTGGCCTGCGTACAAAGCAATTGCGACGGACGTCGCTCCTGAGACAGTGGCTCGGGGGATGTCTCCAGCGCCGCCCGGACCACGTAGCGCACACCATCGACGACTTCCCCCCCCCTCGCGGGAAATCGCAGGCGGGCGAACAGGACGCTGTCAACCTGGGCCAGCTCAGGCACCATGAAACGAAACCCCAGGTCGTGAACATCGTCCCCGAGAACGGACCCAAGCCGCATGAGCGACACATCCGGCAACCAGATCTCATTGTCGATTTCTTCACCGTCGTCCTCGGTGGTGACGATCGGAATGTCCACCGGCGTTGCTCCGGCATCGAGGCCCGGCATGAGGATGCCCACGGTTGCCAGGAGGATCAGGAACGGCAGGAAACGGGCGGGCAAGGGTGAGGCATCGCGGCGCCCTCCAGGAAAGTGCCATTCCTCCGGAATATGCAGGCGGCTAGGGTGTCGCCGGACTCCGATCATCACGCGCCCTCTCCATGCAGCCAGGACCCAAAGAGAGTGGAACGAAACCGATCGGGACCTTGGGGGGGCGATGACCCAACTGTCCCTGGTGACTATTCTACCCGGCCTATCCATCTGCAGACAAGGAGTTTGGGGCGGTTGGGGCGGGCACGACCCTGGCCGTCGTGTGACCGACTACGGGCAAACTCCGTATCGATCGGGATTTGGGCGAAACTGAGCACCCCTTGAGCGGCCTCACAGTGTATCATCTCTGGAACTATCGTCGCCCCATGACGGTACCCAGGCAAGATCCCATGGTCGAGTGTCGATCGTTGGACTGGGAAGCGCATCGGCCACCGGGGCGAATGGTCGCCCGGCACGGGGCAGAAGCACCGAGCAATCTGAAACAAACGAGAACCAAAGAGAGATAGAACACACCTTGGCCACACTCACCTGCATGATGACAAATACGAAGAGAGCCGACCTTCACGTTCACTCCTCGACTTCACACGACGTCCCGGACTTCCCGCGGTACGCGCCGCGGGCGCTGTTCGAGTACGCCCTGGGAAACGAGGAGCCTGGGAGGCGAATGTCCTATTTCGCCCTCACCGACCACAACACCATGGACGGGTACCGGTCACTCATGAAGGAGTTGCCGGAGGCGGACCGCAGATTGGTGATCCCGGGTGTGGAGCATGCCATCCTCGACCCGAGCATCGGGTTCACCCTGCATGTGAACCTCTACGAGCTATCGCCCGACCAGTATGCGGACATCCGCGTGAAGATCCGCACCTTGGGCGAACTCGCCGATTACTGTCGCGGCGCCGGCATTCGGATGCTCTACAATCATCCCACGTGGTGGGAACAGGCCGAACTCCGCGCCGGCCTGGTCGAACTTGCGAAGGTCAGCGAAGCGATCAAGTACTTCGACGTCCTTGAACTCAATGCCGGCCGCACGCGCCTGATGAATGGCATCACGACGAATCTCGCGCTGGGAAACGCAAAGCACCTCATCGCGAATTCGGACACCCACACCGGAGACGTCGGTCGGGCCTTCACCGAGGCCGACGGCGATACAGCGGGTGAGTTCCTCGAGAACCTCTGGACCGGACACGCGGTCCCCCATGCGATGCACATGACCCAGGAGTGCATCCTCGAAATGGTCCACGCGGCGATCGACGAGCTCTTCAACCATCACCAAGGGGTGCAGATTAAGCCGTCGGCCATGGATTCGGGGCACCCGCACATCGAACGCCTCGCACGTCGATTGCTGGGGTCCGGACGGATCATGGGCAGTCGTCCTCTGCGTGCGCCGCTGCGGCTCTTCATGAGGCAGATCGCCCGGGTCGGCGTCTGGCGTTTTCTCGAGCATGAACGCGCCTTGGAGAAAAGCCTCGCGGCCTCGACGCTGCAATTTGACTCCCAGCAGGCATCGCTCTAGCCCGAGCGGCCCTCTGCCCAGTCCCCCCGAATGGCTCGTGCATGGCCTGGCCCTGACCGGTATCATCCTCCTCTGGGCAGGAGGTAAGGTATGCATGGCCAGGTTCTGATCACCCGGCGAATTCTGGACAGAGGGCTCGAGATTCTGAGGGAGGCCGACTGCCGCGCTCAGACAGCCCAGCCCGATGGAAACGCCGCCCTACCCCGGGAACAGCTCCTCGCGAGAATCGGTGACGCCGACGTGCTCCTTTGCCATCTAAGCGATAGGTTGTGGCTCGGAGATTCGATCTGCCCCCCTCTTCTATGATTCTGTCCTGC
>CAZTDY010000143.1:0-6374 GCA_964612295.1 uncultured bacterium | reverse complement strand
GCTAGTGGGATGCGACTGCCCCCAACAGGCGGTGCAACGGCACGGCCCAGATCTGGTTCGATCGATCAATGCACCGAATCTCCTTGCCTCGATAGACAATCAATCCACCGCGCCACCGACGGTCCAGGGCTCTCGCCAATCGTTTCAGCGGCTGGGCGTCCTTCCTGTGAGCAACGTCGCGGTTCTTGATCTCGATACCAAGGAAGCGATCGTGGCGCACGAGTAGCAGATCAACCTCCAATCCCGAGCGCGTGCGGTAGTAGTAGGGTTCAGTCGAGAGCCCCAGGGTGTGTAGCAGTTTCATGGTTTCCGCAATGACGAGATTCTCGAACAGGGGACCCGTCAGAGGAGCCTCGTGGTGAAGCAACTGGCGCAGGATCCCCATGTCGCTCCAGTAGACCTTCGGCGCCTTGATCACCGTGCTGGTGAGGTTCTCGAAGTACGGCTTGAGCAAGAAAGCCTGATAGGAGATGCGCAGGTACTCCATGTACTTCTGAGCTGTGTTGGGGCTGATCTTGGCGTCGCGCGCGAGGTCGGAGTAGGCGAGCAGATTGCCGGCTCGCAGGGCGCACAGGCGCTGGAACGCATAAAAGGGGTTTAGATCCGAAAGCCGCGCCAAGTCGGCAAGATCCCGTTCAAGATAGGTCTGGGTGTAACTCCTCAGCCAGTCTCGACGTCTCTCGGCCGAGAGCGTCAAGAGGTTGGGCATTCCGCCCCAGGTCGCAATGTGATCGATGGCCGCATGCGTCGATTCCTCCGTCCGGGGCGGGAGGCGCGTGGGCTCATTGCTGAGAAGAGTGTCGACCGCTTCATCGTTCGATAGCAACGCCTGGAGCAGCGTCACGGATGCGGACGGATCCTGATAGGCCGCGAGTTCAGGGACGGACAGAGGCCACAGCTCGAAGATGAGCGCTCTTCCCGCGAGGGTCTCCTTGACCTTCTTCATGAGGAGGATCTGCGCGGATCCGAGAAGCACGGAGAATGAGATCTGACGCTGGTCGTAGGCGTGCTTGACCTTGTCGAAGACGACCGGCTCCTTCTGTGCCTCGTCGATGACGGCTTCGCCCACCTGCGGTTGCCACGCTCCCGTGCGAAGGTCTCGAACGAACTCGCGTTCCTCGGGCGCGTCCAGGGAAACGTAGGGCAGGTCAGCATAGTGCCGACGCGCCAAGGTCGTTTTGCCGGCCTGCCGGGGCCCGGTCAGGACGACCAGGGAGCGCTCTCCAACGGCCGGAAGCCGCCGGCTGAGCATCCTGGGAATCCAGTCATCGCTCTGTATCTGTATATTTGTCATTTACAATGCAGAATATACAGGAAATCATGCTTCGTCAGAAGCAAAAAAACAGCCTATGTCAGGTTTCGCTACCCCGCAGAGCGCTCCGGCAAGACTTCAAGCATCTGGAACCCTGTAACCCACTGCCCCATAGCATATTACACAGACCACGGCGCGGCAGCCTCGCGAGGGAGGTCCAGATCAACAGTGACCACGCCAGTTCGCCTTCGATGGACCGGGTGGCGTTGACGACGTCACCAGTCGATGGGTCGAACACCCACGCGTCTCCTCGAATCAGGCACCTGACCCGGCGGATCAGCCCGGAGGAGCTTGCGCAGCCAGTCCTTCATCGCACCTCCTCCGCCACGGTACCTTGCGCCCCCATGTCCCACGCCTCGAGCCGCTCCCGCAGCTGTCCCGCATCGGCCAGGTCCAGGCTCCGACGAATCCTCCGCTTCCATGTGGGGCTGCCTGGCATCCCGAGCGCCTTGTTCCAGGCGCCGATCGCCTTGTCGTCGTCGCCGTCCCAGTATTCGCAGAGCGCCAGGAAGTGCAGGTTCGCGATCTGCGAGCTTGGGCGGTCGTCGGAGGCGAGCAGATCCTCGAAGATCCCATGCGCCTCGTCCCAACGTCCCTGCCCCATGTAGATAACGCCCAGGGTGTTCTTGCTCCCGGTTTCGTCGCGCACGAGGGCCATGGCGGTGTGGACCAGCTCCTCGGCCCGCTCCAGGTCGCGCCCGGCCATTGCGAGAGCCCAGGCCAGGTTGTTACTGATCGTTGGATCGCCTGGTGCCTCACGGTTCGCCACCTCCAGTGTGTCGGCAGCTTCCGAGTGACGATCAAGGCCCATCAGAACCTCGGCGCGGACAGCCTGCCTGTACGTCACGGGCAGATCCTCAGCGATAGCCTGAAACTCCTCACCTGCCAGCGCATAGCGATCGCTCTGTACGTAGCCCTGGTAGCGGCCCATGATGAGCGCAGTGGAATCGACCGGCGCATGCAGAATCGACAGCCGCTCTTCAATGTCACGCGCTTCGTCATCCAGCTCTTTCGCGTAGAGCGCTGTGGCCAAACCCATCAGGAGCTCCTCGGAACCCAGGGAAGAAGCCAGTCCTCTAAGGATGGCGATCTTGCCGTCCAGATCATCGACCTCATCCTTGTAGAGGAATGCGCCAAGGAGCGCGTAGATGTTCGACTCCTCCCGCTCCACCGCAAGGGTCGCCAGCGAATCAGCCATCAGGTAGCGGCCTTCGTGCGCTTCGATGCCCGCATACGCCAAGAGCGGCATGGCCCCCGCCTCAGGGTGATCCAACACGGGCTGCAGGATGTCCCGCGCGATGCGGCGGCGGCGGAGTCCGGTTTCTTCCTCGCCGCCCATATCCGACCCCAGGATCTGGCTGGCGGCCTGCATGAGGAATGCGAAGTCGTCTGAATGCTCCTCTGCGTACTGTACGAGCTGCGTCACGCGCTCTTCATCCAAACCTCGCAGGTACCGATACCTTTGATAGACCCCTCCCATGAACCGGACCCAGTCCTTCCTGAACTCTCGGTACTCCTCGAGCTCGATGTCTTGGCGCCGCACCTCGAATTCCTGACGCACCTCTACAAACCGGCTGCCGTCGGACTCACGTACATCTCTCTGGATGCGTCCCTTGTAGAATGGCCCCTTCACTTTGAACTGCCTGACCCGGCTACTGGCCTCCCACCCTGCAGCATCGTGAAACCGGATGACGACCTGATTGCGAAAGGGGAAATCCAGCTCAACATCCAGCTCGCGCCCTTCGGAAGAGGGAAAGGTGATGAAGGGATCTGCGACCTCGTTTCGGCAGCTGAATGTGACGGTCATGCCCTGTTCGGGAGCCCAAGAAGTGTCCACGTAGGTGGCGGTCAGGGTGGCGCGATCGCAGTCGTCGGACTCCAGGTGCCAGGAGTTGCGTTTGCAGGAGCCCCACAGTCCGTAGGCCAGCACGCGATCGACCACCGTGCCGGCCCAAGCGGTGTCTGCCACCGCGAGACCCTCCGTCATGTACTGCGCCAGGAGCCCGCGATACTGGCCCTCGAGGCGGATCTCGGTCATGTTGTTGCTGCGGGGGCGGATGTCGATCTCAAGCGAAAACCCGTGGTCCTCGGCCGAGGCAGCTGGGATCGACATCAGTTTCCCTTTACCTTCCGCGGGCACGATGAGACTGAGAGTTCCCTCTACGGAGACCGGCAGGTAGTCCAGACAAGAATCCCCCATACTCGGATCGCAGAAGGTCCCCCCACGAATGTCCGGCAAACGAACGATCATGTGTGTGAAACTGCCGAGCTCGGGGAAGTCAGATCGGACCGTTGACCCCGGACGGGTCGCTACGAGAGCCGGCTCGGCCTTGATGTCGGCTGCCAGGCACAGGGCCACGAGAAGCGCGGTCTTGTCCTTGCAGTCGCCATAGCTGCGGCGCAGGACCTCCGCCGCCGAGGTGGGAATCAACCGTCCACTCCCCAGCTCAACACTGATCGAGCCGATGTCCTCGTTCGTGTAGGCGTAAAGCGCGGATGCGCGCTCGTAATCACCATCGAGCCCTTCCGTCAGTTTCTCGGCCAGCTCACTGATCTCGGGGGTGACTTCGATCTTCTCCCAGAAGACGCGCTGATAGGTTTCACCCGCCGCATCCCAGGTGCCGAAGGTGCTCAATCCGATCCAGGGATAGCGGAAAGTCAGGGCAGGACAGAGTTCCTCCCGCATGAAGGCTTCTTCGTCGGTCATCGTCCACCGGTGGATGCGGTTTGTTTCATCGTAGGAGTAGGCATCGCCCTCAGGCTCGGCCTTCCGGAACAAGTTGGCCTCGGTCTCTTCCGGAATGTGAATCTCGAGGATCTCGCGTTTGACGGGGAGAGCCTCCCCGAACAGGAATCGAATTGACCATCCATCTCCAAGCATGCTCACGCGGGGCATGCGGTAGACGAAGTCCAAGGCGTCTCCCACCTTCAGGCCAGCGAAGGGAATGACCAGCTTGCGGTCGTCCCCGGCGTCGGAATCGTCTGATCCATCTGCCGTGTCGATGAGATCCGAGGGTTCAACGACTTTGACGTCTCCGTTCGGACTGATGATGCGGGCGAACACGACCTCTGGGGCGCCGCTGAAGGGTGAGTACCCAATCTCGATGGTCTGGAAGATGTCGGCCATCTCCTGGCTGTAAACCTGCAGGGTCTTACGGTTTTGGCTGACGCAGCGCTCCGCACTCACCGAGATGTGGCTGCAGCGACTGAGCAGGTAGACTGCATCGGTGTCCTGAACCGAATCCGGATCGGCCAGGGCGGCGAGGATCCAGTCGGTGGATTCGAGGTCATAGTCGAAGATGGAGAAGTCTGGCTCGGACTCCTGGGCCCCTGTACTCGTTGAGACCAGAAGGATGGCTGTGAGGAGGGGCAACGCCGCTTTGGCAACGAAGAATGTCATGGTTTTGGATCCCTTGCTTGAAACGATCAACTGCTTTGGAGTGTCACTAGCTCAGGCTTTCACATACTGTGCCATTGAATGGTGACAGGACAAGAACTTGTACTGTGGATGCCGCCGTTTTCACGGCAGAACGTAGCCTTCAGCGCAAACTGTTGTCTTCCTCAGCCTTACCAAAGCGGGGCGGCTGCCAGCCTTGGCGGCTTCCTGATCGTGTCCTATGCGGTGCGGGTGGGCCGTGTCAGATGTGACACCCGTGTGGGACGCTATCCGATCCTGTATCTCGATGGTCTGAACCTGAACGTCCCGCTCGCCCGCGAATGACAACAGGCATCCTCTCCCTCCGGGGCTTCTGTGGGTGGCCTACACCCGGTCCCCGATGCCGCTGTGCCTTCCTCCTCTTTCCCGCACTCTGCATCCCCCCGTTAGGATGAACAGTCCATTAGTCACCCTCCAAGATCAAACTCCGGCATCGCGCGTCGCAAGAACTCATCGAACAGCGGGACAGTGAATGCCATCTCACCATAGGCAGGGCTGTACACCATTCCCTTCTTGATGAGACTCGCACGCACGGGGCCGAGCCGATTGATCTCGGTTTCCATGGTGTCGGCAATGGCACTGCTTCGATGAGGCCCCGGACCCAACTCGGCCATCGCACGCAAATACAGCTTCTCTTTGGGCGTAAGGCGATTGAATCGGACCCGAAAGAAATTCTCATCAAGGCGCTTGGTCACCACATCCGTTGTCTGGTGAATATCCTGAAGTGTCATCGGCGACTCCGAAGCCTGATTCCATACCTGGTACCCCCATTCCTGCAAGAAATAGGGGTAGCCGCGGGTCAGGCGGAGAATCTCTTTGATGGCGGCAGGCTCGATTCTCTCGCCTTCTTCCTCGATAGGTTCCTTGAGTGCTTGAGTCGCATCTTGTTCGTTCAACGGTCCGACATCCGGGAAGTTGAACAAGCGCTCGGCGTAGGATTTTGACTCACCTGCCAGACCAGGTAAGATCGGCAGGCCCGCTCCGATCAACACGAGCGGAAGCTGACGCTGCTGCATCTTGTGCATAGCCATAATCAGCGCACTCAGCTCGCTAGGGGCAAAGTACTGAATCTCGTCAATCAGGATAGCCACAGCCGCGCCGCGCTCTTCGGCCGCTTCCGCGACAGCTCCGAACAGACTGGGCAAATCGACCTCGAGGTCACCGCTGTCAGCCGCGCCCGATTCAGGTTCGATGTCCACGCCGATATCGATCTCGCCGACGTGGATTCGAATGGCGCCGATGAAACTCTTGAGTACCGCCAGACCACGGCGGGCCTTGTGCCCTGCACCCGCAAGTCGATCCAATTCGAATAGAAGGCGGCGTAGTTCTGGGGCCAGCAGGACGGCCAGGGATTTGCCTTCGTGGGCCTCCACGAGTGCTGTGCGGTAGCCGCCGCCCTTGGCGATGCGCTCAATCTCGTTGAGCAACACGGTCTTTCCGACCCCGCGCAGACCGGTCAGCAACATGCTCTTCTCGGGACGCTTGGCGTGCACCCTCCCGAGCAGAACGCGGGCCTGCTCGAGAATGTCGCTCCGACCGGCCAGCTCCGGCGGGGGAGACCCAGCGCCGGGTGAGAAGGGGTTTCGGATCTTGTCCATATGAGAACCACCTAGACAGACTCGTACT
>CAZTDY010000142.1:0-6672 GCA_964612295.1 uncultured bacterium | reverse complement strand
CAGGTTGGGCTGCTGGGAGATCTTCTTAGTCATCGTCTTGATCTCAGGAATCGTGTGGATCTCGGTGACCTACCTGGTCCCGGCCCCCCGCCCGACCGATCTGGTTGATTTCTATCGCCGCGTGCGTCCCGGCGGGCTTTGGGGACCGGTGCGCGAGGCCATGCGGTCCGAGGCGGAGCCTGTGGAGACCGCGGGCGAATGGCAGCCGCGGCGACGGTTCGAGTCGTTTCTGTTGGCCGTGGTGCTCGTCTACAGCAGCTTGTTCGGGACCGGGCAACTGCTCTACGGGCGTTTTGTACCCGGCGGCGCCTTGATGGCCCTTGCGGTTCTCGCCCTCGCGCGGATCATCGTGAACCTGCGGCCCGCTCGCCGCAGCTAGCTGGCAGGAGATACCCGTGGCACGCCACAACCGAGAAGAGATCGAACGCTACTGGCGCGAGCAGAATCCGCGCCGAAGGGCGGTGCGCGAGCAAATCGATGCGCGGCGGTTGCCCTACGGAATCGCAGTCTGGAATCTTTCGAAGGACTGGAACATCGGCAACCTGTTGCGCACGGCCAATGCCTTCCTCGCCGGCGAGATCATCCTCATCGGCCGGGAGGAGTTCAACGACACCGGCAGCGCCCAGATTCACCGCTTCGAACGGATGCACCACGAGCCGGACGCCGACCGTTTCTTCGCCTACGCCGCCGAGCAGTCCTACGAGGTCGTGGCGGTCGAGATCGATCCGCAGGCGGCCCTGCTGCCTCGGTTCGAGTACCCCCGCAAACCGCTCTTCCTCTTGGGAAACGAGCTGGAGGGCCTGCCGGAGCGCCTGATCGCGCGGGTGCCCCACAAGGTCATGATTCCTCAGTACGGTCTGATCCCCTGCCTCAACGTCAACATCAGCTGCAGCATCGTCCTCTACGACTATGTCAGTCGCACTTACCCCGATTTGGACCCGGCCCCCCTGGATGGGGCCAAGTACAAACTCGACCCCGGTAGTGGTCGGAAGTAGCCGATCCGGCTTCCACCTGCCCCCAAATGGGTCATCCGACCTCGTAGATGGCTCATCGTCACAGCCTTAGCAGAGGATTCTGAAGTCTCCGGGCGCAATGCCGATAGGTAGAGCGTCGAGGGAGAACGATCATGGCCACACGCGTCCCGAGTCCGGCGTGTCGTCCTGACTGGATCGAGGCGACCAGCCCGTTCCTGGAGGCGATCGCCACAAGATTTGACCTGCGCTTGCAGATCATCGGTCAGGATCTATGCGCGGTCTATGACAGCGGTGCGTCCGATCAGGGTGAGCCGACAGGCGAGCCGCTGGCCGAATGGTATCTCGAGTTGCCCGAGGCCGACCCGCTAGAACTTCGCCTGTGGGCCTCGGAAGCGCCTGACTCGCGCCTCCCCCCCGCGCACGCACAGCGACTGCTCTCCAGTCTGGGTCCCGTGCTCGAAGCCCATGCGGTGGCCCGTCAGCAGCACGCCCACCGCCGCCGGCAACTCGCCACGCGCCGCAAGGAAGCGGACCTGCTCTGCTACTTCTCGCCCGTGCGCATTCAGCAGGATGCCCGGGAGCTCCACCTGGCCCCCCTCGCGGATCAAGCGGCCGCGATGCTGGACGAGGGCTATGTCATCGTGAGCCTCCTCGATCGGGAATACAGCTTCATCCGCGGGCGCATCGGTGAGTCGGATGCCGAAACGCTGATCACCGACCCGTTACCCTGGTCCGCGTTGAGCTCGGTCGTGCTCGAATTGTGCGGAGACGCGAGGACAACCTGGATCCAGCTTCCCGAGGGGCTGCGGACGGAGATCGAGTCACGGTCCGGCAAGGAGGTCGATGGGATTTGCGTCCCAATCGAGGTCGACGGCCGGGCACTGGGTTACCTCTCGCTGATCCGTCCGCGCGGATGCCTGAGCCTGGCGATGCCGAGTGCGCGGCTCCTTCGAGGGCTGGCCCATCGCATCGCCGGCGCCCTGGGTGCAATTCAAATCCGCTCGGAATTGCACTGCTTTCTCTTCAACACGGTCAAGAGCCTGATCGCCGCGGTGGAAGCCAAGGACACCTACACGCGCGGACACTCCGAACGCGTTCACTACCTGGCCATGCGCACAGGGTTGCATCTGGGTCTCTCCCCCGGAGACATGGAGACGCTCAATTGGGCAGCGCTGCTCCATGACATCGGCAAGCGCTCCATCCCCGGCGCGGTGCTCACGAAGAGTGAACCTCTGACGACCGACGAGTGGGACCTGATCCGGACGCACCCCGAACGCGGGTGCGACCTGGTCGCGACCATTCCCCGCCTGGCCGGGGCCTTGCCGGCGATTCGGCATCACCACGAGAACTATGCGGGCGGAGGATATCCGAGCGGCCTGAAGGGTGAGGGGATTCCGCGTCTCGCCCGAGTCATTGCAGTGGCCGATGCCTTCGACGCCCTCACCTCGGATCGCGCCTACAACGATCAACTCTCCTGCAGCGAGGCCCTCGTGATCATGGAGAAGAGCGCGGGCGTCAAATTCGATCCGCTCGTGGTGGCGGCTGTGAAGAGGGTCGTCAGCGGAGAGATGGCCACCGGCAGCCTCGCCTTCGAATCGCTGCGGCGACGCTCGGGCCACCGCGATCCAAGGGTCGCCTAGACTGCGGTTTCCTGCTCCCGGCGCCCGGTCCCATCAGCCCGAACCGGCCAACCCGGCCGGACCTTCAGTCCGCAGCCCCCCGAGCCGATCTATTGGACCAGAACTGTAGGTATCCGAAAGCCGGCCTGGGGTGAGCGTGAAGGGCCCGGGCCAGGGACACCCGACAGGAGGAGGATCCCATGAGGCGACTGCTAATCCTCACACTACTCGTCGCGGGGACAGCGTTCGGGGTGGGAGCGGATGAGGGGAATCTATCCGGGGGCGTGCTCATTGCCCACCACAATGCAGACATTCAATACTCGGTCGGGCTCGACTTCTGTGATCTCTACTCTGCGGGGAACAACCTCGCCAGCTGTGAGGATCAGATCAACCGCATCGATATCAACGGCACGCAGGACGTCAGCGTCTGGTATGTCGTCGCCGCCTGGGACGAACCGAAGATCTGGTGTGCGTCCGAGTTCGGTCTCGGGGACTTCAATGTCGAGGCCTACTACTTCGTCGACTGGGGCGTTTGCCTGCCGAACAACCTCGAGATGAGCACGGACACCTGGCCTGCTCCGAATCAGGGCACCATCGTCGTCGCCACCGACACCCGCTGGGTTGGGAACTACCTCCCCATCTACTACTTCGCGGGCCGGGCCTACTACGTAGACGTCATCCCGCTATCGGAGGATCCATCGCAGTCGTTCGGAGGCTTCGGCAACTGCTCCGTGCCGGCCGAGTCGTGGGACGCCGAACTGGGGGGCATGGGCCTCTTCACCGACGGCATTCACCTCTGCCCTCCCGATGCGACCCACGCCTGCTGCGATCCGATCACCGGCGAGTGTTGGCTCTACACCGAGGAAGAATGCAGCGCGGCCAACGGGACCTGGTTGCCCGACATGGACACCTGTGATCCGGATCCGTGCGTCCCCACACCTCCGGCCGTGCCACTTAGCTGGGGAGAGATCAAGAGCCTATACCAGTAGGATTCTGCGCACCCCTTCGAATCGGTGCTTTCCATACCAATGATGCCACATGCCCTCGTGCCCGCAGCACGGGGGCATCGTGTTGCCCTCTTACGGCCCCTGCTCCCCGGGCGGTCGCTCCATCAGCTGCCGCGTCTGCGCACCTTCGGGCGCCTGGGGAAAACGCCTCAAGAACTCGCCGCCCCAATGGCGGGCGCGCTGAAGGTCCTGCCTGTCGAAATAGTGCATTCCAAACAGGTTCAGGTAACAGGATTTTCGGCCGGGTTCGATGCCCAGCGCGTCCTGGTAGAGCCGGTCCGCCACGCCGAACCGGCCGCGTTTGCGTTCGGCCGTGGCGAGCGCCTCGAGCACGAGGGGATCCTCCGGCGTGAGCGAGCGCGCCTGGCCGAGGAGCGTGGCCGCTTCGTCGAACCGGCCCTGCCTCGTGCGACCGATTCCGAGATTGAGCAGCAGGGTCCGTGAGATCTTCCCTTGGGCCTGCGCGATCTCGAGCAGGGCCACGCCTTCCTCCACCTGCCCCATGTTGATCAGCAGGGATCCAAGTTGAGCCTGCTTGAGCGCATCGTCGGGATCCAGCCGCACGGCTTCGCGCAGTTCGGTCAACGCTTCGGCGGGCCGCCCGGCATCCATGAGGGCCGCACCGAGGTTGGCATGGGCCCGCGCGCTTTCCGGATGGACCTCGGTGGCGCGGGTGAATAGGTGCAGTTCGTCCTGCCAGTCCGGAAGCCGCGACTCGAGCGCGATCACCGCGGGCGCCGCCAGAATCACCAGAAGGCCGAGCGCCCACCGGGGCCGGTCCGCCCACAGCCCGTGGGTGAGCGTCGCCAGGAAAATGAGAAGACCCGCAAACGGAAGATAGAGGAACCGCTCTCCGTACACCTCGCCGGTCGGGATGATCTGCAGCACCGGGAGAATGCCCAGCAGGAACGCGCCCAGCCCCAGGAGGAGGCCGGCCTCCCTGCCCAGCGGACCCGTCTCTCCCCGGTTTGGATGCCGCACGCGGCACAAATACCAGTGCATCCACAGTCCGCTGAGACCTGCCAGCACCACGAGGCCCAGAAACCCCGTGAATGCCGGATAGGGCGGCTGCGCCAACGCCGCGGGGGGATCCATCGAAAGCGGCCAGGGCAGGATCAATCGCCACAGGTAGAGGAGGAACAGGTTGCCGCCCAGCAGCAGCCGCAGTCCCAGATGGCCCCGGGCGGGGGGCTCACCGACCTCCTGCCAACCACCGCCCCCGGCCATATCGCCGCCCAGCACCAGGAAGCGCATCAGCAGGTAGAGCAGGATCACCCCACCCAACGCAACCCACAGACTGGTGGCGGACACGGGCGGCCCCTGTGCGGTCGCCTTGGCCCCGGTGCCCGGGCGATCCTGCCCGATCGCGATGATGAGGGGGATCAGCACGGCGATCGCCACCGCCGACTCCTTCGACAGCAGCGCCAACAGGACGGCCGCGCCGAGCAAGAGCGGCAAGCGTCCGGCGATCCTCTGCCGCCGCACCCAGGCTGCGCACAGGGCCACGGCCGCCATCGCGAACGCTGCCGCCGTCAGATCGGTGCGCCCGCAGATCCAGGCCACGGCCTCGGACTGGATCGGATGAACCGCGAACAGGCCACCGGCCAGCAGGGCGACCTCGGGGATAAGGCCCAAGAGCAGCAGGGTCCCGGCCAGAAGCCCCGCCGTCAGGGCGTGCGTGAAGAGGTTCGCCAGATGAAACAGCCAGGGGCTTCCCCCCGACAGGACCCACTGAACCGTATTGGCAAAGACGATCACCGGCCGGAAGTAGAGAAACGCATCCGCGCGATCCATGAGGGTCGGAACCCAGCCGTAGCCATGGCCGAGCGCTTCGGGCAGGTTCGACAACTCGTGACAGGCGGGGTTCTCGACGATGAAGTTGACGTCATCCCAGACGAAGCCGTAGCCCAGGGTGGGCAGGTAGACGACGATCGCCAGCAGGATGGGCAGGCCGACCGCCCACCGGGGCGCCAGGCCGCCTCCGGTTTTGCGGGCCGAGGGGGAACGCTCTCGGTCGCTCCCCTTTGATCTTGGCTTCTGTATCCGCTTCGTGGCTGACATGGCCCGGAGCATAGCAGCTCTGTCGCGCGGGGGCAGCCCATCTCAGCAGCATCATTCGCTTCGACGCTGAATGTGATCTGAGTATGCGCCGTGAACGGGCTCGTTTGATTGATGGCGAGGCATAGCCTGGATACACTCCCGTCATCGGTTGCGCCGGCGTCTGAGGGAACTGACTTGGCGATGCGGAAACCTATGCCGTAATTGCTACAGTTGTCGACTACAGGCGAAGTGTTACCGCTGTCGGCCTGCTCTTGTCACGTCCAACAGCGCCTTATTCCTGTCTCACGTCTGGAGCCTCCTGCTATACTTACCAGTAGGTTCATCATGCGACTGTGAAGAAAGAGGTGTAGTCATGAAGATAGTCTGGATAGCCACCCTGTTTCTCATCCTGTTCCCTTTTCCCGTTTCCGCAACCACCTACCTCGTTGCCCATGACGGCTCCGGGGACTACCCCACAATCCAGGCAGCGATTGACGCGGTGGTGGACGGGGACATCATCGAGTTGGGCGACGGTGTGTTCACTGGTTCCGGCAACCGCGACATCGACTACTTGGGCAAGGCGATAACTGTGCGATCGCAGAGCGGGAATCCCGAAGCCTGCATCATCGATTGCGAGGGTTCCCAGGCGGATCCCCATCGGGGGTTCGTTTTCAACTCCGGCGAGGGGCCCGAGTCGGTCCTGGAAGGCCTGACGATCACCGGTGGGTATGTCGTATACCCAGATGGCGGGGGCGGCGCCGTTTTCTGTCACTCTACCTCCCCCGAGATCCGAGGATGTATCTTTCACAACAACAACGCAAACACGGGCGGGGCAGTCAATTGCAGTTTCTTTTCGGAGCCGACGATTGCTGGCTGCATTTTCTCGGGCAATACGGCGACTGAAGGCGGGGCGATCTACAACTTCAATCTCTGCGCCCCGATGTTTGAGGAATGCACGTTCACCAGCAACCACGCTGACAATCACGGGGGGGCGATCTCCATGAGGAATAGCTGCGCCCCGGCGATTGCTAG
>CAZTDY010000141.1:0-6682 GCA_964612295.1 uncultured bacterium | reverse complement strand
CTGGTAGGTTAGGTAATCACCAAAGAAGACTTCAGAATAATGTGGCAGGCTACAGTCAGGCCCGGCAACCTGATGCTTGATGTCAGCGCTCGGGCCACAAAGCCCGATGAACGAGGCCTTCAGCTCGTTTACCAACTCCCTCTCACTGAGTTGTCTGAGGGTGGACTTGCCGTGGACTCGACCACGGTCATTCACTGGAGATGGAAGTACCAGGAGGGCAAGCCCTCCGGCAGCATAGTGCTGGAACTCCTCGCCGGCTCGCATACGGCGTACGCGTTCACCACCCACAAACGCTACGATGTCCATGGACTGAACATGAATGATCCCCCGCGCCAGTGGGTGGACCACACCTTCAGCCTTCGTGATTTGCACCCCGTCTACGACCGGTTCGTCCTTGGCCGCGACCCTCTAACACAGATCAACATCGCCATCCATCAACCTGCCGACCAAAGAATCGAGATCGATACGCTCTACATCGGTCCTTCATCAGGGCAGCGGTGCGATCCGATCCCGACCGCTCTGACTACACTGCCAATCAGTACCGGTCTACTCGGTCCTTGCACCGATGGCATCCTCGAGGACTTCGATGAAGACGGCTACCTGGATCTTATCCTCTTCCCGACCGGTGAACCGAACGCTCGCGGTTTCCTGGGCGGCAGCTCTGGCCCCCTCAGTCGCGGTGCAAAGACCTTTGGAATCAAAGCTCGGAGCGCACACCACGGACTGCCAGTGGACATCGACGCTGACGGCGACTGGGATCTTGTGCTTGCCGGATCTCCTCCCCGCACAATCGAGGTTCTGGAGAACCGAGGGGCCTTTCGATTTCGGAAACGCCCTGCCCCTCCGAGCCAGGCCTGTCCCTGTTATGGGGTGTGCGGGACCTGGCATTGGGGGCTTGAACGTCCCGTATTCTATGGTCGCAGTGTCCGTAACAAGTGGTTCATGGGATGCGAGGAGGCGGTTTGGTCGACCATGGATTGGCAACTCCTGCCCCTCAGTCACACAGCCCCAGTCAACGACTTTGAGGAAGTGGGCAGCGGCTTCTTCGCCGGCGCCATGCCTGACTTGAACAACGACGGCTATCCGGATCTCACGTTGTGCAATTCACAGCACGGAGTCTGGATCGTCCCCGGCACCGCCGGAGGCTTCGATAGCACCCCGATCCGACTGGTCGATCCCCAGGAGCTCTGCCGGGGCGAAACCGAGGGCGTGGTCTACGGTGACTACGATGCCGACGGCGACCTCGATCTCTACATCCCGCTGGACAACCCGGCGGCCTACAATCGGCTCCTCAGAAACGACGGGGCGTTCCGTTTTTCCGAGGTTGCGCGTGAGGCAGGTGTCGGTATCGATCTTGCCGACTCAGTCCGCACGGAATCGGCCGTCTGGGAAGACTTCGACAACGATGGCGACCTAGACCTTTACGTGGCCAACTTCGCGAGAAGTTCGATCCTCTTCTTGAACAAAGGCGACGGGACGTTTTCTGAGGATCGCAATCTCTTTCCGCCGCTTCACGAGCCAGTCGGTCTGGTTCAATCAGGTGACTTGGATCGGGATGGCGATGTCGACCTCATTGCCTTCTGCGACGGCCAGCCTCCCCGGCCTCTGACCAACAACCTAGACCGGCACAACGGTTTCGCGGTTCGAGTTCGCGGAAATCACCGCCACGCTGAGGCTCTGGGCGCTCGCGTCTATCGCGTCGACCCACGGAGCGCAGACCGAATCGGACCAGTCCACGAGTATTTGACGGGCCGCGGCAATGGCTCGGCTGGGCTATCCGAGATCCACATCGGCATGGGCGATGCGGACTCTGTGTGCGTGGAAGTTCGGTACCCCTGGGGCCCTGCCGTCCGCCGGGTTGTCTTCCGCGGGGAGACTGGCGTCGTCGACATCTATGCGCCGACCGAATCGTTTATCGAAGCGGCCGCCACCACCTGGACCCTCCGCTGGCTGCCCAAGATGCGCTGGACGGCGTGGCATCATCGCTTGCCTGTGGTGGGAGCCGGGTTCTTGCTGTGTCTCCTCGCGGGGATCGCCTTCGGGCGAATCTCGCCCCTCCCCGTGACACTTCTCACCCGGCCGCGCTCCGCCAAGAGCCGCAGTAGTCGGAAGCAGCGTTCAAAGGCCATCGTGACCCATGCGCTGTGCGGGGTTTTCGCGGTCATCTGCGCCGTGGCCGTTTGGCAGATTCTGGATCCGGGCGCAATTCCCCTTTTCGAGTGGGAGGCCTGGCTTCTATTCGGTGCCCCTTGGATCGGTCTGGGTTTCGTGCAGTGGACGCGCGCGATGTCGCGACCTCGCGCACCGGCCGGAGAGCTGATCGATCTGCTGCTCGGGTTCGGTCATTCGAGTTGGAACAAGTCGGCCGTGCGTACCAGCATGCGATTGGAGGAACTTCGCTCGGGGGACTTGGACGAAGACACAGCTGCCAGGACGGCAGCCCGGTGCCACAAGACGATGCTCGAGGACCTTCCGGGTCTCGAGCCCACTGTTTCCCGGATCCTGATCCTGGCCGGGGATCTTCTTCCCGAAACGCACCCTGTGCAGATGTCTATCAAGGAGAATCTCGATCAGGTGAGCTCGACCCTCTCCCAGATCGAAGGTCCCGACGAGATTCTGAGAGGTACGAGAGAAGACGGTGATGAACACATTCGGCCGCTGCTCGAGGGTCTGCGAGGTATTCGGGACCGGCTGATCGACCTCGAAAACGCTCTGAAAGCGCGCTACGCCACCTCCTTGAGCGATTGTATGGATCGGCAGCGGGCCCACTGGGAGGGGCAGGCGCACGAGCATGGCGTGTCTTTCGGCATACAATATGCAGAACTATCCGATGGTGACATGGACGTCATGGCTGTGATCGAAGCGGAGCCGTTGGCGCTCTGCATCGACAATCTTGTGCAGAATGCCATCGAGGCCACCAGCGACGGACGCGGAACCCAGGTTGAAATTCGGATTAGCACGACGGAGAAGTACCTGAAGATAGACGTCTGCGACGACGGTCCCGGGATCCCCGAGCATCTTCGTCAGCGCGTCTTTGAGGCGGGCTTCTCGACACGTGGAGATGGCCGAGGATCGGGGATGTGGATGGTGCGCACGCATGCCGGCCGCTTCGGAGGAGAAGTCAGCATCGAACGTGCAGACCCCGGGGACACCTGTGTGCGGCTGACAGTCCGCCGGGTGGCTCGCAGCGTACTCGATGAAGTCTACGCCATGGCGGAGGTTTGATGAAGGATATCACTGAAGGTGATCCCACCACGAAGGTGACGCGAACCAAGGTGGTCATGATCGATGACGATCGCGATTTCGCGGAGGAATACATCGAGTTTCTCAGTTCGGATCTGGATGTGACCTACTACGAGGCCGCAACCGAAGATCCACGCGAGATCATTGAAGACACCACCGAGGCGGTGCTTCTCGACATCGACATGCCGAAGATCGACGGTCTGGACTTCCTGAAACGTGTGCGCGGCGCTGGGCTTGACATCCCAGTCATCATGCTCACCCATCACGCCGACTCTCAGATGGTCGTCTCGGCGCTCAAGGCAGGGGCCTCCCACTTCGTCCCAAAGGACAGATCGCCCAGTTACCTCCGCGAGATTCTCGCACATGAGTTGACCGTGCGCCGGGCCCAGCTCCGGGCTGAGCACGACCGATACCTCAGTGACGTCTATCGCGACGGTGACCCTGATGGCCAGATGGCAGGGAAGAGCCCGGCTATCCAGGCGATGCGACAGGTCACGGCACGGCTCGCGGAACGCCGCGTGGACGTGTTGATCACGGGCGAATCCGGCGTCGGCAAGGAGGTCGTCGCTCGTGAGATCAATGCGCGATCGAAAGTGAAGGGCCTGCCTTTCCAGGTGGTCTCACTGCCTGATATTCCTGGCACCCTCTTCGAGAGCGTGCTCTTCGGACACGAGAAAGGGGCTTTCACCGGCGCCTTTTGTGCACGCGCGGGAGCCTTCGAGGCTGTTGGCGAAGGCGATCTCTTCCTCGATGAGATCGGCGAACTGCCGCTCAAGCTCCAGACCACACTCCTGCGCGTCCTGGAATCGCGCACCTACAATCGCGCGGGGGGCACCACTGAGTATCCTTTCCGAGGCAGAGTCATCGCGGCGACCAACCGCGACCTGACCGCTGAGGTTGCAGCCGACAGGTTCCGCAATGACCTCTACCATCGGCTGTGCACCTTTCCCATCGAAGTGCCGCCACTGCGTGATCGGCCCGAGGACATTCTGCCGATCGCTCACTACTTGCTGGAACGCGAGGCGTCTCGGCTCGATCTGCCGGTCCGAGGGTTCTCTGAGGAGACGCTGGAGTACTTGAAGACCCAGGAATGGGCCGACAACAACATCCGCGAGCTGTGCAACGCGATCCGCGCCGCTCTCGTTCACTGCGATGGGGACACGCTCGAGCGGCACCACTTCATCGACGTGCGTGATCCCGTGGGACGAATGAAGGCGATGTTGCGGGCTCTAGAGACGCAGGATGAGTCCGCCAAGACTGCGGCGGCAAGTCCTGTCACGCCGGCGCCAGATATGCCGGCCAAGATCGAGGATGATCACGAAGTGGTGGCTGATACGGAGGCTGCCGAAGGGACTGCGGGACCGGTGCGACCACCCGCCTTTCTGACCTGGCCATTCAGCGAGGCAAAGCGTGGCTTTGAGGCCGCCTACGTCGATACAATGCAGGCTGCGGCCGATGGCGTCGTCAACGAGGCTGCGCGGAACGCCGCTCTCGACCCTTCCTACTTCCGTCGGCTGATGCGCCGGGCCAAGAATTGGCGCGAGGACTGGCGGGAGGCGTGGCGGTAGCCGGAGCCGTTATGTACTCGGGCAAACCTCAGCCAATCCTGTCAGCCATCGCCAATGTCTATTTCCTGGCAATGGCCCTGGGAGCCGTGGTCGCGCTCGGCGCCCGCATCACTAGCCAGCCCCCTCCCCTTCTATTCAGCTTCCTGCTCTTTTCCCTAGTCCTCCTGACTTCAATCCTGTATCAGGCGCTTGTTGCGGACCGAGTGAGCTGGAACTCCCCCGGAGAGTGTATGTGCGGAAGGCGTTCGGTTGACGGCAGGAAGTTCTGGACCAATCCGTACAGGCGTAACCGTTGGGCGCTCTTCTTGGTGCTCTTCGTTCCTTTGACGAACGCGGGTAACAGCTGGGACAATCTCTATACGGGTGAGTTGTTCCCTCTGGCTCAGATTGCGTTCAAAGTCCTTCTCCTCCTGATTCTGTCGCTGAGCATAGTGGGGATTGGGGCGGGGCAAGCACGTGGCAGCTGGATGATCCTGCTCTACTACATCATCCTAGCTGGCGGGGCCATCGTGCTTTCGGAAGGCCATGACGACACGGTACTTCGCAGCTTCGCCCGATCTTCTGCGGTCTTCTATGTTGCGATGGGCGTGATCACTGTCCTCATCGTGCGTTTCTATGACAGAAGGCGACGGAGGCTGGAGGCTGCCGCCCGGGGAGAAACGGTATGATCAGAGCCACGATCCTCAGCGGGTGCCTTGTGCTGTGTACCACAATCACTGCCTACGCCGCCCACGCTGATCTGGGGCCGAAGCCCATCCACGGCGTTGGCACCTGGAACAGGCCTGAGGACTTCCGTCTACTCGACAACCACGTTTCGGTGTCTCTCGGCCGGGATGCCGCGCGCGTGAATGCGTGCTTCTTGTTCATCTCCACCCGCATGATCGACTGGTGGGACAAGGTGGATCTGGAGTGGGCCTGGCCGGTGCCCGAGGGCTATCCGGAACCTGAATCTCTCCTGACCGTAAAACCGTCACACGATGACGCCGTGGCTCTGCCAGCGGCGCTAGGTGAAATCGACCGTGTCCGGAACCGACTACCTCAACCTGTATGAGATCCTGGTCAGACTCGTCTCCGCATACGTGTGCGCGACCACGGCTGCGGCCAAGGGCCACAATCCCTGGCGCTGGGGTATCCTGGGGCTCATGTTCGGCATCTTCGCGGTCGTCGCCATCCCGGCCCTGAGCGACAAGGACATCGAGCAGCGCCGCATTGAGCGGTTGAGACGCTACTGCACGGGCACCCGTCTGGTTGGCAGGGGCGAGAATCCTGGCTTGCTCGTCTGGCAGAAGCTCGCTGAGGAGGCAGCGCGGACAGGAAGCGGGACGGGGCAGCCACCCTGACCCCGTCATTGACGTCGGCGCAGCTCCCTCCTCACACTCACGAGCGCCTTCCCCAGCAGATCCTTCCCCTTCCCGCCTGCCCATCCCCACTCGCTGTCGGTACGCGAGTCTTCGTGAATCGGTAGGTCGCCGGTCGAGAGCAGGATATCCAGCAGTTCAGGATGCTGCCTGAACTTCTCGAGCAAGCCCGTTCGCATGACATCGAGCTTCACCCGCTCCCAATCCCTGCGAATGGGTGAGAGCTTTCTGCCAAGGAGCTTGGCCTGCATGGGCGTCTTCGCCCGCCGAATGCGTTCGTGATCTTTCCTCTCGATCGCCTTGGAGGCTTGGAAGTAGTGCTCGACAGTCTGGTACTCAAGTCCACCAATCTTCATAGGCGCGACGAAGAAGTTCGAGAGGCAGCGAAACTCGCCTGCTTCGGCGCCCCTAAAGAATACCGCATCCATTGCCTACGACCCCTGCTATCGGTTTCTGGCATGACCCCACACCAGTCTACCACGCCCATCGGGTGACATAAGTAACACTAGCCCT
>CAZTDY010000140.1:0-6753 GCA_964612295.1 uncultured bacterium | reverse complement strand
GTCGGTCTCTTCGACCTCCTTTCAGTGCCTTCGTGGCACACTTTCGCGGAGTACGCGTAGGCTTTTCTGATTGTCCTCCTGGTGGAAGACAAGGGCCCGGGGAGCAGACTCCCCGGGCCCGATTCTGTTATGGACCTACCCTCTATTCAACAGGAATGATCACCCGTGGACGACGCACCCCCACCCGCAGCTCCGTCGTGCCGTCGAGGTAAGCCTGGTGTCCCTCATGCGGAACGAGGGCATCACGAATCTCAGCGGACATCTGTGCGTCTCCGAAGCTCTCCGTGAGCACGAGCGTGAACTGCGGTTTCACCGCCCCGATGTCGCGCAGATGGGCGCTCCCCGCAATCACCCCGGCGACACCGACCGACGCCAGCGCCTCCAGTTCAGCCACCGAAACGTGGCTTCGCACGACGATCGCGTTCTTGCCCGCATCGCCCAAGGTCAGGCGCCCTTCGCGCTCGCCCCCCTGCCCCCAACATCCCACGATGCGCATTGCCGAACACCGAATCGTACAGCCGCGATCGTTTGCGGCGCACACCTCCCCGGGAATCCAGGCGCGGACATCGAGTTCTTCGCGCAGCGGATCGATGGTGATCACGCCGTAGTCCAAGTTGATGTCGGTGACCTTGCCGCGAACAGGCGCGCGACCGGCGCGTAGATCGAGACCCGGCCGACCGATCGAGGCAAGTGTCTGACCGCGCTCGACCTTCTGCCCCTCCTCCACGCGCAGATAGGCCTTGAGCTCACTGGGACGAAGCCGAAGGTCTTGTGCCGCCGTGACCGCGACGCGATCCGCCGCGAACTCCTCAGGTTCGCGCACGATCATGGTCCCATCGGGAAGAAGCCGCTCGAAGGTCCCCGAAACCGGCGAGTGATACTCCCGGATCCGTTTGAAACGCAATCGGCGTTTCCCGATGAGTTCGCCGGTCTCGATGTGGTCGCCGATCTCTTTCAAGAGACACTCCGGCGTCTCGGACGGCTCGGCGCCCAGCCCCATGGCGATCCGCACAAAGAACGGCCTTTGGTAGGTGCGAACGCTGCGCGCCACGACCGTGTCACCGCTCACCCGTTGCCCATCGGTCACCAGGCATTGCCCCGGACTCGCCAGCTCCCGCCGCTCTTCCAGCGTGTGGGTGCCGATACGCTCCGCGGTCTCATCCAGTACGATGCGATCCGATCCCTCGCCGATCGCAGACTCGGGCTCGAGCACCTGTCTTCCCAGCCGCCGGCCGACCTCCCCCGCCGAGCCTAATCGCACAATTCCCAACGAGTCGAAAAGCTGCAGGGCCAGATCCGCATCCACATCCGCCAACACCCCAAGATGCGGAAACATGAATGCCCGATCGATGGCCAGCTCCACTTTCGACCCGGGCCGGAGCGCGGCAATCAACATCTGCGCCGCCCGGTCCCGCGGGGAATGAGAGAGGATACCGCCGCTCCCGATGATCTGATCGTACTTCTCGAGCCGGGGCACCCGCGCCGGGGAGTCGGCGTTGTCTTTCGCCTTATCGAACCGCATCTCGATCTCAAAGCTATTCTGAAACCCAAGTTCGGCCGTGCTGCGGCTGAGGGTCTTCCCCGTCAAGATGCTCAGATGCTCGCGGACCGCCTCCCGAATGGCGAGCGTGGCCACCACCTGTTCCATGTGGATCTCACGGGCATCTTTCGGCAATGAGGTCGGACGCAGGTGTTTGTTGCCGATCAGGTCCACCAACTCCCGCTCCGGGATCGTATCGACCCCGAACTGGTCGCGGAGCGTGTCGATCAACACGGCGGGCCCGGCCTGCTGGAGGACGTTCAGGATGCTGTAGCTCATGCCGAGGTTCGCGCTCACGGTGCGGGTCACCTGACCCTTCTCTGCCGTGAAGACGTCGGTGGTCGCTCCCCCGATATCGATCGCGAGGATCCGCTGTTCGAGGTTGCGGGAGGCGAGGGCGAGAATGTCGCCGAACGCAGACGGCGTGGGCCGGACGGGAGCGCTCACCCATTCGAGAAGCGTTTCATAGCCGGGGGCCTGGGACATGACGTGTCCCATGAAGAGGTCATGAATCGCCTCCCTGGCCGGCTCCAGATTCTCGCGTTTGCTTTGCGGACGGATGTTGTCGATCGCATGGAGGAAAAAGCGCTCGTCGAGCACATCGGCGACATAGGATCGGGCATTGACGTTGCCCGCAAAGACGACGGGGAGTTTGCCGGCCTCAGTCAGCTTCGGACGCAGTCCCGCCTCCCGGATCAGCTCGGCCAGGAACACCGGCCCGGACAATGCCTCGCCGTCGAAGCCACCCGCCAGGAGCACCATGTCCGGCCTGAGCGTTCTCAGCGCTTCGATCTTCTCGTACGGCGTGCGCCCGTCATCCATGGCGAGGACATCGAGGAGGATGGCGCCGGCCCCCAACGCCACACGCTCGGCGCTGCGGCTGGTCACTTCCCGCACCAGACCGGTGACCACCATCGCGAGGCCGCCGCCTGCGGACGAGGTCGAGAGGTAGGGCACCGCCGGCCGACCGTCTGAGAGCAGGCGTTCTCCGCTGGCTTCTTCCAATGCCGTGAGCGCCGCAAGCACACCGACGGTCACATCCTCATGGGGCTCCTCGACCGTCGTGGGTGCTTCGCGATGCACAAAGCTCCACTCCTCCTCCCGGTCCGCGGCGTCACGCCGGAAGAGGAAGGCCTTCGTCGTCGTGCTTCCCACGTCTGTGACGCAGAAGCGATCGCAGTTCTTGGTGAGTGTCTTAGGTTGCATGGACCTTCACATGTACACGCCGAGTTCGAGGACCATCAAACTCACAGAAGTAGATTCCTTGCCAGGTGCCCAGCACCATCCGGTTGTTCTCAATGAGAACCGTCTGGCAGCAGCCCACCAGGCTCGACTTCAGGTGACTGGCGCTATTGCCTTCCGCATGTTCGTAGTAGCGCTGGCGGCGGGGAATCAGCCGATCGAGATCGGCGAGGATGTCATGGACCACCGAGGGGTCCGCATTCTCGTTGATGGTCACGCCGGCCGTCGTGTGCGGGACATACACATGGACGAGGCCGGAAACGACACCCGCCTGGTCGACGACCTGGGCAACCGGACCGGTAATGTCCACCAGCTGGTCCTGGGCCTGCGTGCATACCTCGATCGTCTCCATGACTCCTCCCCGGGCTACTCCCCAAACACTCCTGCCACGAGCCCACTGCAATTCGAGCAGCGACCATCGGCCAAGTTGACCGTCGTCGTCCGGAACCACTCTCGCTCTATCGCCACCGCCTTGCAGTGAGGGCAAATCGTGTTCTGTCCCTCGGAGCTCCCGACGTTCCCAAGGTAGATGTAGCGGAGCCCGCAATGCAAGGCGATCTCCCGCGCCCGCAGGAGCGTCTCGAGCGGTGTGCGCGGTCGATCGTTCATCTTGTAGGCGGGATGAAACGCGGTGAAGTGCACTGGAACGTCCGGTCCCAGGTGAGAGGCGATCCACTGGCACTCCTCGCCGAGCATCTCCTCCGAATCGTTCAGGCCCGGAATCAGGAGCGTCGTGACCTCCAGCCAGATGTCGGGCTGCGCCCCCACCCACTGAAGGGTATCCAGCACGGGTTCGAGGGCCGCTTGGGTATGTTCGCGATAGAACGCGTCGCTGAAGCCCTTGAGGTCCACATTGACCGCGTCGATGCGTGCGAAGACCTCTTGGCGGGCCTTCGGGGCGATGTAGCCATTGCTGACCATCACGTTGCGCAGGCCTGCCTCTCGGGCCCCGGCGGCCACATCGACCAAGTACTCTGCGAAGACGGTGGGTTCGTTATACGTGTAGGCAATGGTCGGTGTCTTTTCGTTCCGGGCAAGACTCACCAGCTCTGCCGGATCGACCGGCCGGTCGCCCTGACGCGGATCGTCACCGGCGGCACCCTGGCTGAGATTCCAGTTCTGGCAGAAGGTGCAGGCCAGCGTGCACCCCGCGGTCCCGAAGCTGAGAACCGGAGTGCCAGGAAGGAAGTGATACAGCGGTTTCTTCTCGATTGGATCGACGGCCAGCCCCAGCGGATGCCCGTAGGTGAGAGAGGTGAGCCGGCCACCGGTATTCTTCCGAACGCGGCAGAATCCGGTCTGCCCATCACGAAGGAGGCAGCCCCGTGGACAGAGCTCACATCGCACCGCACCTGAATCGTCTTTGGCGGTGCGCCACCAGCGGGCCTCGGGAGGCTGCACGGTGATCTCTCCTCCTTCCAACCCAAGCTAGGGAACGCGCGGCAGCTCCTGATACCAGGCGTGCGGATCGGAGCCATCCAGTGCATCGTGCAGCGCGCGGCCGGCGTCGGTCTTGAGCCCGGCCCGCGCATTGTCGAACCATGGGCGGCAGGCCGGCTGTCCTTGACTGACATACTCGAGGGCCTGGATCGCACATTCGAGCCGGTCGGCATCCCGGGCGACCTTCGCTTCGAGCGTCTCCTGCGCCTCATACTCCGCGTACAGGCGCACGAGATCATCGCCGCCCGGAAGATCGTTCACCTGATCCCGGAAGACGCCTGCTTCGATGGGTTTGGGATCGAGATAGGCCTGACTCACTTTATGATGATCGTTGATTCTCGCCTCGTGAAGGTCGTGAGCCATGCACATGAGGGTGACCCGGCCAATGTCGGCCCCCTCTTTCTGCGCCAGCAGGTATCCCACCCATGCGGTCCGAAACGTGTGTTCCGCCACCGTTTCGGGCGACTTGATCCCGCCCACCCACCAGCCGGAGCGCATGACCCGCTTCATGTTGCCGATTTCGTAGAGAAAGTTGACCATCCGGTCCATGTTGGCCCTTCCTTTTCCCTGGGCGCGGCGCGTCTCCGGGGCTTGCGATCCGTGGGTGTTGTGCGATCATTCAGATTGAAGGATGTGGAGGGCTCGATGCAAGTGTCGTTCTGGGGATTGCTGAGGAAAAGGGGCCTCCCGCGGGCAGCGCGGGGGCGCGGCCTGCATGCCGTGGCGCTTCTCGGATGCGTCCTGGCGGCGGCTTCGTGCGGGTCGGATTCCGAGGTCGAGGGCCAGAGCAAGCAGCCGATGGCCAAGCAGGCGGTCGAGCAGTATCTCGGTAGCCTGGCCCGGGGCGATTTCGAGACCGCGGCGCGGTACTTCGCTGGGCCCTTCGAAGTCCTGCATGGGGAAACCGGACTGGACACGGAAGAGGCGGCCGGGCTGCTCGAGGCCTACTGCAAACTCTCCGGGGTTTATCGCCACCAGTTCAAGGTCACCGGCGTCCGGCTGATGCAGCCACACACCTTCTCTGTCGAGGTCGAGTTCAAGCGGCAGGGCTGGCCGGATGCAGTCAGTGAATTCCGGGTGACCTACGATGGAATGAAGTATCTGGTACTCGGTCTCCCACCAAAAACGGGCGAGTCCGTGATGGACCCGCCCGCCTCAGATTAGTTCTCTGCGATCCCGCTAGACCATATGGAACGGCCGGACCCCCGTGGTTATCGTGGGTTGATTGGACGGATAGGCCGTCCGGTCAGAGCCACATGTGACTACGAGGGTCACAACACAGGAGGTCCCGCCGTGCCATCTATTATCTGGATTGGACTCGATGTCCACAAGGACTCAATCACCGCTGCCATTGTCGAGGACGAGGCTTCCGATCCCCAGGTGACTCGTTTGGGGGCAGATCTCAATCAACTCCGCAAACTTGTCCGCAGACTTTCTGAACGGGGTTCGGTGCGGGTGTGTTACGAAGCCTCCGGCTGTGGATTTGTCATCCATCGAGTCCTCGAGAAGGATGGTTTCTCCTGCGAGGTCATCGCCCCGTCCTTGATCCCCACTCGTGCTGGTGATCGGCAGAAAACCGATCGCCGGGATGCGATCAACTTGGTCAAACTCTACCGCAGCGGACTGCTCACACCCGTTCATGTTCCCGACGAGGAACAAGAGGCCATCCGGGATCTGGTTCGCACACATGTCGCTCGAACCAAGCAGATCAAAGTGACCAAGCTGCGGATCCACGGGCTTCTCCTGCGTCAGGGTCACGTGTATCGTGACTCCTCTTACTGGACCAAAACGCACCGAACTTGGCTCGCTCGGCTCCGCCGGCAGCTCACCGGGCCTGCGGCCACGATCCTGGCCACCGAACTCGAACTCCTCGAGTATCTCGAAGCACAGCTCAAGGCCGTGGATGAGCAGATCGAATCGATCTCGATGCATCCCCCCTATCGAGAAACGGTTGCCGCCCTGAAGTGCTTACGAGGCGTGAAAACCTTCACGGCCATGACCATCGCCACCGAGGTTGGAGATATCCGCCGCTTCTCCAGCGCGCAAAAGCTCATGGCTTGGACCGGTCTCATCCCGGGAGAGCAGTCCTCGGGTGATCGACAACGACATGGCCCCATTACTAAGACAGGAAACGTCTTCTTGCGTCGGGTTCTCATCGAGGCCGCCCATAATCACCGAAAACGGGCCTGTTCCACACTCATCCTCGATCGCCGACGCTCCGGCCAGCCTCCCGATGTCGTCTCCATCGCGGTCAAAGCTCAACATCGACTCTCAAAACGATACTGGCGACTGGCCGCTCGAAAACACACCAACGTCGCCGTTACCGCTGTTGCCAGAGAACTCGCCGGCTTCGTGTGGGCGATCATGCACGTGGCCGCCGCGGCCGCCTAACCCAAAACAATGGAAGGCAATCTGAGAGAGCCGGACCGCCGAGAGGAAGATGCTCGTCTGCGCTATGCGGTAACCAACCCGCGCCCTCTAAATCGCGTTGCGTGATTCTGCAAAGCCGAACGCGTGGCGATGGTCTCATA
>CAZTDY010000139.1:0-6826 GCA_964612295.1 uncultured bacterium | reverse complement strand
CCTGCCCGTTTCCTATTCTCAGCTCACCGAATCCCGATTCCTCGGGACACAACCATTGCTCTAGGGCGCCACGGGACCGATCTCGGCCTGAGACAGAGCCGACGAAGTGGACACCCGCGTGCTCTGCCACGCCTGAACCCGCGCATCGAATCGAGCAGCCCGCTGGGCGAGATCAAGACGAGGCTGGCTCGCGCCCGGCAGGCGCGGAAGCACTCGATCCAGGCTCACCGCGGCCCTTGCATATGTACTGTCGATCGCCAGCGTTTGGCGGTAGACATCTGCGGCTTCGGCCAGGAACCCGGCGCGCTCCAAGGCCACCCCCAGATTGTTGTGGAAGACCGAGCCATCGGGCGCAAGACGAACGGCCTGTGCGAGAGGATCGATCGCCTCGCGGAAGCGCTCTTCCTCGATCAGGATCAGGCCCATGTTGTTCATGGCCCAGGCGTCCTGCGGCTCGAGGGTCAACACGGTCTGATACACTTCCAGCGCACGATCGGCCAGACCAAGATTGTGAAGACTACGGGCCAGCACACGCTGAACGCCGGCATCCTCCGGCTCGAGGCTCACCGCCCGTTTGGCGGCCTGGTGAGCTTCGCTGGGCCGGTCGGCATCCAGTTGGACGCGAGCCAGATTGACGTGGGCCTTGACCAGATCGGGACGCAGGGTCGCGGCGCGCTCGAGAGCGGTGGCCGCGGCGATGTACTCCGCCCGCTTCCAGTGCGTCAGGCCGAGCATGTAGTGACCCCAGGCGCTCTGCGGGTTGTCATCTACATGTGCGGCAAATCCGAGGGCCGCCTGGTCATAGTCACCTTGGGCGTACGCGACCTCAGCCTCATCGTAGCTCGGCGGCGCAGGGGCGATGGCCGCAGATTCTTGCGGTCCGGCGTCTGCTTCCGGTTCGGGCTCGGGCAGGATCTCGTCCTGCTCTTCGCTTTGAACAGCCTCGCGCTCGGCCCCATCTCCCTGAGCTGCCGGAACCGCTTCCGCGGGCTCCTCCCGGCTGGTGACCTGTGCGGACTGGTCCTGCCCGGTGTTCCAGTCGTCCGTTCCACATCCAAACAAACCCGCCGCCATGAGCATGCTCCCCATGACAGCCACGATCGCGACAGGGAGCCCAAGTGCAGGGCTCCGGCGGTCGATTGTGCGTTCCTGCTTGCCATTCATGATTTCCTCCTGCTTTGAAAGCCCTCACGTAGCTTCTTGTTTGCTGATCTGCTCGAGAGCGCCATTCAGACGGGCGCTATGGGAGGAGGAGGCATGATGGGGGCCGGGAGACCTGCCCGAATGGCGCTCCCTTGGTAACATGCTAATTTGATTAGAGTTACATCGTGCAGCACGATTGCAGTGACGCAAGGAATCTGAGCGTGGGGTGTCCGCCTGAACACGAAGGAAAGTGGCCGAATCAACACGAAGGACGCGGAAGAAGAAAACCAGCTGGGTCGCTCAGCGCAATCACCGAACCATCAATCATCAGGGGAGAACTCAGGATCTGCGCCGCTTGATATCGTGCCGGCGCATGATCTTCAAGAGGCTGGAGTGATCCGCCAGGCCCAACTGGGTGGCGGTCTTGGTGATATGCCAGTCGTTGCGGGCCAGGGCCTGCAGGATGATTTCCCGCTCCGCCCTCAGCTTGCGCTCTTTGAGTGAGGCAGGTTCTCCTGCGTCTCCCGGTTCACCCTGGCCCCTCTCGGCCTCGCCGCCGAGCGAGACTGCCGCGTTTCCCGTCTCGAATTCGGGCGTCAGATGCCGGAGGCCGATCGTGTCCTCGTCACAGGCCGTGACCATCCGCGCGACGACGTTTCTCAGCTCGCGCACGTTGTTTCGTTTCCAATCCTGGTGGGACAGCGTCTCGAGCACGGCTGGTTCGACGGCCTTTTTGCGGCGACCGTACTCCCGGCAGATCTGATCGACAAAATGCTCGACCAGCATCGGGATGTCATCGCGTCGTTCGCGCAAGGGGGGAACTTGAATGACGTGGATGTTGATGCGATAGAGGAGATCCTCCCGAAAACGCCCCTCCCGAACCTCCTCATCGAGATCACGATTGGTGGAAGCAAGCACGCGGGTTCCGACAGAGATCTGTTTTGTGCCGCCCAATCGCATGACCTTCTTTTCCTCGAGGACCCGGAGCAGTTTGGCCTGCACCGGGGCGGCGAGTTCGCCAATCTCATCGAGCAAAAGGGTGCCTTCACCGGCGGTCTCAAACGCTCCGCGTCGCATCCGGGTCGCGCCCGTAAAAGCCCCGGTTTCATGGCCGAAAAGCTCACTCTCGACCAGGTTCTCGGGTAGGACCGCGCAGTTGATCGGCAGAAACTGCTTGCGTGCTCGATCGCTGAGATCGTGGACGTTTCGGGCGACCAGCTCCTTCCCCACCCCGCTTTCGCCCAGGATCAGCACGGGGGAGGGCAGCTTCGCGATCCGGGAGATCGCATCTCGCAGCGTCTCCATCGCCGGACTGGTTCCCAGCAGGGTCTTCTCTTGATCGAACCTGCGGCGCAGCGTCTTGTTCTCGGCCGCCAGGCGATGCGCCTCGAGGGCGTTTTCGACTTCCCGTACAACGCGTGCCATGGGCTCGGCCTTGTCGATGAAACTGTAGGCCCCCAGCTTGATCGCCCGCACACATCGGTCGTAGTCCCCGGTACTGGTATAGACGATGACCGGCAACGCGTACTCTTGCTGATGATAGAGCCGCAGGAACTCGAACCCATCCATTCCCGGCATTTCGAGATCAAGGATCAGGCCGTCAACAGGATGAGCTTCCAGAAGATCAAGGGCCTGGGCGCCGCTGGTGGCAGTGAGCGTGTCATATCCGCCCAGGCGTTTCAGGTCATAGGCGTACTGCTCACAGAGGGCAGGAATGTCATCCACAATCAGAAGGAGGCTCATTCGCCCTTTCCCCCATTCGGCGCTTCAGTCGATACGCTTCGCTCTGGAAACCAGAGGACAAACCTGGCTCCCCACGCAGCGGGTGGTTGGTCGTCACGGATGTTCTCTGCACGAATCGTACCATCGAAATCGGAAACCAGACGGCGCACAATACTGAGCCCGAGCCCGCTACCCGTCTCCTTGGTCGTGAAGAAGTCGTCGAACACCTTGTCGAGAATCTCCGGGGGAATTCCCTGCCCCGAATCAGTGATCGACAATTCGAAGCCCGCGTCGCCGGCCTCATTCGTTCGCCTGGCGGTGATCAGCTCGAGCGTGCCTCCGCCGTCTTCCATACTCTCACACGCATTTCGGGTGAGGTTCTCGATGATGCGCCTCAGGGCCACCGGGTCGATGGGGATCTCTCCAATCTGAGGATCCAGATCGAGCCGGACAGTGATTCGGCCAGGCTGTTCGGCCGAAGCGCTCACCTGACGGACGATGTCGTTGAGCCGGCAACTCTGACGCCGCGGTGACTTCGAGATCCGTGCGTAGTTCGCCGCCAACTCCTCCAGATAAACAATGCTCGTCTCCAGAACGGCCCGGCGCTCGCCAAAGACCTTCGGCAGCGCCTGGGGTTCTTCCTTGAACAGCTCGGACAGATGACGAAACACGTTTCGAATCGGAATCAGCCCGTTCTTGATGTCGTGATTGACCTGGCGGGCCATCTCTCCTTGCGTCGCGCGGCGCTCGACCTCCCGGAGCCGCTGCGCGCTGCCGCGCAGGCGCACCATCATCTGATCCAGGAAACGCGCCAGAACCCCGACCTCATCCTGTCGCCGGGAACGGAAGCGGACGTCGAGCCGCTCGAGGTCGATGGCCCCGGCCTGCTCGGCGAGTTCGACAATGGGGCGGCTGATCTGCCGCGACAGCCAGAATGCCAGGATCACGCTTCCCACGGCGAGCACGCCGATGAGCAGCAACAGCCACCGCCGGAATTGACCGAGCAGTTCGTCCAGCGGTGCCAGCGGGTAGATCACCGTCAGGGCCGCCGCGGAACCCGGCGAGCCTTCCGTGTTCTCCTCAACCAGCGGCAGAGCTACCGAGCGCACGATCGATCGGTCGGAAATCGGGGTGTCCGGCGAGAAGAGCGACGCCAAGGGATGATCCGTCGGGAGATCAAGGGTGATCGTCAGCTCCTGATCGCGAATCAGACGTCGCAGATAACGAGCGCCGAGTTCGACACCGCCAACCAGATAGAGCCGCTGGGTGCCGATGGTCAAGAAGTCCACGTTCGCCAGCGCAAGAAAGGTCCCTTCCCGACGGGAGGTCTCGAGCAAAACCCAGGGATCCGCCGATTCGATCAATCGTTGCGGAAGACCGACCTGTAGGGATCCGTACTTGTTCCAGAAGTGCCCGCAGCTGAGGATTTCTCCCGCCTCATCTTGAATCTGTAGCATGTCGAGGCCAAGGAGGTGCATCGCCCGCTGCGCCTGATTCCGCACATAGGCTTGATCCTGAGCACTCCCGGAGCCCACCCCGACGCGAAAGCGGTTGTCGTCAACCAGCTCCTCACTGAGCACGATCAGACGTTCCTGGACGAACAACCGCTGTTCATCGAGATCTTCGCGGATGATCTCGACCAGCCCCTCCACGCGCTGATTGAATTGGCCGGTGAAGCGGGTCTCCATCCAGCGACTGACCAATTGACCAAACACGGCCAATGGCAGTAGCACCAGAAAGACCGCCCCGAAGAGGATGCGCAAACGCACACTCATGGCCTGGGGCCCTCATCTTGCCAGCCAGCTCGATCGAGCCGCAGGCTCCCGTCCCACTCGAGACCGATCCGCCGAAGACCGCGGCGCGCAACCAGATGCTGCCGGGATGCCAGAATCGGATGGGCGCACCCGTGATCCATCGCCCCGAAGGCCGCACGATCGAGTCCGAGAATGTAGGCGGCATCGTCCCCATTCTGAAGAGACGACCAGAGCAGGCTGAAACCTACGCCCGGGGCGGTGGGCACCCCTGCATCGGGCGTCGATCTCAAGTGCCCGACCAGCGCGGCCAACTCCTCGCCATAACTGTCGATCAGTTCTCCTCCGTTCCAGGAAAGTAGCACGGCCAGTCGTCCGGCAACGCGCGCCGCATCCTCATCGCCCCGCTGGTAGAGAATGCGAGGCCCCCCGCCTCCGGATGGATCACTCCCCAGGATCTCAGGATCCCGGCGTAGGTCTTCCCAGAGCGGCAATGTTCGTCTCGCAAAGACCACCCCGCTTCCCGTTCCGGGCAGACCGGGCTGTTTCAGACGGCGTCCGGCATCGGTATCGGCAGGCTCATAGAGAGTGTCTCCCGTCCAGAAGGTGAAGTCGTCCACCGGTCGGGCCTCTGACGGGACATTGGCGGCGAGTTCCTCGCGCAGGATTCCCGGAAGGTCGGGCCGTGCGCGTGATGCTCCGCGGCTGAGAGGATCGTGGCGATGCTGTACAACCTCCGGACAGAGCCACGGGGAAACCAGGATGTACAATCGATCCCAGGGCAACGGCACGCGTTCGTAGTCGGCCAATCCATCGCAGTAGTCGATGACCGTTCGCTCCCGCACCAGAACCAGATCCGCGCCGGCGGTAAGCAAGTCGCGCTGGTCCGCTCCCGGAAGGACCATGAAGCGGAGCTCGGCCTGTGAGGCCTGGTCCGATCGATAGTACGCCAATGAACCTCTGTCGCCGGTTACGGTCGGCAACAGAGTGATCCTTGTTCCGCCGGGCATGGCGCCCCGCTCGCCAAGCCGATAGGCGCCGGTTCCCAGTGGCCAGTCCGAGTGCACATCGGGTTTCGTCACCGCGAGAGCGGGATGCACGAAGAGGAGCGGCAACTCTAGCCGCGATTCACACAGGACCACCGAGATGGTGCTCTTGTCCGTATCCTCCGGCCAGGGGATGGCGGCGATCCAGTCCCACGGATAGGTCTCGCCCGCCGCCAGGGCGCGGGCGTGGGCGCTCACCCAGGCGGCCCGGATGTCGTGGGGCCGAACGGGAGATCCGTCGGAGAAGCGAGCCTCGGGACGCAGGTGAAACGTCCAGGTCAGCCCGTCATCTGACGTCCAATCGGCGGCCAGCCCGGCGCGAAGACGTCCTTCACCATCCACGCGGACCATCGTCTCGTAGAGCTGGGAGAAGAGAAGTCTCTCCGAGTCGTTGCGGGGCAAGGGCGCATGGTCCGGGTCAATCTGAGAGGTCACCCCGATCGTGATGGGTTCGTAGTCCTGCGGCTGACCCGGAAGCAAAAAGAACTCCGGGACCCCCACATCGCTCGGGCCCGATTGCGGGCGCGGGCGAAGCGAGCACCCCGCGGCGCAGGCCAGTGCCAGGAGGGGGAAGAGAATGAGCCGGAATCGCGTTTGCCACATACGGGCAGGCTATCTGGTTCAGCTGATGTGACGCAAGCGATCTTCGGGAGAAAGGTCGTGGGGAGGCCAAGGGGCCTCCCCACCATCCGGGGGCTGAACTAGCGCGAGGGCGCCTTAGTCGTAGTAGGCCAGGATCGTACAGCTGTCCTCGCCGCAGAAGTCGTCGCAGCTGGCCCAGGGGCCGTCAGCGCCACGGCCACCACCATCACCGCCGGGTGTCTGCGGTGGGGGAGGTTGCCAAGACTGTGCGGGATCCCCGTCGCCGATCCAGTCGAACTGATGGTAACTGTCGTACGGATCACCCCTGAACGGCGTCACCACGATGACCACATAGTCGCCCGACTCGAGCCCGGAGAATTCGAAGAGATCCTCGCCGGAGTCGGTGTACTCGACCATGGTGTCTTTGAGCGTGTCATCGCCGTCGTACCAGGACAGATCCAGCTCTGCGTCGTCGAGCAGTCCGCGCTCACAGTCGTAGACAAGCAAAGCCAATTCACCGTCGGTCGCCTGGGCCGGGAGGGGAAGCATCAGTAGGCAGAGAAACAAAAGACATACCGATCC
>CAZTDY010000138.1:0-6842 GCA_964612295.1 uncultured bacterium | reverse complement strand
TTCTACCATCGGGAGGCTTTTCTGTCTTCAACATTCGCGAATAATCCGGGCTAGGAGCCTCCGGAGAGTTCGGCGACGATCTCCTGGTCGCGCAACACGCGGAAGGGCGTCTGCCCGGAGATCATCTGATTCGCCACGAGGTCGGTCACCGTCACGACAAGGATGTAGTTGCCCGGATCCAACTTCGCCACGGGGACTTCCGCCACCCGGGGGTGCCGGCTCCCGGCGGGCAACGTGGCCGACTCAGGCATGAAGGCGAAGTCGACATAGTTGCTCGTCGTGAGGGTCAGTCCATCCAAGGTCGTTCCGATCCGGCCGAACCGGTCGGGATCGTCGGCCGCCACCCGGCCCAGATTGACCCGCACCTGATGGCTGATGAGGTATTCCCTCGGGATCACCGTGTAGCGTATCTGAAAGCTCGTCTCCCCTCCGCCACGCGGCAAGAGATTGTAGATTTCGTAGTAAACGGCCAACCATCGCTCGTCACCCACGATCGCGGGTGGATTCGGCAGGAGCCTGTGGCCCAATCGAACGAACGCGGGATCGCCTTCGGTCTCGCCTGCCGCCAGGCCGAGTTCGAGTTCGCTCAGCATCAGGCCGTCGCCCTCGAATCGGGCGATCGACAGGGGGACCTGGACCGCGGCCCCGGTCTCGAGCACCGGAGAGACGAGTGTGCAGGAAAGCAGGTAGTTACCGGCCGGCTGGGTGTTGTCGAAGCTGATCAGCAACAGCTCTCCCCCCGGAACCAGTTCGACTCGATTGGACTCGGTCAGTGGAAACGTGCTCGCCCGGGCCAGGCCGCCGGACTCGTCCTGCAATCGGACGACGCACTCGGCGCCTTTCCACCAGTTCTTCCGTCCCGAGATGCTGCCCGGCGCGATGCCGAGGCTGATCCGGTCGCTCGTCTTGCCGCCCGGGGAACGGAATCCGGCATGTCCCGCGAAGAAGGTCGTCCGCCCGCCCGGGGTGAGGTCATCCTGGAAGAGGGCCGGGGCGTCATCGTCAAGCTCGGAGAGCTGCAGCCTCGATTGGCTGTCGGCATAGAACAGGCCGCTGAGCGTGAGATCCTCAAACTTCAAGGAAAACGCCCGGTCGCCGTAGACGTACTGCCAGTGGACCGCGGGCGACTGGAACGGCAGGGTCAACTTGCCGGCCCGGTAGAAGAGGGCCTTCGCCCACACGCGGGTGGGATCCTCAACCTGGGTGCCCTCGCCCCCCTTCCAGTTTCCGTGCACGAAGTCCGCCCCGTGGGGAGTGCCATAGCGCACAAAGACACTGCCCATGTCGGTGTCCCAACCTCGCAGCCCCTTGTCGGGGACGCCGAAGAAGAAGTCCGCCAACGTCATTCGTTTCCAGACTTCGAGTTGACGCTCATTGGTCACCGACAGAGGCAACGGATCCTGGCGATTCCAGAATTGGTGGGCGAATCGTTGCTGCTCGTCGGGGGGAAGGCCGCCATAGGCCTTGCGCTTCTCACTCGTCGAGATCCCCACCGGCGACAAAAACGCCGCGGCCACCTCCGGCGGCATCTGGGAAATCGCGCAGCGGAAGCTGAACTCCGCCTGTTCGAGCGCAGCGAGGTCGAGGCAATGCACTCCATGGAGAAGCCAGGCCGCAATGTCCTCGGGATCTCGCCGGATGAGCTGCTCGGCGAGTTGCAGGCCTTCCTGGCTGCAGCCGGACGATCCCTGCCCGAGGAGTCCGCACAGGTACTGCAGAGCGAGCGACTTCAGAAACAGAAGCTCCCGATCCCTCGGAGCCAGGCCCAACGCGTCCTCGAGCACACCGAAAACCGGCTCGAAATGTTCCCTGCGGTACTGGCGAGGGGCATCGGCGAGCATCAGGCGGGCAAGGGTAATCCGATGGGCAAGGCTATCGGGCTCCATCTCGACCAGACGGCGAAGCGCTCCGCAGGCCAGGCTGAAATGGCCACAGGCCTGATGCGTCTCGGCGCGCTCCCGGTAGAAACGGGGGTTCTCCCAATGGCTCTTCTCAATCTTATCGAGTAGAGCTAGCGCGCGAACCTTGCTTTCGGTAGTCTCCAGCTGCCGGTAGGCCGTCGCCAGCTCAAGGGCGATCGAATCCGGATTGGCGGTTGACTCCAACTCCTCTTCCAGGCGCATGATGTGGACATCGGAGATGGGTTCGATGGCCGACGCTGCCGCCCAGACCACCCCGAGGCCGGCAAGAAGAACAAGAGCACATTTAGTCACGTATCGACCCCACAGGTTCGGTTTGCCTTTTGGCCAGTGTAGTCGCGGGAGTACAATGGCGCCAGATGAACTCTTGATGCGCGGTCGCGATTCGCGGCGCTTGATTCCTTTCACCGTCTAAGGCATACAATGCACTCATGTCAGAAACGATTACAGGTCTGCTGAAACTCGGCCGGCGGGGCGAGGGTGAACTGCGCGACTTCGCGCAGTCGTTCCGCGCCGGACGCAACGACGTGCGGGTGCCCCGCGGGTTGATCCGCGAGTATGCCCTGCCCGAGGGTGCCCGGATCGAGGGACCGGTCAAACGACGCGGCCGCCAGATCGAGCTCGCCGACGTCACCACCATCTCCGGGCTCGCCCCCACGGACTTCAGGAAGCGCACGACGCTCAAGAACATCATTGCGATCGATCCGGTCGACCGTTTCCATCTCGCGGCCGGGGGCGACCTCAGCATGCGGGTCGTCGATCTCGTCGCCCCCATCGGTCGGGGTACGCGCTCTCTGCTCGTCTCCCCTCCCAAGGCAGGCAAGACCACCCTACTGATGTCGATGGCCAAAGCGATCCGGGCAGCCGATCCAGACATCCGCATCATCGCGCTGCTTGTCGATGAGCGTCCCGAGGAAGTCACCCACTTCCGCCGGGGAGTCGATGCGGAGGTCCTCGCAAGTTCGAAGGACCACAGTCCCCAGGAACACGTCGAGCTTTCGCGTCTCACCCTGGCTCACGTGCAGACGGAACTCGAGTGCGGCCGAGACATCGTCCTCCTGGTCGACAGCCTGACCAGGATCGGACGGGCGTTCAACGTACTGGGATCGGGGACCGGAAGAACGATGTCCGGCGGCCTGGAGGCCGGCGTCCTGGAGGTGCCCCGTCGCCTGTTCGGTCTCGCCCGCAATGCCGAGGGAGGAGGCTCGGCGACGATCGTCGCCACCGTGTTGGTCGATACCGGATCCCGCATGGATGAACTCATCTTCCAGGAGTTCAAAGGCACCGGAAACAGCGAGGTGGTGCTGAGTCGCTCCCTGGCCGAAGCCCGGATCTATCCCGCCATCGATCTCCCGGCCAGCGGAACCCGCAAGGAAGAACTCCTGCTCACGGCCGACGAGCTGCCCAAGGTCGCGGCCCTTCGGCAGGTCCTTGGGAAACGAAAACCTCCCGCCGCGATGAAGGCGCTGATCCACTCGCTGTCGCAATTCCCTACCAATGAAGCGTTTCTGGACAACATCCCGTCGCCCTGAGCCGCCGCGGCCTGTGGATTGTGAGCCGGCCGACCAACGCAAAACATCTGCAACTGTAGGCGTTCCAGCGACTTCCTTTGCTCACCGCCCTGCATCTCTGGTATCATTGCATCTGTAAACCGACGTGCGGGTACGCGGCGGAGTCGTGCGGCCGTACGGGTGTGACCTCTCCCTAGGTAACAACAACTCAGGAGGGCAAGTGTCATGAAGCGCTGCCTAAGCCTCCTGGCTCTGGCGTTGGTCATGATGACCGGTGCAGCCAGTGCCTGGTATCCAACTTCGGTACAGGTCGAATTCGCGACCGCCACGTGGTGAGGCTACTGTCCACGTGCCGCTTCCGGGATTGAAGCGAATAAGGGTTGGTTCGACACAAATGAGTTTAATCCGATTGCCTACTACGCCACCTCTGGTGGCCTGGGCACTGCCGACAGCGATGCCCGCCACTCCTACTACGGGGTCGGTGGCATCCCCCATCTCATCTGGGGCGGCACGATCAACATGGTGGGTGCCGGCACGGATGTGATCGACGGTCTGCCCTACCGAGCCCTGATCCTCAGCCAGCTGACGAATCCGTCGCACTTCAAGATCACGGTCAATTCGGTGAGCTATGACCCCGGCGCGATCGACGTCGATGTCGAGGTCATGGAAGACCTGGCCGACATCGGCAACATGGAAATCCGCATGGCCGTGCTGGAGGACCATCTCGTCTCCGGTTCGGACACCTATCACGACGTGCTTCTGGACCTGCTTCCCGATGTCCCGCTCACGGTGAGCACCACCGGCCAGGTCCAGAACGTGACGGCGAATTTCGCCACCGGGACGGTGCCGGCCAACATGCGCGTGGTCATCTTCGTGCAGGACGACGACGACAAGAAAGTCCACGCAACCGCCAGCTCGCTCCCGACGCCGGACTACTCGCTCCGTTACTACGCCCTGGGCGATCGCCAGGTCGTGGGGCCGACCGGAACGAGTCACTTCTACGAGGACTTCGTGATCGTCAACACCGGCACGATGGCCGACGACTTCACCGTGACGGTGACCGGCGACATCCCCGGCGATTGGCAGGCGCTGATCTGCGACGATTCGATCTGCTACGGGAACACCCACACGACGACGCTCGCCCCCGGCGAGGCGAAGAACTACCACCTGCAGATCAATCCCTGGAGCAGCGGCTATGCTCCGGTCGCCGTCGAAGTCTCCCAGGCAATGGTCACACCTGAGTTTCCGCGAGCGATCGCGTACACGTTCTTCACCGACGATCTCGACATGCTTCTCGTCGACGACGACGGTGCGGAGACCCACGAGGACTACTTCATCGCGGCGCTCGAGGAGAATGGCTACAACTACGGTGTGTGGAATCGTAATGCCGGGGCCCCGACCGCGGCACTGCTTGACTACTTCCCCGTGCTGGTCTGGAGCTGCGGCTTTGCCTTCCCCACGATCGATGACGACGACCGCGCGGCGCTGGGCAGCTACCTGGACAACGGCGGCAAGCTCTTCATCACCGGCCAGGACATCGGTTGGGACCTGAACGATCAGGGCGGAGCGGCGTACCAGTGGTATCGCGACTACTTGCATGCAAACTTCGTGGCTGACGACACCAATGACTACACGCTGAACGGCGTGCCCGGTGATCCCATCTCCGATGGCCTGGATCTCGTGATCCAGGGCGGCGATGGAGCCGACAACCAGCAGTACCCGAGCGATGTCGATCCGGCCGACGGTTCGGCCTCGACAGTCTGGACCTACGATGCCACGCGCAATGCGGGCGTCAGGGCAGACACCGGCGTCTATCGTGTTGTCTACCTGTCCTGGGGGTATGAGGCGATCGACAACCCCTACGATCGGGCCATCGCGATGAATCGCATCGTGACCTGGTTGACCTATGGGCTCAGCGATGTGGATGACGATCCGCTCTTCCGGGCCGATCTGAGCATCTACCCGAACCCGGTGCAGACGACCGGTCAGATCCGCTTCACGCTCCCGACAACGGGGCAGACCGATCTGCAGGTCTTCGGCCCGGACGGGCGCCTCGTGCGCACGCTTCTGTCCGGTGAGGTCGAAGCCGGAGTGCACACGATCGAATGGGATGGCACGGACACCGCCGGTGCCCGCGTTCCGGCCGGCGTGTACTACTACCGCTTCACGGGACCGGATGTGAACCTGAACAAGAAGGCGATCATTCTGCAGTAGAGTGTATTGCGATTGATAGAGGGGCGCAGACTCGTTATGGGTCTGCGCCCTTTCTACGTCAGCGCCTTGAGAATCCCGCCCAGCGCCTCCACCCCCGCCTGCTCGTGTGGGAATGCCCTGCGCAATGCCGCAGCCGCCTTCTCTGCTTTGGTGCCCCGAAGGACACCATCGCTGGGCTGCACAAAGGGCGGATACAGCTTCGACACTTCTGCCAACGCGGCCGAGACGGTCTCGTACTCGGCGATGGCCTCATCGATGTGCTTACGAGGCCCATCCCCCAATCGTCCGCGGACGCCCGTCAGGAACTCCACCGCCATCAGGCGGCACGCCGTCCAGACCGCCGTGTTGTACCACATGCCCAGCCCACCATCCACGCGCCCTCCTTCGAGTGCAGCCGCCCAGACCTCGAACGCCTTGGGACCGGACGTGTAGTGGGGAAAGGTCCATTTGGACGACGGCTGTCCATGGTCGAGCGCGAATGTAAGAGCCTCCCGGACGACCTGAGCATCGTCGGCCTTCTCGTGAGACGCAACACTCATCACGGCCAGGAATCCGATCTCGGAATTCCCCAACGCCTCCCACCTCTTGGGCCCCTTCCCTTGGATGCAGCCTGGACCGGAGAAGTAGTACCCGTCGTCGTCGTATCCGTAGATCAGATAGAATTCGGGGATCTCGAGTTCCCAGCCGAAGCAGGGCCGCCCCTGGTCGATGGCCTCCCGCACGAAAGACCACGCCTGCGCCTGCAACTCGTTCGTGCTGGTCTTGGTCTCACCGCCAGCAACCGTATCGATTCGGTAGCCCAGATTGCGGCCCAGCTTGCGCACGGCCGAGTCGTTCCAGGCGGTCGGCCCGCTGGGGCAGACCTCCTCATGCATGTTGATCAGGAACGCGTACCCCGTGCCGCCATAGAGCCAGGGCATGGACGCCTCGGTTCCCAGGAAGTCCAGACATCCTTTCACGCAACCGAGATAGGACACCCAGGAGGGCGTCCAGCGAAGGTCGGCAAGTTCTTTCATGGCTCTACTCCCTTACGTGTGTGCGAGCCTTGGCGCACCAGGGCGCCCCGCAAGACCCCTCCCTCCTGTGCGATAGCCTAACACCTCAAACCTGACCGCGCCAGATGGGCCGCCCGGCCCTATTAATGAGCAAACCCGCTTCCCCTTAACATCTCGCCGCATCCGCCGATGGTTGAACTAGC
>CAZTDY010000137.1:0-6864 GCA_964612295.1 uncultured bacterium | reverse complement strand
GGCCGTGAGCCAGACGTCGTTAGCCCCACGGCTCCCGTGGGAATCCAGGCTAGTGACAGGTTTCGGTTGTTCGTCCGACAAGAAGAGCAGCACGGATCCAGGCGGCAGCACGAGCGGAACCCATCTGATCGGTGCGGAAATCGGCGCCGCCGCAATAGCGGGTGGTCAGTTTGTGGCGCTCGTCGAACAGCTTGACGCGAGTGCGGTCGGGGCCGACCAGCTCAACTTCACCCTCAACGGTGAACAGTTGAGTCCGTCCCTCGGCAGCTACGGCGAGAGCGCCGTCTACGCGAAGCTCAACTTCGGCTACACGAGCGGGCAGACCTACACGGTCAGCGCTTCGGGTGGTGGGTTGAGCTCGAACTGCAGTTTCACCGGCCCCTCGTTCGTCTATCCGACGATCACGGCGCCGACCGATGGTTCAAACTTCGTCCTGGGAAGCGACATCAGCGTCCAGTGGACCTATGATACCGATCCTCCCGAGACCGTCTGGATTCGAGTGATGCCGAACGGCAGCGAAGATGACGTGATCTACGAGGAGGAAATCAACGGCAACCAGCGCGCGCACTCGATTCCGGGGTCGGTCACGGCGGGGCATACCGAATACACCGAGCTGATCATCACGGTCGACGGCGGCGAGGCGATCTTCCCCTTCAGCGGCGACCTGGCCTTCACCGGCAGCAGCGTCGTCGCGATCCTGCCGGGTGACGCGATCTCGATCTACCCGGGCCAGCCGGCCTCCTATCAGGTATACCTCGACCCGACGACGACCTGGATGGATGCCGACGGCACCTCCACCGCCCAGCTGGTGGGCACGGTCTATAACCAGACTGCCGGCGAGTACGAAACCGGCGTCTCGGTGACCTTCAGCGTGGAGCCGGCCGGCGCACTGTCGTTCGAGCCGAACCCGGTCACGATGTCAGCGGGATCGTCCGAGGCGCACACCACCGTGACCGCGGGCACCACGCCAGGCACCGCCACGGTCAAGGCCACCTACAACGGCACCGACAGCGATCCGCTCACCTACACACTCTCCGAGACCTGGTCGGTCACCGTGGGGCCCGGCACGACGCCGACGGTGACCTGGCCCGACGGTGTCTACATGAGCAGTGTGGTGTTCTGGAAAGCGGGCGGGATCGACGAGCAGAGAGTGTGGTCGATCGCCACGCTCACCTCGCCGGGCATTGGATCTCCGCTGACCTATGGGACTGTCCCCGGGGGCGCGCAGCAGATCATCCCGATCACGGGTGATCCGCTTCCGCTCGTGACCGGCACCACCTATCGGATCGCATTCGTGCTTGATGACTTGAGCACGGAAACCTACAGCTTCACGGCGCAGTAGCAGTTCAAGAAGGCGGCGGCTCCCTGAGTTGCCGCCTTCTTTCTCATCAGGTCACGCCTTCGATGTCCTCGTCCAGAGGCGGTCCTTCTCGCTGAGTCCCCAGATCCGCGGGCTCCTCCCCGATCACCTTTCGTTTCCAGCTTCCGGTCGAGAACCAGATCCCCGCCGCGATCGCCGTCAGGGTGTTCGAGAGGAACATCGCCCACCAGAGGCCGGCGGGTCCCATCCCGAGAACGATGCCCAGCAGGTAGGCGGCGGGAATCCGCACCGCCCAAAGCCGCGACACATTGAGGACCATCACCGGCACCGTGTGACCCGATCCCTGGAACGACCCGAAAAGCACCATGACGAATCCGAACGCGAAGACGGAATAGGATGTGATCCGGAACAGGTCCCGCCCATAGGAAATGACTTCGGGATCGTTGACGAAGATCCTGGAGATCGTATCCCCGAAGAAGAACATGAGGGTGGTCACGGGCAAGAGAATCGCCCCCACCATGAAAGCCGCGGATCGAACCGACTTCGATGCGCGCTCCGTCAGGTCCGCTCCCAAACACTGTCCCACCGCGGTCGCGTTCGCCTGCGAGAGACCGAACATCGGAACCAGGGCCATGTGGATGATGCGGTGGCCAATGCCGAAGGCGGCCGTGACCGCCGATCCAAACGTGTTCACGATTCCGATCAGCAGCGTGAAGCCCAAGGAGGTCGCCGCGTGCCCTAAGGACACCGGCAGGCCGACCCGCACGATCTTGCCCGCGATACGCGCGTCCCAGCGGATGTCGCTCCGCTGCAGCTTGAAGCCGCGGTCGCCGCGGAAGAGCCGATGCAGCCCGATCGCCGAGGCCAGCGCCCGGGAGATGCAGGTGGCAATGGCCGCGCCGGCCACTCCCAGCGCCGGCACCGGCCCCCAACCAAAGATGAGCAGGGGATCGAGCACCACGTTGAGCAGCACGCTGATGCCGTTGACCTGCATCGGGCCGACCGTGTCGCCCATGCCCGTGTAGATGCCCTGGTAGACAAAGAAGGCAAACATGAACGGCACGCCCACCATGATCCAGCGCAGGTAGACCAGTGTTTCAGCAAAGGCGTCGGGGGGAGTCTGCAGCAGTCTGAGGATCGGGGCGGACCCTAAGAGCCCGAGCACACCCAGCGCGGAGCCGACCACGGTGAGGAGCAGGAGCGTCTGTCCGCCTGCCCGGCCCATCTCCTTCAGCCGCCCGGCGCCCCGATACTGGGACACAAGCGTGGTTCCGCCCTGGCCAAGGCCCATGGCGAGGGAGAACCCGATGAAGATCACATTCATGGTGATGGTGGGCGCGACCAACGCCGTCCGGCCGAGTTTGCCCAGCCAGAACGCATCGACGAGGTTGTAGAGGGTCTGCATGAGAAAGGAGAGCATGACCGGCCAGGCCACGGCGAAGAGTTGGCTCGCCAGGGGCCCCTGGGTCATGTCACGGCCGGCAGCCATGGGTGGTCTCATCTGCTCTCCCAATCGGGGGCCGGGAGCCTTGAATGAAGCCCCCCCCATCAGCCCTGCTCATTAAGAGCGTGATCGTAGCACAGCGATCGGGTCCCCACCAGACGAGGCTTGACATCGTCCGGGGAACGACCGATCATATTCTGTGCATATGCACAAAAGGAGATGGTCATGGGTCGCCCACGCAAGGGAAGATGCTGCCGGCGTTACGCCGCCGACCGGGTGTTCAAACCCCGGGGAGTGCCGTTGCGCGAGAGCAAGCAGGTGCTTCTGAGCTTGGACGAATTCGAAGTTCTCAGGCTCTGCGATCTGGAGCGCCTCGACCAGGAGGCGGCGGGCGAGCACATGGGCGTCTCGCGCGGGACCGTCCAACGGTTGCTCTACGAAGCGCGGGAGAAACTCGTCGGAGGCCTACTCAACAATCACGCGATCTTCATCAATCTGAAAAACCGGGAGGGTTGTCATGCTGGTTTGCATCCCCACGAACGGAAACGCCGGAGCCGAAGACACGGTATGTGATCACTTCGGCTCGGCCCCGTTCTTCACACTCTACGATACCGAAAGCGAAGAGATTACGGTCCTCGATAACAGCGGGGCCCATCACAGCCACGGAACCTGCCACCCGCTCCGGCAACTCAATGCCCACAAACTCGACTGCGTGGTCTGTAACGGCATTGGGCGGCGAGCGGTCGGGATGCTCAATCAGGCCGGCATCAAGGTCCTCAATCCCGGTGTCTCCGGCGTGAAAGAGGTCCTGGCCAAGGTCAAAGCCGACGAGTTGACCGAAATCGACCCTCGGTCAGCCTGCGGAGGGCACGGCGGCGGCGTGCATGGCGGCTGCCACCATGCTCCGGCGTCTATTGAAGAAACAGAAGAGCCACCCCGCCCACGGCAATGAGCGCGCCGCCCAGGGCACGCAGCGAGACCTTCTCGCGAAAGAGGAGGATCGAGGGGGCGATGATCAAGACCGGCACGAGGGACATGATCGTCGCCGCCACCCCGGTGGTCGTGTAGCGCACGGCGATCAGCGACAGGGAGACACCCAGGAAGGGGCCGAACACGGCTCCCAGGGAGATGCGCATCATCGCCGGCCGGTGGGTCAGGGCGGAAAACACCTTCGGCCACCAGCGGATGGCGAAGAAGAGGATCGAGAAACCGGCGATGCCGGCCAGAATGCGGATCTGATTGGCGGCGAAGGCATCGTAGGAACCCATCCCGTGTTTGCTCATCACGAGTCCGACCCCCTGACCGGCAGCCGCCCCCAGCGCCAGTAGAACCCCCCGGACCGGCACGTGTTGGGACCTGTCCCTCTGGCTCGGAACAGGCTGCGCCGTCTCTCCCCGGTCCTCGGACCGGCTCCCATCCCGCGGCACGCGTTCGGCGACCACCCAGGCCACACCTCCGATCGTGCATCCCATCCCCAGCCAGTCGAGCGCGCTGAGCTGTTCTCCGAGAAACGTGAGACCGATGAGGGCGGTGATCAAGGGCGTGAGGGCGAAGATCAACATGGTCAACCGCGCCCCAAGGACAACGAAGGCCCGGAAGAGGCACAGGTCGCCGATCGAGAATCCAACCAACCCCGAAAGCCCCAACCACACCCACGCGTGGGCGGTGGCGTCGGTTGGCAGAGGGTGCCCGCGCGAGATCCATCCCCAAAGCGTGACGAAGATCACCGCCAGCACGAGGCGAATGAGATTGACCGCGAGGGAACCGACGCGTCGGCTGGCCGCTTCGAACGACAGCGCGGTCACGGTCCAACAGCAGGCCGTACCCAGAGCGGCCAGTTCTCCACTGAATGGTTCGCCCAAATCCAGGCTCCTTCGGTTCGGTTTGCTCGGACGACTGACGAATAACCCGGGCTACGGTGCGGTCTCCAGCTCAAATCGCGCCCACCTCGGATCGGGCCCGCGCCCAGACCCGGTCGAACATCACCGGGGTCAGACGCCCGGTCTGCGTATTTTGCCGGCTGGGGTGATACGAGCAGAGAAGAAGCCGCGACCCGGGGTTCACTTCGAAGGCCGCCTCATGACCGAACTGAGGTTTCTGCTCGGTCACGGAGAACCCGACCTCGGGCAATGCCCGCAGGAGAGCATCGAAAGCCAATCGCCCGAGGGCGACGTAGACGCGGGCCCTCTTCAGCCGCCGCAGCTCACGCAGGAAGAACGGATGGCAGGCGGCGAACTCGGCCCGCGTAGGTTTGTTCCCCGGGGGCGCGCACCTGACCGCGGCGGTGATGAAGCAGTCGATCAGTTTCAGTCCGTCCCGGCGACCCTCCGCCCGAGGCTGGCTCGCAAACCCGTACTTGTGCAGTGCGGCATATAGCGTATCGCCGGAGCTGTCTCCGGTGAACATGCGTCCGGTGCGATTGGATCCGTGGGCCCCCGGGGCCAACCCCACTAAGACGAGTCGGGCGCGGGTGGACCCGAAGGCCGGCACCGCCTTGCCCCAATAGGGTTGGTCGCGGTAGGCCCTTCGTTTGACAAGGGCGACCTCCTCCCGGTGGGCAACCAGGCGCGGACACCGGCGGCAGGCGATCACCTCGCTGTTGAGCTCTTTGAGATTGTCACCCACGGTGTGTCGTCCTTCTTGGGGTCCGGACCTGCTGATTGCGGAATCAATCCATGCTCCGACAGATCCCCGACCTGTTCAAGTGTTGGATACCGCGCCCCGGGGCTGCTACGCTCCTCCCTGGCCCCCGCACTCGACAGGAGGACGAACGCACACATGACCCCACTTGAGAAGCCCACCATTGACGACATCAGAGCAGCGGCCCGCCGGATAGAACCCTTTGCTCACCGAACACCGGTTCTGACCTGTCGGAATTTGAACGAACTCTGCGGCGCACGCCTCTATTTTAAGTGCGAGAACCTCCAGAAGGTCGGCGCCTTCAAGTTCCGCGGCGCGACCAACGCGGTCTTCTCACTTCCGGAGGAGGATGCGGCGCGGGGGGTGCTCACGCACTCGTCAGGCAATCATGGGGCGGCCCTCGCGCTGGCCGCGCGCAACCGAGGAATCCCATCGACCGTGGTGATGCCCCACAACGCACCCGGCGTGAAGCGCCGCGCGGTGGAAGGCTACGGGGCGCGGGTCGTCTCCTGCGAACCCACCGTCGTATCGCGAGAGGAGACTGCAGACCGGGAACTCAAGACAACCGGCGCGACCTTCATCCATCCCTATGACAACCCGCGGGTCATCGCCGGAGCCGGCACCGCCACCCTCGAACTGCTCGAAGAGGTCCCCGACCTCGACCTCGTCATGGTGCCGGTGGGCGGTGGAGGGCTCTTGAGCGGCACCGCGACCTGTGCCAAGGCCCTGAAGCCGGAGATTCGGGTCGTGGCGGGTGAGCCGGCCGGCGCGGACGATGCCTACCGGTCCTTCACCACCGGGACGCTGCATCCCCAAACCAACCCGCAGACGATTGCCGATGGGTTGCGGACCTCGCTCAGCCCGCGCACGTTCGAGATCATCCGCGAACATGTCGATGACATCGTGACGGTGAGCGAAGAGGGGATTCTGCGCGCGATGCGCCTGGTGTGGGAGCGCGCGAAGATCATCATCGAACCATCGTCGGCCGTACCGCTCGGCGCGATCATGGAACATCGCCTGGATGCCAGCGGACTACGGATTGGAATCATCATCTCGGGCGGCAATGTCGACCTGGATCACTTGCCTGATCTGCGCCTGACGCCTGACGCGGATGCGGGTGCGGGTCGCTAGTCCGATCCGTGGATGGCACGGATTGACGCGATGCAAAGAAGTGCACTGATGCCTTAGCAATCGGCGTGCCATCTTCACTCCCCTCCCCTTCCCTTCCCATTCCCACCGAAAGTCCGCTGCGCTTTTTTGTACACGCGCACCCTCAAACGTTCGATTGTGCAAGTTCACTGTACAAGTTATCTGAATCCCGGCCGCGAACTTGCTATACACCTTCTACTGCATTGCATATCTCGTTAGCCTTTTTTGCGTCTCCACCCGATGAACGCATGCATGTCGACCCTACAGTTGCATAAGAAGTGGATGATTTCTGGGATTAGAACTTGAAAAG
>CAZTDY010000136.1:0-6876 GCA_964612295.1 uncultured bacterium | reverse complement strand
GGCAGATGCGTCTTTCTTCACCAACTATGCGCGGTTTTGCTCCACCGGCAACAAGGGGAGCAGGCGAGTCGGGAGATCGGGCGGAACAGAAGCGCGAACGCCTGATCGCGCTAGGAGCGGATGCTTTGGCCGATATTCTGCTGAGCGCGGCGGAGTGGAACGAAGATGTCATGAACCGAGTTGAACGGGCGATCGTCTCTCCAGCCGAGAACACCAAACGATTCAGGGCGAAACTGAGTGGGCTCAAACGCCGGAAGGGATTCATCCACTGGAGGCAATCCGCCGGCTTTGCTCGCGAACTGGAGGGATTGCTTGAGGATCTCCGATCGGGCGTGGAGGATCCAAAGGTCGGCCTGAAGCTTGTGGCAGCCTTCTTTGAAGCAGACGATGCAATGTTCCATCTATGTGATGACTCCTCTGGCAACATCGGCGACGTGTTTCGTCATGATGCGGCGAACCTCTTCGTTCACTACGCGGGCCGCTGTGAAGAGAAGGACTGGCTCTGCGACTTGATCGTGAAGCTACTTCACGACGACGGGTTCGGCGTGCGGGATTCCATTGTCAGGCATGCCGCCGAGTATCTCCCCGAATCCGATATGCGCAGGCTGGTTGATCGATTCTGGGGGCTCGCAGAGGAGACCGGAGACAAGGATAGTGGTCGCCACTGGATCTACATGATTGAGTATCTGGCACGTCAACTCCGGGACCCCGCACTCTACGAGAAGGCGAGTCGCGCGGCATGGCCGGAGCTGTCAACCGCGAGCTGTATTGACATCGCGGAGGTCTACCTCGAATGTGAGGACGCGCGCACGGCACTTGCCTGGCTTGAGCGCATACCAAAGGGGGAGACCTTCAAAGCGAGCGCACGGGATCAGCTTCTCACCCGGGTTTACGAGCAACTCGGCGAACATGAAGAACTGACAGATGTGATGTGGCGCAGGTTTAGATCTCATCGGAGTGAAGATACACTCAATGCGCTTCTTGCCGTCATCGGTGAAGACCGGCGGGACGATGTCATCGAAGAGTCCGTGCGGGCGATTCGTGATGCCGATCGAGTTTCCTATTCAGCGGCATCCTTCCTGATCGACGTTGGGTGCGTGGATGATGCCGAGCAGTACCTGATCAGGCAGGCTGTTGAGCTGAATGGTGAGCTGTACACCAGCCTCCTGCCGCTGGCACGAGCGATGGAGGCCGACAGTCGCGGGCTCGCCGCCACGGTCTGCTACCGGGCGCTTCTCGACTCCATTCTTCAGCGCGGGATATCCAAGTACTATCACCATGGGGTTCGCTACCTGAGGAAGCTGGACGGGCTAGCTCCCAGCATCGTTGATTGGCACGGCGTTCCCGCACACACGTCCTATACCGATGGGCTGCGGCAGACGCATGGGAGGAAGTCCAGCTTCTGGTCACGCTATGGGACCTAGCAGCGCCGACCCAAGACCAAGAGCTAGCGTTCCGTCTCCAATATGTCTCCACGACTGGGGTCGATTACCGTGGACTTCTGTAGACTCCAGTTGACTCACCGACTCCTGCTAAGTGGCATCCCGACAACAAACAGTGGCGTAAGACGTGCTCCATCAACCAGTTATGGTTGTCGTCCTAGTCGGGTTCGATTCCCGCCGCCTCCACAGTCCTACTTGCCTGTGGCTCGCCTAAGGACCCGGCGACGCGTCACCCAAGCATCGACCCAGTACTTGCTCACTCAATTCCTTGGCGGCCGCCTCCTCGGCGACGACCACGCAATTGGCGCCGTTCTGAGTGAGGCGCTCCTTGTCGGCAGCATAGGCCGTTCGGACCAAAATCGTTAGCTGTGGAGCCTGCTGGCGGGCCGTGCGGATGGCGCGGGCGGCCGCCTCAGGGTCGTTCACGGCAATCACAAGACCCTTGGCCTTGTCGACGGCAAGGTGCTCCAGGACTTCATGACTGGTGACGTCGCCGAAGTATGCATGAAGTCCCTCTTGGACTGCTTTACGCACGTTGTCCGGGTTCATATCGACGATTGCGAGGGCGACGCTACCGCTCCGCAGATTCTGAACAACCTGTTCGCCGGCGAGCCCGTATCCCGCAATGATCACATGATCGCGCAACTGCTCGGATGGGCGGTCGACGTCGGGGCAGCGCACCTTCATGAGTCGCTCTAAGAGTGGGGCCCTTGAGGCCCCTGCCGCGATGTGCGGTCCGATGGCCAGAAGCACGGGCGTGATGGCCATGGAGAGTATGATGGCCACCAGGAGCTGTCCGCCCAGGGGTTCAGGAACCAGTTCAAGCCCGCTCGCTGCTCGCAAGAGAACGAAGGAGAACTCTCCGACCTGGGCAAGCGCTGCTCCAGTGAGCACACACACACGAAGCGGCAGCCGGAGGATGGCCGCCGTGAGGAAGACGAACATGGACTTCCCCACAAGGATTGCGACCAGGAGCAATGCGATAGTAGGGGCGTTGGCGGCGATGGCGTGTAGATCGAGCAACATCCCGATCGAGACGAAGAACACGCTGGCCAGGGCCTCTCGAAGTGGAACGAGATCAGCCATCGCCTGATGACGAAACTCGCTGCTTGCAACGATCAGGCCACCCAGAAAGGCACCCAACGCCAAGGAGATCCCAGCACCCGTGACCGCGTAGGCGGTGCCGAAGCAAACCAGGAGAACGCCCAGGATGAAGATGTCGCGCTGACGAGAGCGAGCGGCGAGTGAGAGAAGCCGCGGCACAAGCACACGAGCCCCGACGAGGACGATGGCCAACACACCCAGGGCCTTTGCCACGGCCAATAGCGCTTGGCCCGGCACGCCGGTCCCTGCCAAGAAGGGAATGGCCAGCATCATTGGCACAACGCAGAGATCCTGGAAGATGAGGATACCCACGGCCAGGCGCCCGTGCGGGGCGTCGAGCTCGCCGCGCTGAGCGAGGCCCCGCAAGACGACCGCTGTACTGGAAATGGCAACAACGCAGCCAAGAAAGATGGCCTGATTGACCGGCAGATCGAATAGAAGCGCGATGCCTACGGCCGCCCCTCCGGTTGCGGCGACCTGTACGGTGCCACCGAAGACGATCGCCTGCCAAAGGCGGCGGATGCGGTCGAGGGAGAGCTCAAGTCCGATGCCAAAGAGCAGCAAGACGACGCCGATCTCGGCCAGCAATTCGACTTCATGCGGATCCCGAATGAACCGCAGGACTCCGGGACCGACCAGGATGCCGGCCACGATGTACCCGGCGATTGGCGGTACATGTAACCGTCGAACACTGGAGACGACAATGACGGCTACCGCAAAAAGCAGCGTCAGGTCGCGCAGAATCGTGAAATCCGTGACCTCCACAAGAGTCCCTCCCTGGACCTGCAGCATACAAGAACACGACTTACATGTCCGGGCAAACCAAGTTCGAGGAGTTCACGAAGTAGCCGTCGGGTCCTCTACCAAGAGACCCTTCTCCACAATCGTTGCTCGATGCGGCCAACACCGAAAGTCGTGCGCTACATCCAGTTAGGGGGTTCGTCCCGGTTGGTTCGGTTCTAGTCGCCTCCACCGTCCGCTATGGACTGAAGTGGGATGGCAGGATACGGAGGGACCCACTGGAGGGTAACTTCTCAGGGCGCGTCGAGAAAACGACCTACTACAATGCGGATGACGCTGCTTCCCCCACCCGGTTCGAGCTGGGCGGGGGACTCCAGTATCACTTCACTCCCAGGGTGAGTGCCTCGTTCAAGGGGAAGTACTACACAACCGGATCGAACGACCCCGGGAGCATCGAGACGCGGGAAATCGATCTGCTCTTCGGTCTCGTCTACCATCTTGGGGAAGGCCGTAGATAGGAGCAGGCAATGAAGAGACACGTGGTGATCCCCTTGGTGCTTTCCTTGCTTTCCCTCTCGGGGGTCAATATCTACGCTACCACGGAAACACCCGACGCGCCCGAATCCTCCCAGCCGGGCCAGGCAACGTACCAAAACGCACTCAGCGACCTGATCGAACGCCACGGGTGTGACACGGTGAAGGGGTGGGGAATCGGTGGCGCCCAACGGGCATTCGGTGCCTGGTCCAATTACGCGGTCGTCGGCGCGGAGAGGGGGGTCTCCGAGGGCATCATGAACCGGGGGGTGTTGGGCGGCTTCATCGAAAATATGGATCATGTTCTCAAAGGCATTGAGGTTCTCGAGGAAGCCGCCTGTGGCGACTGCTCACGAGCCCTCAGGATTGCAGGAGAGGCAACGGCGACGGTCATCATCGCCACCGTGGGCGGTCCCCTCGCCATTGCGGTTCCGGTGCTTCTCGAGCTCAACAAGATCGCGGCTGCCGTGAACAGGGAGATCTCAGGGGCAAATGTCCAGACCTTCGCGAATATGGCTGAGAGTGATCCCGCCCTGCTGGGTCCGAATCGGGTAGAACACTTTCTGAGCAACTACCTGTATTGGGAGCAGGAACAGGGGAATTGGGATTTCTTGCGAGAAGTCGAACCGAACAGCGCAGGGCGTCGCCTACAGATGGCGATGGACATCATCAAGAAGCGAGCAGCCCTGATTGAATATGTCCGGTATCACATGAACGAGCCCCACTTCACCTCGAATCTGTCCAACTTCCCCGCCGTGCAAGACTGGAGGGAGGGCAACAACCGACAGATGGTTCGCGTCGCTGCGGCAGCCCTCCTGCAGGATGTCGACTACTACGTCCAGGTCCGCCAACAGCAACGAATCCTCATGGCGCACTCCAAGACGCTGAGGCGTGACGCTGCCGCGATTCTGAAGTTCAGTCGTTGGTGGCAGCTGGTCAAAGGGGTCACCTGCGGGGCTGACCTGATCTCGCTTGGGCAGGACGTGGCTCTTTGTGTGGAGAACGCCAACAAGACTGCAGAGTTGCTCGCCGAGGCGGAGGGCATTGAGCTAGCCGAAATCGACGTCACGATACTGGAGCAGCTGGAAGAGAATGTGAGCACCACCGAACAGAGGGTCGATGCAGCTGGTCCGGAACTGCAAGACAATCTGGAGGAGGTCAGCCGGGTCTGTGAACGAGGCGAGGAGGAGTGGCTGGTTGCCAGGGAATCGTACGATGAAGCATCCGCAAAGGCGGAACAACTGACGGGGATTCACACCCGCGCAGTAGAATGTGCGCGTCTGGCCTGTTCGGCGCAGGATTACGAGGAGGCTTCTCGGAATGCCGAGTCTGCGGAGAGTGAAGTTGCACAGGCCAACAGCGTGGCGGGGACTATTCAGGGGTTGATCAGCAGCTTCTCCGAGCAAATGCCTCCTGAACCGATCGACTTCGATCTGATGTTGTCGAACGTACGAGATCAGAAGGCCCAGGCGGCCTTGCTTCAGGAGGAGATCGAAGAGGCTCATCGAAGAAGACGAAAACTCGACGATCTCGTCTTTCAGGGGACGACGAAACTGAGCATCTGCCCGATTCAGTTCCTCGAAGAAGCCCACCCTGAGGCAAGCGCGGAATTCAGGGAGGTCGTGGCGGACCTTGAAAGCAGGTTGGAGACGCTCAAGGCGAATCTCGATGACGCCGCCCCGCTTCCCGAAATCGATCTCATTGCCGGTCTCGTGAGTCAGGCAACATCAAATGAGAGCTGGCTGCTGGATCTTTCCGCCCGGCAGGAGGAGGGAAGAGCCTGTCTCAGTGGTCTCACGGAAATGTGGGACCTGGCCCTCGATTTTCGAGCACTCGAGAGCATCGTTCGCGGTCAAGTTCAAGATGTGGAGGATCAGGCCGCGCAGGCAGGCCTCTGCGCCAGGGAGCTTTCGGGGGAAGAAGATGACGAAGAGGGCGGGGGCCTCGAGGAGGACTTGGCAGATCTCTTGGGCGATAGTGGGACTGGAGAGGGAGGAGCGCCGGAGGGGGGAACGAGTGTCGACGAACTCCTCGATGATCCGGACATTGCGCGGATCTACGAAGAGCTAGTGGAAGCCGCGGACGCCTTGGATGAGAGCACCGTCGATCTGATGCAGCTGATGCGCAGCGTCGAGGCGTCGGGTGGTGAGCTGTGCGCAGACGGGACGATTCAGTTTCTCTTCTACACCACGAGCGCCCTCGACGCTCTTGTCCGTGCCATCTACGCGGACCTGCTACATGTGGCTGCACCCAGGAGTACTGAGACAGGGGCCGCGAACGACCGGGAACAGCCGGAGCTCACGCAGCTCTCCTGGGGAGACAGGCGCCGGGTGGCCGCGGCGACTCTGCTCGTCAACCAGGTCAAGGATGGCTACGCTAATGCGGTCGCTGAGCTCGAGCGATTCGATCCAGCGTGTGATCCGGACGAGATGGTCCGGCAAGGCGGACAGGTAGCCGAGAGCGACCAGGATCCGGAAACCGGCATCGACGGGGAGAGCTCTCCCGTTGCCGGCAGTGGTGATGGTGACGACGGAGGCGGTGGTGGCGGCGGCGGGGGTGACGGCGTCCACTATGTGAAGTCCGGCAGCCCGACGTCGTCCGGCAGCACTCGGGTAGCGCGCTGCTGGGATGGGGGCCAGATGGCGACTCTGACAATCACCCTAACGAATACTATCTTCCCGGATGAAATCTGGCCCAACCAGCAGGTGACGGCTGGGGTGGATGCGGACGTGGACCTTACCGGGCCCTGGGAGTCAGCCAGCATTGGCTTCATTGTCGCCTTCTTGAACCCGGACAACGTCCAGTCGGAGACGATAACGCACGGAGGATCCGGATACGGAAGTTTCAGCTTCACAGCAGACGAGGACGATTTCGCCATCCCTACCACGATCATTTCGGCGGGCTATGGTGGAGCGATCACCTGCCAGGATGGTTCCGACGAGGCCGGCTCGATAGCGATCACCCAGGTCTACATGCGGGTTGGGGAGTGACCGCCGTCCATCTAGAATGGTAGTGATCCGGCCTGGACACCCGCCCGGCACCGGGCTAGCATCCG
>CAZTDY010000135.1:0-6902 GCA_964612295.1 uncultured bacterium | reverse complement strand
GCAAATTCGATAAACTGATACAAACTATTTAAAATCGTGCAAAGCTATTTAGTCCTGAGGAGGGGAGATGCGCGCCGCCCTGGGCCTGATCGTTCTTCTGGTTCTCCCGTCCTTGTCGTGGGCCGAGAAGCCTCAGTCGAACTGCATCGATTGCGCCCAAGCCGACAGTACCGGTCACGATTGCGGCTGGTTCTCCCTGATCCCGCCCCGGGTGACCCGCGGCGGTTTCATCGCGGTGCCGATCGCGTCCTACTCACAGGAGAGCGGTGTGGGGTTGGGCGGCGAGATCCTCAAGCCCTTCTGCATGCCGGGCGGCGAGCGCTGTTCGCGCCTCTCCGACGTCCGCCTTCGCGGCAGAGCTACATTCGAAGGTCACCTCTCCACCCGGTTCGAGACCAATCTCCGCTGGAACGAGGACCGGTGCTTCGCCAGGGCGATGGTCAGTTACGCAGACGTTCCCAGACACTTCTGGGGTGTGGGGCCGAAGACCCCCGATGAAGACGAGGAGATCTATCAGCCCCAACGAATCCGCGCCTACCTCGAATACCTCAGGGCCGTGGTCTCTCGCCTGAAGCTGGGTGTCCGCTATGAGATCGAACGGGTCGATCTGCTCGATAGCGAGGAGGGAGGGCTCTTCGACACGCGCGACTACCGCGGGGAGAGTCGGAGTCAGGTCGCCGGCCTCGGCGCCATCTTCGATTTCGATCTGCGCGACCGGCGATACTCGCCCCGCCGCGGTCTGTACTACCAGGCCTTTGCGCTCTTCTTCGATGAGGAATTCGGGAGCGATCACGACTTCAACAACTACAGCCTCGACCTGCGCCACTACCACGCGCTGGCCGGCAATCATGTCCTTGCGGCGCAGTTCTTCGCCTACGCTGCGAAAGGATCGCCTCCGATATGGCGATATGCTGCCCTCGGCGGCCGGTCTCACACGCGCGGGTATAACCTCGGCCGTTACCTGGACCGCGTTCTGATCGCGTTTCAGGCCGAGTATCGGATGCCTATCTGCTGGCGGTTGGGCGCGGTCTTCTTCGGCGGGATGGGCGACGTTGCGCCTCGGATGAAGGAGATGCGCCTCGATGCGATGCGCCCGACATTGGGCGCGGGGCTCCGGCTGGGAACCGGCCCGGAGGACATGATCAAGATCAGCCTCGATACCGCCTTTGGCGAGGGAGTGCCACGATTCTACCTCTACCTGGGCGACAGCTTCTAGGCCGCGTCCTGCTCCCGGGGCCGGGAATCTTTCGGGCCTCTTGTCTCGGCGATGATCCGGCTGGCGTCCCTGATTGCCGCCATGAGCTGGTCCGTCTTCAGCGGCTTGCTCAGGTAGCCGTCCATTCCTGCTTCAAGGCACTTGCCACGGTCGCCTTCCATCGCATTGGCGGTGGTGGCAATGATGACGCAGTGCTTACCGGTCTCTGCCTCGCACTTGCGTATCTCACCGGTCGCCTGGTAGCCATCCATTTCAGGCATTTCACAGTCCATCAAAATCAGATCGTACTCGAGTGAGTAGTTGATATCGTTCGGATCTCCGCGATCGACACCCAGCAGCTCCAGCACCTCGATGCCGTTCCCCGCGACATCAGGGCGATATCCCATCTTCTGCAGGAACTTGATTGCCAGCTTCTGATTGATCGGATTGTCCTCTGCAATCAGGATTCTCAGCGGATGTTCACCGGCCAGCCCCGCATCGAACTTCTGCTCCTGCGGCGCCGCCCGGCTGATGCCCTTCCTGGCAATCGTACTCACCAGCGTATCGAAGAGCTCGGACTGCTTGACCGGCTTCCGCAGACGGCCGGCGAACAGGTTTCTGTCGGTATTCTGTTTCATGTAGTCGTCGGTCGAGCTGAGCATGATCATCGGCGCCGAGAATCCCGGAAACGCTCTCCGGATCTCATGGGCAAGCTGAACACCATCCATCTCCGGCATGTGCCAGTCGAGGATGAGCAAGTCGAAGTCCAACGATCTCTTCAGGGTCTCCAGCGCCTTCGAGGGCCTGCATACCGTCTCGGGATACATCCCCCAGGACCGGGTCTGCTTCTCCAGTATCCGCAGGTTGGTGTGGTTGTCATCGATGATCAGCAGCTTGAGATTGTTCAGTTCCGGGACATTGTTGTTGAGGTATCGCCTCGGTTCGGGTCGGGAAATGGGCAGCCTAACTGTGAAGATGAACGAGGACCCCTCTCCGACCCGGCTTTCGGCCCGGATCGATCCGCCCATCATCTTCACCAGGCGCTTGCAGATGGCCAGCCCCAGCCCGGTTCCGCCGTATTTCCGAGTTGTCGAAGAATCTGCCTGGGCAAAATCATCGAATAGGCCCGGGATGTTCTCCTCCGTGATGCCCACTCCTGTATCCTCGACGGCGAACTCGACTTCGGAAACCTTCTCCGGATGCATCCGGAGCGCCCTCACGGACACCAGCACCTCACCGACATCGGTGAACTTCACCGCATTGCCGATCAGGTTGACCAGGATCTGACGCAACCTGGTGATATCTCCTGAGACGAACGACGGCACTTCGGCGTCGATCGAATACAGCAGATCGATCTGTTTCTCCGAAGCGGGAGCGGTCAGCAGTTCCAGTGCTTCCTCGATCGGTTTCGCGAGTTCGAAGGTGTTCTTCTCGAGATCCAGTCTCCCTGATTCTATCTTGGAGTAATCGAGGATATCGTTGATCACGGTGAGCAGGGTGTCGCCGCTGATGCGGATAGTGTTGACGTACTCATGTTGCTCCGGAGTGAGTTCAGACTCGGCGAGGAGGGATGTCATACCGATCACCCCGTTCATCGGAGTGCGGATCTCATGGCTCATCATCGAGAGGAAAGCGCTCTTTGCCTTGTCTGCGGCAATGGCTTCGTTCTTCCGCTGTATTTCCTTCTCTAGACGCTCGTTCGTCTCAGCGAGGTTGCCCCGGTGAGCGTCGATTTCACGGTTCTGTCGCTGCAGGAGGTTCGCGTATTCCTCGAATTCCTCATTCCTCGCCTGAAGCTCCTGGGATTGCCAGAAATTATCATCCACCGTCTTCTGCAGACGAGCGTCCAGATCTTCGTTGGCGGCAGCTAGATTGCGATATTCACCAACCACCCGGGAAAGAGCGGATCTCAGTTCCGGTTCGGTGGCGGAGTCGAGGAAGTCCGACAGCGATTTCGTCCCGTCGACAAGGATGTCGTCGATTCTCGTAGTGTTCTTTCGGTTGCTACTCATTCACCGCCGCCGAGTTGATGTGTGGATTGAACAGTTTGTCATCGATGGCCAGCGCCATCGTTGATGTCTTGAACTTGTTCGCCTGCAGCATGAATCGCTGGACAATGTCCTTATTCACGAATTCATTGGTGAAGATGATGGAGGTGAAGAAGATCTCCGTGCCTAGGTAGCCGCCGCCGATGCCGAATACCGATTTCACGCGATGCTCCCGAACGAAATCCTGGGCGGCGATGATCTTTCGCCCCCTGTTGTCCCGCTCCGTGGCAGCGTCTTCGACATAGAAGATCCCGCCCATTTTCCCGGCGGTCTTCACCACCAGGGCCAGATCGTTGTTTTCGATCCAATCCAGGCCCAGCCCCATCTGTTTCAGGAGACGTGACATCATGGGAAAGGCCTCGATGAACTCGGCGGAGATCAGCGGGATACCGACATGGCCTGAGGAACTCTTCCGATGGTTCCAGGCCTCCTCTTTCCCCCTGGAACCCAACAGGGACAAGACGAGGGTGTCATCACTCATCAGGTTCTCGACGTTCTTGGCCCGTGCCAGATCGGATGCGAACGCCCTGTTCTCCTCCGGAAGCCTGTTCAGGGGGATTGCTGCAAAGAACCTCGCCAGCAGAATGGATTCACGAAGCTCCTCATACAGCACATTCATGTAACTCTGTGCAGCATCTTCCAGGCTTTCGCACCCTGCTATTTCATTCGCAACCGAGTCCTGCAAGGACAGCAATGCGGATGTTGACAACTGACTGATTATTGACATATCGCTAGGTCTTTCTTGGATTTCCGGCGGGCCGCCTGCCCGGCCGTTCAGTAGTTTATCGAGACCAAATCCACGTGCTTCTTATCGTCATTTCATCACCGGAAATTGATGGGGAATGATAGGAGAAGGCTATGATTGCCGATTCGGGATTGGCAATTCTGCCGCGATTTGCCGGATGCAGGTCCTGGTCAGGCTATTGCCCTTCAGCTTAGGGTCTTAACCTTGTGGGCTCGCGAGCAGACGTCCCGTCTACGCAGAGCATTGAGCGCAGACAGGGAACGGTAGGCGTTCTAAGCCGGCGGCTACTCGACAGAGGCGTGCGGAGCACGTACCATCATGTTGTGGTCCAGCGCAAGGCGAGGGGATTACCATGACCGACCCGCGAAAGAAGACGCCTGAGGAGGATGATTCCCAGACTGTGTTTGGGCATCCAGCATCAGGAAACCCTGAGACACAGACAGAACCCTCCGGCATGTCGACGGAACCTGACCTGGTGGCCCGGGGGAGGGCCGAGTCCAGTTGGGCACTGGGCGAAACACTGCTGGGCCAGTATCGGGTGGAGGCGTTCCTTGGGAAGGGTGGGATGGGGGAAGTCCACCTGGTGCGCCGAATCACCGGGGACGAACTGTATGCGGTCAAGACGCTCCATCCCAAGTGGCTGACCGAACCCACCATGCAGACCAGGTTCTTGGGGGAGCTCCGAACCTGGGTCGACTTGCCGGAACACCCCAACTTGACCACCTGTATGTTCTTCAGGACGTTCAGGAATCGACTTCTGATCTTCGCGGAGTATGTCGACGGCGGGACGCTGAAGGACTGGATTGTTCGTGGGCAGCTGGATGAAATCGGTGGACTTCTAGGTGTGGCCATCCAGTTCTGCCGGGGTCTCCAGGTCGCTCACCAGTGCGGCATGGTTCACCAGGATGTCAAGCCGAGCAATGTCATGATGACCCACAACAGGGTTGCCAAGATCACAGACTTCGGATTGGCCAAAGCGCGGTTTCCCAATCGTGACCGGGCGGTGAGTGACCAGGGCATGTCATCTTCCGTCGATGAGCCCGACCTGGTCAGTTCGGCAGGAATGACGCCGGCCTATGCCTCGCCCGAACAGATCATGGGTGGAAAAGTCGATGAAATGACGGATATCTGGAGCTTCGGCGTATCACTTCTGGAGATGTTTGCTGGAGAGATCACCTGGAAGTCCGGTGTGGCAGCGCCGGAAGCTCTGAGCACCCTTCTTTCCGCGGGTCCGACAGCTCCTTTTCCGGAGATGCCTCACAGCGTTGCTGAGATCCTCCGCCGCTGCTTTCAGAAGCACCCTGCTGACCGGTGGAAGCAGTTTGCCGACATTGAATCAGCACTGATAGAGGTCTATGCACAGCTTACCGGTAACCCGTATCCCTGCGAGGCGGCCTCTGTAGACGTCCCCCAGGAGGACATGAAGCTGGTGCATGATCGTCGAACGGTGTTCGGAGGGTCCTGGCAAGACCCCCAGGACTTCATCGACTTCCTGGAGCCTTACATGTCCTCTTCTGGACATCCGCCACTGAAAGCACCCCCGGCCCAGGTCGGGTCGTTGAAAGCTCAGGCTCTAGCGGATCTGGTCATGATCAATGAAGTCGAGCTTGTGTTCCGTGATCTTCTGGATTCACACCTGGACAAGCTGAAGAACAAGTTCTCCCTGCTCCTGTTGTCAAAGGCCTGGGTCCACATGGCCGTGGAAGATCTCTCCGGTGCCATGCTCGTCTTCGCGGATGCCATCTCCTTCATGGAACGGAATCTGGATGATGATCCCGAATTCACATTGCGAGGTTATCTGGCTAGCGCCAACCTCAACATGGGTGCGGTCCACTACAGCGAGGGGGATTTCAGGTTGGCCGAGACGGCTTTCGGCAAGGCCATCGATCAGCTGCTTCAGATCACGCGCGACTCCGACAACATTCTCCACCATCAAAAACTGGCCTGGGCATACATGAATCGGTCGGTCGCCCATATGAACATGCTGGAATACGAGAACGCTTGTCAGGGCTATGATAGCGCCATCGAAATCTGGGGCGACCTCAGATCTCGTCTTGGCCCTGAGGCCGATCTCTACAAGGCGCAGGTGTACGACAACAAGGCGAATCTCCTGGCCAACATGGATGACATCGAGAGTGCGGGCCGGATGTACCGGGAGGCGATCAAGCTGTATGAGAGTCTGGAAGGAGAGGACATCCCCGTTGATCCATCCGGCTACCTTGCACAGTGCTGCTCCAACTATGCGCTGATCGAGAGGCGTCTGGATCACTTGGAAGACGCTGTGACACTGCTGAAGAGGTCAGAGGGCATTCTCACCCATCTTATCGAGGATCAGGGCCGGACAGAGCACACGTTCTACCTTGCGGCAACCCATTTGAATCTCGGCTCCATCTACACGATGATGAACGTGCATGAGGAAGCTTCGAAGTACGTCTCCCGTTCCAAGAAGGCGCTCATCTCCCTGGTTTCCGACGGGGGACACCTGGAGCATGAGCCCAGCCTCGCCGAGGCGCATTCTCTTGAGTATGAGCTGCTGCTCCAGATGGGACATGACAAGGAAGCCGCAGAGGATCTGGATCGCGCTCATGATATCCTCGACCGGAAGGTCAATCAGGAGAATCAAACCAATCTGCTGGCGGAGTACGCGCGGGTAAAGAGCCGGCTGGCACAGCGCATTTCAAACGAACAGAGCCCCGCTGCCGCACTGACTTCGGCAGAAGAAGCCGTAGAGGTGCTCAAACGAGAAGCAATTGACAAGGGCAGAAAGCAAGCAACTGAATGGCTTGAAGAGGCGGAAACAACCCTCGCCGAGATAAAGCAGTCGCAAGAACATCGAGATTGATCGTGCAGGAGCCGTCGGCGCGGCTACTCGTTCTTGCCTTCTCTGGCAAGCTCGCTGGCCCTTGGAAACTCC
>CAZTDY010000134.1:0-6990 GCA_964612295.1 uncultured bacterium | reverse complement strand
TAGCCGGGCACGAAAGGGGAAACCCTGGAGACAGACAAGGGAGATCCTACGGACCACCGCGCCAGTTCCCGACCGGCTTCCCGGATGGTCAGCACGCGAAAGAAGAGAGAGTCGGCCCCGGCAAGGTTGCCGCCCATGGCGTTCAGGATGCCGAGATTGAAGAGACTCTCGCTCAAGTCCAGGTGGTCCGGGCCAAGAACTTCCCGCTTGATCTCCACGGCCTGCTGCGCGAGCTCCATGGTCTCGGGGGATTGTCCGCGTCCGGTTCTCCAGAGCGCGGTGACGAGCTGATCCTTCCCTCGTGCGACCTCGGCGGAGACTGGCCCGAACTCCTCCTCCAGATGCGGCAGCAACCGGCGCATCAGACCTTCGACCTCGCCGAAGCGACCCTCTTCCAGCCACGAGGCTGCGATCTCCAGTGAGTCGGCGTCAGTCGCTGTTGCAGGAGGGCCGGCCGCGTCATCGGAATCTGCGTGGGCCATCGCCGGCAGGAGCAGGCCACTCAGGAGGAACCCGGCGACTACGACAGCAGCTCTCGATGGCATCTGGGGGGCCATGGATCCGCCTCCTTATCTCCGGTTCGCCAGGGTCTCTATCATGAAAGCATACACCAAGGCCGTCTCCCGGTAGCCCCGAAAACGGCCGCTGACCCCGCCGTGTCCGGCTTCCATATTGGTCTTGAGCAGCAGCAGCTGGTCGTCGGTCTTCAGGGCCCGCAGCTTGGCCACCCACTTGGCCGGCTCCCAGTACTGCACTTGGGAGTCGTGGTATCCGGCAATCACAAGCAGGGCAGGGTAGTCCTTGGCCTCGACATTGTCGTAGGGGGAGTAGCTGAGCATGTAGTCGTAGTACTCACGCTGGTTGGGATCGCCCCACTCATCGTACTCGCTGGTCGTCAATGGGATGGTGGCATCGAGCATCGTCGTAACCGCATCGACCCAGGGGACGTCGGCGATCGCTCCAGCAAACTGCTCCGGTGCCATGTTGACCACGGCGCCGATGAGGAGTCCGCCCGCGCTGTTTCCGTAGGCGAAGAGCTTGTCGGCGCCCGTATAACCCGTCTCGCAGAGATGCTCCGCACAGTCGATGAAGTCCGTGAACGTGTTCTTCTTCTCGAGGAGCTTGCCATCCTCGTACCATTGGCGGCCAAGTTCCTGTCCACCCCGCACGTGCGCAATCGCGTAGCCGAATCCGCGTTCGAGCAGGCTCAGGCGGGCTTCGCTGAACCAGGGGGCACTGCTGAACCCGTATGCGCCGTATCCATCAAGGAGCAGGGGCGCGCGTCCGTCCAACACCAGATCAGCCGGATGGACGATCGAGATCGGAACCATCGTTCCGTCGCGAGCCTCGGCCTGCAGCCGGCGCGTCCGGTACGCGGACGGATCGTAGCCGCCCATCACCTCGTCCTGTTTGCGCAGGACCTTCTCGCGGGTCGCCATGTCATAGTCGTAGATGGAAACGGGCGTCACGAGCGAGGTGTATTCATAGCGCAGCACCTGGGTGTCGAACTCTTTGTTCGTATCGAGATATGCGGCGTAGGTCGCTTCCCCGAAGTCGAGATCATGAGCGGGACTGCCATCCCAGGGGATGATCCGCATGTGGGTGAGCCCTTCACGCCGCTCCCGGACCACAAGATAGTCTCTGAAGATCTCGAACTGCTGGAGGAACACCGCATCGTCGTAGGGCACCACCTCGGTCCAGTGTTCCTTTGCCGTGTGGGCGACAGGGCACTTCATCAGCCGGAAGTTCTTGGCCTCCCAGTTGGTGCGCATATAAAAGTGATCGCCGAAGTGGGCCACCGAGTACTCGAGATCCCGTTCGCGCGGTTGGATGACCGTGAAATCGCCCAGCGGTCTGTCGGCATCCAGATAGAGATACTCGGTCATCAGGGTGTGTTCGCATTCGATGAAGATGTAGCGTCCCGATTTGCTCCGAAAGAGCGAGACCCAGAAGGTGTCGTCGGGTTCTTCAAAGACGAGCTGGTCATCGCGAGGATCACTACCCAGCACGTGCCGGTATACCTGATAGGGCCGCAGCGTGACCGGGTCCTGCTTCAAGTAGAAGAGCGTTCGATTGTCGTTGGCCCAGGCAGATTGCGGCGTCACATCCGGGATCACATCCGGAAGGAGTTCTCCCGAGCGCAGATCCTTGATGCGGAGCGAGTAGAATCGTCTGCCCATGGTGTCGGCACCAAAGGCATAGAGCTGGGCATCGGGGCTGATCTCACGCCCGCCGACCGAGAGGTAGCCGTCCTGGGCCCCGATCGTCACGGCGAGAGCGTTGACGTCGAGCAGGATCTCCTCGGCCGAATCGATCGATCCTTCTTTTCGACAGTAGATCGGGTACTCGCGGTCCTTCTCGTACCGGCGGTAGTAGAAGTAGCCATCGTAGAGATGGGGGACTGATGAATCGTCCTTGCGGATCCGGCCCTTGATCTCTTCGAAGATGGTGTTCTGGAGCTCCTCGGTGTGCGCCATTGCGGCCCCGAGGTAGGTGTTCTCCGCCTCCAGGTAGGCGACAACCTCCGGATTCTCGCGCTCGCGAAGCCAGAAGTAGGGGTCGATCCGGACGTGCCCGTGGGCTTCCAGCTCCTGGGGAATGGCGCGCGCGACCGGTGGCGTCGGCTGCTGCCGGGGGACATCAGCCCCGCATCCGGCAAGACCGCCTGCCGCCAGCAGCAGAAGCCAGAACGTAAGCCCAAGAAGTCGGCACTCCTTTGACCGCATCTCGATGCCCTCCTTGCGTCTCTCCCACCGTCCGAATCGTACGGTGCAGGCTGGACTTCCAGGCTAGCGGGTTATGGGCCAGGGGTCTACAGGATCAGGCCGCGGTCGGGACGGGCAGATGACGAAAAAGGCCCGACCCTGCGCAGAATCCGCATGCAGAGCCGGACCTTCCACCTTCGGGGCGATAGGATTCGAACCTACGACTCCCTGCTCCCAAAGCAGGTGCGCTACCGGACTGCGCCACGCCCCGTGATCAGACCCTCTGAAGATACGGGGGGCGATCGGAACTGTCAAGGTAACCGGGCCTGCGGCCTCAGGATCCGGGCTTTGCGTTTGGGCCCCGACATGCCAGTATCGGCCCATGAGAGGAGCCAACAAGGTGTATGAGTATCAGGAGAAACAGCGCTATTTCGGTCAGCTGGCCAGCGGGCTGGATGAGCTGGCCGAGGCCGAACTGCGCTTGCTCGGGGTGGAGACGATCACCCCAGGGTATCGCGGGCTCCATTTCGTGGCCGACGCCGTCACGCTCTACCGGGTCAACTACTGCTCCCGGCTGCTGACCCGCGTGCTGGCGCCTCTTTCCGTCTTCATGTGCCACACCCCGGACTACCTCTATCGCAAGGTGCGGGAGATCGACTGGTCATCGATCTTGAGGGCCGATCAGACCTTTGCCGTCTTCGCCAATGTGTCCGACAGCAAGATCACCCATAGCCGCTACGCCTCGCTCAAGGTCAAGGACGCCATCGTCGATTGTTGTCGCGATCGAACCGGCCGGCGTCCGAGCGTCGACACCGGCGAGCCGGATCTGTGGGTGAACCTCCACCTCGCCCGCAACCAGGCGACGATCAGCCTGGATGCATCGGGCGGCTCTCTTCACCGCCGAGGGTACCGTCGCGTTTCAGTTGAAGCTCCGATGCAGGAGACTCTGGCGGCCGCCATTCTGGAGTTCGCCGAGTGGGATGGGGCGCAGCCGCTTCATGATCCCATGTGCGGGTCGGGGACGCTTCTCAGTGAGGCGTGGATGCGCCACTGCCGGATCCCAGCTGGCTATCTGCGGCGGCGCTATGGCTTCATGATGCTCCCCGACTACGACCCCAAACTGTGGCGCCAAGTGAAGAAAGAAGCCGACCAGAGGATTCGTGAACCGGGTCGGGACGTGGTCTGCGGCAGCGACCTCGACGGTAAGGCGGTGGGAATCGCCCGGCAAAACAATGCGCTTCTGCCGTTCGGTGAGAAGATGCGTATCCGGCGGCAGGATTTCCGAGAGATCCCGAATCTCGAGAATCGGACGATCGTCTGCAACCCGCCCTACGGAGTGCGCCAGAAGCGAGGCGTAGATCTGTCGGCGTTCTATCGCGAACTAGGCGATTTTCTGAAGCAACGGTGCACCGGGAGTGTGGCCTACGTCTATTTCGGCGAGCGGGCCCTGCTGAAGAGCATCGGGCTGCGTCCCGCCTGGAAGAAGCCGCTTTCGAACGGCGGGCTCGACGGACGCCTGGCCAAATACGAGATGTACTAGCGGTGGCGCCTCGGGGGTGATTCTAGCGGCCCGGCACCTCATCGCTGGCACCCGAAGTGCTAGATCGGGTAGTGTCAAGGTTCGCCAAGGGAGCGACGAGGGCCGACGCTCCCCGAAGGCGGCCCGGCCCTCACCCAGAGTGAGAAGGAGTCTCTAGGAGGAGTCATGAACGGACTGAACAAGGTGATGCTCATTGGTAATCTGGGGCGTGATCCCGAGACCCGGCATACGCCGTCGGGGACCCCGGTTGCCAATTTCACCCTAGCCACCAACGAGAGCTTCAACGACAAGAGCGGCAACCGGCAGGACCGGACCGAGTGGCACCGCATTGTTGCCTGGGGCAAGCTGGCCGAGATTTGCGGGCAGTATCTGAACAAGGGCAAGCAGGTCTACATTGAGGGTCGTCTTCAGACCCGGCAGTGGGAGGATCAGCAGGGCCAGCGGCGCCAGACGACTGAGATCGTGGCCAACAACATGATCATGTTGAGTCGCGGCGAAGCCGGAGCGGGCGCGGGTTCCTATCAGACCGCCGGTGCCGGTGCCGGTGCCGGTGGCGGTCAGTCGGGCGGTCAAACGGGCGGTCAGCAGTCCGGGGGCGGCACGCAGGCGGCCGACCCGGTGGGCGGCTATGTCCCTGACAGTTCGCTAGATCCGGCCGGTGAGGATGACGACCTGCCGTTCTAGATGGATAGCTCTTGACGAATCGGCGCCCAAACCGCTAGGGTTCGACGTGGCATCTCCCTGGCGGGGTGCCGATATTTGTCATGGGCGCCAGTAGCTCAATTGGCAGAGCAACTGACTCTTAATCAGTAGGTTCGGGGTTCGATTCCCTGCTGGCGCACGGGTTGTGGGGTGAGGGCGGATCGGCAGCATGAGCAACCGGTCAGCCCTCTCTCTGTCTCATCTCTCCTGGGGGCGATCTGGCTTCGACGGGGAGCATGATTCCTGTACTGCGTGTCGAGGTCCCTACTGGCTCGTTAAACAAGTAGGGAAAACACAATTGCCGACTTTGAGCCGGCACTGATGGCTGCCTAAAGCCATCCGTCTCCAACACTGGTGCCCGCCGGTGTGTTGGTAAGACGAAGTTACGGTGGGCTAGCGAGCGGTCACGCCCTGGGGCTCTCGCGAAACTAAGGGGCTGGCCTGTAAGGTATCGAGCTCACTAGAGACCGGACAGGCGAGAATCAAACGGTGAGATACACACGTAGACGTGCATGATGATTCTCTTCCGGACGCGGGTTCGATTCCCGCCGCCTCCACAGCGTAACATGTTCATGCGCATGTAGTTAGAGGTGCGGCGATTCTGCTCTCCAATATGTCTCCTTAATACAGGGAAAGAAAGCTCTTGATCTATCCTTTCTTTAGGGATAGATTTGCCACATGCGAGAGATTATAGAAGAACTCATCGACGACTTTCACGAACGTGACCTACCCAGGCCGATTCCTCGCGATGCACAGCCCATCGAGCTCAAGGGCAAGGCCACGGTCATAGTGGGAATGCGCCGCGTCGGGAAGACCTGGTTCTGCTACCAACAGATGCACAGACTTCTGGAAGGGGGCGTCCCCAAAGAGAGATTGCTCTATCTCAACTTCGAGGATGAACGGCTTCTCCCGTTCCGGACGATGGACTTCCAGACGATATTGGATGTCTACTTCAGTCGGCTTCCCGCTCTCAAGGACGAGCAATGTCATTTCTTTCTGGACGAAGTGCAGCGGATCGACGGTTGGGAGATGTTTGTCCGCCGCGTCCTGGATAATGAGAGAATCTCCTTATGGATCACAGGCTCCTCATCGAAGCTTCTCAGCCAAGAGATTGCGACCAGCCTACGCGGGCGTTCTCTCCCAATCGAGATCTTTCCCCTGTCCTTTGCTGAGTTTCTGCGATTTCAGGAAATACGGCTCTCGTCACCAAGGCGCTTCGGAGCGAAAACACGAGCCATTCTGCAGAACATGGCCCGGCGATATCTCGATTACGGCGGCTTCCCCGAACTTCAATCCGTGAAGGACGAGGAGATTCGGCGTCAGGTTCTCAGAAATCATCTGGATGTTGTGCTTCTCCGCGACATCGTGGAACGCCACTCGGTGACGAACGTGGCTGCGCTGCGGAGACTCATCCGGCACATCATGAGTGCTCCGGCCACTCGATTCAGTGTAAACAAGTTCTACAATTCTCTGCGTAGCCAGGCTGTCAGCTGCACCAAGGACAACCTATACCAGTACTTGGATCATCTAGCGGATGCCTACCTGATTCATCAGGCGCCGATCCACTCCCGGTCGGAGAAGGTGAGGCAGGTCAATCCCAGGAAGATCTACGTCAGCGACATTGGGATTGTGGGTGCAGGTGTGACTCCCATGACGATGGACCGGGGCGCGATCCTCGAGAATGTGGTCTACACCCACCTGCGTCGCCAGGGTCTCAGACCGGAGTATGTCGTCACGAAAAACGGACAGGAGATAGACTTCTTCCTGTCAGCTCGTAAGGTCGTTGATCGCCGACTCATCCAGGTTTGCTGGACACTGGAGGATGAGGCAACGCGGCGGCGAGAACTCTCGGCAACGAGGGCGGGACTGAAGGAGCTAAGATTGAAGTCTGGAACGATTGTCACTTGGAATGAACACGAACGAATCGATGACGGGATCGAAGCGGTGCCGGCCTATCGCTGGCTGCTTGAGGACCTGAGCAATGGCTAGGGGTGTCGACAGTGCTTAGAACCCGCGCATAGATGGTGAAGCCCGCGCCAGTCC
>CAZTDY010000133.1:0-7183 GCA_964612295.1 uncultured bacterium | reverse complement strand
TCCTCGAAGGAATCGCGCTCGGTTGCGGCGGATGAGGTTTTCGGGATGCACAGGTCACCGCCATGGGGCCAAGGCCCATCACCTTGAAATCGGGATGTCCTGAGAGAGAAACCGGCGAGAACATGATGTGTCCGACTACCTTCCCCTGGTCCTAGGCGACGATGGAAACGATCGGCTGCGCCTGTTCCCGCAGAGCGTCAACCAGAGCGCCTTCAGCAGGGGTTTCAAAGGCCGACACATTGACCGCGCGCACGGCATCGTGATCGTCTGCGTGTTCCGCTCGAATTCGCATATGACCTCCAGACGCGTCAAGCGCAGGCCGTTGTCAGCTAGTCGATATAGCCCAGTGTCCTGAGTTTCTCGCGCACCTCTTCCAGATCCGCCGGAGTCAACTCCCGGTCCACGGGCAAGGCGCTCAGAGGGTGCTTCGCCCTTCCCCAATCCACCTGTTCCCACACTCTCTCATGAAGATAATAGAGAATGAGCCGAATCCCGTGAAAAATCACCGTGATCACCGCCATCTCCTTCCAATCTCTCGTAATCAGATAGGTGATGACCCCGAGCATGATAATTCCGAGAACTCGCCAGGTGATGGATTTAACCCATGAACGGGCTGGTGTGTCCATTGTGTTTAGTTGCTCCTTTCGTTCGCGTGCGCTCCAGCAGGCGAACCACCCTGTCGCGAATCGCCATCAGGCCGACGGCTGCCAATACGATAGCAAAGGGTTCGAACATCGGAAACCGGAACCGGTGATGAAATACAAAGGGCAGGGAGACTGCCACGGCGAGCGCCATCTGAAGAATGATGCGCGAAGAGCGTCCCCGCGAGCTGAACAACAAAGTCCCGGCGGCGAGGACAAAGACAGGAAATACGGTGAGAAGCGCCGCTGCGAAGTGGGCACCCGAAGTGGAAGCCCTGTTCGGCCACGGCCGGAAGAAGTGAACAAGCCGCCTGAGCAGAATCGACCTGGCCGGACCCGGATGCTGAAGGACGTAGTCCATGGCGAGCGACTTCCAGTACGCCTCCTGTTCATGGGGGGCAAAGGTCTCGCTCTCTTCGAGTGAGCGTACATGGCTCTTCGAATCGATCGCATACAGAGAATCCATCTGCGCCTGGAACTCAGGTGACTCACCGGCATCGTACATCGCATCCATGCGCGCGTTCATCCCCAGCCAGGCATTGTATCCTCCGAAGAACGTGGCAGGGGTTGGGCGTCCCGACTCGATTGCGTTTCGCCCCATCCAGGGTCCGAGGATCACCATGGCCACGGCAAGCGTCACCAGTGCGCATCGAAGTCTGAGCGGCTTTGGAATCCGATAGAGTGCGAGGAAGAACATACCGACAAGAAAGACCAATCCTGTCGGGCGCGCGAGAGCTGCCAACGCCAGGGCTCCGATGGAGAGCGCGGTCGCGCGCGGTGGTCTGGCGTCGCCGGGCCTCGGCAGCAGAGCGAGGCCAAGAACGAGAAACAGGGCAAAGACTGTTTCCGTGCTCCAATAACCGGCGTAGTAGATGGCCGGCGGATACACGGACGCAATCGCGGCAGCTACGAGGCCTGTTCTCTGGTCGAAAACTCGCGCGCCGAGCATGTAGACGGCCAGCACGAGGCAACAACCCAGTAGGATGCTCACCGTCTTGGCAACACCGACCCACGGCAGAGGCAGGAGGTGAAGCGCGGCGCCCAATAGCGGAAGAAGCGGCGGCCGAAGGAAATCCGGATGGAGCTGTTCCGCTTTTTGCGGGACAGGCTCGAACCAGCGGTAGTACGAGATCGAGTAGCCGTTGCCGGAGGCGAGATTCTGCGAGATGTCACGATAGTCCCTGCCGTCGATCGCCAGGAAATCCGCGTCACCGACGGTCAGGGAGTACCCCACCCTCAGGGCGGCAGCGATCAGCAGGATGACGACAAGTACGCGCACCCTACATATACCCAAGCGACTCGAGTTGCTTGCGCGTATTCTCGTCGATCTCGAGCGGCGTCTCTTCCCCGCGCGGAACGCTGATCCGGCGGATGAACTCCATCAGCTCTCGCATGATGGAGTCACAGGGGGAGGTGTCGCCGTGTCCGAAGAGGTTCTCCTTCTCCAGTGGATCATCGGCTAGATCAAAGCAGAATCCTCGGCCGGCGCTCAGATCATAGATGAGCTTGTGTGCGTCTGACCGAACCGCGACAAATTCGTGCGACTGACAAAACGCCAGGGGAGGATCGGCCTGAGGGTTTCCCTCCATGAGGGGGAGCAGGCTGTGACCGGACGCTTGTTCCGACGCAGGAAGCCCAAAGGTCTCGAGCAAGGTGGGCAGCAGATCGATGTGGCGCACGAGATGCGGAAGTTCCGTGCCCGCGGATTGTCCGGGACGGACCACAATGAGCGGCACGTGGACGAGCTCGTCGTAGAGGAACATCGACTTGTGGAATATGTCTCCATGATCGAGGAATTCATCACCGTGATCGGCGGTCAGGACGATCAGTGTATTTCTGAATAGGTCTCGTGCATGAAGAGCGGCAAACAGGCGTCCCAGTTCATGATCGACATACCGAATGCAGTCGTCGTAGAGATCGCGGACTTGGATGACATGCGATCGGGGAATGGCGTCGGGATCTTCAGATAGCCGATTGAAGTCATCCCAGTATTGAGTCCAGAGGAGCAAAGGATCCAAGTCGGAGGCGTCGGGCGAACGGAACGATCCTCTGTAGGGCGGCGGTGGATAGTAGGGATGATGCACGTCCATGAAGTGGAGATAGAGAAAGAACGGTGCCTCTCGCAAATGGTCGATCTCCGCGATGGCGGCGTCAACGATGACCTCCGCTCGGGGAACCGGGGTCTGCAGCACGCGATTGGGCGGAGCGGCAAGCCGCAACCGAAGCAGGTAGAGATAGGGAGTCAGACCGGCGTATCCGAAATGAAACTCCTGTAACCGATTGAACCCCCGCGCCAGTCCCCATTCGCGTCGAACATATGGATTGCTCACCATGCTGGAAGTGGCCAGCCCGGCGTTGCGGAGATAACCGGCGAGGGTCTCGATGCCGGGAGGCAGAATGCTGGCGCGCTCTGGATCGTGGCGGACCGAGTGGAGGGATGGATAGAGCGAGGTGAACATCGACCCCACGCTGAGTTCGGTTCGATTGCCTTGCGAAATGCACTGCTCAAATCGAATCGCTCCCGCGGCCAGTGAATCGATGACCGGGGAGGTGGGACGATGGTAGCCATAGCAGGAGAGATGATCGGCCCGCAGCGCATCGATGGTGATGAAGAGCACATTCTGGATTGCGTCATCGCTCGGGCGTGTACGCAACTCATCGCGGGGTGGGCGACCGCTATCGGCGTATCGTGAATCGAGATCCTTGTAGACTGTGAGGGGCACGAACAGGCCCACCAACAGAAGCAGGATGATGAGCCGGGGGGGCGAAACGTCGCCACTGCGGGTTCCCACCAGGCCGGCCAGCAGTGGACGCATCAGGATGGGGGTCAATACCAGCGTGGCCCCGGCAGCAAGAAGAAACAGTACGGGATAGAGAATCGCGTACGACACGGGCATGAAGGAACGGATCAGTTCATGTCGCAAAGGTTGTGAAGCAAAGAGCACGGCAGCCAACGAGAGTGTGCCCATCGCGAAATATGCGGCCCGGTCAATAGGACGTCGCGCCGATGAACCCATCGCCAGGAAGAGCAACAGTGGGATTCCGGCGATCAGCCCCGACAGGAGTCCAATCCCCAGATATAGAAGGAGTAGATGAGGCCAGGGGAGGCCGATCAGATGAAACGCTCTCCAAAAACGAAGCAGGGGCTCCAGCAGTCCCAGCGAGCCGACCGCCAGCCCTGCCAGGACCATCCCAAGGACGCCGGAGCCGATCCCGCGACCATTCATGAAGCCACCCCCTGTGCGTATCTCCCCAAGTGATATTGACCTGGATCTTAGAGAGACTTTTCGAGGGGTGTCAAGGAGCGAAGGCTGTGCCCACGTGCCCTCGCTGCCCGACCATCACTCAGTCAATCGCGTCGGGATCGCTGACAAAGGAGTTCCTCACGAAGAAGAGGATACCGATGGCAACGGTGCTGGCCACGATCACAATGGCGGTGTGAAGAATGGGCACATCGGGTCTGGAAATAATGAGAAAACAGGTCGCCGCGATTCCCAGGATGACGGGGTCCACAGCCTCGTCGGGCCCCTTCGTGAAAAGCCTGGCTGCAAGTTCGACCGCCGCAGAGCAAGCGAGGACGTATCCGATGATCCCCAGCGGATTTGTGTCCTGCAGCAAGCTCATGGGCCACCCTGGAGCTTCGGACGGCCAGAGCTTCAAACCCAGCTTGATGCCCAATGCGGCGATCCCCGCAACACCTAGAAGCATCTGGAGTAACACCTTGTAGAACTGGGCCCACCTGGCGAATCTGCTGTGATAGAGATCGTTGGCGTCCATGTGTCCTCCTTAGGGCAAGTCTGCACAACTCGAGCTTTGTGCAGTGATTCCGAAGCGCGCGCGTCTTGCGAGTCGATGCGTGGGTGCTGTCGTCTACACAAACGCTATCATGCAAGGCACCCGAATCCAAGGCGGAAGGACACGTCCTCAGTTCCGTATTCGGGAGCGTGCTTTGATCGCCGTGATCCAGGCATACACAGCTGCCACCGCGCCGGCTGTAAAACCCACGGTCGCAAGGAGCCAGGTAGACAGCGCAGCCCAGCTGTAGGCCGAATCCGTCAAAGTCACGAGGGAGATCGGCAAGCCACCCTGGGCGAAAACCAAGCCGATTGCCATCGCTGAAAGGCTGAAGGTGCCCGCGCCAACACCTCCCATCGCAAACAACAAGCCCAGGGTGATCCCACCAAATCCCACGAGCCCGACATTGATCCCACCAAACGTGATGAGGCCAAAACTGAAGCCACCGACGGCGACGCCCCCGATCGCCACGTCGCCGAGTGCGATGATGCCGTTGGCGACACGCATCCCGTTGCTACTCGGACCGCGGCTGAATGCGATGTGTATCAGGGGTATCCCGAACATCATCTTGGCGGAACGATACTCGTAGTCTCTCTCGTCGTGCCGGCGCCGTGAAGACTCATCCGCGGGGTTGTCCATCAAGTAGCCGCCGGTCGATATCGACACTATATCCGACTGCAACTCACTGGCCTGCTGATAGCGCAGGTGCGGCTCCTTCTCGAGCGTTCGAAGGACAACGTCGTCCAGTCGCACATCCACTTGAACTCTTCGTGACGGAGCAGGGAACCGGCCCACGGGAAGCTCACCGGTGAGGAGCTCGTAGAAGATTACCCCGAGGGCGAAGATGTCCGCGCGATGATCGACATCGGCCGGGTTCTCGATCTGTTCGGGAGCCATGTAGTTGGGCGTCCCCATGACCTGGCGGGTCTGGGTCAAGCGCTCCTGGGTTTCCTGTCCGACGAGTTTCGCCAGCCCGAAGTCGGCGATCTTGATCGAGCCCTTCTGGTCGACGAGGATGTTCTCGGGCTTGATGTCGCGGTGCACGACGCCTTGATCGTGGGCGTACTGCAAGGCCTCGCAGATGTGTGGCACCATCGCGAGCGCCTCTTGTGGTTTGAGCCCCCCCGCCTCGATCATCTGGCGCAGGCTGACGCCGTCGACCAATTCCATGATCAGGTAGTAGACGTCGTCTCGGCGGCCGAAGTCGCAAATCGACACGACATTGGGATGATCAAGCTGTGCGAGGGTCCGAGCTTCGCGGGTGAAACGTTCTGCGAATGAAGGGTCGTTGCTCAGGTTCGGGTCGAGCACCTTGACAGCGACCATTCGATGGAGCTTGCGATGCCGGGCTTTGTAGACCGCACCCATGCCCCCCTGGCCGATCAGCTCGAACTGCTCGAGCTCTGGGAGCTTGCGCGCGAGTTGCTCGGCCGGCAAAGGCTGTGAGTGCCCTGTGTGGATCGCCCGGGTTGGGGAGTCGAGCCCGTCCCCGAAGTCGAATCCAGCTCGCAGGGCACAGGTGGGGCAGACACCTTCGGGGGCGTCGGCCGGGACGGCCGCATGACAGTTGGGGCATGTGCGTTGTTGCTTCATATCTGACTCTACGGATTCTGAGTCCGGATATTACACATCCGTATCAATCGAGGCGATCAGGCTGCGTAGCTCGTCCTGAACCTGGGACTCATCACGAACGGTTTCCGCGACCAACTCACGCAGACGCCCACGCCACCGGGAACGTAGACGCGAGACGGCGGTGCGCAGGCTCCCTTCGCTCCGGTCGAGGCGCTGCGACAGCTCGGAGTACGGCAGAACGGCGTCATCGCCCCCCAGGTAGCCCTTGAGCGCGTCGAAGAGCTCCCGGTTTCCGGCTTTCTCGTATTGCTCCTGTAGATCGGTCAAGGCCCTCTGGAGCAAACCCAAAGCCCAGCGGCGCTCGTAGATCGCCTCGGGGCTCAATTTGTGAGAGGGTTCGAGCTTGTAGGACTCCTCTGCAGAGTCGAAGTCCAGCGACAGGATCTCGACCGCACCCCCTCGCTTGAGTGCGTGTGCTTTTCGCCATTCACCCGCAAGGAAGTTCTTCATTGATGACAAGAGAAAGGTGCGGAAGCGACCTCGCGCCGGATCCGCGGTCCGTAGGTTTTGTTTCTCCAGCAGCTTGGCGAAGAAGGCCTGCGTCAGGTCGCGTGCATCTTCCGCGTTGTGGCCGCGGCGACGGGTGTAGACATAGAGCGGGTACCAGTACTGCTTGCACAGCTCTTCAAGTGCATCTGCGGAATCGTCGGCGTCGCGATCGGCGGCGGCCAGGACCAAACTCCAGCGCGTCGTGGCGAATCCTCGTCGTCCTTCGTATGGTAGCCTGTTGTCGTTGGACATCTCCCGCCTCCAGTCGGCGCCCTAGATTCTATCTCGTTCGAGTACATCCACCGCGATCACTTCTGAAAGACTGCCGCAGGTGTCCAGCACGTATTGCACCCAGGTACCAGCCGCGAACGGAGGACGCTCGTCAGGATCTGGATGCGCGGTTGCGAGGAGTTGCATGGTGCCTACGACCACGCCGGCCTCGTTGATCCCGGACCAGGGACAGATCATCAGCAGACAACAGAGCGCCGCGGCGGAAGACAGGCGCATCGTGGTCCTCACTTTCTGCTGGTCCTGTGGTCGTCATGTCCGTACCAGCAATCCAGTATTGCAGTTAACCCTAAAGGGTCAATAATCTAGGCCACCTTATCCAGTGCAGCGAGCAATGA
>CAZTDY010000132.1:0-7237 GCA_964612295.1 uncultured bacterium | reverse complement strand
AAAATCGTGCAAAGCTATTTAGAGGTTGTCCCAAGTGTGTGCGCCTTTGGATCACAGATTATGTTGTCAATATACACAGGCTCCCTTGAGATGGTCACAGCGATTGACATCTGGTCTGTTGATGGATCCGCGGTTCGCCGACTGCTGGTGCAGCCGCGAGAGAAGGGCCAGGCCACATGCCTATGGGATGGCCGTGACCGAGACGGAAGAAGGGTTGCAGCTGGCGTCTACTACGTGAAGGCAATCCTGGGGTGTGGTGCTCTCCGTGGCAAGATTGTGTTGCTCAGATAGGGAGAGCAGTGCCCGCATGGTCCACCCCTCCCCACGAAGCTGATCCGCTGTCCAGTTGCACGGCAAGCGGTCATTGTGCGGAATCAGGGCCTGAACCGCCTCGGCCTTGAACTCGGGACTGCAGCGCTGCCCGCCCCCGACACCTCCGCAAACTCCCGATTGCAGCCTAGGACTTGTCAGGAGAACCAGGGGAAGTCCACTCTCAGACTGCAGTCCAGTGGATCAATTCTGGCTTGAGATCCCTCACGCGTGTTCATTGGGCAGCCGGTTTTCACCTCGGAGGGCGTCTTCGAGAGGACCCTCGCGTCCACCCGGGTGAACCGTGAGGGACAGGTGAACGGCCGGCCCGGCGCGGCCTGATCGTGAGTGCCCGGGACGCCAGTCTTCTGTCACAATTCTCACCGCTTTGGTCGATTCTGTATCTCGCTATTTGTCGGCATATTGCGCGATTGTTTGTTCTCGTAAGTCATGGTCCGCGAGTCTGCCACGCGACTTTTCCACCGCCCCCGGTCCCTGCGGCACGGGCCTTGCTCCTCCTAGGGGCGAGACACGAAACGAACGAACAACGGAGGATAAACACATGAAGACGCAGACGACCGCAATGACCACCACGCAGACCGAAACCCCGGCTCCCCCGAAGCGTTCGAAGGCCCCCTGGATCGCAGCCTTGGCCTTGGCCGGCGCGCTCCTTCTGCCGACCGCGGCCAGCGCCCGTCCGGCGGTCTTCTTCCATATCGCCCCGGTTCGAGCGGTGGTCTGGGTGAAGCCCGCCCCGAAGGTGAAGCCGGTCGTGATCCGGCCCGCCAAGATCAAGACGCAGAAGAAGGTCTGGATCAAGGGTCACTGGAAGAAGAACCGGTTCGGCCGCCGCGTGTGGGTCAAGGGTCACTGGGCCTGGGTTCGCCGGTAGGACCGCGACCAGCCGCTGAACAGATCGGAAACGCACGAGACAGCTGAAACAGGAGAGGTGAAGTCATGCAGCGCACAGAGAACAAACAGCCGGCCGCCGTCTGGAATGATCGATACAACATGAGCCTGGATGACTTCGGTGCCTCTGAAAAAGAACCACCGGCCGACGAAGCGGGCGATTCCAAGGGAGCGTTGAGCCAGCCTGCCTTGAGGACCGCCCCTTCCGACGCTGGTCAGCCGGCTCTGGAGGTCATTCTCACCGCGAGCTTCGACCTCATTCTGCCTAGGCTCGAGGGAGCTCGCTAGCATCCCCGGTCGCCTCGTGGACTTGTAGATATTCTTGGATGTTCTCTTCGGTCAGCATGCCAACCAACCGCTCCGCAGAAGGGCGCTCATCCTCAGGTTGGGCGCCCTCTGCACCTCCCCGCACAACACCGGTCAGCACCAACGCCACCCGCATCCGCCCGGCTTGCATCCGCTCCAAGGTTACCTGGAGCGGATCATTGGGGGAGAGGGCGATGTAGGCCCGGCTGGTCGACCCGGAGATGTACGCATCCGGGCCATGGTCGGCCAATCCCCGCACCAGGCCCGGGCGGGTCAGCACGCCCAGGATTTCGTCGCCGGCCAGCACCGGGAAGTCCTGCTGGTGGCTATCCAGGAGAAGATCGGCCGCCTGGCCGAGCGTGTCGGCGTGACGCACCGTCTCATAGTGGGTGATCATCGCATCTTCCACTCGCACCCCTCGCATGATGATCCGCGAGCGTTGCATCAGGACCTCTTGGCCCGCGCTGATGAAGACGAAGAACGCGATGAACATCAGGAAGAAGTGGCCCATGAAGAGACCGGCCAGGCCCATGAGAATGGCGAATCCCTGCCCGACGGTGGCGGCCAGCGACGTCGCCCGCATGATCCCCATGCGCCCGGCGAGGAGCGCCCGCAGGACTCGGCCGCCGTCGAGCGGAAAGGCGGGGATCAGATTGAAGGCGGCCAGTACGAAGTTCGCCATCATCAACCACTGAAGCACGGCGCGGGGCGTATTGGGCACCTGCCCGGCTGCATCCCACCGGCCCGTCAGGTTGAAGCTGGCCAGCAGGACAAGGCCGATCAGGATGCTGACGATCGGTCCCGCGAGCGAGATCCAAAACTCCTGCCGGGGGGTCCCCATACTCCGCAATCGGGCCACGCCGCCGAAGGGGTAGAGCACGATCTCCGCCGCTCGGATGCCGTAGCGGCGCGCCATCAGGGCGTGCCCCAGCTCGTGCAGGAAGACCGAGGCGAAGAGCCCCACCACGAACAGAACGCGCGGCGCGACCGCCCCTCCCGACCTGACCGCCGTCCAGATCACCCAGGCCAACAGGAGAAGGAGGGTGAAATGGAGGTAGATCGGGATCTGAGCCAGGCTTCCGATCCGCCATGCCCATCGCCTGCGGGGAGCACTCTCTGGTCCACGTGCACTCATGTTTCGAGCCTACACTGGCGGCGGATCGGCGACCAGATCTATGTCGGAGGAGGAGATGCGAGACCGAAACCCACTTGTAGCCGCATTGAACTCATGATAATGCCGTGATGAAACCGTTATTCGCCGAATCGACTGCTGGGCAATTCAATAGACAGTCGAGATGCCAAGGAGGGTGGGCATGGGCGTCATCAAGAAAGGTAGTCTCCTGGACGGGGTGACCGGCCGGGTCGGGGACCTCGTTCTGCGGCGGCAGGGGGACCGGACGATCGTCTCCCATCGCCCGCGGGGACAGAAGACCAAGCAACCCACGACGGAGACGAGGCAGAAGACGCTCGATCGGTTTCAGGAAGCGGTCGCCTTCGCAAAGGAGGCCCGCCACCGCCGAGCCTACCGGAGTCTGTCCCGGCTGCTGGGGCGGTTTTCCCCCTACCATGTCGCGCTGCAGGATTTCCTGAGTGAGCCGGCGATCGAGGAGGTCGACGATTCCCTGGTGAGCCTCAAGGGTGGGGAGCTCACGATCCTGGTCTCCGAGACCGTTGCCGTGCGTTCGGTGCGGATCAAGATGCCGGCGCTCGAGGAGATCCCCCTGGAGTTGAGACGTTCCGGGGGAGGACCCCAGGCTCTCTCGGAATCCCTGGGGGAGAAAAGCGGCAAGGCCCGGCTGCCGATTCCGGCCGCGCTCTTCTTTCAGCGGCCGGAGACCGAAGCCGACTCATCCGGATCCACGGCGCAGAGGCAGACTCCGGCACCGGACGAAGCCCCGGAGGTGACCAACGACGAGCTCGAGGCCCTGCCCACCGGCCGCATCGGAATCTACGCCCAGCGGGCGGCCAGCCTGGAGGCGGGCGACCCCGGAGAGGGGCACACCGAGGCCTGGAAGGTCCTGCTGCCGCGAGCGGGCCGAATCGAGGTCATTGCCAGCGATTACGCGGGAAATAGCACTAGGCAAAAGAGTTGGGTGGGGCCGCGCTTCTAAAACACCCTCTTCGCGCTCACATGGTCTATCATTGAGTAGTCATCATGCTGTCTGTCGCCCTTCCATAGGAGGTGGTCATGGGTCTGCGCCCCCGTTCGTCCCGCGAATCGTCCGGTTTGAGTCGCCGCAGCTTCTTTGGAATGGCGGCAGCGGGCGCTGCTCTTCCGCTGGTTCGCCCCTCGTCCGTTCTGGCCACTCCCGGTGCGAACGTTGTCGCTCCCGGCCTCCTCAGGGACTACACGGGGCGTCTCTGTTACAACGAAAACCCGTTGGGCCCCGCCCCCGCCGCCGTGACCGCCATGATCGACGACGTGGACATGGCGCATCGGTATACCGACTGGTTTGCGGAGTCGCTGCGCGACGACCTGGCGGACATGTTCGGCCTGGCCCGAAACAACATCATCGCGGGAACCGGCGCCAGTGAGATCCTGCGTCTCTGCGCCTATGCATTCTCCGGACCTGACGGCAACGTGGTGTGTCCCTATCCCTCCTATGGTCAGTTTTCTTCAGATGCCGAATTCATGGGGTCGACCGCCATCATCTCGGATCTTGATGCGAACCACCGCGTGGATCTGGCAGACGTGGCCAGCAAGATCGACGAATTCACGACTGCGGTCTGTATAACCAATCCCAACAATCCGACGGCCACGGTATTGCCCATCGCCGACATCGAAGCCTTCATGGCCGCGGTGCCGCCGACCGTGACCGTCATTGTCGATGAGGCCTATCACGACTTTGTACAAGATCCCAACTATGACAGCGCGATCTCGCTGCTGGCGACCTACAAGAACCTGGTGATTATCCGGACCTTCTCCAAGGTCTATGGACTGGCCGGCATGCGGATCGGGTACGCGGTTGCCGATCCGTCCCAGATCGGACCGATGCAGGCCTGGCACCAGTGGGGCACGGTGAATCGCCTTGGACTGGCCGCGGCGAAGGCGGCGCTGACCGACACGGATCACGTGACCGCGACGGTCGATCTGATAAACCAGGGCAAGCAGTACTGCTACGCCGAATTCGACAGCATGAGCTTGGAGTATATCCCTTCGGAAACGAGCTTCTTCATGGTTTGGGTCGGCAATGCGGAACAGGTCGCATCCGCACTCAACGATGCGGGCTACAAGGTCCGCACGGGCTGGGGCATGCCGGAGTGGCTGCGCGTGTCCTGCGGCACCATGGACGAGATGTACGGCTTTATCGCAGCTCTGCGCAACATCATGTTTCCTCAGGGAGGCATCCAGCCCGCGAACCCGCTTCGAACCTCTCTCCACGGCAATTTCCCCAATCCCGCCCGGGGAGGCACAAGGATCGGATTCGATCTTGCCCACACGGCCGAGGTGGAGCTGGAGATCTTCGACCTCCACGGTCGTCTGATTCGCACACTGGTGAAGGGCCGGCGTCCCGTAGGTCACTACAATCAGGTGTGGAACGGCCTCGACAATCAGGGTTATCCTGCGCCGGCCGGGTCGTATTTCTACCGGCTGATTGCGGGTGAACACGAGCAAATCAGGCGAATGATCCTCCTGCCGCAATAACGTCGTTGGCCAAGTCGCGTTGCACGGAAGGATCCGTCTATGCAGCTAACGTGGGTCGACCTGACGGCTTTTTTGGGTTTTCTGGTCGTGGTCGTGGCGGTGTCGTTGTATGCCTCCCGCCGGGAGAAGAGCGGCGAAGACTACTTCCTGGCGGGCCGCAAACTCACCTGGTGGCTCATCGGCTTCTCCCTGATCGCGTCGAATATCTCGACCGAACATTTCGTCGGAATGGCCGGTTCAGCCTTCGGGTCCTTCGGGCTGGCCGTGGCCAGCTACGAGTGGATCGCGGTGATCACCCTGGTCATCGTGGCCTGGTGGCTCCTGCCCAAGTTCCTTCGGGCCGGCATCTACACGATGCCCGAGTTCCTCGAGTACCGGTACAACAAGGAAACGCGCACGATCATGTCCGTGTACCTGATGGCGCTGACCGTGATCGCAGTTCTGGTCACCGTTCTCTACAGCGGATCACGCGGGCTCGACGGGGTCTTCGGCTTCAGCGGCATGCTGGAGGCGCGCTATTCGCTCTCTCCCGAACAGGCTCAACTGTGGGCCATGTGGGGCGGGGCCTGGTTGATCGGGATCGTCGCCGGGATCTACACGATCTACGGCGGCCTGAAGGCGGTGGTCTGGTCGGACCTGCTCCAGGGATCGGCATTGATGCTTGGCGGGGCGATCGTGCTCTACTTAGGGCTCAAGTACGTGGGCGGCGGCTCACTCGGCGACGAGGGCGGTGTGGCCGGCGGCAATCTCATCGACGGTTGGCAGAGTTTCCGCGCATCGAATGCGGACAAGCTCCACACCATCAAACCGGCCAGCGATCCCGACATGCCCTGGACGATCATGATCGTCGGCATCTGGATCCCGAACTTCTTCTACTGGGGGATGAACCAGTTCATCACCCAGCGTACGCTGGGGGCCCGCTCCCTGGCTGACGGGCAGAAGGGGATCTTCCTGGCCTGCATCATGAAACTGATCATCCCCTTCATCATCGTCGTGCCGGGGATCATCGCATTTCAGACCTTTGGTGATCAAATCCTCGCTCAAGCCGCGGGCGATCAGGCAAAGGCCGGCGAGCTGGCCTATCCGTTCTTGATCCGGCAGATCATGCCCCCGATGTTGCGCGGGGTCATGCTGGCGGCGCTCGCCGGAGCCGTCATGTCAACCTTCAACTCCGGAATCAACTCCGCCTCGACTCTGTTCACCATCGACGTGTACAGCAAGTACATCCGGCCGCGGGCCACGGCGCTCGGGCAGGTGAAGGCCGGGCGGATCGCGACGGCCGTGATTGCAGTGGTTGCCTGTTTGCTGGCGCCGCTCCCCGGGCGATTCGAGGGAGTCTTCAACTACATCCAGGAGATCTGGGGCTTCATTTCGCCGGCCATCGTTGCTGTGTTCTTCTTCGGTCTGTTTCTGCGTAAGGCGCCCGCCGTCTCCGGCAAGGTCTCGTTGCTGTTGGGCCCGGCGCTCTATGCGCTTTTCCGGGTGCCGGGGTGGATCATGGCCGACAGAGGATACGCCATCGGTGACGGGGGGGATGTGATCCGCGCTATGGGTGACGCGTCTCCAGAGCTGATCACCGGACCTTTGGCGACGCTGTTCGCCTTTACGCAGATCACCTACCTGCACCATATGTCGATCATCTTGGGGGTGCTCTTCGTGGTGATGCTCGTGATGAGCATTGTCAATCCGCGCACCGAAACGACCACGTTGCCCCAGGCCAAGATTGATCTCACGCCTCACCCGCGCCGGTATCTATACGGCGGCATGATTCTCGCGGCGACGGTGGCCCTGTACATCCTGTTCTGGTAGGGGGGAGAAGTGCGATGAGACTTGCGGTGATCGCAGGGTTTCTGGTTGTGCTGTGTGTTCTGGTTCTGACCCCGGCCCAGGGAGACCCCCCGCGTGAACCATGGGCGGCGGACTGGGAGGCGCTGCGCGCCCGTCCCTATCCTGCATGGTTTCAGGATGCGAAGCTGGGCATCTTCATTCACTGGGGTGTCTACTCCGTTCCCGCCTATGGAGGCCAGGAATCGTATGCGGAGTGGTTCCTGAGGGGGCTCCAGCTAG
>CAZTDY010000131.1:0-7250 GCA_964612295.1 uncultured bacterium | reverse complement strand
TCACGTCCGGTTCTGTGAGGGCGTGGGGGTGCAACTCCCCCGCGCCACTCGACAGCCCGTAACTCGCATAAAATCAGGCAACTCTCCTATCATGATATGATCGTGCGCATCATGCGTACACTACTATCTGCTCTACTCGCTCTTGTGGCTGATGCAGCGGGCTCCCTGACATCCGCAGGATTGGTGAATGCAGTCTCAACTCGCAGCCGAATCCGTCCTACAGCCTCGAAACGAACTTTTCGCGGAGTACGGGCGCTGCTATCCTGTCGGCATGGCCGTCTCCCCCCAAGAGCAGCCCGCCCTACGGGAGCTCGTTGGCCTGGCGATCATCGCCGCAGCGGTCATCGCCAGCCAGATCATCCTCACGCGCATCTTTTCGTTCGTTTGCTGGTATCACTACACGCCGCTCATCATCGGCGTCGCCCTCCTGGGATTCGGCTTTGCCGGCACCTATCTGAGCGTCAGCGACGGCGGGGCCACAGAAGGGCGCGAGCAGTTCCTCGCTCGCCTCGAGCGCGAAGCGCTTGCCTTTGCGCTGGCACTTCCGCTTTCCCTCGTCCTGGTCGCACTGGTGCGCTTCGAGTCTGCGCAGATTTTCGAGAGTCTGTGGCCGGTCGCAGGGCTGGCCACCTACCTGATCGCCATGACCATTCCGTTTGCAGCGGCCGGACTCGTGGTGTGTCGTCTCATCGATCGCCACCGCTCCCGGGCGGGGCGGGTCTACGGCACCGATCTGGTAGCTTCGGCGCTCGGTGTGGTGTTGGGGATGACGTTGCTCACGATGATCGGCGCGCTTGCCGCCGTGCTGTTTGTGGCCGGCATGGGCGCCGTCGCCGCGCTTCTATTCGCGACCGAACGTCGCGGAGATCGGCGGCCTGCGGCGGTGCTGATCATCGCTCTCGCCGCTGCCTGTCTGGTCCTCTACATCACCGCACCCGATGTACTGCGGCCGCCGCCCTCGAAGGAGATGGCCAAGTTCAGGTCCTCACCAGGTCTGGAGCAGGCGCCGTTCGAGGTTCAGCGTTGGCATCCGATCGCGCGCATCGATGTAACCGGGGAGGTGGCGGGCGCCGCGCCCGGTTTCGGCGGTGAGATCAGCGCGCGCTTCACGACTCCCAAGGATATTCAGCGGTGCCGCTTTCTATTCCAGGACGGCACCGCGCCGAGCGCGTTTCTCCGTCTGACACCACCGATCGACGAGATCCCCTTCCTGCGAGGTTACCTACAGGGCGCACCTTACAAGATCCGTTCGAGCGCGCAGGCCTTGATCATTGGTGTCGGCGGCGGCATCGACATCGCTATCGCGCTGGCGCACGGGGCGGCTGCGGTTACCGCGGTCGAGGTCAACCCGATCACCTATGGGCTCCTGCGAGACGACTACGCTACCTACTGCGGCTTGACAGGCGATCCGCGGGTGACGCTGGTGAACCGCGAGGGACGGGCCTACGTGCGCAGCACCACTGCGAACTTCGATGTGATCCAGCTTTCGGGCGCCGACACTCACGCGGCTCTGATGAGCGGCTGCGGCTCACTGACCGAAGGCTATTTGTACACGGTGGAGGCGCTCTCCGACTTCCTGGGGCGCTTGCGACCGGGAGGTGTGCTGTCATTTTCCCGGCCCTTCTTCGTGCCGCCCCGCGAAACCCTTAAATTGATCGCCACCGCGGAAGCGGCGCTACGAGATCGTGGTATCAGGGATCCTCAAGCGCACATCGTCGCCCTCGGCGGCAAGAAGTGGTCGGATACCCTGATCTCGCCCAGGCCGTTCAGCACCCGTGAGGTCGAGATTCTGCTGCAATTCGCCGAGGCGTACGGCTTCAATGTGCTGGCCGCCCCCCTGCGCGATTTGCCCACACCCTGGGACAACTATCTGGGGCTGCCGGCGAAGGCCGCGAGTGAGTTTCGTCGCGACTACTACTTCAACGTCGAGCCGGCCACCGACGATCGTCCGTTCTTCTACGACTACGCGCGCTGGCGGAAGGTGCTGACCGAGCCGCCGCTGCCAGTCAACATCGGCATCGACGGGTATTACACTGTCTCGTCGCCATTCGGACCGCTGCCTGCAGGCAATCTGCTCCTGATCATCGCCCTGTTCATCATCCTGGTGCTATCGACGGCGCTCATCCTCTACCCGCTGCGCAGGCGCGCAGCGGCACTCGCCGTCCGTGGCGCCACCGCCGCGCGAGTGCTCGGATACTTCGCCGCTCTCGGCCTCGCCTTCATCGCGGTCGAGATCACCCTGATTCAGCGGTTCCAATTGCTACTCGGCAGCCCGACCATCGCCCTGGCCGCGGTGCTGCTGGCGCTGCTCGCCGCCGCCGGACTCGGCAGCTTGCTGGCCGAGCGTCTGTCTCCGAAGCGCCTGCGTTTGGTCATCCCGCTGATCGCGGTGGTGCTTATCGCTGAGGTTCCGGCGATTCCGGCGGTGACGCGCGCCCTGGCGGCCGAGTCTCTCGTCGTTCGGGTGGCCGGCGCCATGCTGCTCACCGCGGTGCCTGGCGTGCTCATGGGCATGCCATTCCCGCTCGGGATCCGCCAGATCGCGGGGCTCGGAGCTGGGTTGGTGCCGTGGGCGTGGGCTGCGAACGGCTTTCTGTCGGTGGTGGGGTCGGCGGCGACCCTGCTGGTCGCCATGTCACTCGGCTTTGCGCCGGTGATGGTGATGGCTGCCGTGACCTACTGTCTAGGTCTGGTGGCGCTCTACCCGCTGCTTACTCCGGGACGGGATTTGCCTACCAGTTCTCCCCATTGATTTCGAAATGGGCCTGCGCATGGGCACATGCCGGGCAGGCATCCGGCGCCTCGTTCCCGTCATGAACGTAGCCGCAGTTTCGGCATCGCCAGGTCACCTTGCTGTCCCGCTTGAAGACACGACCGGCCTCGATGTTCTGAGCGAGCCCCTTGAAACGCTTCTCATGCGCCTCTTCGGCAACGGCGATCGCCTCGAATACGACGGCGATGTTGTCGAATCCCTCTTCACGAGCCACCTGGGCGAATTCGGGATACATCTCGGTGTGCTCATGGTTCTCGCCGGCCGCTGCGGCCGTCAGGTTTTCCACCGTGCTGCCTATGATCCCAGCCGGGAAGCCGGCGGTGATCTCAACCTCGCCGCCTTCAAGGAACTTGAAGAGCCTCTTGGCGTGCTCTTTTTCCTGGTCGCCAATCTCGGTGAAGATGGACGAAATCTGCACATAGCCTTCCTTCTTGGCCTTGCTGGCGAAGAAGTGGTAGCGGTTACGCGCCTGTGATTCGCCGGCGAATGCCGTGAGCAGATTCCTCTCCGTCCGGGTTCCGCGCAAACTTGCCATCGGTCTTCTCCTCGTATCGCTATATTTGGTAGGCCATTACCGCTTCGGCCGCCCAGCCCAGGCCCTGTTGGAGCCGTCCCGGAGCGGCCATTCTACCACAGCCAGGAGGCGTCTCGTTACCAGGTAGGGGATTGGCGGGTGGGGGCCTTCAGGCACCAAAATTCCCATGCTCAAACTTGATTCGGACGCCGAACAAAGTGTAGAATGACAGAGTTCCAGGCCCTCGACCATCAAGGACACAGAAGGAGACCGTCAGGTGATCCATACGAGAGCACGCTCATTGGTCAGAGATCTGGCATTCACGATCATCCTCGTCACCGGTGTCTTCACTCCGGCAAACGCCGACCTGTCGCTCGTGTGGTCGGACGAGTTCGACGGCTCCAGCCTGAACACCGCCAACTGGACAGAAGAGATCGGCGACGGATGTCCGGATCTGTGCGGATGGGGCAACAATGAACTCGAATACTACCGACCCGAGAACGTCACGGTTGCCGATGGCAACCTGATCCTCACGGCGCGCGAGGAGTACTACGGCGGTCGATACTTCACCTCGGGCAAAGTTCACACGCGGGACAAGCAGAGCTTTCTCTACGGCAGAATCGAGATGAGAGCCAAGATCCCCACGGGTGGCGGGATGTGGCCCGCCTTCTGGATGATGCCGCAGGATGATGCCTATGGTGGATGGGCCGCGAGCGGTGAAATCGACATCATGGAGACCGTGAACGAAACGACGACGATCACAGGGACGATCCATTACGGCGGACCCTGGCCAGAAAACGTGTACTCACACGCCACCTACTCCCTGGGCGGAGTCAACTTCGCCGACGAGTTCCACGTCTATGCCGTTGAGTGGGAACCGGAGGAGATCCGCTGGTATGTGGATGACGTGCACTACTCCACCAAGTACAGCTCACAGTGGTACACGACCGGCGCATCCGGCAACCCCCTCGCGCCCTTCGACCAGGACTTCTACCTCATCCTGAACACGGCGGTCGGAGGCAACATGACCGGATGCACGAATCCAGGATGCATCACCGCCGATCTGCCCCAGGAGTACATCATCGACTACGTCAGGGTGTACCAGGAGACATCCAACACCGCACCGACGGTGTCCATCACCTATCCCACCGAAGGGGATAACCCGCCACCGGGTGACATCACGATTACCGCGACTGCCTCCGACACGGATGGCACGGTTGCGACCGTGGAATTCTATGACGGTACGACCTATCTCGGCGAAGATGCGACCGCGCCCTATAGCTTCACCTGGACCGGCGTCGCCGACGGGTGCTACCCGCTCACCGCCAGAGCCATCGACGATGGCGGCGCTTTCAGCACGGACGTCGCCGACATCACCGTTGGTTCCGGTTGTGGTCAGGTCCCGTATCTCGGCAGCCCGTACGTCCTCCCGGCGAAGATCGAAGCAGAGGACTTCGACGGTGGGGGAGAAGGGGTCGCCTATCACGATACGTCCCCGGGCAACACGGGCGGCGAGTATCGCACCTCAGAGGATGTCGACATTCAAACGTGTGAGGATACCGGCGGTGGATACAACCTGGGGTGGATCATCGAGAGCGAGTGGCTCGAGTATACCGTCACGGTTCCGGCGCCCGGCGAGTATCCGATAGAGGTCCGGGTGGCATCCGCAAGCGTCGGTGGCACATTCCGAATCGAGTTCAACGGCGTGGACAAGACCGGTGAGGTCACCGTGCCAATCACTGGTGGTTGGCAGAACTGGACGACCGTCTCCACCACGGCGACGCTTGCCGCCGGCACGCAGGTGATGAGGTTCATCCCGATCGTAGAGGGCTTCAACGTCAACTACATCGAGATCCTGGAAGGGACCTCGGGGATTTCCTCTGATTCGCCAATCGCGAATCATGTCTTGCATCCGTGTCATCCCAATCCGCTCAGCCGGGGGACGACCATCAGCTATGACCTCGCGGAATCAGCGCCGGTCAATCTGGCCGTCTATGACGTGACCGGTGCGCTGGTGAAGATACTGATCACAGCAGAGTCCGCTGAAGTCGGCCATCACGAGGTGGCCTGGGATGGCCGCAATGACTCCGGACAAACCGTTGCCGCTGGCGTGTACTTCTATGTGTTGGATTCGAGGGAGTACTCTGAGACCAGAAGGATGACCTTGCTGAAGTAGGCTGCATCAACGTGCGCGCCGACGTAGGAACGCTGGCCCTCGGCGGGTCCGCCCTCACAAGGTCAAGCTGTCGTGCGCGCCAAGGTCTCGGCGACCTTTGCCAGCAGCAATTGCATCTGGGCCGGTTTCTGGATGACGCCTGCAAGACCGAGGTCCCGGAAACGGTCCATCACCTCCTGCTCCGCATAGCCGCTGCTCAAGATGACGCGCACGTCGCTGCGCAGCGCACGCAGCTCATGAAAGACCTCTTCGCCGTCCAGCTTCGGCATGCTGAGATCCAGCAGCACGCAATCGATCGAATCTCCGTCACGACGGAAGATGTCGACTGCTTCCTGCCCGTCTTTTGCGGCGATCACGTCATACCCCGCGCGCCCAAGCATGGTTGAGAGCACGGTCCGCACCGGAGCCTCGTCGTCCACGACAAGGATGCGGGCGGTCATCGTTGCCGGTTGCTCCTCCGGCGCCGACGGTGGGGCACTGGAGGGCGGAGCCACAGCTGGCAGCAGTACGTGAAACTTCGTACCGTTGTTGGGCTTGGATTCCACCTCGATCGCCCCTTTGTGACCCCGCACAATGCCCTGGACAGCGGCCAGGCCCAGCCCCCGACCGGCGCTTTTCGTGGTGAAGAAGGGGTCGAACACCTTGGCCCTTGTCTCCGGGTTCATGCCGTTGCCCGTGTCGCTGACCGATAGGAGCACATACTCGCCGGGTTTCAGCCCGGAGTTCGGATGACGAAGCCGGAGTTCCTCGCCCGTGTAGCGGCGTGCTCTCGTGCGAACGACGATGCGACCCTCGTTGTTTCCGATGGCCTCGGAGGCATTCGTGATCAGATTCATGATCACCTGTCGCATCTGGCCGTGGTCCGCCAGGACGCCTAATGGCGTCTCGTGCAGGTCGAACTCGAGCTTCGCCTTCTTGGACAGTGCCACTTTCAGCAATCCGCCAAGCTCCATCACCAACGAGTTGCACTCGAGCCTTTCCGCAGTCAGAGCACTTCGTCCCGCATAGGCCAGCATCTGCTCGCACAGATCCGTGGCGCTATTGCTGGCAGTCACAATCTCTTGCAGCTGCTCTTTCGCCTCGGAATTGTCTGGTAGTGCTGCTGCCGCGAGTTCGGCATTGCCCAGAATCACCGCCAGCATGTTGTTGAAGTCATGTGCGATTCCCCCAGCGAGAACGCCGAGGGCTTCCATCTTGGCCGCCTGGCGTAACTGCTCTTCCAGCCGATCGCGTTCAATCGCGAGACCGACCATGCGTGCTGCGATCTCGAGCCCATCCATCTGATAGCGGGCGGGCGCACCGGGTTCATCGCTGTAGAGCGCCATAGCCCCCAGAATCTCGCCGTTGGTCGCGGTGATCGGCTGCGACCAGCACGCGGAAACACCAGCCAACGCAGCTGCCTCGCGCAGTTCCATCCACAAGGGATCCTCTGCAATACTCTCGACCACGACAGGGATATTCCAGAATGCCGCCGTTCCGCAGGAGCCGACTGCGGGGCCGATACGGAGTCCCTCGACAGCCTCGTTGTACTCCGTGGGAAGACTGGGGCCGGCTCCAACCATGACGTGCTCATGTGTCTCGTCGAGCAGCAGGATCGAACACCTCATCCCCGGATTCGTGTTCTCGACGATGCTCGCCATGGTTTGCAGGGTATCCGCCAGGGTTTTGCGCGGAGTGAGGACTGCTGCCTCAGCAAGGTCTGTCCGAGCATCGGAGTCGTCTCGATAGAGCCCGAGTACGACGACCTCGCCAGAGTACATCCTGACATGCCAGTTGAAGCAGATCCA
>CAZTDY010000130.1:0-7304 GCA_964612295.1 uncultured bacterium | reverse complement strand
ACTGCTTCTTCACCTCGCCACTGGATGTGGACATCCTTCTGCGTGGACTGCTGTTAACCTTTATCGGTCGGATGTGCTACGAGCTGGAGATTCTAGAGTGATGAGCTGGAGGGGGAGCCCCGATGGGCTGGCCAGAGGAAACATTCCCTGTCTTCAACAATAATGCCAGTTAGCTCTGCCGGGCTGGTGGCGCGCGCACCCTGTCAGGGGCTTGCCGAACGGGCCACCCGGAAGCCGATCCTCTCACTGCTGAAATCGGGCGCGTGGGACTGGCCGCGATAGGCGCACCGCATGCGCTCTGGTTCCACCAGATACCAGGAGCTTCCTCGCAGAAGACGATCCGTTCCGGAAGCGGGCCCCGCCGGGTTGGTGACGGGATCCGTGCCGAGACTGCAGGTGAACCAGTCCTGACACCATTCCCAGACGTTTCCGGCCATATCGTAGAGCGCGCCCTCGCCGATCGTCGGTGCTCCGGGATAGCTGCCCACCGGCGTGCTCCAGTCGAGGCCGCATTCCCAGTAGTTGGCCAGCGCGCAATCCGGACTCCCGTTACCCCAGGGATAGATGCGGTCGTCGTCATACTGCGCGGCATACTCCCATTCAGCGTCGGTGGGGAGACGGTAGCCTCCGGCGCCATACGGCGTGCCCGCTTCGAGAGACCAATCGCCATGATCGTAGGAGCGCGTGAGTCCCTCGTAGAGGTTGAGCCAGTCGCAGAAAGCCGCCGCGCCAAACCAGGTGATCTCCTTGACGGGATGATCCGCGTTTTCTCCGTGACCCGCGTTGCGGATCGAAAAGACGCCATCGGCAAAGGCGATTTCGCAGCCGTCCGCGTCCAGGTCGAGAAGCTCGCTCGTCCCCCCATCCAAATTGTCCCACACACTCGAGCCGTCGGCGGCCACGTATTCGTGATTGTAGGCCCATTGCAGGAGATCCGCGTATTCCTCGTTGGTGACCTCGTACTGCCCCAGGTCGAACGAATGCGTCAGGGTGACCTCATGGTCCTCGTTTCCGCAGAACGAAGCGCCGTCGCCCATCTCAAAGCTGCCGGAGGGGATCTCGACAACTGAAACCGACAAGTCTCCCACCAGCGGCGTTACCGCACGCACGACGGTTGAGAGCTCCGACCACACCGTATCCTGATCGGCCCAACGCAGAGCGACCGAGTAGAGACGATTGGTCTCCAGTCCCGAAATGGTGAGCTCTTCCGGGTCGCCCGGCGAAGCGGGGGGAGCGATCCCGGTGACGCTGGTGGCATCCTCCCAGGTATCACCATTGAGGAGTCCGGTTGTGTAGCGGACGTCGTACTCCATCGCATAGACGGATCCATCCTGCAGGCCCGGGGCGATCCAGGTGATCGTCAGGGAGGAATCGGTTACCGCCGCGAGCGCGAATTCCTCAACCGCACCCGGCGGAATGGAATCGGGGGCGGCGTCCGTCGAGTCGGCGACGACATCCGAAAGCTGTGACCAGTTGGGCACCTCGTCGCCCGCCCGCAGGCCCAGGTAGTAGTAGGACGAGGCCTGGAGACCGTGCACGGTGACGGTCTCCATCGCTCCGGCGGACGAGGGCGCAGGCTCGCCCGTGGCGGTGTCCGCGGCGGCGAACCAGTCAAGGTCACCGCCGGGGTCGGTTGAATACCGAATGTCGTAGACCGCTGCCTGTCCGAGGTCGCCATCATCTCCGGGAGCGATCCAGGTCAGGGTCATCGAAGAGTCGGTCTTTGCGCTGATCTCCAGTGCGAAGGGGGCGGATGGGACGATCGTATCGGCTGGCGTTGTTGCCGCGGCGACATTCGACAAGGCCGAATCATTGGGTCGCTCGTCGGATACGATCAGCGCGAAGTAGTAGGTCGTGTCCGCTAGCAATCCATTGATGAGGACCTCTTCGATGGACCCTGCAACAGCGGGGTCTTGCGGCGTGGGGGGGCTCGGCACCGGAGTCGCCTCCGCCCACCAGGTCGAGTCGCTTCCTTCGCTGAAGGCATAGCGCAGGTCATAGGCTTCTGCCTGGCCTTGATCGCCGTCATCGCCGGTGGCCGTCCAGGTGAGGGTCACCGAGGAGTTGGTGGTCGCCGACACGGACAAGTCCATCACATCGTCCGGCGGATAGATGTCCAGGTTTCCAATCTCGGTGGTGTCCATAACCACATTGGATATGTCCGACCAGTTGGGCCGTTCATCGGCGGTCTTGATGGCGAAGTAGTAGCGTGTATAAGGCTGGAGATCTTCCACGGTAAACGTGTCGGTCTGACCCGCTGAGGATGGGTTGGGCAGGCCGTCGACTTGGAGCGCCGCGTGAAAGGTCGAATCCGGGATGGTCGCGTCGGACTGACGCAAGTCATACTCGCTGGCCCGGCCCTCTTGACCGTCGTTGCCCGGAGCTGTCCAGGTGAGCACCATCGACGTGTCGCCGACGGCGAGAATCGTGAGGTCCGTGATGGCAGCCGGAGGGGTCGAGTCCGGCGTGATCCGCTGCTCCTGGGCGCAACCCGCGTACAGGATGAGCGCGAGGATCACGGTCGAGATTCCCAGGCGCATCGGTGAAAGCTCGGAGAGGATACGCATAACAGGCCCCCGGTTACGGCGTCACGGTCCTGGCGACTCTGAAACCGACCAGAAAACTCGGATAGTCGGGAGAGGTGAAGTCACTCCGCGCGGCGGATCGGTACATATTGGTCTCGCTGCTCCAGGACCCTCCCCGGAGAACCCGGTTGTCGCCACTCGTCGGGCCGGTCGGGTTGGTTGTCGATGCCGAGCCAAGATCGCAGCCCCACAGGTCGTGACACCACTCCCACAGATTGCCGGCCAGGTCATAGATGGGTGCTTCATGATTGTATTGCGCGCCGTCTGGATAAGATCCGACAGGCATTGTCCAGCGCACGCACCACAGGTGGTCGACCATGCAGTTGGCCAGGTGGCAGGTGGGGGCGAGGGATCCCCAGGGATACACACCGGCGCTTTCGTATTGGGCGACATACTCCCACTCCGCGTCGGTGGGCAGGCGGAATCCTTCGGTCTCGTAGACGTTGCCGCCCGGAGGGATCGTACAGGTTTGAGGATCGTAGACAGGCGCGTAGCCCCTCGCCAGACTGAGCCAGTTGCAGTAGCTCACTGCGCCGTACCAGGTGGCGCGTTTGACCGGGTGATCGGCAGGATCGTATCCATCCGGGAAGACCTCGCGCACCGCGAAGGTCGATTGCCTCAAGGCAAACAGAGCCGATTGCTCATCAAACCAGATTTCACAGTCATCCGAGGTCATGTCTAAGAGAAGGCGGCCGCTTCCCTGGGCATCTCTGACATGAGTGCCATCCACAAGGATCAGGCCGCTGTCGTACGCCCATTGCAGCAATTCCATATACTCGAGGTTGGTCACCTCGTATCGTCCGATGTAGAAGTCGCGGGTGAGAGTGACGAAGCGTTCATCCTGACCACAGGGGGCGTTGCCGTCACCCATTTGAAACGTGCCGCCGGGGATCAAAGCGGTCGGCGGAGGGACAACGCTTTGCCCGAGTGTTCGGGCGATCACCACATTGGAGGTGGCGGACTCGTTCTGTGCGTCATCGATCGACCGCACCGCGAAGTAGTAGGTGGTCCCCGGCACGAGTCCCGAGATTGTCAGCGTGTCCGTCTCGCCGGAGGAGGACGGTGTCGATTCACCCTCCACCTGGGGCGAGTGCTCCCACTGAATCAGAACCTGGTCCCAGGTCGAGTAGCGAACATCATAGCCGGTTGCCAATCCTGCGAGACCGTTGTCGCCCGGCGCCGACCAGGTCAGGGTGACCGAGAAGGAATCGGCCGCCGCCCGGGCGAGATCGTTGATGCGGGCGGGAGGGGTGACATCGGTCGAGTGTTCCTCTCCGTCGGTGGCCACCGTCTCCGGGTCGATGGCGATCTGTCCGGATGACGTGATGAGATCGGCGTCAACTCGTGAGACATCGTAGGTCCACGCTCCCCCGATCCCCTGGCTCAGCAACCAGCTCCAGGGGGTTTCCGTCGCGGTTCCTTCAAGTTGCAGCAGAGCCGATGTCTCGATGGTCGCGCCCGCGCCGCCATGAATGCTGGTCACAAAGTAGGGGCGCAGGGTCAGACTCAGGTCGATGTCCTCATCGACATCATAGCTGAGCCTGTAGTCTGCGATCGTGGCGTTGGCGTTCCAAACGTCGGTCCAGTCGTGGGTGGCGCGATAGCGACCGCCTTGCTCGAGGGAAATCGTCTCCTCGAGATGGGTTCCGGCCGCGAACGGCCCCGAACAGGTGATCTCCACGTCGGCCGCAAACCCGAACGACACGTTCATCACCAGCGGCAGACCCGCGCTGTTTTCGAGAGCGCGGGTGGCAAACGGAATCGGATCGAATAGCTGAATCTCCTCGGCGAAGGTGACCGAGTCGCTGGCCTCCACTTCGAGGTCGATCGCGATGTCGAGGTCGCCCTCGATCAGGGTGTAGGTGTCTTTGACGCCTGCGTCGATCAGGAATCTCCCGAAGAAATCCAACCGCGGCGTGAAATGGATCAGGCCGTCGGTGAGAGTTGCCTTCAGACGCGTTTCGCCGATCGTGCTATCGACCAGGGCGACCTCGGTGAAGAGAACGCCGTTGTTCGTCATCGTCATGCCGTTCAGGGCGCTATCATCGAACACGGCCGGGCTGCTCTGATAGGCGGTATAGGGATTCATGATCTCCTGCGACAAGAGTTCGCCGTTCAGAATGACATCCGCCAGCGTCGCTTCGCCCATCTCGAGGACATACCGCAGGGTATCCGGCTGCAGGGTGTCGGCAGCGGGATGCTCCGACTTCGTCAGCGTCAGGATCTCCTGCAGCAGGATCCCCTCGCTCTTGGCCACCACGAAGTACCCCTCTTCGATCGCGAGGGAGTCGGTGCCCAGGTAGTCGAGTTCGATGTCCCCGTTGGGATGCAGTTCCACCAGCGTGCTTTCGGCGAAATCCAGCACGAATGTATCCGACTCGATGAGAAACTGACCGGAGTCTTCATCCGACAGGGTGGTCGAGTTCTTGCTGCATCCGAGGGGCAGAAAACAAGTTGTGACGAGCCCGGCGAGAAGAACCAGGATCGCTGCAGTTTGCCGGCCGGCCATCGAGGAACCCCCGTCTGTCTTCGTGAAGGGTTTGTCAGCGCAACGCTATGCGGCAGTATTGTTTACGTATCTGTACTCCACAAGCGCCATTTTGTTCCTGTCGCCGGCGTTTCACAGGGATGGCCATCCGAAATGGCCTATCTGCGGGCCGTTAGGGGGCCGGCACGAAGAGGCTCACCTTGGTTCCCACGAACTGCCCTTCATCCACCAGATGCCAGCGCCGCCTGAGCTCGGTCTCGATCCGGTTCTCGGGGTCGAGATACCAGCCGCGGTAGTTGACGAGCCAGAGGCGATCGAATTGCTCCAATCGGGAGGTGAGGAAGGTGTCCAGCCGATCCTCCTTGTGGGGGGTTCCCCAGGGGATCCGTTCCACAGGGGCTTCCCCTTTGTAGTAGTGAAAGAAGGGCTCGTGCGAGGTGTAGATGAGAACGCCGTCCCCCGGAGTCACCCGCTCGTTGACATACTGCCCCAGGCTGCGCGCGTCAGGCTTCCAGTATCGCTCGTTGTAATAGTGGTTCCAGAGCGAGAATCCGCACGCAAGAATGAGCAAGCCGGCCAGAATCACCCGCAGCGGCCGGCGCCAGGTCGTCAGCCCCTGGGCGAGGAGGAGCATGTATCCCGGCAAGGACACGGCGATGTACCGGACATTGAACACTTTGATGTTCAGGATTGCTGCAATGCTGATCAGTAGGAGGGGCAGGCCCAACCAGATTGCGTAGAAGATCAGGCCGTGAGTATGCCCGCGCCGCCGCACCCAGCCTTGGATGGCGAGGGTGGCGAACAGAATCGCCGTGGGAATGAAGTACCAGAGGTGGGGCTTGATCAGCGCGAAACTCAGCGCTTGATTGAGTTCGTTGAGGGAGGGTCCCGCGGTGAATCCGACACTGAACACCGAAAACGCAAACGGAATCGCCAGGGGGTGGAAATTGACCCGACGCAAGGGCACGTCGAATCCAAGCCCTCCCGGATCCCAAGCGGTTTGGCAGTGGATCACCCAAGGTAGCAGGATCGCCGCCACGATCAGATGCACCACCACGAACGGCGCGAGGTGCCGGCGATGGCTCACGAGGAGAATGGCCCCTTGTACAGCGACCAGAAAGATGCCGGCGGTGTTGCACAGGAGAAGGGCCATCGACAACAGGCCGAGCCAGATCCAATGGCGAAGTCGTGCATCCTCCAACATCCGGACGAACAACAGCTGGGAGGCGGTCGCCAGTCCAATCAGCAGGGCGTAGTTACGAACTTCCTGAGAGTACCAGACGTGAAAGGGTGACACCGCCAGGAGGAGCGCCGCCAAGAGGGCCACTCGTCCTCCGATCAGCCGGCGGCCGAGCAGATACAACAGGGGAATCGTCGTCAGTCCGATGACCGCCGAGAGGCATCGAGTCCAAACATCGCTCATCCCCCACCAGATGCTCCAGAATTGAAGAAGCACAGCGTGAAGCGGTCCGTGGAAAAAGTGCTTCATTCCATAGCTGACCTGCGTCGCCGACCAGATCGATTCGACCTCATCGGTCCACAAGCTCTGCTGCCCGATCTTGTAGAAACGAAGTAACGCGGCCAGCAGGACGATCGCGACCAGCCAGAGTTGATCGCGAGACGGAATCCGCCTCGCTCTGTTTGCGGCGGTTTCGATCGGTTCCACGCCGGGCCCCCATGAGGATTGACGTCCTGTGCCGTACTATCGGCCGATTCCGCATCTTCCGAGGGTGCTCTCTGCTTGTCAAGCGACCTGCGGCGAAGGACCATCCCTGCCTAGAACACTGTCTGTAGGTGCAGGTTTCAGAAGCGGATACGCTGCCGGGACCGTTCGATCTAAACAGACCGGCGGAGCTGGCGTATTGTCTAGTGGAGCGAGGCCACTGCCAAGGAACGACGAGGTTGTAGGCGGACATCATGTCATCAATCGATGCGGACCAGACCAGGGCTTGGATCGTTGCCGTGCAAGGCGGGGATCGACACTGCTTTCGGCAACTGGTCGAGTCCTATTCCCGCCGCCTGATGAGCCTGGCGTACAGATACACCCGCGACTGGGATGTTTCTCAGGACCTTACGCAGGATACCTGGATCAAGGTCTTCCGCAATCTGAGTCGCTTTCGCCCGGGGGCGCCTTTTGAGCCGTGGCTGTTCACGATTCATCGGAACGGCTGTCTGAGTCATCTCAGACATCGCAAACGAAAGGCCGAGGTCATCACCGGCGAGATCGAGCC
>CAZTDY010000129.1:0-7523 GCA_964612295.1 uncultured bacterium | reverse complement strand
GCCCCTGGAGCATGATTGGGCAAACATCAGATCGAATTCCCGGGCCACAACCTAACGCTTACGGGATCGAGTTCTTCGACCCCGCGGGCGGGCTCGCACTCACCGTGGACCGCGAGTACGAGAGTCTCGAGCGAACCTCAGCGCAGACTGAACGGGCCAGAAACCGCCTGCTGGCCTACGCGCGACACTACCCGTCGGGGGCAAAGGACATCCACATCGAGGATACCGAGCCGGCAATCCTCTCGATGCTCACGATGTCCAACGGAAACCTGTGGGTTCTCTGCAGCCGCGCCCACCAGGACAACCCTGCCGAGTCCGGCCTGATCTACGAGGTGTTCGATCCAGAGGGGCGTTTCCTCGAACAGGTCGCCTTGGATTGCCCGATCGACGTCGACCGCGATCTGCTTTTTCATGTGGATGAGGACCGTCTCGTGGTTGTCAGCTGGGGAGTCGCCGCCGCCCTTGCGGTGGAAGGCGTCACGTCACCCGAGAACGGCGTGGGACCGTTGGAGATCATCTGCTACCAGATCGGCGACCTGCGGTCGGCCCATCGGTGATGTCATCCTCCTGGATTCCCCGTTTCTGCCTCAGCTCCCACTTTTGATATGATGCGGCCATGCCGCACGCTGAGACGACACGCAAGAAGACCATCGGCGCTTCACCGCTGTGGGTGATTGCTTTTGCCGCGCTGGGCCTGATCATCATCGCGGCCCTGGCGTTTCAGCTGTGCCTCATGCAACACGGGCGAGATCAGGGGATCTACTCGGTCGTCGCTCAGGTGATGCTGGACGGCGGGGCACCTTACAAGGACGCCTGGGATTTCAAGACCCCGGGGATTTTCTTCGCATACGCTCTCGCGCACGGCTTGTTCGGACCGGCGATGTACGCCCCCCGTATCCTCGAGGCTCTGGCGCTGCTGTCGATGGTGGGCGGGTTGGTCCTGTTGTCGCGTAGACTCCTCGGTCACTGGCTTGTCGGGATCGCCGCCGGGGTCGTCGCCCTCTTCTATCATGTCAATCTGCGATTCTGGGATACCGCTCAACCCGAGTCGTTCGGCGGTGCGCTGGTCGTGTGGGCCCTGGTGCTCGCAACCTATCGGGCCTCGGACGCCACCTCCCGATCTCAGCTCAAACAGAACGCCTCCTGGGCCGGGTGCGCGGCACTCTTTGCACTGGCCGCGATTTTCAAGCCACCGCTCGGTGGCGGCATCCTGTTTGCGTTTGCCGCCATCGCGGCTCGGGAGTGGCGGAGTCGCACGGAGACCGGCGCGGTTCGCAAGGTGGGTGCGGTCGCATTGTCCTTTCTCGTCGGTGGCGGGCTCATCGTCGGCCTGCTCCTCATCTACCTTGTAGGAACCGGGGCCTGGGCGAGTTTCCACTACACCTTCTGGGGATATGTGCCCCACTACACCACGCTCTCCTTTTCCTGGACAGCTCTCCCGCGTTTTCTGTTCGAGGTGTTCACGAAATGGCCCGCAGCGGCCCATCCGTTCGTCTGGATCGGGATTCTGCTGGCTCTCGCTCCGCCACGCGTTCACGCTCGGGAAAAGGAGGCACTGTTCCTCGTGCTGGGCGCCGCCGCGGCTCAGATCGTCGGCGTTGCGCTTCAGGCCAAGTTCTTTGCCTACCACTACGGCGGATTGGTTCCCCTGGCAGCGTTTCTGGCGGTGTGGGGGTATGCGAAACTGGCGAGCCACCGACGCGCGCGTTGGGCGCTCATCGTGGTGGCCATTCTGGGCATTCACTACGCAAGCACCCAGGCCTCTCTGTTCGAGCGCAGCGCGCAGCGCTGGGAAGCTCTCACCAATGCAGAGACCTCCGATGAGATCAACGACCGGCTTCATACCCTCTATGATGTCAACGCGCAACCCAACCGCGTAGTCGCCGAGTGGATCGCGGAAAACACGCCCGCCGATCAGCCGATCTTCGTGTGGGGCTTCGAACCAACGATCTACGTTCAGGCAAGTCGCAGGTCGGCCAGTCGATACTTCTACAACGTGATTCAGCGCTCGGCCTGGGATCGCGACAATGCGCGCCGGGTGTTGATCGAAGACCTGAAGAAGTCGAAGCCCTCGGTCATCATCACCCTCAAGCGGGACCGCTGCCCGCATGTGGTCGGCAACAATCTGGACAGCGAGCAGGCGCTCGAGGCATTCCCCTCGCTGCTGCGGCTCATGGGGGATCGCTATCAGAGGGCCGGTGAAGCGCAGGATCTGACGGTCTACTTGCGACAGGATCTCGTTCCCGAGATTCAGCAATCCGCGCGCCCCGAAGTGAACATCTCGCCCCTCAAGCGACACATCCTGCTGCTGACGATCGACACGCTGCGCCCCGACTATCTGAGCAGCCAGGGATACCCACTCCCCACGACCCCAACGCTGGACGCGCTCTACGAGTCCGCCACGGTCTTCACGCGCGCTGTGACGCCGATTCCCCGCACCACGCAGGCGCTAGCAAGCCTTCTCACGGGCCGTTACCCACACGCGACGAAGGTGCGCACCCTCCTGGATCGCCTGTCCCCCAACACGCCCTCTCTGGCGGAGATCGCGCGCCATCATGGCTACGAAACCGTCGCGATCGTGTCCAACCATCTTCTGACACCGGAGAGGGGACTCGATCGCGGGTTCGACACCTACGATTTCGCGGACGATAGCCGCTCAGCCAAACAGACCACCGAAGCTGCCAAGGAAGCGCTCAGACAAAACGGCGCAGATGACCCGATCTTCCTCTGGGTCCACTACATCGATCCGCATGTCCCCTATTACCCCGAGGAGACGACGGCCCGGGCCTTTTCCCCCAACTACGACGGGCGCTATCGACACCATTTCGGTCAGGTCTACGGCGGAACGGGAAACCGGGCATACCCCGCGGACCTGCCCAAGCGCGTGGCCGTCTATGAGAATCCCCTGTCAGATGAGGTCAACGCGCAGGTGCGGCGGCTCTACGCGGCCGACATTCGGGACACCGACAATGCCATCGCCGAACTCCTGACCTGGCTCAAATCCAGGTTCGGCGACGATTGGACGATCGTGTTCACCTCCGACCATGGAGAGAGCCTAGGTGAGCACGATTTCCATTACGACCATGGAGACTACGTTTACGACGCATCAGCGCGCGTTCCTCTCGCGGTTGCCCTTCCGTCCGGTCACCCCGCGTATGGAGCACGCGTGGTGGATGACCGGGTGTCCCTCGTCGATCTTGCTCCGACGATGATTGACCTTCTCGGATGGAACGTGTCCCCCGAGCTGACCTCGCAGTTCGGGGGCCGTTCGCTGGCTCCCTGTCTCGAGGGCGGGACGCTCCCCAGTAGAGCGCTTTTCGCGGAGTGTGGACGCAGTTACTACCCGGACATGATTGAAGGGCGGGTTCGCTTCGACGTGGCCGGGCGCTTTCGAGCAGTCTGGAAGGATGAATGGAAACTCATCTGGACGCCTTTTCAGCAGGACGAAACCGAACACCAGCTCTACAACGTGGCGGAGGATCCTGCCGAGCTTGAGGACCTCTCCGATGCGCATCGGGACAAGGTGACCGAGCTGATGACCGAGCTTCAAAGGTGGCTGGCCGGACAGGAGGCCGCCCCCGCGCTGCAGGAGTTGTCCGAGGAAGAATACGAGAGACTCAAATCGCTCGGCTACATCGGCGATTGAGGCAACGCGGCTGGGTCGTCATGCGTCAGTCGGCCAGGTTCTCCAGGAGCCGGGAGAGGATCCCAACCCCCCAATCCGACTCAAACGCTCCCTTGGCAATCAGGATGTCGGCCCCACGCCGGAGGATCAGCACGGGACCGTGGTACTTCACATCGGCCTGGTGGCCTTGCAGCGAACCTAGAGTGACCGGCTGCAGAGGGTCCTGGCTTCGCTTCTCCACTGATGCCTGGAGTGCAGCGAAGGCCTCATCGGCAGCTTCGCCGCTGCTTTCCCGCGCCAGATACAGGATCAGTTCGTTTTCGTCGCGGCGATAGGTTGCGGAGAACGCATTGCGCAGGCCCGTCAGCCCCAGCACCGCTCGCGGCACCAGTCCCAGAGAGGTCTCCTGAAGATCCCCGCGTGGGAAGCGAGACAGAGTCTCGGGAAACATGCAGTCGGCCAGATGCGCGTCGGCCATCATCTGCGCCAGTTCGCGGGCCGCCTGACGTTCACCGTCGCCGTCCGGGTAGGTACGAAGCTTGATGTAGAATTCGCCGCCGTAGAAGTTGAGTTCACTTCCGGACTGATAGCCTTGCGCGCCCAGCGCAAGGAACGGCCCCTCGTGCGGCCGCTCCAGCGCGTAGATCCCGAAACTCCCCAACTCATCCGCCATCTCGTAGATCTCGAGCGCGATCTCCGATTCGGTCCCCTCCAGGGTGTAGTAGCGCACCGCGAGGCTCTCGCACCCGAACTTGAGATACTGCTCCGCGGCTCCGTTGATGTGTCTCCACAAATCATCGGCGGTGAATTGAGCAGGCCCCTCGGTCGTAATCCAGCCGGGCAACGTGCCGCTCGGCGGCATCAGTGCGATCCCCCTCAATTCGCCGGCTGCGGCCGAATCGGCGATTACGGCAAGACAGAGGATCGTGCCGATCAGAGCTGCACAGAGCCTCGCGCTCACTACTTGGTCGCTCCCGAGGCCAGGATGTACTCATCGATCTGTTCCATCATGTCCAGGCTGGGGATGGCCGTGTGGATCCGGGGATCCTTCAACGTCCATCGCAGTGCGGCCAGATGGAACGGGTAGTCGCCGGAGGTGAACTCGGGCAATTCCGCGCTCCTTGCCGACGGGAAGACCTTCATGGCCACGAGCCCGATACCCTTCTTGGCGGCGGCGTCCAACATCGCCGGGATACCAGGATCACCGACCGGATCATAGCTGACCAGGATCACGTCCAGCACCCCGGCCTCGATGACCGGCGTCAACTCGGCCGCGATGTTCGGGCCGTGGTGAGACACTCCGGTAAAAAGAATTTTGCCCTGTTCCTTGAGCTTGGCGAACGCGGCGTAGATTTCGGGGTTCTCGACCGCCGCTCGGGGGCCGCCGTGGATCATGAGAATGTCGACATAGTCGGTCTGGAGCCGCTGAAGACACGCATCCAGCCTGGTGAAGACATCCTCCTGCGTCGTCTGGCCATCCATATCCAGCTTGGTGCAGATGATCATCTCGTCTCGACGCGTGGCGGCCACGACGCCGATCGCGGTCTCGCTCCCCCCTCGAGCATAGCTTTCCGCCGTGTCGAAGTAGTTGATCCCCAGGTCCAAGGCGTACTCGATCAGCGCTGGATCCGTGGTGCCGGCGGCCCCGAACCCGATATCGGAGACCTCCAACCCGGTGCGTCCGAGCGTGTTGTACTTGCGGATCTTCAGCTCATCATCGGAACCCCAGGCATCATTGCCCCCCAGCAGCAAGAAAGCCGCGCAAAGCGGGAGGATCAGCAAACCGACGGTCCCCAGACTCAGCCCGTTTCCCGACCCACGTGCTCTCCTGAATCTTGCCATCTTCATCTTCTTCATCCTCTCGCGTTTCAGTTGGTCTTGGATGACTTGGTTAGGTGGACACCCACTCCCTCGACATACGTCGAATCGTCGGTCGCCATGCCCACGTAAGCTTTGACCAGCCACAGCGCGGGCGTCCGATTAAAGGTGGCGAGGTAATCTCCCGGGCCGATGACTCCGAAATCTTCAATCACCTCCATGTACAGGAGCCGGGTCTCACGTCCCTGCACCTTCGCAATCAACGTATCGCCATCGGCAGGATTCAGGGGGGCCAGATCCTCAGCCGTAATGTTGGTGATGAGACTCCTTCCGCGGGAGAACGCCATGACCTGACCCAGGAGCGCGTCACCCTCTCTCCCCACCTCTGGTGCGGAACGTTGGGGCTTCTTGAACAAGCTCGGGTCCGGATTCTCATTGACCCTGAAGTCGGACATCTGCGTCAGGGGCTGCAAATCCTCCCCATTGGTGAGGCACTTCGCCTGGAACAAGGTGGGCACCTTGAGTGGACCGACGTCCTGGTAGTTGGAATAGGTGTAGACGTTCTTCAGCTCTCTCAAGTCGGGATCCGGTACCAGCTCGATCATCTTGTCGACCAGGCCGGTCTCAGCATTGAGATAGTGTTCCTGGTGCTCCCCATCAGCCGTGTCGTACGTCAGCAGATCGTAGGTCTGACCTCGCTGAACCTTCTGGCCTTCGTATGCGAGGTCCACCATCTGACCCTCGTCATCGAGGAAGTTGTGGAAGAAGACACGCGTCAGGCTGATGTCACGGTATCCGTCGAGAGCCTCCCCCTCCAGGGACTGGACAACACCATGAAACGTCTGCCAGTAGTCCTCTCCATCGTAGACAGTCGTCTGATCCGGAGCTTCGATGCAGAAGCGACCGTCATCGAGCAGGTGCATCGAGTACTCGTAGTCGAACGCGTCGATGCGGGCCGTGACGGAGATGTTCTCCACCTGACGGATCTCCTTCAATCCGCCGGTGGCGTGCAAGTACCGGTCGAGAATGTTCTCGGCCTGCCCCTGCTCGGAGGCCATGGTCACGATCGGCGAGGCGAGAACGGCAAGGAGAACGAGAATCGCAGGTAACTTGTTCAAGACACCCTCCCTTCTGTGGCGTTCTGCGGGGCCGCCCAGACATGGTTTGGATGGATCAACAGAATAGTCCATCACCGCTCAGGGCGGCGTCAAGAACAAGCCTGCAGGGTGGTGCAAGTAGGTTTCGCAGGGCGTATCTTGGGATTCGCGTGGATGATGCGTGACGGGATGGCCGCGGTTTGGTGTCTTCGTGGCTGGTCGCTGTGGAACGCTTCCCAGGCCGGGGCCGTTGAGACGTGGTCTCAACCTGGACGGAAACTCATCCCGGAGAGGTCCTTCTGTCCCATCCCCGGGATGAGCGCCGGAAACCGGCTAGAACCGAAGACCACCAAACACATAGATGCCCCGGGTCTTGATTCCCTCTCCCGTGTCGGCTCCTTCGGACGCGGTCGCCTGGTTCTTGCCGATGTCGGCCAACCCGAGTGCGTACCGTCCTTCCACGAAGAAGGATGACCGGCCTGCGCCTGCGGTCTGGAATCCCATCCCGAAGGTGATACCGAAGTCGAACTCCTTGAAGCTCTCCGTCACATCCCAATCGGTCTGCGAGCCTTCACGCTCCCCGTGATTCGTGGCCTCGAGCAGATAGGCGAATTCGGGACCACCCAGGAAGTAGATGCCCGCACCTCCCTGGCCGGGAGCGAGGCGCAGCATCGGGCTGACCACGACGTAGTCGAGCGTGAACTCGTAGAAGAGGTCACCAAACCCCGGGTAGTGGAATTCCGTTCCCTTCTGAAGATAGAGCAGGTCGACATCGAATCCCATGTTCGGCTGCATGAGCGTGCCCAGCGTGATGCCGGCGCCATAGCGCAGGGAGTTGTCCGTATTTGGATACGCCTCGATATCGAAGGACATGTTCGCGTAGTTGATGCCCCCCTTGATGCCCATGGACATCCCTTTTGCCTGGGCACTTGTTGCCGGTGGAGCAAAACCGCGCATAGTTGGTGAAGAAAGACGCATCTGCC
>CAZTDY010000128.1:0-8003 GCA_964612295.1 uncultured bacterium | reverse complement strand
CCCCCAAATGAAGCCGTTTGAAATACGGGCAACACCTGCGCGAAGATCCCAACAGCCTACGTATCACAGTACTACGCGTTTTCTTCCCCTTTGGGGGTGCAAACGGGCCGGGTGTGGTACGTTGTGTGCTAGGTTCACGTCTTCGTGGCGCCTAGCGTCGCCGGAACCGGCCGCTCGGGTCCGGGGTGCCAGGAGTGAAGTGAAGAATAGAAACCGGTCAGAAAGCAGGGGTAAGGCAGATGCGTTTCGCTTCGGTCGCATCGACCCGTCGCGGTACCCAAAACGCGGCGGCGGAGATCACGCGCAAGCTCCACGGGGCCTTCGATCCCCGGGATCAGGAGCCCGATCTCATCCTGTTTTTCGCCTCCCCTGAACATGCGCGGCACGCCGAACGCATCTCGACGACCCTCCACGATGCCTGGCCCGAGGCCCTGATTCTCGGTACGACCGCGGCCGGGGGGTTCCACCCTTCCGTGCAGCCCACCGCCAGGCCTTCCCTCGTCGCCGTCGGCGCCTGCTTGCCCGGCGTTGTCATGGTGCCCATTCGGATGGACCTGGAAGACTTCGACGAAGCCCCGGTCTGCATGGAGCTGTGGCAGGAGGTTCTCGAGGGCGCGGCCGACCCCCAGTTGGTCGTCATGTTGCCCGACCCCTTCACCACCCCGGTGGCCGAGATCCTCGATTCACTGCGGATCCTCGCCCCCGAGGTGCCTGTCATCGGGGGACAAGCCAGCGGCGCCCGCCGTCCGGGCGGGCACGTCCTCGTGATGGATGATGAGATCTTCCGCTCCGGGCTGGTTGGCGTAGCGCTGGCCGGGGACATTCGAGCGGACGTTCTGGTCTCCCAGGGCTGCCGCCCGATCGGCGAAGTCTTCACCGTGACCAAGGCGGAGGGGAACATCGTCCTCGAGCTGAGCGGGGCGCCGGCGATCGACGCGCTCCACGAGATGGTGGCCGAGCTTCCCAAGGACGATCGTAATCTTCTGCAGCGAGGCCTCATGTTCGGGCAGGCAATCGAGGAGCCCAGCGAAGGGTTCGGACGCGGTGACTTCCTGATCCGGCCGGTCGTGGCGGTGGATCACAAGGAAGGCACGATCTCCCTGGCCGGGAATGTCGAGGAGGGCGATCTCATCCGCTTCCACGTCTGGGATGACACCCTGTCGGACGATCTCCAACTGCTGCTGATTCCCCAGCTCCTGGACACGCCCGCTCGCGGTGGCCTGCTCTTCGGCAGTTGGCCGGGACGCGAACGGCAACCCGGCGTTTCGATTCGGTCCATCTGCGATGCCCTCGGATACCCTGTTCCGATGGGAGGATTCCTCTCGACCGGCGAGATCGGTCCGATCCGCGGCACCAACTACCTCCATACCCACACGGCGGCGCTCGCCCTCATCCGGCCCGCTCAGGCCGACGAGCGGCGGGAGGAGGCCGGCGCCCCCGGCGCGGACACGCGGCTGAACTAGGCCGTATCTGCCCTCCAAATAACCAGTTACGGACACGCCCCCCGCTATGGTAAAATGGTGACGATACTGCCATGGTATGCCAAATTGGGAGGTCTATGATGCGCCCTGCCTTAGCTGCTTTGCCCTGCCCTGTACTCCGCTTTTGTGCGGTCGTGATCCTGATACTGGGCAGCCACATCCTCCCTTCGAGTGCGGACGAGGTCGTCCGAACCTACGAGTTCTCAGATCCGATATGGCAGGCGGCACCAGACGGGCGCGCCTTTGAGATTCCCAGGATTCCCGGCCTACGTACCTTGGGTCACCCAGGTGAGCCGCAGCTTCCCATCGGGGTCGCGCGCATCCTGCTTCCTCCAGGAGAAGAGGTCAGTGGCGTGCGGATCGAGGCCATGGGGCCGGTCACCTCTTCGGCCCATCTGCCGGCACCCGGTGAAACGCCCTATCCGCTCTCGATGGATGGGCCGATTCCTCTGACGGAGCCGAAGGCTGAGATCTACTCCAGCGAGGACGTCTACCCGGATGAGCTGGGCAAACTCATCACCGTGCAGACCTATCGAGGCCATCGCATTGCGTACGTCAACCTCTACCCCTTGCGCGCGCGGCCCAGCGCGAACAGCGTGGAGTTCGTGCGTGGGTTGCGGCTGACAATCGAAACGGGGCCGAGCTCTCAGGCGTTGGCCGCCACCGGACACACCTACCGCCGGCCGACCGGCACCACGCTCACCTGGCTCGAGCACAACGTCGACAACCCGCAGATGGCGGATCGTTATGAGACGGCTGCGCTGGCCGGTGATTTCGTGCCCCCGTCACGTCCCGAACGATCGATCGTCGATCCGGCGGACACCTATCTCTACCTCATCATCACCAGCGAGGCCCTGGCGCCGGTCTACGCGGCCCTCGAGGCGGATCGTACCGCGAAGGGCCTCCCCGCACGGACCGTCACGATCGATGAGATCTACGCGAACTACACCGGCGTCGATGCGCAGCAGCAGGTGCGCAACTTCATCCTGGATGCCTATCAGGGCTGGGAGACCGAGTACATCCTCTTCGCCGGGGACATCAACGTGATTCCCGATCGGGATTGTTACGTCTACGTCATCGACGAAGGCAATCCCATGGAGACCAACAACCTCGCATGCGAGCTCTACTATGAGGGCTTGGACGGCACCTGGAACGATGACTTCGACGACCGTTGGGGCGAGGTGGGCGAAGAGGATCTCATTCCCGAGATGCACACGGCCCGCGTCTGCGCTGACAACAGCACCGAAGCGCAGAACTTCATCACCAAACTCCTACGCTATGAGCGCGAGCCGGTAGTGAATGAGGCGGAATCGGCCAGTTTCTTCGGCGAGTACCTCTGGACCGACACCTGGGGCGAGATGTACATGGAGGAGATTCGCTTAGGGGCCGACAGCTGGGGATACACAACCGCCGGAGTCCCGCTCACCTGGGAAACCGACACCTACTACGAGATGTCGGGCAGCTGGAGCGGGTCGGATTACATCAACGACATGAACAACGGCACCGCCCAGATGCACCACCTGGGCCACTCCAGCTCGAGCTACAACGCCAAGGTCTACAACAGCGACATTTCCTCCTTCACCGCGGACGGCATCACCCACACCTACAACATCGGCTATTCGCAGGGCTGTGATGCCGGCAGCTTCGACACGTCCGATGCCATTCTCGAAGAGTTCATTCTCTCCCCCACCGGCTTTGTGGGCTGGATCGGCAATACGCGCTACGGCTTCGGTGTGCACTACACCACGAACGGTTCCTCTCAGTACTACCATCGCCAGTACGTGGACGCGCTCTTCGCCGAAGGCCTGAACGAGCTGGCGGCGGCGAATGACGATTCGCGGACCGACAACGTTCCCTACATCGACTACGAGTCGAACCGGTGGGTGCATTATGAGCTGGTCGCCTTCGGCGATCCGGCCATGCCGGTCTGGACCGCCACGCCGCAGACGCCGATCCTGAACCACGCGGGCGTCCTGGTGCTGGGCATGACCGACTACGCGGTCACCGTCGAAGCGGGCGGTCAGCCCGTCGCGGGTGCGCGGGTCTGTGTGTGGGATGAGATCTCCTCGACCTACGACTTCGGCGTGACCGACCTGATGGGCCAGGTCATGCTTCACCCCGATCCCAGCCAGCCGGGAACCCTTCACCTGGTGGTCTCCGACGCCAACTTGCTGGTCACGGAGGTCCAGGTTCCGATCGTGCCCGACGGCCCCTTTGTCATCCTGCACAGCCATGAGATCGATGATGAGGAAGGCGGCAACAACGACGGCGACGCGGATATCGGCGAAGAGATCGAGCTGATCGCCGCTTTGCAGAACGTCTGGACCGGCACCATCAGCGGGGTCACCGCCACCTTGGCCAGCGACAACGAGTATGTCAGCTGCAGCGAAGCGTCCGTCTTCTACGGCGATCTGACGCCCGGTACGGTGGAGTACCCGATCGGCGACGGATTCCACTTCACGGTCGGCGGAGATTGCCCCGACCAGGAGGTCGTGGTCTTCACGATCACGATTGAAGACAACGCCGACGGCCTCTGGACGGGCACGGCCACCTACGTGATGGACGCCCCCGCGCTCACGGTGGTGACGCTGACCGTGGATGACAGTGCCGGCGGCGACGGTGACGGCCTGCTGGATCCGGGTGAGAGCGCCCTGCTCACCCTGCATGTCGCGAACGACGGACACTGCCCGGCCACGGCCGTGGCGGCGACCCTTCAATCCATGAGCGGGTGGCTCACGATCCCGCAACCGACTGCGGGGGCCGCCGAAATCCCGATGGGCGGAGACGCCACGCTTACGCCCCCCTTCGAGGTCGTGCTCGATGAAAACGCCCCGTCGCCGGGGATCATCCCCTGCCAGCTTCTTCTCGGCGGAGACTGGTCGCTGTCCGTAACGCTTCCGGTGGATCTGGGCGTGGGTGGTTTCCGCGACGACATGGAAGCCGGGGAGGGCGACTGGACACACGAGGTGGTCAGCGGCGGGTTTGTCGACGACTGGCATGTCTCGTCACAGCGCAACCACACAAGCGCCGGATCCTACAGCTGGAAGTTCGGAGACGCCGGCGCGGGCGACTACAGCAACCTGGCCGACGGTGCGCTCACCACGCCCGTGATCGAAGTGGCCGAGACCACCGTGCTGACCTTCTGGCACTGGATGGACGCGGAGACGAGCGCCGCCTACCCGGACCGGGCCTATGACGGAGGGATCATCGAGATGTCGGCCGGTGGCGGCGCGTGGGAGCAGATCACACCTGATGGCGGCTACTCACATCTGGTGCGGGTGGGCGGCACGCCCGGCCCGTTCCCCGAAGACACGCCCATCTTCTCCGGCTCACACGATTGGGAGCTGGTCACCTGCACGCTGACCACGACGCCCGGAACCGTGCAGTTCCGTTTCCGCTTCGGTAGTGACGGCGCCGTTGGTGCGGAAGGGTGGTACGTCGACGACGTCGCGCTGACCTCCTGGAGCGAGACGTCCGGCGTGGATGAGACGCCGGCGTTTGTACTCCGGCCGAGACTCAGCCCGAACCGGCCCAATCCGTTCCCCGCTCATACACGTATTCTGCTGCAGCTTCCGCGAGAGGAAGCCGCACGGGTCACGGTCCTCGATGCGCAGGGCCGTCTGGTTCGCACGCTCGTGGACGGCGCATTGCCGGCAGGCGTGCACATCCTGGAGTGGGATGGTTGCCACGAGAGCGGTCGTCCCGCGGGCTCCGGTGTGTACTTCTACAAGCTCGATGCGTTCGATTTCACACAGGTCCGCAAGATGACCTTGCTGCGGTAGCCCGCATCCCGGGGCGGCCGCGGAGAAAGGCAGTCGACGCAATGACAAGAGCTTCACAGCATCGACTCAGGCCACCGCTCTGGCGGGGGCTGCTCGTCGCGACCCTGCTGCTCTTGATCATCGCCCCCCCCCGGCTGCAGGGACCTGCCACCGGGCCTGAACATGCCTGCCGCTTCTATGGTCTGATCGGCGCCGCGCCGGTTGACTCGGTGCTGAACGATCACCTCATCACCGGCACCTATGCCTTCAAGCTTCTGGCCTCGTCGAACAACGACGGCTGGGGTATCGGATACACCTCGCCCGCACTTCAGGCCGCGGGGCTTACCCGGCCCGCAATCAGGCGAGGAGGCCCTCCGGCGGATCATGGGTACGATCTGCGCTTCGATGAGGCCGTCGGTGAGATGTTATCGATGGATGCGACCTGCGCCGTCCTTCACGTCCGGGCGGCCTCTTCCGGACACGGGGACGGTCCCGATCCGCATCCGTTCATGCGTGAGGGCGTCGCGTTCGTCCACAACGGCACCGTCCGCTCCGAGGTGGTCACCGATCTGATCCTGGATGATGATCCGACCTATCTGCTCAAGCACCCGACCGACTTCAATGTGCCTCAGATCGACAGCGAGCTCTACTTCCTCTACATCCTCAAGCTCTGGAACGAAGGGATTCGCGGCGAGGACGGCCTGCTGAGGGACGCCTCGCTGGAGGAAGCGCTCGCCGAGGCCGTCCTTCAGATCTACGACAATGACGGCCTGGGTGTATCGGGCAACTGCCTGCTGGCCACCGCCGACACGTTGTTTGCGCTTCGTTTCGACAACAGCGATCACGATCGTTACCGCGTTCGCTATACCAAGCAGGGCGGCGCCTGGCTTGTGGCCAGCGAACCGGTCGGCACCGATACCACCGGCTGGTTGAGCCTGCCGCCGAAGAGTATGGGTGTTTTCACGGCGACGTCGGCTCCGCAGATCGTCCCCATCTATCCGCCGGGCGGTCCCTGGCTCGCATTGGAGAACACCAAGATCGACGACGATCAGGAAGGACATAGCCTCGGCAACGGAGATGGCCGGGTCGACGCCGGGGAACGGCTCGAGTTGCGGCCCGTGCTCCTCAATGACGGAAACGAGACGGCGTTTGACGTGTCGGCCGTCTTGACGACGGCAGATAGTTTCCTGACGGTCGTCTCTGCGTTGACGAACTATGACGACCTGCCTCCCGATGCGGGCGGCCTTCCGCTCACGCCTCCCATCGTCGACGTTCACCCGGATATACCGGGCGGACACCTTGCGGCTCTGTCATTTCAGATTGTGGCCGAGGATGCCGGCGGCACCGAACACAGGTGGACGCGGACGCTTGGCTTTTCCGCGAGAGCCCCGGAGTTCGCGCACGGCGAGTATCTGATCGACGACGGCGAGGACGGACTCCTCGAGCCGGGCGAGACTGCGGACCTCCAGCTCTGGATCTCAAACCAGGGGGATGTGGAGGCTACCGGCATCGATGCCTGGCTGGAGTCACAATCCCCCTACATTCAGATCGGACAGGCCGAAGCCGCACTGGACACGCTTCCCGCCGACGGGGAGGGCGAGTTCACCCCGGCGTTCGAGATCTCACTCGATGCCGGTTGCCCGGATCCCCAGACCCTCCCCTTCACCGTGCACCTCACGGCCGACTACGGCATCGCCGACTCGATCTCTTTCGAGATCCCGGTGGGCGGGTTCGTCGATCATATGGAGCAGGGTGACGGAAACTGGTCGCACGACGCGATGACCCCCGGGTTCTCCGATGCCTGGCATCTCAGCGAACAGCGCAATCGGACACCCGGCGGTGAGATGGCCTGGAAGTGCGGCTCGCCCGATTCAGGGCACGTGTATCCGATCCTGCTCGACGCGGCGCTCGTCACACCCACGCTTCCCCTGGCCGAGGAGTTCGAGATCCGCTTCTGGCACTGGATTCGGGCCCAAACCTCGCTCAATCAGTTCGGCTATGCGCGCGACGGCGGGCTGGTGGAGGTCTCGATCAACGGCGGCCCCTGGCAGGTGCTCCATCCGCAGACGGGGTATGATTACCTGATCGACCACGGCGATCCCCCGGGACCGTTCCCCAACGAAACGCCGGCCTTCTCAGGCTACTTCCTGTGGCGTCAGGCGATCTGCGTGATCGAAGGGTACACGGGGACCATCCAGCTCCGATTCCGGTTCGGGTCGGACGGCGACGACGGAACATCATCCTCCCTCGAAGGTTGGTACATCGATGATGTGCAGATGCACATCCACGATGAATTCTCCGATGTTCCGCAGGTCCGGGGGGTACCGCTGCGGCCCGCACTCCTCATGGGCGGGCCAAACCCCTTCCGCGAGGAGACGACGATCATCTTTGAGGCCGCGCAGACCGGCCCGGTTTCCTTGCGCATCGTCGATCTCGAGGGTCGTGTGGTCCGCCGCCTGATCGATGGGCCCCTGACAGCCGGACGCCACCGGATCCTGTGGGACGGCCGCGATCGTGACGGCCGTCCCCTGCCCAGCGGCCTCTACTTCTATCATCTCCAGAGCCAGCGCGACGGATTTTCCGAGGTGAGAAGGGTGATCCGGCTGCGATAGACTCCCGGCCTTATTCACCCGATCTCATTGTCTCGCTTGTCCCCCGCTGAAAGCCTGACTAGACCCCAGCGTTGCATTGCAACGGCAAATTTTCGGGCTATATCCGACTCTCGCAAAGCGAAGATGTTCATTTGGTGCCTTCCAGTAGG
>CAZTDY010000127.1:0-8158 GCA_964612295.1 uncultured bacterium | reverse complement strand
ACTGCAACAGGTGAGTCAGTTCTTTGTGAAGGTCAAAAACGTTGGACACCACTGCTCTGCGCTGTCGATCTCGGAATAGGTAGTTTCATCCCGGAGCCAGAACGTCACCGGATGTTGCGTGATGCTGCTGATGTTGACCCCGTTGAAGGTGATCTCCCCGGCGAGCTGCGGGAGAACCTGGGGATCGGGTTCCTCGTTGCCTCCTCCGCCTCCCCCATCTCCCGGATTGGTGCTCTTGTCCGAGCTGCTACAGGCCAGGGCGAGAACGCATAGGAACATGATGGGCCAAACACGCTTGGGCATTGGCTACCTCGCTTTCCAAAACACACTGATTCGGCAGCAGGCTAATCGCACGAACGCGATATTGCGTCGGACGCGTCTACCTTCAGATTCGGCATCACGGGGAGGGAACTGCAAACCGGGGGTCGCGTGGCCGGATTCAGCCATCGTTCGGGGCGCTAGCTTCGGCGCACCCTTTCCCAGAGGCGGGCCGGGAGACGCCCCAGGCCACCGAAGACATCTTCGGCAAGACAAGCCGTGGTAGGAAGCAGGACGGATGTGAGGAAGGTGGATACGAGCAATCCACCCATGAGCACGAGCGCCATCGAGTAGTAGTAGACGCCCGCCAGAGCCGGTTTTTGCACGACGATGGGCACCAGCCCCACCAGCGTGGTGATCGCGGTCATCAGGATCGGGCGCAGGCGTTCTCGCCCGCCCCGCAGCATCGCATCATGACGCTCGACACCTGCCCGGCGATACTGATTGATGTGCTCGAGCATCACGATCCCATTGTTGACGACGACACCGATGAGCAGCAAGAGCCCGATCGCCGCAGGTTGATCGAAGTCAACGCCCGTCAGGTAGAGGGTCCAGACCGCGCCCGTCAGCGCGAACGGTAGGGCAACCATGAGGCCGATTGCCTGGCGCACGGACTCGAACAGCCCGGCCATCACCGCGAAGATCAGGAGTAGCGCGAGCAGGAGGTTGACCAGGAAGGCCAGCGATCGCTCCTGGTGCTGGCTTTGCCACTTGCCGAAACTCCACTCGTATCCCAAGGGCAATTCCAGGTCGGAGAGGGCATCCTCCACCTTTGCCGTATACTCCTCACGATTCCCTTCGCTATAGCGCGCGCCGACCCAGACGTTGGCCTGACGGTCTTCACGCTCGATCTCTTCGGGACCCGGTTGCGCACGGAAATCGGCCAGCGACGCCAGGGGGATCTTCTCCCCGTCCTCCGTCCACAGAGGAAGATTCTTGAGCTGCGAGAGGCTCTCCACATCCTTCTCGTCCAGCGTCAGTCTCATCTCGCGTTCCCCGTCAGGCGTCCGGAAGCGTTGGAGCCGCCGGCCACGGAAGGTCAGCGACACGACCTCCGCCGGCTGGGTCAGGGGAACGCCATAGAGGCTGGCCAGATCACGGTCCAGATCAACAAAGAGCTCTTGCCCACCCCCCTGATTGCTGACGTATCCATCGGTGAGCCCGGGAATCTGCTCGATCAGCCGGCGGGCTTCCTCGGCCAGTTCCGCCAAGACGGCCGAGTCTTCCCCAATGATCTGAACACCGACGCGCCGGCCGCCTCCGCGATGCCCGAAACCGCGCTGCGGATCCTGGACCCTGAGACGCACTCCGGGGAGTTCCGGAAGAAGCTCGCGGAGTTTGTCGCGCGTCTCGTCCATCGCCTTCTCATTTGTGTAATCGTCGGCCATGTAGATTCGCGTCAGGCTCCAGCGTTCGCTCCAGAAGCTGTAGATGGCACGGGCGTGGAGGTCTTCCTTGAAGGGCATCAGGCTTTGCTCAACCCGGTCGACGACCATCTCTTTGCGCTCGAGACTCAACTCCTCGCTGAAACGATAGCGAACCTGGACAAAAACATCCGATTTGCTCACGTCGAAGTTCTTCTCGATCTTCTGGAAGGGGTAGACCGCGGAGGCAATCACCACCAGCCCAATCAAGGGCGTCAACCAACGATGGTGGAGATTGAAGCGCAACAGCCTTACATAGTGATCCTCGAGATAGATCAGCCATCGCTCCTTCTTCAAGGGACGCGCCTTCATGAGGCGGGAGGTCGCCATGGGAATCAGGGTCTGACTGATGAACAAAGAGGCCAACAGCGTCAGACAGACCGTGATTCCGAGTTCCTTCAGGTAGATGTTCATCTCGCTGGGCTTGTTGAAGATCACGGGAAGAAATACGATCACGGACGTCAAGGTCGCCGCGACCACCGCAGTCGCGACCTCTCGCGCGCCTAGTTGGGTGGCCTCTTTGCGTGGAACACCGGCCTGTTGGTGGCGGAAAATGTTCTCCATTACCACCACCGCGTTATCGACGAGCATGCCGATGCCCACGATGAGCCCCAGAAGGGTCAGCGTGTTGAGTGAACGGCCTTGGGCCCAGATCACGCCGCAGGCCACAATCAGCGAAAACGGGATGCACAGCACCGAGACGAGGGTCATCCCGATGCGCCGCAGGAACCCGAACAGGACGGCACCGGCCAGCAACGCCCCAAAGAGCCCGGTAAAGCTCAGGTCCCTCAAGGTCTTGCGGATCTCATCTCCCTGATTGAACCAGATCAGAAAGTTGACGCCTTCGAGTTCGGGGTCGTCCTTCATCGCTTCGATGCGAGCCCTGACCTCGTCGCAGACCGTGAGGGCATTGGCGCCGGACTCCTTGCTCACCGTGACGCCAACCGCGAAGTTACCGTTCAGATGTCGCCCGTAGGTCAGCGGGGGTTCCTCGTAGACAACGTCGGCGACATCGCGAAGCCGCAGGCCATCGGCGCGGAGTTGCAGGTTGCGAATCTCTTCCAACGATTCAAAGGTCCCGACCGTCCGCACCGAGTACCTGGTTTCCCCATCGGTGACCCGCCCCAGGCTCTGGTCGAAGTTCGCGTTGCGCAAGATCCGGGTGACCTCGCGAACGTCGAGCTGGTGGGCCTCGAGGTCGGCCACATGCAAGTCGATACGGATTTCTTTCGGGTTCACCCCATCGAGTCGCACCTGGGCGACGCCTCTTACCCGTTCGAGTGGTTTGATGATCTTGCGGTCCAGAAGGTCATAGCTCTCGCTCAGGTCACGATTTGAAGACAAGCGCCCCTCGAGAATGGACTCGTCCGCCTCCCGCGAATCCCAGCTCGAGCTGATCTGGATCTCGCCGATGTCCTCGGGGAGATCCCGCCGAACCCGATCGAGTTTCTCGCGAACCTCTGCGCGGGCCAGGTGCATGGGATGGCCCCAATTGAAGCGCAGGTTGACCATCCCCCCGTTTTGATCGCAGCGGCCCCACATGGTCTGCACGCCCTTGACCGAGCCAAGCGCCTCTTCCAGCGGCCGGACGATCATGCGCTCGACTTGCTCAGGCGTTGCATTGGGATAGGGAATGCGGACGAAGAGACGGGGTTCCTCCACCTCCGGCAAGAATCCCAACGGCAGCCGAAAGACCGCCACCACACCGAGCACAACGATACTCACGAGGATCATGAGCATCGTGATCGGACGGCGTATGGCTAGATCGGGGAGCGTCATGCACTCTCTCCCGCTTCCTCGTCCAGGGGATTCTCCCGCGCGATGTGCGAAGGGATGAGCTTGTAGACCGCAGGAATGACCACCAGCGTGAGCAGCGTGCTGAAAGCGAGCCCGAAGGAGACGGTGATCGCCAGCGGCGAACGCAACTCGGCCCCCTCACCCAGCGCCAGGGCCATCGGCAGCAGACCCAGAATCGTGGTGAGGGTTGTCATGAGAATGGGTCTCAGCCGCACGTGGCAGGCGTGATGGATCGCAGCCAGCTTGTCCATCCCGGCCCGCCTTTGATGATTGATCTTGTCGATCAGCACGATCGCATTGTTGACCACGATGCCGACCAGCATGACCACCCCGATCAGGACGATAACGCTGATCTCGGTTCCCGTCGCCAACAGCCCAGCCACGACCCCCACCAGCGCGAGAGGAATCGCGAAGAGCACGATGAATGGGTGGAGCAAAGATTCAAAGGTCGCGGCCATGACCAGGTAGACGAGAAAGACGGCGAGAGCGAGCGCAAACCTCAGGCTATCGAACGAAACCTGCATCTCCTCATTCTGGCCCCCGAGCTCGACATTGACGCCGCCCAGGGCCGCAGTGTTGCCCAGAATGTCCTGTATATCGTCCACGACCGCGCCGAGGCTGCGATCCTGCAGATTGCCGGTGATCACCGCCGCCCGCTGTTGCTGGATGCGATGGATCTCGGCCGGCCCACGGTCAATGACGACATCGGCCACGGTCAATAGCCGTAGCGGACGCCCGTCCGGACCCGGGATCATGAGGTTGCGCACATCGTCGAGAGACGCACGATCCGCCTCCTGGTTGCGAATCCGGATGTCGATCTGGCGGTCTTCTTCCTTGAATCGGGTGGGCACGGAGCCCTGCAGCCGGTCGCGCAAGGTTTCGGAGAGGCGCCGCAGGTCGAGTCCCAACGAAGCCACGCGCGTTCGATCGAAACGCACCTGGAATTCCGGATTGCCTTCCTCGAGTGAGGACCGCAGATCCACGAGACCGGGTACGTTGTGCAAACGGGCTTCGAGCCCCGCGGCATGATTGCGCAGCCGGTCCTGGTTCTCTCCATAGAGAATGATCTCGATCGGGGTCTTCAAACTGAAATAGGAGGGTCGCCCGTGCTTGGCCACCAGATCGGGAATACTCTCGAACTTGCGCCGCAGCCTGTCAGCCGCCGCGTCCTCGGCCGCCTCATCCCGCCGGTTCTTCATCACCACATTGAGTTGCCCGAGGTGTTCGGCCTTGGTGTTGAAGGATACCCCCCCGGCGACGAGCCGGCTTCCAACACTCGAGTATTGTCGTTCGATCCCGGGTTCGTCGGCCGCGTATTCTTCCATCTGCCGGAGCACGCGATCGGTGGCCTGGAGAGACGCGCCTTCCGGAAGACTCGCCTCGAAGAAGAACTCGCCCTCCGAGATCACCGGGATCAGCTCGGTATCGGTGAGCGTGAAGCCCGCCACGGCGGCGACGAGGATCCCGATAGCCACAACGACCACCACAGCCGGCCTGTGAAGCGCGCTCTGCAAGAGTCGGTCATAGACTTGCGAGAATCGTCCCAGCGTGAGAACCGCGGGACCCTCGGCGCGAGGCTGTTCGCGATTCTCACGGCGGGGGTTCGATTCGTCGGCGGTCCGCCGGCGGCCGATCGAGCTCAACATGGGGATCAGACTGATCGCCACCAGCAAGGAAGCGACCAGGCTGAGCGTCACCGTGATGGCCATATCGCCGAAGAGCTGTCCGGCGATTCCCTCGACGAAGATGATCGGCAGGAAGACCGCCACCGTGGTGAGCGTCGAGGCGACGACCGCTCCCCCCACCTCGGTCGTACCCTCGACCGCGGCCTCCCGCAGAGATGCGCCGTGCTGCTTCCGCCGGTAGATCGCCTCCAGCACCACGATCGAATTGTCGACCAACATGCCGATGCCGAGGGTGAGGCCGCCCAACGACATGATGTTGAGCGAGACATCCAACCGGTACATCGCCATGAACGCGAAGAGGATCGAGATTGGAATCGAGGTCGCGATGATGATTGTACTGCGACCGTGCCGCAGGAAGGCGAACAGCACGAGGATCGCCAGGACTCCACCGATCATCGCCGCCTGGCGCACCTCGCCGAGGGCGCGCTCGATGAACCGTGACTGATCGAACAGCAGCGTGAGCTCACTGCCCGGGGGAAGCCTCCGCTCCAGATGGGGCAGCTGCTCACGGACCCGGCGGGCGGTGCTGACAATATTCGCGTCACCCTCTTTGTAGATGTCGATCTCGACGCTTTCGATCCCGTCGACCCGGGTGATCTCCTCCCGCTCCTTGGCGCCCCTGCGCACCTCGGCCACGTCCTTCAGTCGCACGAAGGCATTGCCGTCCTGGCGGATGATGAGGTTGCTGATCTCCTCAACATCGTCGAATTCGTTCACCGTGCGGATCAGATACTGGCTCTCCTGATCCGCGAGCGATCCGCCGGGCAGATTGACGTTCGACAACCCCACGACCTGCCGCACCTGTTCGAGGGAGATCCCGAGCGCGGCCAACCGATTCTGATACAGGTTGATCTGGATCTCTTCCTCGAGACCCCCTTTGACGCGCGCACCGGCGACGCCCTTGATCGTCTCCAGTTCCTGCTTCAGCCGCTGATCCGCGATGTGCCGGGCCGTGGTGAGTTCCTCGCCGGTGGTCAGCGCCACGCGCATGATGGGATCCAGCGAGGGATCGAAGCGGAGCACAATCGGGTCATCCGCCTCTTCCGGGAGAGTGAGCCGGTCGAGTTTCTCGCGCACATCCATCGCCAGCAAGTCCATGTCGACATCCCACTCGAATTCGAGCGTGACCTCGGACACACCGGATCGCGAGACCGAGTGGATGGTGCGCAGTCCTTTGAGCACACCGACGGCCTCTTCAACCGGGCGGCTGATCAGGTTTTCAACCTCGGCGGGAGCGGTGTCGGGGAATTCGGTCTGGACCGTCAGGGATGGGTAGGTGATGTCCGGCAGCAGGTCGAGCGAAAGCCGTTCGTAACCCACCACCCCGAAAGCGGCCAGCGCCACGGCGATCATGAGGACGGCAACACGGCGGCGAACCGCCAGAGCAACAAATGATCTCATCTAGTGCCCCGGCCGGTGGCCGTGCCCCTTGGGTGCGGTCGCCGCCTGCTCGACCGATTCAGCCTCGTAGTTCTTGCGCTCGTGGATCCGCAGGGGCTGGCCCGGTTCCAGGGAACGCTGCCCCTGGGTGATGATCATCTCGCCCGCTTCGACCCCTGAAACAACCTCCGTTTGGCTGTCGTTCTGATAGCCGGTGGCGACCACCCGGCGGTCGGCCGTGCTATCGGGCATGGCAACGTAGACGACCTGCTCACCCTTCTCGGTGAAGACGGCGATCTTGGGCAGGAGAATCACATCCTGGTGCCGGTCGGTCACGATCCGGACCTCCGCGAAGTCCCCGGGCCTGATGTCCGACGGGTAGTCGGTGACCTCCACCGTGACTTTGATGGTGCCGCTGGTCGCATCGATCACCGGACTCACCAGCCTGATCCGGCCCTGCAACCTCTGGCCATTCGAGTCGAGGACCAGCTCGACGATCTGATCGACCTGAAGGCTCCGGAACTCCTTGGCCGGCACATGCACGCGCGCCAGAAGCAGATTCAGATCCATCACCGTGAACAGTTCTCTTCCGCTGGAGACCATCTGCCCGGGGTCGATCACCCGGCTCGTGACCCGCCCCGCGAACGGCGCGCGGACGTCGGTATGGGAAAGCTCCAGAGCCGCCAGATCCCGGCTCGCCTCCGCGGACAGGAGGTCGCTGCGCGCCGACTCGAATTCCTCGGTGGCCACCAGCTCGTGCGTGACCATCTTCTGAAGGCGATCGAAGCGGGCCTGCTGCTTGGCGACCTCCGCCTCGGTCTGCCTCAGGCGATGCTGGTACTCGGCTTCCTCGATCCGCATGAGTACTTGATCGTTCGCGACCTCGTCCCCTTCTTCCGCCAGGAGTTCCATGACCACGCCGCTCACCCGCGCCAGGATCGCAGCCTGCTTGTTCGGCTCCAGGGTCGCGGTGGTCTGGTAGTAGGTGGCGATGTCGCCTCGTTCGGCGGGTTCCACCGCCACCGCGATGGCAGGCAGGGTCCGCTCGCCTGTTCCGTGGCCTCCGGGGCCGTGGGCCTGAGGCTTGCCACCCGCCATACCCGGGTGCTTCCCGGCGGATGCGTCCGCCTTGGCGGCGGGGGTCGCCTCCTCGTCTTTGGCGCAACCTATTGCCAGAACAAGAGATAGACTCACTGCCAGAATCAGAACGAGTAGAGGGCTGCCCCTCAAACGAGCGCGGTCACCGCGGCGCGCACCTGCGGAGTGAAACAAGGGATCCTCCGTGAAATCAGAGCTAATCGCTGGTCCGATATCGAGGGCGTCGCCGGGTCGCACGGGCCAGAAATGCCCGATTTCAGGCCCGGCCGCCAGAAAACCTAGCCTAGCACAGCTGTACGGCGGGGGCGCGGGAAAGATGCTGGCCGGAGGCGGATCCGGACCCATCTCCCTCCTCTATAAAATCCCAACAAAGAGTGTATCTATCGGTGGTTTACGGCGTCGGTTGTGTCCCGAGGAATCGGGATTCGGTGAGCTGAGAATAGGAAACGGGCAGGT
>CAZTDY010000126.1:0-8212 GCA_964612295.1 uncultured bacterium | reverse complement strand
AAATAATCGGCGGAGCGGGTCGGCGTCAGTCGTCGGCCCGCTCGAGCAACCAGTAGACACCCTTCTCGCGGGACATGATCTTCGCTGCGATCATGTCCCGCCGGATGGTGCAGAAGTCGTCGTGAAAATCGGCGATGATGAGATTCACCTCCCGCTCAGGATACTTGCGACCCATCTCGAATCGTTTGGCGATCTCCGCCAGGATGATCTGACGCTTCTTCCACTGCACGGGGAGCTTCGTCAGCTTGCCGTAGCGGAAGAAAGTCTTGAGCACCTTCTGCCGGTACTGCTCCATCCGAGCGGTCTCCGGTTTCCGATCCCTCTGCTCCAGAGCCAGCAGATCGGTCAGCGGCGCATCGAGCAGATCCCGCTTCAGGGAGTAGACCACGTAGTACTGCTCCTTGGTCGAGAGCACCAGCCCGGCGTCTTCCAGTTTTTTCAGGTGGAAGGAGATGGTGGAGGGGGCCAGGCCCAGGCGCTCGGCCAGTTCCTCGACGTAGCGTGGCTTCTCCATCAGGCTGTTGACGATGAGCAGCCGGGAGCGATCGGCGAGTGCCTTGAGAATCTGGATTTTGGCTTTTGCATCCATGCCTAGACCCTCTCGTTCGTCCGGGTTTCCGGATAGAGCGCCTGGAATTTCTTGCGGATCTGCGCGGCGGCCTCGAGCTTGACGCGCTCCTTGATGAGAGTCTCCTGATCATCGTGCGCCTGCGCCTCTTCGCCCGCCTGGACCCAGGAGCCGGAGATCTTCTCGAGCAGGTAGGAGAAGATCAGCGGATGGCGCTCCTCTTTGCTCATCTCCGTGGCGATGAGGTCGCGCATCTGGGGATCCGACGGCGCGATCGAGTACTCCTGCTTGATCGAGGAGACGAATAGCGGCCTGAAGATCTGGGCGACGTTGAGCCGGATGCGATCGAGAATGGCCTCGAACTCATCTCCCGCAGCTGCTTTGTGTTGCAGGTCGCGCTTCAAGTCCTCGCTCAGCGCGTCCAGCCACTGCAGAAATCGATCCTGCCTATCTGTTTCTTTCATTGTCGAATGACCTCCTGATACTATATTTCGATAAGCATCAACATAATGTCATGATTTTCTATCCGGTTCAAGGAAAACCGCCCTATCCCGGTAAGCACCGCGCGGCGACTCAAACAGTGAAGGTGAGATCGTTCCCCCACAGGTGAGGTCAGACCAGGAGGTGTGTGATGCGTTTTCTCATTCTGTTTGCGAGCACCGCGCTGCTCTTCTCGACCCCGGCCCTGTGCGCGACCCATTCAGTCTGCCCGGACGGCTCAGCCAGCTTCCTCACGATTCAAGACGCCATCAATGCCTCCGTGGGGGGAGACATTGTCGAACTCTGTGATGGGATCTACAGCGGGGCCGGCAACCGGGATATCGACTTCCTCGGCCTGGCCATCACGGTGCGGTCGCAGAGCGGCGACGCGACGAGTTGCATCATCGAGTGTGGCGACACCATGGGGGATCCGCATCGCGGGTTCGTGTTTGCGTCCGGGGAAGGCAACGATTCGGTTCTCGAGGGCGTCATGATCCGCAACGCATTCAGCATTGCCCCTGGAGGTGGCGTTCATTGTAACGGGGCATCGCCGACGATTCGTGACTGCGCCTTCGAACTCAATCTGTGTGTGGACGTAGGCGCCGGCCTCTACTGCACGAACGGTGCACCGGTGATCACAGGATGCCGCTTCATCAGCAATGGTGACGGCACAGGGATGGCCGGCGGCGGGCTTGCCTGTGTGACGGCCTCTCCGACGGTGACGGATTGTGTATTCGAAGACAACCACGTCCAGGCCGGGGGAGGAGGAATGGTGTGCATGAGCGGTTCTTCTCCTTCGCTCTACAATTGTAGCTTCAGCGCCAATACGGTGACGGCCCCCAACGGATACGGGTCTGGACTCTATGCGTGGTACTACTCCTCGCCGACGCTCGTGGACTGCGAGTTCGTCGGCAATGGCGGGGTCGGTTATGGAGGCGGGGCGGCCTTCCTGGATCACTGTGACCCCGTTCTGACGCGTTGCCGTTTCGACGGGAACACAGCGGACAACGGCGGTGGACTCTACAGCATACAAACCTGTGCCCCCACGCTCGACAGCTGCACCGTGGTCGATAATACGGCAACCTACTATGGCGGCGGCCTCTGGTGCAGCATTTCCACGCCGACGCTGACCTGCTGCACCCTCACGGACAACTCGGCCGGGACGGCAGGGGGCGGGATCCACCTGTATCAGTCCTCTCCAACCCTGCAGCAGACGATCATCGCCTTCAGCACGAGCGGCGAGGCGGTGCACTGCTACCAGGCTGGCTGTGCGCCCGTTCTCACCTGTTGCGACGTCTATGGCAATGCGGGAGGTGACTGGGTCGGTTGCATCGCGTCGCAGGACGGCCTGGCGGGCAATATCTGCCTCGACCCGCTGTTCTGCCGCCCGTGGGACGGAGTTTACTATCTCGAGGATGACTCGCCTTGCGCGCCGTTCTCGGAGCCCAACCCGGCCTGTGATCTGATCGGCGCCTGGCCGGTCTACTGCATCTGGGCGGATGTGCCGGATGACGCGGTCGCCACCTCACCGGCCGTGCGGCTGGACGCGCGGCCGAATCCCACCATGTCATCAGCACAGATTCGTTATGAGCTGCCCGCGGAGGCTTGGGGGAGCACGGTGGCGCTTAGTGTCTACGACGCGTCCGGACGGCTGGTGCGCACGCTCCCCAGTGGCGAACCTAAGTCGGGGCATACGCAGGCCACCTGGGACGGCCGCGGCAGCGACGGTCTGAAGGTGGCGGGGGGCATCTACTACATTCAGCTATCGGTCAACGAGGCGCGGACGGCGAAACGGGTGGTGGTGATTCGATAGCATCTTGCAGATGATCTCGGGCCACGGGCAAGTGCTCGTGGCCCGCGTGCATTCAATCATCACGCCCTGCCAGGTACCCCTCCAGATAGGCGACCGGATCCTCGACATCCAACCAGTAGTCGGGGAAGAACCCGATGCCCTCGCGATTCGGGCGCACCCAATCGACCACGAACCGGGAATAGCCGAAGGCCAGATCGATGCGGCTGTGTTTGAGCGGCCCGCGGCGCGTCACGTTGCCGTAGTTGACGCAGCCCGAGGTGTTCTCGCCGAGCAGAACCGCACCGGGGATCTGCTCTGCCTGTTGCGCGAAGGTCTCACCCGAAGAGGCAACTCCCTTGTCCACAAAGATGAACAGCTTCCCGGAGTAGGGCAGGTCGGCCGAGGGGAAGCCGGGGATGGCGGAAGCCTCGCGCGTCATGCCGATGCGCGAATCCCATTCCCAGCGGTGATCTGTCGCTCCGGGTGAACGATTCGTCAGCCCGGAGGAGAGAAACGGCTGCCCGCCGAAGCGCGCGCACCAGAGCATGGCCGGCATGTCGCTTCCTCCCGGATTCTGTCGCAGATCGAGAACGACGCGAGGTTGGAGGCGCAGAGAATCGGCCGTATCCACCATGCCGCTCAAAGCCTGCATGGACATCGTCCGAACCGCCAGCACCGGGAAGGTGTTGCCTGCCCCCGCGTTCTCGGCCGGGCGCAGTTCCCAGCCCCCGCGGGCCGGCACGGATGCAGCCAGACGTCCCCGGTGAACGGGCAGATCCAGGCTCTCCCCGTCAGCAGATGCTTCGGCGGCCAGGCGCACCGTGATCTGGTCGGGCTCGGTCTCGCCTGCGATCAACACGCCCAGCAAGAAGCGGTCTGTCTGTCCCTGGCCCCAGTCGGATGCATGCTTCGGCAACGTCGGGAAAAGGTAGGGGCTCCCGCCGGTCACCGTGTAGGGGGTGACCGCTTCGGGAATCGCCTCCAGAACGTGTCCCGGATGATCGGGCGAGTCGGAGGGGTAGAAGCGCAATTGGCCGGGGTTGCCCGGAGCGCGCACCACAAACCCGTCGGCGAAGTAGGGGCGCCAGGTGCGAACAAAACGAGACCTTTGTCTGCCGAAGACGCCATCCACGAAGCCGGAGCCGGCGATGCGGAAGTGTGTGTCCTGGATGATGCCCAGGTACTGGGAGAGGAGATCGTAATAGTCTGCCCAGGCCCACTCCGGCTGAGCGGCGAGCTGTTCGAGAAACGTCTGCGTATAGACCTCCCAGGAGGTGTCATTCATCAGGAATTCCCAGGCCAGATCCTGGTAGCCGGCATAGTGCTCGGCCAAGAGCTGATGAAGCTGCTGCAGATCGTCGCCGGCTTCGGCGGTCGTCAGGACGGCCGGGGCGATCTGCGGTCTCGCGCAGTCATCGGCGGAGGTTGCGGGCCAGTAGTCGGCACTGTAGAGGATGACGGGCTCTTCCTCCTGCCAGTGCCCGATGACCAGGGCGGTCGAGCCGTGGCGGAAGCGATTGAGTTCATGCGCATCCGCCGGCCGGGACGCCGTATACAGCTTGACCGGCCGGGAGGGATTCCAGGGATTGGGCAGACTGGTGATGAGGATCGGGTTTTCGGCGGGTAAGAACATCTTGCCGAAGCGGACTCCCGCATCAGTGACCTCGATGTCGTGGGCGTCGAGCACGGCCTGCGTGATGGGATTCCCTGACGGTGTGCCGTACAAAATGGGAATCTTGTCCCCGAGTGCGGACTCGGTGACCTCCTGCGCGCGCACCAGGCGACACGCGGAATAGAACTGCTGGTGGCGAATCCCCAACTCGGTTCTCCACGCTTGATCCTCAGCGTCATCTCCGCACTGGTCGGGCCCCACCAGGATGCCTAACTCGCCGAGTTCGGCCCCATCGAAGGTCTCATCCATCGTGCCCCGCCACACGGTGGGGGCGGCAGAGGCGCTGGCGGGCTCATCAGCCGGCAGGCCAGCCGCCTCGCGATAGCGCGCCAGCGAGGCGACCGCCTCTTCGTGGAAAGGAAGGTCGCCGCTCATCTGCACGGCCGAGGTCTGGATCTCGACCGCACGCTGAAGGTCTCCGCGCTCAAAGAGCACGAGGGCGTATGTATCGAGGAAGTAGGCATTCGATTCGCCGCCGCCGCTGAGCGCAACCTGGCACGCCAGGTAGGCGATCTCGACCTGGCGACCGGTCGTGGATTCCGAGCTGATCAAACCCCAGGCGATGGAGTTCATCTGATCGACCAGGTTGGTCGAAAGGCCTTCGGGAACCGGCGCGGTAGCCAGCTCGCCGAGCAAGGTTTCCAGGCGATCCAGGTCGTTGGCCCGAAGTGCATGAGAGGTTTCCCGGGACATCTCCAGGTAGTGCGCCTGCTGCCGGGCCAGCTCGATGGCGTGATCGAGATCATAGGCGCCCTCACGGACAGCGCGCAGGGCGAGCTGGAATCTCTCCAAGGGGCGCGGGCGCCGAAGCTCGACGACCGGACCCATCCACAGGATCCGTCCCGGATTGCCTGCGGGATCGTCGCCGAGAATGAACGCGAACGGTAGACGGGCCGGCTCGCCTTCATTCGCCCAGGCGGACAACACGAAGTCCTGCAGCAGCAGTTTGTCCTGGTCACTGACAAAGGTGAGATGCGTCCATCCGGCGCGCTGCACGAAATCGCCTAACAGCGCAGGGTGCTCCTGACTGATTGCGACAATCCGACACCGGGAATCCGGATGGGCGGCCAGCATGCTGTCCTGCATGGCCAGGAGGTGACGGCTGGCGGGGCACCAGGAGGCGACGAATTCGATCAGGGTGACCGTGCCTGCGCTGAAATCGAGCAAGGCGCCATCGTCCAATGTCACCGGCGGGGCTGGAGCCCCGAGTTCAAGGGGAACGGTTGAAGTGGTGCTCTGTGCACCGGCGAGAGAGACGATCAGAAAGGGCAGTGTAACCCAGATAGAGAACCGCATGACGAGCACCCCACGATCCGCGCTTTTCCCACAGGACGTTCAGCGCAGATGATCACATAGAGTGCTTTGGTCCGCAGCTACTTTTCGCCGCCTCCGCCGCAGTCCTCGATCGCGAACACGTCGTCACTCTCGTCGAAGGTCCCGCTGGCCACATCCGTGATGCGCACGGTGTAGCTGAACGGATCGCCGTCACAGAGTTGGTTCACTTCCCGCTCGAAAGAGCCGGTATTGGGCACATTCTCCGCGATGGTCTCGCAGAGAACCCCGTCCTGATAGAGATCGATGGTGACGTTCTCCGCACAGTCGCCCGAGGAAAGCCAGGCGATCTCTTCGAGGTCGCCCAAGCAGAGAAACTCTGCGTCGTTCGGCCGGGTGACCTCAAGCGTGCAGGGGTCAGGTGGCGGGGCGTCCTGAATGACATAGCGGAAGTACATGGCCAGTCTGGGGCCCGGGATCGGGAGACCGTCGCCCCAGGCCACGGTCTTAAGGCGTGAACGGCCGGACTCATCCGTCAGCACGACGCGACCCTGGACCAGCATGCACAGGGTGTCTCCAATGGCGTAGCCGCGTTCCTGCCAATCAACGGAGTGGACAAAAGCGGTCGCCGGAGGGTTGTGCATCTCCCGGCCTTCGGCCCGGCCCGGACGCAGTGCGCCACGGCGGCTGAACGGAAGGTCTCCGACGGGTCCGGCCGACAGCGAAGAGGGTTCTATGCATCTCCCAGCGGCCTTCGGTAACGATCTCGGCCAGCAGTTGGGTCTCGTCATTGGACACGCTCACGGTGCCGACCCGCATCCCGCGCCGCGCGACGAAGTCCACGACCAACGGCTCACCGGACTCGCGGTCGCCGAGGGTGCTGAGCTCATCAGGCTGGGTGCCGAAGCCGGCGCCGGTGGGGACGTCGGTTCCTGAGCAGCTCAGGAGCCCCAGCGCCAGGATGATGGTGATCGCAGGGAGAGCGATGCAGGACTTCATGGGGTGCGTCCTTCCTCTGTCGCTGGTGGCTTGCCGGCCACCGAAGCGGGCCGATGCAGTGCATCATGTTGGAGCGAGCGCGCACGGGCCTGACCCGGCGCATCTGGTCATCATTATTAGGAGCATGGACTGTGCCGCCGGCGGTGCGGCGTGGAAGGGGCCCATTTGCCTGTGGTTAGCGGCCGGGGCATGCAGAAGTGGCGCAAAATGACCACTGCCGGCCGCGTCCTGCAACGGCCGCCAGGGCAATGTGCGTGTTCGTATTTAGCGGGCCACGATCAGCTTTGTCGCGCGCGCCTGATCACCTGCGCTGATCAGCAGGTGATAGACACCCGAGTTGACGGGGATGCCCTGGCGATCACGCCCGTTCCAATAGGTCGCGTGATCACCTGCCTCATAAGGGGTGTCCAGCACAGTGTCGATCATCCGTCCGGCGGCGTCATAGACCTGCAGTGTCACGACTGCGTGAATCGAAAGATGGAAGCGCACGATCGTCCGGCCATCCGTGGTGATCGGGTGGGGCACGGACAGGCTGAGAGGATCGGGCGCCCGCGAGCCTGATGGCGCTGCCTGGGGATCGTAGGGGCAGCACCTGACGCCCTCTTCGTTGATTCCCAGAGCACCGAGGCAGTCCGCCTCATATTCCTCGGATCGGGTGAGGCAATTGCGAAATCCGGCGAAGGCCGTCTCGGGATGAGGCGTCAAGGCCACTTGGTCATGGGCCCCGCTGTAGGTATAGACGTAGTGCGCGAACCAGTAGACGGGCTGGAAGTTTCCGGTCCAGGGGTCGGACGTTGTGACGAGCGTGACACCCTGGTGGGGATTTGGCCAGTTGGCCGTGCCATTCACCAGGATGTCCACCGGACCGCACGGCCCGCTTTCGAACAGATACACAAAGAGCGGATCGTACTCGCCGAGACCAAACTCGGTTTCGCACCACTCCTTCTCCTCGCTCCAGGCCGCAACAACGTAGCCCACGAAGAGCTCGGGGAAAGAGATGGTCATCTCATTGACCTGATCCGCGCATTCCGAGATCCCGAAGCCGGAATGGTAGAGCTCACAGAAGTTGGTGAGCTCATAGGTCGGGTGGGCGTGGTAGATGAGTGTCCCGCCGCTGAGATCGGTCGGCTCCGATGTGCCAGTGGGGGCGGAGAAGGCGACCAGGGCGGGCAGAAGACAAAGGACGAACTTGGTTCGGAGACTCATATCGCACCTCCCATTTTGAACTGATACTTCAGTCTAGCCCACTGCTTTCGCCCGTCGCAAGCAAGGATTGTCTGCCCTTGCGTTACCGCTGTACACACATACAGACACAGATCGCGACTGCGGTTCGGCGGATCTGCACGCGTAACTGCATGTCTGGCAGGGGGGAACGGAGTTATTGTCAAGAGTTGTGTATGACCTCCTAGGCGGCGACGTCCTCAACACC
>CAZTDY010000125.1:0-8293 GCA_964612295.1 uncultured bacterium | reverse complement strand
TGATCGCAAGATTCCCTCGGGCGGTTTGCAGGTCGGGGTGATCCGGTGGCAGGGTTCTCTCAAAGAACACCAGGGTCTGACCCCATGCATCTCTCGCCGAAGCCAGGTCGCCACTCCCGTGTGCGGCAAAACCGGCCTGCCACCTGAGAAGGGCAACGTCTTCGCTCTCTTCGGCACCCGGCGCGCTCGAGAGAATCTGCAATGCCTCCTGTACCGCCTCGCGGGCATCTCCGGGTTCCTTGGCCTGTTCCGCAACAGTAAGTAGCTCGCGGGCCAGCGAGATAGCGTTTTCAAGCTCGGCACGGGCTGAAGCCGAATGCTTGGACGCGTTCGCATCGTCTTGGGCACCTACAACGATGGTGACTGAGATAGCGCCAAGAAGGATGAAACCCAGCAGAACCTTCATCGCAGGTATCCTCCGAGTACGAACTAGGCAATGCTCCAAACATACTACTCGCCGGGGACCTCGAATTCTAATCTCCATTCATCTACCTCAGGCCCCGTGCAGCCTCATACACACCTTCGCAGGTATTGCTGATGTGAAGAGAAGACGATGTAAACAGGCTCCAGCGGTGAACTTCCGGAGAGTACAAGTGCCGAAAGCGTAGGTGCGTCTTCATTGCCAACTGAAATTCACTCCTGATTCGCTCGAGGTATCTGCAGCTCCCAAATCAGTTTTCCATTAACGAATCCGCGTCCCCCTCGACATCCCCTATAGGCGGGAGGCAGGGATCATCGAATCTCGAAGCCCCCAATTAGAGATGCGTAAGGTCAAGGCACTCGGCATGTCTTCAGGAGGTCTCCAGATGAGAGTGCGGAACCAGAATCCCTGCAGGGGCTGGAATGGATGCCTCGCCCGCGTGATCGGATTCGCCGAGTTCTTGGTTGAACCGACTGCGAGGGGCTATCTGTCCATTCTCGGTGACAGAGTGAGTCAAAAGGGCTATGACCCATTTGAAGAATTCCACCGGCTTGAGGACCTCACGGCGAGCAACAGATACGAAGAAGCAGCAGCCGAAGTGGAAGAACTGCTGGAATGGTACGTGCTGTCGCCCCGTCTCCACATCCTTGCCGCCAAAACGGCTCATGGCCTTGAAGACGATAGCCGCGCCGCTGCAGAGCGTCAGATTGCCGGGCTATGTTTGCGCGGCATGCTCATTACGGGATTTGGAACTGCAGAGGAGGCCTATTTCTGTTCCCTCCTCAGCGACGAGTATGATCTGGTCGCCAGGCACTTGAAGCGGAGGGTTCTGGACAGGCGCGTGATCGGGTGGGGCGCACGATGCTACGATGTACTCCACTGCTCTGATGGTGATGAGATTTGGTTTGACATCACGATCTTGCGCGCGAAGGTTGGCGAGCACCGTTCAACGATGGCGATGCAATACGGGAGCAGATTCGATGTCACGCTGCGATGATCAATCCAGCAACGAGAGGGTCAACTTCGCGTCGGGGGATTCTCGAGCAAGCAAGAGAAAGGATATCACGGAGGTTCAAGTCCCCGGCAGAGGACTGACGGGATGGCTCCAGTCGATCTACGTGAAGTTCTTGCTCCGATCGCTGACCAGCGCACCGAAAACGCGCGACTTGCCGATTCTTGACATGGACCGGTACCGAGACATGGTCGGGAAACTACCAGCACCCTCCGACACCCAGATCGAGGACTTTGCTGAATACGTCTCCATGGCCCATAGTTGGTATAAGCATCTGCCCCTCGTGCCCCCAGGAATTGCCTTCTGCTGCTACATTGATCGCTTCTCGGGATATGCTCGGATTTCCCGTTACTGGGGCAAGCCTCATTTGCGTCTTCGCACGGAGGCCTCCCCAGGTTTCCATTACAACTGGATGACAACTGAGAACTACCGAGCCCGGTTTGGCTATCTGGCATACGCCGCTGGTGCGGGGACCAGCCTGGCTGTTACGTCACCCTCCGGTTTTGTGCACTCCGATGATCATTCTCCAGCAGTCTGCCATGCGGATGGATCAGGTTTTCGTCTGCCTCCAGACGTGGTCGCTGCAGGAAGCGTGCATCTAACGGCAATGATCCATCGGTATTCGAATCAGAGATGGGTCTGGATGCGATGGTTCCTGGATTTCCCGGAGGCTTCTACCGAGCTGCCAGAGGATCCGCAGGGGACGGCGGTGATATCAGAGCTTCGTTCTTTCTATTCTCAGATTCGCGACCCTGCGCTGCGAGACGCGAATTGGAAAGCGAAGCTAGAACGCATGGAGCCCACCTTCCAAGCCATGGAATCCTTGATCGAGAAGCAGCGAGCGCTGCAATTGGGTATGGTGGTGACCGCACTGAAGCGTGTCCGTGGTTTAATTTATGGGTAGTGTCGCTCTTGACCGCGGACTGGATAGACGCATGGGATCAGCAGCCGAAAGACCATGCAAACAGAGTTGTACGGTCAAGAAATAGAGCCGGGTCGCAACTGTCATCCAGGATGCTGCGTGTCAGAGTCAATTGGACACAGTCAAGATCTAAACTAAGACAGACTACTCAGGTATTGTACCATGGTTAGAGGAGGAGTCGAAATGACCCGAGAAACGAATCCTGAATCCGTCGTCCGCGAGATCCGCCGCGAGACCCGGCGGAAGTACTCGGCCGAGGAGAAGATCCGCATCCTCTTGCTCTTGCGCACCTGCCCGGCATCGGCGGGCTGAACTTGCGCCGTCTTCTTCCTCTTCCAGAATGCCATCTTCTGTCCCTCCATTCTTGCAACCTGTCCGGTCTCGGAATGGGGGATGTGTCAACCAATTCCAGGAGAGAAGAGGGGACATGACTTTCTGGACGCTACAATGTTTGCACGCGTGAACCAACTCAGGTTTCCACACGGTATCAATCATCTGGTCCGCGGTGACCGGTCGCGTCCTCATCGACCCAGTCTTCCTCTTCCCATGACATTCCTTTTCGGCCAGGTACCTTTCGCGTCGGCCCCGCCTTGTAGAATGGGCAGCTCTTTGGACCGTAGCAGAACGTCTCCCGCCGGTAGCGTCGCACCGATGGATTCCACTGATCGATGATCATCTCCACGGCCATCTCGCATCCCCAGATGCAGGCCGTGCATTTCGTCGAGTAGGTGACAGCGGCAAGGCGTCTGTGGCCCCGCTCGCGGTAGACCTCAAGTGCCGGCGGAACGCCGAGGAACGGTGGTGGCTCGTCTGATCTCTGATGCCCTCTGCCTATGACCTTCAGCTTGCTCACCTTGTAGAGATCCGCTGTTTCGAGGCGAGTATCGAGGGTATGCATTCCGAGCCCCGAAACTCGATCTCCCGACTGAAACTGGTGCTTCTCGTGCGCTCCCTTTCCAAGAGCGATCACGAACTCCCGCGCTTCACCGCCAAGGGCGCCACGAATCCGAAGTACATATCCGAGGTAGCTGTGGGAGCGTTGGTCGAAACTCCGGGTGAGCCGGATCCGAGGCTGGGCGGAGAGGACCTCTCCCTCCCAGGCGATCTTCGAATCCCCTCCGCTCATGATTCCGCCCCTCCATCTCCAGTGCTTCTGCGCCTTACGCGATCGGGGAACGACGACTCGGTCGCCCCCCGTAGACCCAGCCTATCCCCGACGCGGCGGCCTGGCCTTTCGCGCATTCAAGACCTTCCACTGTAACGGTGGCCACTTCTCCAGCAGTTCCTGCCGTTCGGGATCGTCAGGTATGAGCCGGTTGAGACGCAGCTCTCCCACCTGCAAGCGATCGACGAACTCCCTCTCGGAGTCGTCGAGCACGAGAATCGGTGCGACCGCCTGCCAAGCCTGGTCGATCAGGCTGTCCCGCTCCACCTTGGCTTGCCCACCGATCATCGGGATGAGCTCCGCCGCGATATCCAGGGCCCGGACGCGCTCCAGACGGGCTCTACCGTAGGTGTGCAGGGGATGATCAAGGGTCCCAGTGAAAGCAACGACCAGCTTCTTGAAGGCCGAGCTGGACCAGAATGGTTCGCCTAGACTCGGAAGGCGAGCCACATCGAAGAGATCGCGCGGCCTGTACCGATCCAACATCGCGCAGATCTTCCCGGCGGCGATCTCTGGAAGACCGCATAGCTGAACATCGGGCCGACTCAGATCGCCGGGCTGCCACATTGCCTCCGTCCGCAGCGGCGACAACGGAAGGCGTTGGGCGAAGTTGATGTCGACTTCGATCCGATCGTCCGATCCGCTCGCACCGGAGTAGTTGAGGAAGATCTTCCGACCGGCATGCGCCTCTCTTGACCACTGAATCCTGTACTTCAACTCGCGAGCGATGGCCTCCATGGCCCGTTCGACGTCGGGGCGCTCAGCCACCATGGCTTCCCGATCCAGAGCGCCGACATAATTGAAGTCCAGGTCCACCGACAGCCGTGGAGGTGATCCCCCGAACAGGTTAAGCGCAGTTCCGCCCTTGAGGGCCAGAACACGCGAGAGCAGAGGATGCCGCACAACCAGCGTTGTCACCTCTCCGAGACGAATGACCTTCTCCAGCGGTCCCGATGGAAAGTCGCTCTCTCGGGTCAGGGCTTCGATCCGGTCACGATCCATTGTCTTCACCAGGTCCGTTTCGATACAGATGTTCGGGAACAACCAGGTTCCAATCCCGGGCCAAGACACCTCCGCGCTGTCCGGGGACCAGGTAGATCCGCGTACGAGGCAGGTTCTTCTTGAAGTCCCTCAGAACCGACTCGTTCAGGAAGAGGCTCTTGAGCCGTCTCTGGAGATACCAACCGACGGCTGCCCAGAGGCGCCGATTGCCATAGGCGCGCAGTACGTCTTGCAGTTCTTCCGGCTTCAGCGTGGCAAAGCCGTCCATCGACTCCACCAGTTCATCGACGCCGCCGACCAGGCTGAGCTCCCGGAAACCGTCCACAAGCGTCCTCTCGGGAGTTGTGACCCGGAGCGTACGCCCTCCATGTGAGATCTGGGTCGTCCACAGTGCGCGGGCCTTCGGCCTAGAGGACGTCGACCCGGTTCGGGACCGCACGGCCGGCGGGTGTGAGAGGAACTTGATCGTGCTTCGACCTACGACTACGGGCGAGCGCCGGCGAGCAGTACAGACCGTGCATGTCCACCAAACAGAGTGCCCTTGCCCCAGCAAATCGAGTGCCGAGTGATAGGCGAAAACTGCATCCGGCCGGATGGCGGCCGCGGCCAGGAAGACGTCCGGTTCGAACGTCTCCGGATCCGCTCCGACCGGTACGGTGGCGTAGACGCCGTTTGCTAGGCGCATCAGTCGCCCCTGCCGGAGGTAGTAGCGCACCCGGTACCGGGCGAGGCTCTTCTCGCCTCCAAGGTGGCGGGCGAACTCCTCGACCGTGAAGACCCGGTTCAGCTCCATGAAGTCGTTGGTTCGCTGACCATTGAGTTGCTGTTCAGCGTGATTTCTCATAGTTTTCTTATCGCTTTCCATGCCCAACAGAAACAGATTGAATCGTCAACCTATGGCCAGGCCGCGAGATGGTTTCTGTTGAGCGCATAAAGTGACAAAAATTTTATCACTTATTGGTCTGAACAGCAACAGACTACCAGTGGAGCCCGAGGCAGTCAATTCCGGAGCGGGTCGCAAACTGCCATAACGGCCAATCCGACGGGCGTTCGCCATCCTCCCCTGCCGCCGGTGACCCGGTTCCCGCGCCCAGTGCCTCGCCGGCCGGGTGTCCATGCCTCAAGGCGGCACCCGGGGGTCGCCATGGGCCAGGCCTCACGCTCCAATGGCCAGGAAGCCACGCTGTCCATCCCGAAAACTCGAATGCCGCTCTAGCTTTGAACTTAGGGATCAGTGTCTGACTGCCCAGATCCGCCGCAAGAATGCCCTTGCCATTCGGATTCCCGATCCGCCAATCTTTCCAGCCACGTTCATCGGATCATCTCGCAACAGGATAAGCATACCATGAACTGGTTCGTCTCGCTATTGGACTGCCTAGCTGCCGCTCTACGCTCCCGTGCAGCTCTGCAGGTGGAGAATCTGGCTCTGCGGCATCAACTTGCCGTGTTGCGCCGCGGATCAAGACGACCACAGCTTCGCCAGGCAGATCGCATCTTCTGGGCCTGGCTCTCCCATATCTGGTCCGGCTGGCGAGAGGCAGTCGTGATCGTGAAGCCTGCGACAGTCATCGCATGGCGGCGGCGGAAGTTCCGTGAGTACTGGACGAAGCTGTCGCGCTCCGGCAAGCCTGGACGGCCAGCGATCCCAAAGGAGATCCGCGACCTCATACGGCGTATGTCTTGCGCCAATCCTCTCTGGGGTGCCCCGCACATTGTCGGCGAACTGAAGAAGATCGGGATTACACTGCCCAGGTCCACCGTCGCCAAGTACATGGCGCGCCATCGAAAGCCGCCGTCTCAGACGTGGAAGAGCTTCCTGAAGAATCACGTACGGGACATCGTGGCGGTGGACTTCTTCATCCTACCGACCGTACGAAACCAGGTGCTCTTCGTGTTCCTGATCCTCGCCCACGAGCGCCGCCGGGTTCTCCATCTCAATATCACAACGAACCCGACAGCTGAGTGGACTGCCCAACAGATCGTCGAAGCGTTCCCATGGGACAGCGCGCCACGATACCTCCTACGAGATCGTGACGGGATCTATGGCGAGCGCTTCCAGCGCCGCATCAAGAACATGGGCATCGAGCAGGTTATCACCGCGCCTCGAAGTCCCTGGCAGAATCCGTACGTGGAACGATTGATCGGGAGTATCCGCCGAGAATGCCTCGACCACGTGATTGTGTTCAATGAAAGGCATCTCCGCCGTATTCTCTCTCGCTATGTGGACTACTACCATCGCTGGAGAGTTCATCAATCCTTGGAGATGGATTGCCCTGAACATCGGGCAGTCCATGCATGTGAGCGCGGACGTGTCATTGAGATTGCCGAACTCGGCGGTCTCCATCACCACTACGAGCGCGTTGCGGCCTGAACTGGTCCGTCATTTGCGCGCCAACTCATCGGGACAGCTATGCCCGCGCCAGGGCAGCAAGCGGCAAACCAGCCGGATCTCTGAACGCGACCTCGAAGCATGCGCGTCACACGCCATCGCAAGCCCAGAATGCTCCGCCATTGTCGGAGCAACCACACTCATTTGACGCGGATGAGGTTTTCGAGATGGACAACCTGCCCGGGCAACGAATCCGAAGCGCGCGTCTCTGTGGATCTTCGAGAACCTGTCCACAATCCGCAACAATATCATCCGCCGCGCGGGCCGTCTGGTTCGTCCCAATGGGCACTGGACCCTGACGATGAGCGCGAATGAGGCTGCGCAGGAGGATATCAAGCAGCATCTCTCAGCTGCTTAGGCCTTGAGACGAGTGCCCATGCAATGCAACGTTGGGGAGTACTCTGCAGTGATGCTCCCTCATCCTTGGGGGGCACCTACGAAAGGTCAGTAGAGAGTCCTTTCCTAGGACTCGGGCACGATGGTTGTTTGCTGACTCTGGACCAAAGATGCCCGGCGCCGCAGAACGCTGCTTCTCCAGATGAATAGTGGTAAGATCGCCACCAACCCTAGGAGAAACCAAGGACTTTCGAATATTGCCGCGGCAATGCTGCTGCCCCAGCCCGCTCCAAGCAGAAGAGCTAGGAGATCGTGTCGGTTGGGCTTGGGAAAACTCGCGGCGCCAATGAACAATGCTATTAAGACAATAGCAAGAAGCTCTGTTGGCTGGTGCACGACTACCTCCCTTCCTCTGGTTGTTCTTCCTCTTCTCCTCCATCCCCGCTCCCCAAGAGAGCATCTGCTCCAGTAGAGATAAGGGCTCCACCGATTACGCCGCCGGCCGGACCTACAGGGCTAAAGCTACAAAGCCAGGTTCCCCCGACATCGGCTAGAACGACGCCTACCCACTTGAGCGCTTTCTTCCACCAGGGCCAGCCGTCACCAAGATGGACTCCACCACCACCGTATTCGCCGCTTCGTGGGTCAAGGGTGACGAATTCGCGGTGCTTCCGAGTCTTGTACCAGTAATTCGCACTGTCAACTGTCATGTCAACAGCAAACTGGAGCTTCTCGCTCACCACGAGTTGGGTTGAAGCCATAGTCGAAGGCGAGCTTCCAGTAGGCCCGTAAGTGACCTGGCATCTCGGCATAGGACGCTTCTTGATAAACACCTCCAAGTCTGCCTCAACGGTTTCCGGGGTCGCCTCCTCCACAAAGGCCATATACCACTTGTACTCTTCACTCTGAGGATCGAGCACCTGCGCCATAATGTCCTCTGCCGACATCGTAGCCAGACGTGCTCCCTCGGCGAGTAGGTCCTGAACCTCCTTGCGGGTAAACGGCGGTGCACCGTACCTTGCAGCCATTTCTCTTGCGGCACGGAA
>CAZTDY010000124.1:0-8303 GCA_964612295.1 uncultured bacterium | reverse complement strand
TCTGGATTCTAGTCGCCGTGAGCGCCGAAATCGGGTTAGAGTTTCCTATGCGCTCCACGCCCATCTTGCTCATCACTATCAGGCCTTCTGTGGAGGGTCCTATGTATGAGAAACCCGCGATGCGTTCAGCATTGCTGAATCATGCAACGCGATTTAGTTCGAATCGGGCCGGGAGATCGACATCCACCATTCACTGGAACGCAACCGAAGACCACATGCACGTAGGAGGTGCTTATGCAACGAAGGATGTTAGCGGGCGTTGTGGGCGGGGTTTACTTCTACAACCTGCGGGCACCCGGAATCGAGGAGAGTCGGCGGATGATCCTGTTGCCGTGATGGCTACGGGGCCAGGGCGGGATCCGGCCAAGCAGAACGCGCTATCGGGCAAGTGGACCTGGTCGGCCGGTTGCGAAGGCGAAACGCGTGGCAGGTCTAGATCACAGGCAGCTTGAGGAGGGATAGATCGATGAGACGACGGATGATGGTGATGTTGGGTATGGCGCTCGCAATGGGCGCCGCGGCGAGCCAAGGCGAGTGGAAGATGTACGTTCACGAGGGTGCAAACGTCACGGAGTTCGCGGTATCGGCCATCGATAGCCTCACCTTTGCTGGGGACCCTGCGCCACCGATGGTCCTGGTCCCGGCGGGCGTCTTTATCATGGGCGACGGCGCGGCCTTTTGTGGGCAGGATGAGCACGAGGTGACCCTGACTCGGGACTTCTTTCTATGCCAGCATGAGGTAACGAACCAGGAGTACCGGGAGGCGGTGCAGTGGGCGTATGACCATGCGTATGTGACCGTCACCACACAAGGGGTGGAAGACAATCTGGACGAGAGCACTGAGTTGCTTCTGGACCTGAACAACAGTTACTGCGAGATCCAGTTCGACGGGGCGGGCACCTTCTACCTGCGGGAATCTCCATCGAGCGAAGCCCAGAGTGCCTATCCTGGTGGCTACGACCCCGCGGACCACCCGGTTATGAAGGTGACCTGGTTCGGGTCGGTGCGCTACTGCGATTGGCTGAGTTTGCAGGCTGGGTTGCCGCGGGCGTACGCGCACGGCGGTGACTGGTCGTGCAACGGAGGCGACCCGTACGGTGCCGAAGGTTACCGGTTGCCGACGGACGCTGAATGGGAGTACGCGGCGCAGTTTGATGATGAGCGGATCTACCCATGGGGGGATGAAGAGCCGGATTGCAGCCGGTCGAACTTCTGGCTGGGGGATCCCTGTGTGGGCTGGACCAGCCCGGTGGGGAGCTATCCGGACGCGCCGGAGGTCCTGGGTCTCTCGGACATGGCGGGGAACGTGTGGGAGTGCTGCAATGATGTGTGGGTGTGTGATTTGGGGACGGCTCCGGTAACGGACCCAATGGGCCCGGCCAGTGGGGATTACCGCGTGCTTCGCGGGTGCTCGTGGACCTACCACGACCACGACCTGCGATGCGCGAGTCGGTACATCCTCATCTCCCAGTCCTATAATGTCGGTTTCCGAGCCGCCAGGACCAGTACCCCCTGACCTTTTGCCCCTGCCTCCAGGAGTGGCCGGAGGACGGGCGTGAGGCCGGAATGCGTGGCTGATCCGCCGCTCTTGCTCGACAAGGCGAATCTCCGTGATCGACTGGGATTGAGTAGGTTAGCCCTTGATCCCCATTGTGGGCTAAATGGAGGCGTCGCCCTTTGACCAAACGCCCCAAAACCACACCCGCCGACGATCTGAAGCTTGCCCGGGCCGCAAGCGGCGGGTCCACCCATGCCTGGCACGAGTTCGTCCTGCGTTATTCCGGTCTGATTCAGGCGATTACACGTCGCTACTTCTCGGATGTCGATGATGTTCGCAGCGTCCATGTCTCGGTCCTCGAACAGCTCTACCGGGGCAAGCTGGCTACCTTTCGCGGCGAATCCACCCTCACGACCTGGCTGGTCCTTGTAATCCGCGGGGTGGCGCTCGATCAACTCAGAAAGCAGCTGGGCCGCAAGGAGCTCCCCGCCGGCCTCCGGCGCCTGAGTGAACAGGATCAACAGATCTATCGCCTCTACTATATAGAGGGGATGAGCTTCTCGGCCGTCCGGCACTGGGCCGCGGCGGGCGGTGATCCGCTGGGACCCGAGGATCTGGCCGAGGCGCTCGCCCGGATCGATCGGTGCCTCGACCGGCGCGTCCTGCGGCGGGTCACCTACGATCTCCACGCCCCTTCGGTGGGGGCCGCCTCCGGCCGCCTGTTGCAGTTCACGGAGATTCAGCAGGCCGAGCGCGAGGCGAAAAGGGAGGCCGAAAGCCCCGACCAGGCCAGGATGGACCGCGAGGTCCGTCGGATGGCCGAAACCCTCGATGCCCACCTGAAAACCTTGTCGGATGAAGAACGCCGGGTCCTCACGCTGCGCTTCGACAAGGGGTGGGATGCGAGAGAGATCGCCCGGGAGATGGGGCTCGAGAGCCCTCGAAGAGTCTACACGATTTCGACCCGCGCTATCCGCCTTCTGCGGCGGATGTTGGGCCGGAGGCCCGGCTAGCCGACTCCACCCGAAGCCGTGCTGGTAGCAGGCGCGACATGGTCGACTAACTCAGGTAGACAGTGAGGAAGTGATCCATGAAAGAGCATCGAGGCAGCGCGGACAATGGGCCCGAGACGCACCCGCCGGTCGATACACTGGCCGCCTTTGCGGAGGGCCGGCTGGACCGCGAGCGGGCCGATCAAACCCGCGAACACCTGCTGCATTGCCGGAGCTGTCATGCGGCGTACGCTGAAGCCGTTCGCTATCACAGCCTGTGGATGGACCGGCCGGAAGCGTTCGGCGCCGACGACGAGCTGATCCGACTGGGCGATAGAATCGCGGCCGGTGAATCGGCAGGCGAGCCGGCAAGGGAGCCTGCCGGGAACTCCGGGAGGGCAAGTGCCCCCCATCCGGGATCCGGACACCGCTGGGTGATTCGTTTTCCGGCCGCCCTGATTGCGGGAGTCGCTGCGGCCCTCATCCTCATTGTCGCCCTCCAAACCGTTCCGCAGACGCGCGACGGGGCCGTGGTCTCTGGTCCTTCGCAAATCGGCGCCGTTGCCATAATTCAAGAGGCCATTGGATTGATGGGGGCGCGAGGGATGGTGTTGCCCCGCACATTGCCCGCCACCGGCCGAAGCGGGCCAGTCCATCGCTCCGCTTCACCTTCCGGGCGGACCCAGCTTCTGGACGCCGTGGATGAGGTCTTCACGCTCTACGAAGGATCCGACAGCTCGGCCAATCTGGCCGGATGGCTCGTAACCGGACAGGTGGCCACCGGTCAGCTCGGCAATGCCTGGGTTTGTGCACAAGAGTCTCGGCGAAGGCACCCGCGCGACCCTCGTTTCCCGATTCTTGCGGCTGTCATCGCGTACCGGGAAAGCAATCTGCCGGAGGCGGAGCGCTTCCTCCGTGATGCACTCGAACTCGATCCGATCAATCCGGCGGCGCTGTTCAACCTCGGCTTCCTCTTGGTTGAACTGGAGCGTCTGGATGAGGCGGACAACATTCTCCGATGCGCGCAATCGGCCTGCGCCTCCGATCCGCTCTTGCTTACCCGCTTGAGTGGGCTCCTTGAGACGTGCGGCTCGCAACCGGCTGCTGGTAGCGAATCACCTGGCGTCGACTAACTCGGGTGATAGCGTTCTGGTCACATCACACGCCGTGCGGAGCACGGTTGACATCCTGTAAAAGGAGGAACGAAATGAACAGGTCGCACCGCGCCATCCGCCTGAGCCCGGGCGCTTTCCGTCCGAACCTCGGCGCCATCTTCCTGAGCCTCTGCGCCATCGTCCTGGCCGCCGGGCCGGTCATGGCCCTCGATGGCTCCTTTACGGCCTGGGTGAATATCTCCCCCGACTGGACGACATCGGTTGCTCCGACCCAACTCGGATTGGATCCCACCAATCCCGACCGCATCTTCGTGGGTACGTTTGGAGAGGGACTCTACTACACCGAGGACGGCGGCCAGAACTGGACGCAGAACTACGACGACTTCTTCATCGAGCAGGGCGTTGCGACCGACATCGTTCGCGACATCGCCTTCAATCCCGCCGACCCCGATGAGGGCGCGGCGCTCACGATGTCGGGAAGCTACCACACCAACGACGCCGGGGAGAGCTGGACGCGTGATCCGGGCAACGACAACGGTCACGCTCCCTGCTCGGTCCATACGACCACCCTTCTGCCCGACGGCAGCGGTGTCGTGGCTTCCGAATACAGCATTTCCGCCGGCGGCACATTCTGGATTCGGTATTGGGGTAGCCCCGACTGGGAGATCGGGAACGAGGCGCTCCAGAACATCGACGGGCACAGCGCCCTCGGTCTGTCCTTCGACCAGAGCGATCCTCCGGTGTTGTACATAGGATACACGTTCCGCGCCGTGCTCTGGACCGATGATCTCGGCGAAACGATTGACTACTTCCCCTGGGGCCTGCCGGATACCATTACCCGGGTGGTGACGGCAGATCCACAGATTCCCGAGCGGGTGATTGTCGCCGTCGACGGAGGCCTCTACCTGAGCACCTCACTCGAGGGAGAGTGGGAACCGACCGGGTCCGGCATGCCGGAGGGGTTTCGGGTCTTTGCTCTCATCCATGATCTCGAGAACCCCAACACACTCTACGCCGCGACAGGTGGTGACGGCGTCTACGTCTCCACCGACCGCGGAGCGAGTTGGGAACAGATGCCGCTGGATGGATTGGACTTCGTGCATGTTTCCGATCTCGCGATCCATCCCCAGGCGCCTCAGTACTTGATGGCCGCCTGCACCAACAACAGCCCCAATGACGGCGGGGTTTTCCGCCTCCGGATTCATCCCTTCAGCGACGTGGACGACGCTCCGTTCACGGCAGACAGTCAGATCGAGCTGGCTCAGAACATGCCGAATCCCTTCCGGGGACAGACCTCGATTCGCTTCCGCCTTTCCGAACCAGGGCGCGTCCGGCTCACAATCCTCGATCCCGCGGGCCACCGCGTCGTGACCCTTCGTGACCGGCAGCACCCCGCGGGAGAGCATCTGGCTTCCTGGAGCGGGCTAGACGCCTCCGGTCAACCGGTGCCCGGCGGCATCTACTTCTACGACCTCGAAACCGAGGATGGAACAAGGCGCTCGCGACGCTTGCTGTTGCTCAAGTAGCACGAGACCACATCGGTGGTCGAAATGGTAAGAACCAGGGCCGAAGTCTGGTAGCATGCCTGCATGGCGCACAGACTCTCGGCCCTCGTCACGAGGACTGGTCTCCTCTGGATCCTGATCCTCTTCGCCGGCGCGGTGAGCTTCATCGGCTGCGCTGAGAGCGAAACCGATAGACTCCTTCGGATGGTCCCCGGTCTATCCGAAGAAATGGGCGAACACCTTCTCGCTGACGATGAGGCCGCCTTTTCCGCCTACTGCCTCGACGTTGGCATTCGAGAGCTCTTCGACGCCCACCGCACGCTCATGCTCGGTTTGGATGACGCTTCCACGTCAGCCTACGACCGAACCGGGGGGGTCCTTCTGCCCCACCTCGGCCGCATCTTCAGCCATCTGGCCACGGATTATGGCTGCAGTCACTATCTGCGCGACCATCGGTATCGGATCAACCTGAGCACGGAGGATGCGCTTCTCCTATTGCGGACCACGCGACAGGCGAGCAACCTGCATCGCGCGACAGACCTTTCTCCCACGGAGCGAGTGAAGCGGCTTCAGGAACAACTCGAGATCATCAGACAGTTGAAATACGCCGCTGGAGTCGCCGTGACCGAGGCCGCGATCGCGGAGGTGTTGCTCGAAGAAGGTCGCAGAGAAGAGCATCTCTTCTGGCTTCGCCGAGCCCTGGGGCATTCTGAAGAGGACAGCCTGACGGTCATGACCTGCCAACTCCTGGGGGTCATGGGCGCCGTCCACGCCGCGGCAGGCCGTAAGGACTCCATGGCAATCTGCTGGAATCGCGCGGGAGAACTCGCCCGGCGGCATCACCTGCCGGAACAGAGCGCGCGAATCACCTCCTTCTTTGCGAGCCACTACGCGGCCGCGGGCCGGTTGGCGCTTGCGTCCGAACTCCATGGCGCCGCCATTCAGGTCTGCCGTGAGTATAAGGGCGGCTACCTGGAGCTCCGCTTTGTCCTCGGGGCAATGAACTTTCATGCGCAGTTCGGATTCTGGGATGTCGTCGGCCGGCTTCTGCAGCGGGCCTCCGTGTTGGCGCGAGACATGCAAGACTCCCCCCGGCAACACGCCCGGCAGATACACACACTGTCTCTCGATCTGATGCGGGCACGCTACCTGATGGAGAAGGGAAAGATCGATGAAGCCGTAGAGATCTTCGAGGGACTCGAGCCAGAGGTTCAGGAACTGTCCCACTCGCTGAATTCGGCCATGTTCTTCCGAGCCTGGTCAAGTGGCCTGCTGAGCAACTTCCGAGTGCATGAGGCCGTTCCGATCCTCCAGAGGTCACTCACCGGTGAACTGGAGGTGTCCCATCCCGTGCTTGCCGCCCAGAACGCGCTCGAGTTGGCGGCCGCCCAGTGGTCGCAGGGGGACGAGGAGGGTGTTCGGTGTTCACTCCGACATTTCGAGGAACTCGCGCACCGGTCGGGGGATGAGTACGATCCCGAACTGCTGATCCCCTGGCTGCGCCGGGACGGGCTCGTGGCCCGGCTTCTGCACGAGCATGGTAATCGGAAGGCCGCTCTCGATTCGCTCAAGACAGGCCTGTTGCGCCTTCGGGCGCCACTACTGCAAACCGGGGCAGCGCCCCAGGGGTATCTCTTCCTGGAGGCCTGCAATCCGCTTCGCCACGCCATTCACGCGGTTACCGGTACGGATCCCATGGCGGGCTATGTGATCGAACTGGCCTGGCGCAGGCTCGCTCGTTCCCTTGGCAGGGCCGCGGGCGATGGGGCCGAGGTCTCCACGGGCGTGGCTGATCTCCTCTCGATCCTCGACGAGGTCGAAAATTCACCCGGCGCGTTCACTCGCAGCTTGCCCCGATATCCACCCGGGACGAATCACCTTCTCTACCTGCTCCGCCAAGGCCGGGTGCTTCGGTGGTGGTGCACGGACGATTCGGTGATGCGAGACACACTGGATTGGACGGCGCTCGAGTTTCGGGATCACATTGCAGAGGCGCTGGAGATGCTGTCGACAGATCCCGGCAACCTCGACGCCCCCATCCCCCTGCCACTACGCCTCTCGCTTCGCGAGCTGGCCAGCGCGTTGCTTCCGCCTGAGATCCTGTCGCCCCGCGCCGCAACGGCGACGCCATCGCTCCTCTTCGTTTCGACCGATGGTCCCTTGAGCCTTCTGCCCTTCGCCGTCCTCAACCTATCTGAGGACGACAGCTATGTGCCGGTCCTGATGCGCTACGAGGTGGCCGGCCTTCGGTCACTGGGTCCCTCTGGTCCGGCATCCGGTCGGTCCGTGGCCATTCTGGCAGACCCGAGGCTGCCGCCCCTCATCCGCCGAAGGTATCCCGGGCTCGACCAACTCCGCCGGGATGTGGCCGAGGCCGAGATGGTCGCCTCCCACTTTCAGAACGCGCGAGTGCTTGCGGGAACGGAGGCATCAAAGGAGGCCTTCCTGGCGCTCTGTGAAACATCGTCGCTTGTACATGTCGCGGCGCATTTCATCCGAGATCCGGAAGCCCCTTACCTCACCTTCTTACCTCTCTGGGCACCGGGCCAGCCATCCGGGAATCCCACGGAACGAACGGTGGAGTCGGAAGACTCCTACCTGGGCATTGAGGATATTCGATCCGTGGACTTATCGAGATGCGGGCTGGCGATCCTCTCCGGCTGTGCCAGTGGCGCGCCCTATGTCACGGCCGGGGGAGCCGCGCCCGGATTGGGGGATGCATTCCTCGACGCGGGGGCCGGCGCGGTGATCCAGACGCAGTGGTCGGTGCGCGATGAGGAGGCGTTTGCTCTGATGAGCGGGTTCATGCGGCGGTGGAATGAGGATCAACTCTCGCCGGTCGCGGCGCTCTCCCGTTCCCAACGAGAGATTGTGAATGGTCCCCATGGCGCCCGCCATCCCTATGTGTGGGCGGCCTACACCATCACCCTGGGGGCTCTGTCTGCTGCCGATTGATATCGACGTATCGACCGTCCGTCAGACCGGTCGCCGCCTCGGGCAGATCCGCGATATCTTGGAACTGAGGAAGCGTGAGCGTCGATTTCGGTGCATTCAGGGCCGGAAACCGCGGATCGTGGGTGCGGCCCATCGGAACATTTCCTTGACCAGGCAGTTGACTAATATTTGCGAATGGGTAATATTACACCATGGCAGTGTGGGGGGAATGATGTCCACGAATATATGGAACCCACTG
>CAZTDY010000123.1:0-8469 GCA_964612295.1 uncultured bacterium | reverse complement strand
CAGGACAGAATCATAGAAGAGGGGGGCAGATCGAATCTCCGAGCCACAACCTAAGGCTTTCCGGGCGCGTGTGATATAATGGAAAGCGTGGAGGGATCCGCCTAAGGGTGCTCTCCGCATGGCCTTTTAGGGCAAATCCGGCGTTAGGTTTGGCCCGGCTGGGCGTTAGGGCCTTGTGAACACGAACTGGCGATCATCCGGGCCTGGAGGCGAAGCATGCGTAGGTTGATTGGACTCTCAGCTTTAGGATTCTGCGGGCTGCTGGCGATGCCGGCCCAGGGGGCGCTACTTCCCGACGAGCACCCTCTGTTCGAAGAAGATGCCGTCCACGAGGTTCATCTCACCTTTGATCAGCCGGACTGGTGGGATCAGCTCGTCGACAACTTCGAGGGGCTGGATGACCCGCTCTATCTGGCGGCCGAGTTCGACTGGGAGGGGATGCACTTCGACTCCATCGGCGTGCGGTTCAAGGGCAACAGCAGCTACATGGCCTACCCTGGGGTCAAGAAGTCCTTCAAGCTCGATATCGACGAGTACATCGAAGGACAGGAGATCTATGGGCTGGACAAGCTCAACCTGAACAACGCGTTCATGGACCCCAGCTTCGTGCGGGAGAAATCCTGCTACGAACTCTGTGCGGCAGCCGGCCTCGCGACCGGGCGCACCAACTTCGCCGCGCTCTACATCAACGGCACCTATTGGGGACTCTATGTGCTCGTAGAGCAGGTGGACCAGGAGTTCCTCGAGAGCAGGTTCGGCTCGACCGAGAGCGGCAACCTCTGGAAGGGGGATCCCAAGGGGACGCTGGAGTATCTCGGCAACAGCGAATCGCTCTACTACAACTGGTACGAACTCAAGACCAATGAGGTGGAGAATGACTGGTCGGCCCTGGTGGACTTGGTCGACAAGATCAACAACACGCCGAGCGGGGTCCTGGTCGACAGCCTTCACGTCGCCCTTGATGTCTGCTCTGCCATGGCGATGATCGCGGTGGACAACCTGACCGTGAACCTGGATTCCTACATCGGCCGTTGCTGTAACTACTACTTCTATCACCGTGATCTCGACGACCGCATGGCCTTCATCAACTGGGATGTGAATGAGTCGTGGGGCGTCTTCAACATGTGGGATTACTCCACCACGCAGCTCAGGCAACTCGATCCTTTCTGGGTCAACCCGCAATACGGCGAGGACCGGCCTCTGGTGGAGGTCCTCTGGCAAGTGCCGGCCTACGAGGAGATCTATCTCGGGCACATGAAGAAACTCATGGCCACCGCCGCGGAGCCGGACATCCTGACGACGCGCATGGAGGAGTTGCGGGATCTCATTCGACCCTTCGTCTACAGCGATACGAACAAGATGTTCAGCAATGCGGACTTCGAGAATGCGATGAGCACGGACATCAACGCTGGAGGACCGCCGCCAGGACGCATCGTCCCCGGGTTGGATCCGTTCATTCGGGGTCGCCACACCTGGCTCGAGTCGCAGATTGGCTCTTGGGAGCCGATCGACGGTCTGGTCTTGAACGAGGTGATGGCGAGCAATTCGAGTACCGTGGCCGACGAGATGGGCGATTTCGACGATTGGATCGAGATCACGAACGTGGGCGGAGCGCCAATCGCCCTGGGCGGCCTGGAACTCTACGATCACTTCGACGGGACGGTCCCGTTTGTCTTTCCCGCGGGAACGCTCGATCCGGGTGAGTATCTGATGATCTGGGCCGATGAGGAAACCGGCGAGGGGACCCATCACGCACCCTTCAAGCTCGACGCCGACGGGGAGGACCTCTACCTGGTCGATGGTGGAGTGATTGTCGACCAGACGACCTTCCCGGCCCTGGGAGCCGATCAGAGCTTCGGCCGCTGGCCCGACGGGACCGGGGAGTGGGAGCTGCTTTCGCAGGCAACCCCGGGGGCAGAGAACGAAAATCCCGAGATCCCCGAGACCGTGGTCCTTTTCATCAATGAGTTCATGGCGCTCAACAACGCCACGATTCAGGATGAGGCGGGGCAGTTCGAAGACTGGGTCGAGATCTACAATCCCGGTCCCGAGGATGTCGACATGGGCGGGCTGTATCTGACCGACGATCTGAGCGCCACCACGAAGTGGGCTTTTCCGGACACGCTTCTGCTGGCCGGGGAGTTCATGCTGGTCTGGTGCGACGACGATGCCGGGGATGGTGCTCTGCACGCCACGTTCAAGTTGAGCGGCGCCGGCGAAGACGTCGGGCTGTTCGGACGCCTGGCGGCGGGCAATGAGGAGATCGATAGCTATCAGTTCGGCGCGCAAACCGCGGACGTGAGCGAAGGGCGGGAAACCGATGGGGGCCTGCCCTGGATCTTCTTTGACGAAGCCACGCCCGGGGCCTCCAACCAGTCCGCGGGAAGCGTCCCGGATGACATCACGCGGCAATGGTATCTCGAGATGGGTCCCACGCCCCTCACTGCTCCGACCTTGAGGATCGAACTCGGGCTGGGTGAGCGGGTCCTTCGGGAGGTCGCGCTCTTTGATCTGCAGGGCAGGCAGATCACATCTCTCTGGAGCGGCTCGCGGTCCGGCGCGGATCCAGTGACGCTGGCCTGGGATCGCACAGACGATACGGGCCGCTCCGTGGGAACAGGCGTCTACTTCCTGCGGGTGCAGTGGGCGGACGGGGCCACCAAGCGCAAGTTGCTGGTCGCGCAGTAGGGGCAGCATTCCCGCTGGATGGGGTCGAATTCTCCTGCCGGACGACATGGCGATGTGGTCGTCCTGGTTCGTCAACGCAGAATCACGACCTTGCCCTGCACGGACTCGTTGCCGGCCGTCAGACGAAGCGTGTAGACGCCGGCCGGCACGCTACCCTGATTGCTCGATTCGCCGTCCCAGCGCAGTGTATGTCTGCCCGGCTCGTAGAGTGCTGCGCCGAGATCGATGACCTTTCGGCCGCTGAGGTCATAGACCGACGCCCGCACCACCGCCGGCTCGTGCAGCGAGAAGGTCAGCTGCGTACCGGCCGAGGCGAGACTGGGAGAGACGTTCACCAGGCCCAGGGAAGGCTCTGGGTCGTCACCCTGCAGGTCAACGCTTCCGGACTCGCCCCAGCGCAGGATGATCAGGCCCATTTGCGCGACAACGATCTCGGCGGACTGACTGAAGCCGTCGGCAGAGACTGCCTCCGCGGTAATCGGGGCGGCGTTGACGAGGCCATTGCCGTCGTATGCGCTGGACTGGCTGTTGATGACCTCGGTCCAGACATCCGGCTGCGGCAACCCGATGCGGTAGTCCGTGTAGTCCGAATTGCTGAAGTTGACCACGACGACCACCACGTTGCCGGTCCCGTCGTAACGTTGAAAGGCGAGGACATTGCCGGCGTCATTCGTGTGGAACACGTCCCAGGAGGCGTCTGCGCGCAGAGCCGGATTGGAGGTCCGCAGCGTGATGACGTCCTTCATGTATTCGAAGATGGGGGCGTAGGTGATCTTCTTCGACCAGTCGATGCGGTTTTCGGAATCGGTCCCGAAATCGGTGTCCTCGAGCCACTCGGCCCCCTGAAGCATGGCAGGGATTCCGGGGGCGGTCAGCACCAGGCCCTGGGCCAGCTTGTACCGCCCTTTTGCCCAGATGTCATCGTGCGGGAAGGTCGAATCGATCGTCTTGACGATCCGCTGGCCACCACTGGTCGGCCAGCACTCATCGTGCAGTTCGAGGTAGTTGACGACATAGCGACCGCTCAGGTACGTGCCGCTGCCGTTGATGATGTTGCGGATCTGCCACATGTTCGGGTCTCCGAATGCGGCGTTGATGATTTCCTCGCGCAGGCGATCCGTGAAGTTGTCGTAGTACTGGGCATCGAAACCCGCGCCGCCCAGGACGGTCGGGCGGGTGATGTAGTCATCGTCGGGTAGCTGCTCGGCTAACACGAACTTGTCGCTCGACCGGTTGTCGACCTCGTTGTTGAGTCGCTGCATCAGGCTCCAGCCGCTGGCTTCCTGCTCGTCGATGTTCATGTAGTCGGTGGCGTCCATGCGGAAGCCGTCCATCTTGAACTCTTCGAGCCAGTAGTGGGCGCTGTGAGCATAGTAGTCGCGGACGTCTTCGTTGTCGAAGTCCGCCTGCGATCCCCACGGCGTCTCGATTGCCGGAGTGTCGAAGTAGATCTGCGACCCGTCGTAGAACCACATGAAGTTGTCGTCGAAGGAGAAGTGATTCCAGACGATGTCCAAGAGAACAGCGATGCCTTCCTGGTGGAGAGCATCGACCATTGCCTTGAGATCATCGGGGGTTCCATAGATCCACTCCGGCGCCCAGTTGCTGATGGGGTTGTATCCAGCGGAGTGATCGCCGGGAAACTCGTTGATCGGGTTCAGCATGACGGCATTGATTCCCAGCTCGGCCAGGTGAGGCGCACGCACCGCAACGTCGGCGTACCGGGAGGGAAAGGGCGCCGTGCCGTAAGGGTCGTTACGGCCGGCAAAGGTCCCCACGTGGAGCTGGTAGATGACCATTTCCTCAAAGGCGGGGACCTCGAAGTCTTCGATCTGCCAGACGTACCCGAAGGGATCTTCGATGTAGGCGTTGTAGTTGTCGGTGGCGTTGATGCCGCGGGCCCGGGCATCCGTGTTCCAGTGCGTGTTATTGAAGAAGTACTTGTATTGCTCCCGGCTGCCCGCTCCCGGCACGTGGGTGATGAAGTGCTCTCCGACCTTGTCCATCGGGTTTGCGGTGCTCCAGCCATTGAATGCGCCACGGACATGCGTGCTCGTTCGAGTGGGGGCCCACACTTTGAAGACGGTGCCCGTGCCGGAGGGAGAGGCCCCGACCGGGGCGTGGTTCAGTGTGACGAAATCACACACGAAGTGGCCCTCCGCCGGCTCGGACTCGGTCATCCCACCAATGCTGTAGAAATCCACATCCGACCCATCGGTCAATTCGATGTAGTAAGAGAGCGTGTCGGAGGCGGTGGCCGGAATCTGGACCGTCCAGACATCGTAGGGCCCGCGAAGCTCACAGCGGCACGCGTCGATCCAGGTCACACTGCCGTCGTCGATGCGAACCCGCGCCCCGGTGAGATCATCTCGAAAGCTCTGGAAGCGAACCTCGAAGGTCTCTCCGCCCACGGGACACAGGGGCCTCATGTCCATCCAGGTGTAGTGGGAGACCCCCGCCCACTCGACGTTGTCATCGGCGGATGCCGCGACGGCAGGCGTTGTCAGGAACAGCGTCAAGAGGACTGAAAGGGCCACACCCCGAAACATGTCGTTCTCCTTTGAGGACAAAACATCCGGACGTCGCTTCGCCGCCCGGTCAGAAACATAATCATACTGCAGGTTGGGCGTGGAATTGGGCCGTGACTCACGACATTCATGTGACACATGAGCGCGGCGGCGTAATGGACTGCGGGGGCGATGATAACAAGAGCGTCAATATGAGGCGCAGCCGGGCGACGGCTCCAGGTTGCAGTGGTTCTGGAGAGTTCGAGGGACTGCTGATACACTCAGAAGTGCCTCCTGTGACGATGGCCCTAGCACAAGGAGTCGAGATGCGCGTGACGTTGAACTGGTGGCGAGTGTGTTTTCCGGTCCTTCTGCTGATCTATCCTCTGGCTTCCTTCTGCCTGCCAAGTTTGGCGCCCACCGCGATGGCCTCCGAATGTACCGACTATGCGAAGTACCTCCGGTGGATCGGCAGCGGGCATGTCGCGAACAGCGCCAGCCGAGTTGCGCTCGATTGGCCGCACGCCTTCATGCCCTATGGTGTGAAGCCGGGCGAAGAGAACGGGATGCAGGTGATCGACGTGACGGACGCCACGGCACCTATCGTTGTGGGTGATCTTGCCACCTATGAGGCGGCCAATGATGTCGCCGTGTCGGGAGACTTCGCGTTTCTCACGACCAGTCTGGATTCGACGGGGGCTCTCGCGGTGATCGACGTGTCGAAGCCGTCCCGTCCGGTCATTGCCGCCAACGTTCCTACCCCCTTTGGCGCGCGGTTCGTGGCGTTGTCGGGGAACCACGCCTTCGTGACCACCTTCTCCCAGGAGGGCGGGACCCTCGAGATCATCGACATCACCCTGCCGGAGGCGGCCTTTACCGTGGCAAGCGTGGGGCTCTCCTGGTGTGCTGGTTTGGCCGTTCAGGATGGCTATGCCTATGTGACCGACAACCTGGAGGGGCTGTGGGTCGTCGATGTGGCCGAGCCTGGGGAGCCGCTTGTTGTCGGACATGCGGAGCTCGGCTATGGCAGCTCAGATGTCGTGGTGAGGGACGGGTACGCGTATGTCGCCAATCAGTTCTACGGGGGCCTGGCCGTTGTGGATGTGTCGGACCCCTCGAATCCCACCCTTGTGACAACGGTCGAGGCCGATTGCTGCGCATTCGGGCTCGATGTTGCGGGCGACTACCTGTACCTCGCGGTCAACTTCGATGGATTGCATGTGTTCGATCTGTCCACGCCCGACGATCCGATTGATGTGGGATGCTACCTGCTCGATGTGACCTTTGATGTGACGATTCTCGGAGACCGGGCCTATGTGGCCGGCGGATACACTCCGGGGCTGGAGATCTTCGACATCACGCACACGGCACTGCCGGGTACCTTGGGCAGCGCCCTGACGGAAGACTTCGCTTTGGACGTGGCGGTAGAGGGCACGATTGCCTGCATCGCCGATCGCGCTGGAGGCCTTCACGTGGCGGACGTGGCGGACCCCTGGGATCCTGTTGTATTGGGAAGCGTTGGTGTGCCCGATGACGCCTTGGACGTGGTGATGGCGGGTGGCATGGCATATGTGATCGACCGCACGGCGGGTCTTCTGCTGGTTGACGTGACAATGCCCTCCTCGCCGAGCATCTCCGCCACCCTCGAGACTCCCGGCCTCGCCAAGGCGGTTGCGGTAAGGAGCGGCCTCGCCTACATCGCCGATTGGTATGACTTCTGCATCGCGGACGTCTGCGTTCCCGAGGTGCCCCAGATAATCGGCCTGATCTCAGGGCTGGACCATGTCTATGACGTGGAGGTGAGCGGCGACTACGCCTACCTGGGCGTGTGGGGGAGTGGATTGCTTGTGGTGGACGTCTCCGACCCGACTCAGCCTCTGTTGGTGGCACAGATCGAACTCCCGGGCATTCCTGAGGGGGTGGCCATCTGCGGGTCGACGGTGTACGTGGCCGACTGGAAAAGCGGGGTCCATATTGTCGACGTGTCCAATCCGCTGGCTCCCATTCACACGATGAGTGTGCCGACCACCTACCGCTCCCGGGACGTGGAGGTCGCCGACGGCTTCGCGTATGTCGTCTACACGAAGGGCATCCAGGTGCTGGACGTAACGAGTCCACCTGAGCCGGTGATTGTTGGACAGATGCCTGTAGAGGTCTACGGGGCTGCGGTCTCGGGGGAGTTCATCTACTTCGCCCATGGTCTGGCGGGTCTTGGGATCACCCGGGCCCAGTGCGCCGTGTCGGCCGCGAATCCGCCCGAGGGCGAGGCAAGCCCGCCGCTTCACTTGGCGAGGCCGTGGCCGAATCCATCCGGGGGTGAGGTGGCACTGCGGTATCATGTGCCTACTTCTTGCGACATCCGCCTCCAGGTGTGTGATCCGATGGGCCGCCGGGTCCGTCTTCTCTCATCCGGTGCCGCTGGGCCCGGATTCCATCTCGTGACGTGGGACGGGGCGGGCGATGACGGCCGGATGGTTGGCAACGGGCTCTATTTCATCCGGCTGGAGAGTGCTGGAAGGGTGCAGACGGCCCCTTTGGTTCGGATTCGCTGACGGGGGAGCACAACGAAGGGGGATATCATGCGTTTGGGCAGCGTGCTCGTGGTTCTAGCTTTTTGCGTTGGTCTGGCCGGCGCCTCGATCGGGAACCACCCCGCTCCAAAGGACGATACGCATCTCGAGGGGATTCCGGACCCGACCGGGCGTATCGACGGTGACACCATCGAAGAGGCGTGGGTGATTCCGACGCTGCCTTTCAGCGATACGGGTGGAACCTGCGAATTCGTCAACGACTATGCCGAATGGTGCCCGTACACCGGCTCCTGGGCGCCGGATGTCGTGTATGCGTACACTCCTTCCAACGATTATTACATCGACATAGACCTCTGCTATTCGCTGTACGACACGCAGGTCTACGTGTACGAGAACGAGTACACGCCTGGCAATCCTTACGCCTGCAACGATGACTACTACTGGGCCGAGCCCTGCTTCATCTACAGCTCCGCGATCATCGGCCTGCCGATCTACTCTGGAAACACCTACTACATCGTCATCGATGGCTACGGCGGGGATTGCGGAACCTATACCCTCGATATGTGGGACCACCCGATGCACCCCTTGGGTTGCCCGCCGGGAAGCCTGGAGGAGGGGGAGCCCGACTGTGGCACTGACTATGTCGATGAATACAACGGCGGCTGCAACAGCGTCGAACCCGTCTTCCAGATGGCTCAATCCGACTTTCGCAAAGGATTTGGAGGTAGAAGTTGAGTGGTCAT
>CAZTDY010000122.1:0-8628 GCA_964612295.1 uncultured bacterium | reverse complement strand
TGGAGAGCGAGCGTCCGGTGCCTCGGGGAGAGACTGGTCGTTCGTCCGTGTCCGTCGCCGAGTCCTCGAGTAGGGGCTCCCTTACGGGTTCGGAGTCTGTGGCCGATGTTCTCGCCACCAGCTCCCATCCCCGCTTGATCTTCCTGGTCAGCCAATCGTCTGCGAATGCGTGCAGGGATTCCAGCGAGGCGGCGACGCTGATGTCCGTTTTCAGAGGATCCCTGCGGCCTGGAGAGTAGTCGGTGAAGAAGACCACGTAGGCGGGGTAGGCGGGGTCTGCCTGATCCTTGTTTGTCTTCCAGGCGACCAGTTTCCGCACAGCAGGGCCGACCGTAGTCGGCTTGGTGTAGACCTCCCGGCGTATGAGGTCGGAGGCTGGGAGATCGGCCATCGTCGTGGCCGCGATCTCCCGCACCGGCACCAGGTCCGACATTTGTTCGAACCGGATGTCGGGTCGCCGAGGCCGCTTGTCATCGCGGACGCGTAGGAAGACGGAGTTGATCATGCTGACCGCATGCGTCGGGCCCAGGGGTGACCAACCTTCCTGGTCAGAGTACGACATAGCCATTCGCCGGATTGCCTCGTCGCGGCTGTTGGTGACCAGGAGGTCGTTGCACTTCACCTCCACGACCAGCTCGGGCCTGACCCACCGAGAGAGGGTGCCGTGGTCGGTGACGTTACGGAAGGCCGAAGCGCATTCGATCTGCGGGAGCCGCGAGGCCAGTTCCTGTTTCTCTTGGTTGCTCCAGCCGGTCCGTACGCGGCCGATGAGCTGGTAGTTGCCGTTTGGTTTCAGCAGGCCGAGGAGCAGCTCGTATACGCCGTTTTCCCCCGCTCCGTACCCGACCACCGCGGCGTCGATGGTGATCTCCGGTTTGATCTTATGTGTCCGGCCTCCCGGTGCATGTACGACGATGCCCTCGGCTCCTCCCTGGATGACAATTCGTTCGAACGCGGAGGCGACCTCGGCAGCGTCCGCGGTGGCCTCAGAAGCTGCACTGTGGACGAGACTGCCAGCTGTCAGGAGCGTTCGGAGTCGCTGGACACGCTCTTCGTATGACAGGTTCCGGGGGTCGGTGCCATCATCGTCGAGAATGTCGAACGCGGCGAACCTCAGGCGGTCCGTTTTCGCGTTGGCTCCACCTCCCATGGTGGCGTGCAGATCGAAGACGCGGGCGCGTCCGTTGGTCGTCTCAGCATAGAGCTCTCCTGCCAACAGGCCGGTCCAGCCCTCGCAGATTCGCTGGGCCTCTTCTGTGACGGGGATGCCGGTGATGGCCTTTCCCGTTGGAGACAGGAGCGTGGCGCTCGCACCGTCGCAATTCAGAAACCACGTTTCGCCGTCCACCTTCTCGGAGACCGTGTAGGGCCCTGGGGGCAGAGTGGTTGCGATGTCGCCGGGGGCGATCCCGTGATAGCTGCCTGCGACGTTGCGTTTGTAGGCAGCGAGGCGGGCTGCAAGGATCGCGTCGGCAATTGACCCGGCAGGTGCCATGCGTCCCTGCCCGAAGGGTTGCCAGCGCGATTCCTCAATGATGGGTTGGTCTGTCATTCCAGGTCCTCCGGTGGCCGCAGCTCGAACGCGGCCAGATGCAGGACGAGCAAGTACCTGTCTCCTTGGAACCGCCCTTCCAGGAAGCCCTTCGCTGGTGTCGCATTCCTCTCGGTGATGAGCGGTCCGATCCCCCTTGGCCCGGAGCCGACGAGCGCCAGAGTATCCTGCTGCTCGAGGTGCGCGGCAAGACCGAATAGGAAGTCGTACTCCAGCGCGTTGGTGTGCCGCACCTGGAAGGCCCTGGTGAACGCGTAGCGACGCACAGCCTCGTCTCGGGACAGCAGTCTGCCGGACCACACCGGAGGCGCGTCGGGTACCAGGTTGGCTGGCACATCCGCGGGGTCGCGGCGGGAGGTCTCGGTGCCGTTGCCGTCGAAGAGTACTTCGATAGGTCTGGCCGAGTAGAGCGGCTTCCCCTGCCCGTCGATGAACACCCGGTCGCACGGCCCGGCCTCCCTGCCGACGGTCTCTATGTCCACCTCGGGATCACCGGATAGCAGTGCCTGGGCGATCAGCTCTGGGTCGCCATGCTCAGATCGTAGGCGTTCCCACGCGGTGGCCTCCGTAGCCTTCAAGACGCGGGAGAATCGGACGCGGGAGCCGCTGGTGTCCGCGTACTGCGCTTCACTGTTTCGTCGGCGAGGGATCAGCGTGACCACCGCGTCTCTGCCGCGATGGTCTGCCAGCCAGATCCTGCGTTGGTTCATTGGCTCCACCTCTCATGCTGATCGAAGTCGAACTCCTCGACGTCCTCCCAGGCTTCCGTTCCAACAGGCACCTGCCCCGGTCCCACAAACTCGAATCCGCAGGGCTGGGTCTGCACCAGGAAGATCCCCGCGTCGTTGGCGAAGATGAACGCGGAGGTCTGCTGAGTGGTCTTGCGCGGCCGGTAGGCAACTCTGAAGATTGCTCCGCGGGCCAGCGCGGATTGCAGGGTCGGGGAGAGGGCCTCCGGGGCCAGTACGTATGCCTTCACAGCGACGTGGTCCAGGATCTCGTTCGGCGTGATGGGTCCCTCCATCTCCTGGGGGCGCCCCGTCGTGGGAGCCTGTGTTTCCAGAGCGCGTCCGTCGCCGTCGATGGGCATCAGGTCGGCACGCGGAACGGTGTCTCCCCTTTCATTGGTGTACAGGTCCGCGGTCGAGCCGCGCATCAACAGGAAGCGTCCGTCTCGGGTGAGATGCGCGGTGGCGCATTCGTTGCCGTCCGCGTCCAGCGCAACCCTCTTCGTGAACCCATGCAAGCGTCTCCTGTCGATGGCCGTCAGAGCGAGGTGGGATAGCTGCCCCTGGTAGGTCACATCGAGATACGCGGCCATGGGCTATTCCTCCTCGGGCGCGAAGCCCCGGAAGATGCCCAGCGAGTAGGTGGAGCGGTTGCGACGGTCGTTCATCCAGTCGGCGGCTTCGTCGAAGCCCATCTGGCGGGCGAGGCCCGCGACCGCGGGCAGGTCCATCATGTTGAACATCCCCGATTCTCGCACTGCGGCGATCCCCTCGAGCACGGCCTTCGGAACCGGGACTGCGTTGGAGACACAGCGTTCGATGACTTCGAATTGATCCACGCCGGGTATCAGGGAGAGCGAGCGGCCCGAGTCATCCCATCTGACATCGATTTGGGCCAATGTCCCTTCGGTCACCTTGGTCACAATCCCGGTGCTCCCGGCCGGGATCGGGTCGGGGTCTTCATTCATTTTGATGAGTCGTATAGCGTCGCCTCTTTGCACATCTGTCATGATCGCCCCTACTTGGTCTCGCTGGCCGGCTCCGGCTGCGCGTCGGTGGTCTGGGTCTTGGCTTTCTGATCCTTTCGAGGGGTCAGGAACCGCCTGTCGGCTTTCGGGAGTGCCACGCTGTTGGAGAAACCCTCCGTATGCCAGAACACCAGTGCGTCGCGCACGATGCGCCGGATCTGTAAGATGCTCGCCTTTGCCCGGGGCTTGTCCCTGAGCGTGGTCGCCGCGTCGCTCTTGAAGAATCCGGCGACATGGACCGGGAGGATCTTGGCGATCTCCTTGCCCTCGCCCAGATGCCCTACGAACAGATCCATGGTCCGCTGGGCCGTCTTCACGGTGGACGGCCTCTTGCCGATTGCCTCCAGGTGCTCGATGTACTTCGCCGTAGCGTCCTTGAGATTGATACTGGTAGACATGGTCTACGTCTCCTTGTTGGAGGGCTACTCGCCCTCGTTGTTGATGAACCGAGCCGCCTCAGACAGCAGATCGGCTAGATGTTCTATGTCGCCCACGTCGCCCCAGTCTGGGGTCGCCGCGTAGGTGCCCGCGGGCGTTGTAGCGGTCCTGGCGATGTGGGCTCCGAGTCCCTCCATGATCCGCTTCAGATGCTGGCGGGCTCTCTCGGTATGCTCGTTGTAAGCCTCGGTCGCGGTGTGCTTCGTCGTCTTCATCGTGGTCTCCTCTCAGTAGGCGCTGGTCTTGAAGACCGTCCACCCGGTAGTCGTGTGCCTTACGAATCGGATCGTCTTGCCATTGCCACTACGCTCTGCGGTGCAGTGGCCGGTCTCGGTCCGGCTGATCTCGATGCTTTGGCCAGGTCTCAATGCGTCGATTTTCTTGTCGAGGTCGCTTCTCATCGTGGTCCCCTTTCAGTGAGTGTGGATGTAGTTGCGCTTGGCCCAGGTCACCAGCGCGTCCCGGTCCCGGGAGAAGGCCAGCGGCCCAGCCGCCGTCCGGATCCCGTACTCGGGTGCGTCGGGGGTAATCCCCAGGCTCGGCCAGTTCAGGGTGGCGATGTAGATCTCGCCGCCGATGCCTGCCAGGGGGCGGGCTTCCTGCTGCTTCCCTTTCTTCGTCGTCCTGATCGTGTTCTTCATGGTGTCCTCCTTATCAAGTCAGTCCATGTACATTGCAGGACGTGTTCCACCCATAGGCCACGAAGCGAGAAACCCGGCGCTCACAACTCTGTGAAATCTCTAAGTAGTTTCACTGGCCAAATATGGGCGTCCGCCGGGGTCTGGCCGAATGAGCCCTTCTTTGACACCTCGACTGACAACCCCTGGTACGTTGCCCCAACGCGGCGAAGCTACGACGAAAGATTCAGCCCAGAAACGTCAGTCCGAGCGACGAAGAACGTCAGTGTTGGTCGGATTCCGGGCCTGGGAACGGCCCCGGGCCGCGCAGCTATGCACGATGTCTCGCTAGGTGGAGCCTTCTCCTCAGTCTCCGTTGGAGAACGACACTGCCACGCGTCTCTGCTCGTCCCATTGCAATGGCATGATCTTGTTCAACTGCCTGAGGGACAGCCCCGATGGCTCCCGCCCATCCAGGATCATCTCGACGATATCCGGGGCCAGGAGTGTGAGGTTGAGCAATCGGCCGACGTAGCCGCGGTCCACACCAACCGCGTCCGCGAGTTCGTTGATGCTGCTGAACCTTCCTCGTTCAAGCAGATCTTCCCATCTGTGGGCGCGTGCCACCGCGACCGCCAGCGGCTTGTAGACGGGCGCTGTTCGTGGTTCCTGGCCGTTCACGTTCGACGGCGGTAAAATTGTCTTCCGTCCGCCGCGCCGACGGAACTGCATGGGGACGTGGAGGATCAGCAGGCTATCCCGCTCGCTGAGCCACGGTTCCTCCAGTTTTGCTGCGTGTTGCATGCTCCTTCTCCTCGCTGGTCAATTCGCTGACGATGGTACGAAGGCCGTTCGGCCGGATGGCGATTTCCAGGTGGTCCCCATGGACGATCACCTCCTCCACCAGGAGACGGATGATCCGCTCGTGCTCTGCCGGGAACAGGTCGTCCCACAGCTTGTTCATCGTCGTCAGTTCCGCGATCACGGTCTCGGTCGAGATCTCCGAGCGAGCGGATGAATCGAGTTCCCATTCCACGGAACGTAGCTTCTCCTCCTGCTCCGTCTGCTTCTTTTCAAGGCGGGACAGTTCCTCTCGGACGAAGCCGTTGTCGCCGTCCAACTCGCCTTGCAGGATGTTGGACGCATCGGTCTTGATGGCTTTGATTCTGCCGACAAGTCCCTTCTTCTTCGTCGCCAGTTCTTGGTGCTTCGCGGCTTCGTGATTCTGCATTGAGCCGAGGATCTCTGCCACCTCCTCCGGAGAATGGAACATCTTCCGAAGCTGGATGGTGACCGCGTTCTCCACCGTCCCGGCTGAGACCGTCTTCAACGGACAGGTGGTGTACCCCTGCTTGTTGGCCCTCAGGCAGAGGTAGTATCGATAGGTCCGCCCGTTCTTCCGGGCGAAGGTAACGCCCATGCTGGTTCCGCAATGGCCGCATCGGATGATGCCCTTGAGTAGAGCTGGCGTCCGGGCGCGACTCGGTCGGGGGCCAGACGGCTCATTCCCTGACAGGACGGCCTGCACTTTGTCCCATACCGACTGTTCGACGATGGCGTCGTGCAATCCGGGATACGTCTTGTCCTTGTGCTTGATGAGGCCGAGGCATGTCGGGTTGGTGAGCAGGCGGTAGATGTGAGCCCTGTTCCATGGTCTGCCCGGCCGGTTTCTCCCCTTTTTTGTGGTCCACGATTTCGTCCTGTGACCGTTGTCATTCAACTCCTGCGCGAGCGTGGTCACGGAGCCGATTTCTGAAAATCGCCGGAAGATGAGCTGTACGAGTTCAGCTTCGTCGGGATCCACAATCAGGCGCTTGCGTTCTCGGTCCACGTGGTATCCCAGGGGAGGGATACCTCCGAGATATCTCCCGCGCCGTTTTTCGGCTGCGATCTTGTCGCGGATCCTCTCGGCCGTTACCTCTCTCTCGAATTGTGCGAAAGAGAGCAATACGTTCATTACTAATTTCCCCATGCTGGTCGTGGTGCTGAACTGCTGCGTCACGCTGACCAGGGAGACCTGACTTTGCTCCAGTTCCTCGGTGAGACGGGTGAAGTCCAGGAGTGACCTGGACAACCTATCGATCTTGTACACCACGATGGCATCCACCCGCCCGGCATCAATGTCGGCGCGAAGCCGCTGTAACGCGGGCCGCTCCAGGGTGGCCCCGGAGTACGCGCCGTCATCATATCGTTCCGGCAGGACGACCCATCCCTCGTGGCGTTGGGACTTGATGTATGACTCCCCTGCATCCCGCTGCGCGTCGAGGGAGTTGAAATCTGAGTCGAGGTTCTCGTCGGTCGATTTCCGAGTGTACACCGCGCATCGGACCGTCGGGCGAATCAGGGGGGCTGCTTCCTCCCCCTTACTTCTGGACATTGGAGTCCTCCGTGCCTCCGCGCCGGACCGGGCCGGGGCGAAGTCCGAAGAAGAGTGGCCCGTTCCATTGGGTGCCGGTGATCTTCCTGGCGACGGCCGACAGGGAGCGGTAGGGGATCCCGCGGTACTCGAATCCCTTCCGGAGCGCGGTCACCTCATGTCGCTCACCGTCCCATTCGCGGATCATGACCGTGCCCGGCACCGGGTGGTCCTTGGAGTTGCGATTGAGGGGGCTCCTGTCCGCGACTTTGACCCCGATCACATCGTATCCTTCTTCGTCGAGCAGCTCGTTCAGCCTGGCTCTCGCTGCGTCTGGCAGTCCGCCGTACGCGATCTCCTGGATGCGGTATGCCAGTCGCTTGACCAGGAACTGCCTGTTGAAGCGCGGCGGGTCTGTTCCGTGCAGGGCGCGCCAGCGATCTTTCAGCGTGTCGGTGGGCAAGGTGTCCAGCTCCGCGAGCTGGCGCAGGATCCCCGTCCTGCCCTTTCCGTCTCCGTCGTTCATGGCCTCACCCCTTCTCCGGAGTTCGATTCTCTGCAACCATCCCTCGGTGTGGGACATCATCAAGGGCTTTCTCCGCTGGTCTGGAGAAGTCTCGTTCCGTTGGAGAAACGGAGAAGGAATCCAGCCGGTTTCGGGAAGAACGGTCAGGCGGAGGTCGCCCATGCAGAGCGAGTGCGTCTCCAGCTATCACGGTGGCGCAGGGCAGGGAAGTTGGTGTCGTTATTGGCCAGCAACGTGTCGTTATTCGGGGAGGGTGAGTATCGCGATGATGCCCTCGGATTCTGCCTTCTCGACAGCCCGAGTGACTTCTGCGATCTCAACTCGTTCCCCCGGGCCAATCCTCAGGGACAAACCCTCGCCGAGTCCGTCTGGAATGACCAGCCACGTACTGAGTTGGCTGACGACCGTGACGCGGTGTTGCCGGACCTCCGGGGGCAATCCCAGTTCCTGGCGACACAGCTCGGCAAGACGGTCCAGCGTGGCAGGTTCCGGCATGGTCGCGCCGTGCCCGATCTCCAGCCAGATACCCTCCTTGGCCAGAAGGACTCGCGTGACCTCGCACCCTGGCGTCTCCTCCGGCGCGGTCGAACCAACCAGCGTCTCTTGAGGCTGTCGCACCTCCATCTTGATGTCGTCGAGCTTCTTGCCTGCGCGCTTCAGGTTCTGGACTCGCTGGATGCCAGCCAGATGCTCCTCTCCGTAGTGCTTGCCCCGGCCGCGCCCCGAAGGCGGCGGGATCAGCCCGCGTTGAACGTAGAAACGCACTGTCCGCCGGGTTACTCCCGTCATCCGGGTCAGGTCATCGATGGTGTAGCGGTCTTCCCTGCTCATCGTTCTAATGTGACACTACGGTGTCGTTTATGCAAATGCAGGGTCACTCAAACGAGCGAACATCGGGCGAATGGCGCGTCTACGTCTCATCTGAGCCGGCGTTTGCTCCTTCGAAGCCCCCCAGGCGGCACACCTCCGACTGCGGAATCATCCAAAGACGCCCCAGGCGGTTCGCCTTCACGTAACCCGCCGCAATCCAGTGGCGAACACGGCTGACCGGAACGCCCATCATCTCCGCGAATTCAACTGTTGAATAGGCGATCCGCAGCGTAGATGCATCTCGTTCCATTTGTTCTCCAACCCGTCGCTTGCCTACAAGAACAGGATTCTTCATGGGGCACCCCCCTGACTGCCATTGGCGTCCGCAGACAGCATTCTACATCCATCTACGGTTTGCAAGCATTTAGCAACGTTCAAGAAAGGTCATTGAAGGTGATCTGCGTTTAGTTGCATTCACTGTTTCCCCATTTGGGCACTGTGCGAGGGGGGGCTGGGCTAGGACATCGACGCCGCTCTCCGTCGTCCCGGCCGCTTTGACCAGGTCGTCTGGAT
>CAZTDY010000121.1:0-8637 GCA_964612295.1 uncultured bacterium | reverse complement strand
AAATAGCCACAGCAGATTGCGTGCTCTCACGTACAGGATCCTCCAGAACGTACATTCCATAGCGCGGCGTCCCACCGAGACTACTAGTCTCTGGACCTTGCGTCAGCGGGTTTCGACAGTTCCTTGATGGATTCCCAGGTTGTGCCCTTGACCCGGGTCGGGGAGGTGTAGACGTAGCCGAGACCGAGCGCGCTGGTCTCTGCCCAAACCTCGCTTGCGTGGATCCAGCCGGGGCCGTAGCCCGAACCGGGAGCTGCACAGGTCCAGGGATGGCCGCCAAAGCTGTCGGTGTCGCTTGCGCAGTACCAGCCCGCCTCCTCGTCCGGCCAGTTGCCCCAGTAGCCAACGGTGATCTCGCCGGTGACGAACAGATCCGGGATGTCGGCATTGTGCTGGCTGACCTCCGGCCAGAAGGCTGGGGCGCCGGGATCGAAGCCGACCATGACTGCGAGCACCGCTTCCGGGGGGCTACCGACCCCACCCTCCCAGACGTAGACGTCACACGTCTGGCCGAAATAGCCCCCGGTCTGCGTCAGCCAGAGGGCAATGCACTGGAGGTTCACGCCACTACCCACCTCGTACGCTTCGCCGAAGGCGCCGTAGTACGGGGGGGCGATGCCTCCGTAGCTCCAGGCGCAACCGTTCTCGAAAGCGGAGTCATGATTGTGTACCAGAGCACCCGTGCAACCGGGTGACGGGCACAGGTTCGGATCGCAGTTGGACCCATAGCCTTGCCATATGCCACCGGCATCCGCGCAGTCGGCATCGGTCAGCAACTCGCAGTGACCATCTTCGAAGCAGCAAGCCGCCTCGGGCTGTGGACATGGATTCGGGTCGCAGCTGTACTCGTCCGGGTACCAAGTGCCTCCACTGTGTCCACAGTCCCACGACTCGAGAATCTCGCACGAGCCGTCGTCGAAACAGCAAACCCGCACCGCTCCGGCGATGACAAAGGCCTCGTTGCTGATGTCGGTGTAGCCCTGGAGATTCACGACCACAACCTGGTATCCCGTCTCACCGGCACAGGGGGTGACCGTCCAGGGGACGATCCCGTGGTAGACACCCGCCTCGGCGAGAATGTCACAGTACGTGCCGTTCTGGTAGAGGTCGACGCGGTTGACCGAATCGCAGCAGGATGAGGTCTCCCACTCCACGTTGATCACCTCGCCGATTTCGAAAACCTCGCCTCCGTTGGGGTAGAGCACCGTCACGCTGCACGGAGGGGCGATGCTGAACGCGTCGCTTCCATCGCGGGCTTCCTCTCCGGAGGCGCTGAAGTGACTGATCTGGATCTGGTATTCATCCGCGGCGCCGCACCACGCATCCAGATCCACGGTCATGCCTCCCACGGTTGCGGGGGCATCACCCAGCTCGACGCACACGTCGCCCTCGAGCAGAAGGGTGGCGAAAACCGCCTCCTGACAGCACTCCGAGGCCTCCCATTCGAGATCGAGAACATCGCCAAAGCAATAGCCATCCGGGTGCGGTTCCCAAGTGAGCCAGAGCGCACATACGGGGCGAATCGTGAATGCACCGCTTTGAGCCCAGATGGTCCCAGGGGAGGTGATCCAAATTGTGTAGCTGCCCTCCAGACCGTCACACTGGGTGGCGTCCTCCCACAGGAATTCCCCTGAGTCGGTGCTGACGTCGGCAAGGGTGCCGCAATACGATCCGTCTCGATAGAGGTCGATCCGCGTATCGGGCGGGCAACAGACTCCGGCGCTCCAGGCGATGGGGATGTCATCTCCTATGCAGAATTGCTCGCCCGCGGCAGGAGAGCTCACCGTGATCGTACAGGGGGGGTGAATCTCAAACGGATCACTTTCCGCGCCGGCCTCCTTTGGTTGCCCGTTCACCCACTCGGACACCCGGAGCCGGTACTCGCAAGCTTGGGGTGAGCAGGGGTGCACATCCTCCCAGAGGAATTCGCCCGTATTGGGAATCCGATCGGCCGGCGTATCGCACGCGGTTCCGTCGCAGAGCAGTGTGATCTGCACGTCATTTGCGCAGCAACCCTGCGAGTCCCACCGAATCGTGACCGACGCACCATCGCAGATCGGGAGACTTGCTTCGAAGGTGACATCACTGATCACACATCCCCCGAGAATCGTGAACGGTTCGTCGCTGAAGTCCTGGGCGGGTTCCGAATCGTCGGTCTTCTCCGCGATGCGCACGGTGTAGGCGCCGGTTGCCGATCCGCATTGCGAGATCGTCCAGGGGAACGAGCCATCTGCAGTGAGAGCCGTCCCGATCGGGGCGCAGTAGTATTGGGCTTGGTAGAGTTCGACGAGGACAGAATCGGAGCAACAGGAGGCCGACTCCCACTCGATCATGGTCGCGTCGCCGACGCAGAGCGTGTCGGCTCCGTTGGGCGCCAACAAGGTGAGCCCGCAATCGGGATCGATCGTGAACTGCCCGCTTCGAGCAGATGCCCCTTCACCCGCGTCGGTGAGCTCGGTGATCTGCACCTCAAACGGGCCTGTCGTCTCCTCGCACGGCTCAGCGGTCCAGGTCAGCGCATTGATCCCTGCGGTATCCGTGACGATGGTTGTGCACCAGTCGTCATCAAACAGCAGGTCGATCCGCCACCGATCCGCACAACTGACAGTTGCATCCCAGGCGATGGAAACGGGGGCGCCGTCACAGAACCTCGAATCCGCTTCCGGCTGATCCACCTGGATTGAACACCCCGGCAGAATGGAAAACTCGCCGCTTTCATCCTGCATCGCACCATCGGGGGACTCGCGAATCGATATCGAGTAGCCCTGGGTCTCTTCATCACACCCGGCCACCTGCCAGGGATACTCCTGTGCGGAGGTCTCGACGATTGCGAGCGTGTCGCAGTCGATCCCGTCTTGCAGAAGGACAATGGACACCGATGGTTGACAGCAGTCGCTGCTGCTCCAGGTCAGTGCGATCTCGTCGCCCACAACCAACGGCTCCGAGGGGGCGACCCATTCCAATGCGAGATTGCAGTCCGGCTGCAGGGTCAGGGCAGCGGACTCAAAGGACTCGCCGTCACCCGCCGGGGAAAGCTCGGTCACTCGGAATCTGCAGGAGCGCGGTTCGATTCGCTCGGCATCAACCATCCAGGTGTAGGTTCCTGAGGCGGAGCCTACCGTGGCCAACGTGTCCGCGGTCATTCCCTCGCACAGGAGTTCGATGCGGACCGAGTCTCCGCAGCAGTGGCTGCTGGCCCAGGTGAGGGTGACCTCATCACCCGGGCAGACCGGTTCATCGAAAAGCAGCTCCCCGGGAAGCAGTGCGCAGCTGGGGTAGATATCAAACGCTGAGGAGACACCGCTGGCGCCTTCGCCACCGCCGGGGGGAAGTTCGGTGACGCTGATGGAGTAGGGGCCGGTCTGGTCCTCGAAGATGGACGCCTCCCAGGTGAGTTCGCTGCTTCCTTGATGCGCATGGGCGATGACGGCCAGGCGGGTGCCGTTCAGGAGCAGGTCGATTTGAACAGAATCGGTGCAGCAGGAGGACCGGGTCCAATCGATGAGAATCATATCGCCGGAGCAGAAGAGGTCGGCTTCAAGGGCATCGACCGTGATTGCACAGGCAGGATCGATGACGAAGGCGTCACTCAGCGTCGTGGCGGCGCCCTCGCCGGCGTCCTCTGCAAGACGGATCTGATACCCTGCGCTGTCTCCATTCCAACGCTTGGCAGCCCAGGTGACACACTCCGCGTCCGACGCCAAGATCCCCAAGTCGAAGCGCAGATGACCGTCCTGAATGACTTCGATGTGAACGCGCGGCGCGCAACAGAGTCCCGCATCCCAGCAGATGGACACTGAATCCCCTTCGCAATATGGTCCACTCGGGATGGGTGCCAGGAGCTGAAGATCACAAGCCGGATCGATCGCAAAATCCTCGCTGACGAATTCGGCCACGCCCGAATGGCCTGGAAATTCTCGAATCCTGATCCGGTAGGGAGAGGTCGCCTCGCCGCAGGAGGACACGGTCCACTCGAAACCGCCAGCGTCGGCGGCCAGGGTATCCAATGAGGCACACAGCTCATCGCCCAGGAGCAGTTCGACCACCAGAGATTCGGCGCAGCACTCCGTGGCCTGCCACCCCAGAGCAATCGATTCTCCTGCGCAGAGCCGCTCCGCGGGCGGGAACCCATCGGGCGTGATGCCGCACGCGGGCAGGATCGAAAACCGATCGCTTTCGGCAGAGACGGTGCCACCTTTCTCGTGCACACGAATCGAATACCCGGCGGGTTCCTCATCGACTTGAGCGGCGGTCCAATTGAGCTGCGCTTCGCCGATGGGTCCTTCGAAAATGGGATGTTGAGACTCGCCGTCTCGAAGGAGTTCGACCACACAGGAGTCAGCGCAAGAGGCGGATGCCTCCCACTCGATCGGCACGCTCGCTCCGGCACAGAAGGAGGTCGCCTCGGCCGGTTCCAGCAGATCGATCGTGCATTTGGGATGAATGCTGAAAGCGGCGGGGCTCTGGGCTGCAGAGCCATCGCCCTCGGGTCCGACCTCGGTCACGCGCACCGTGTACCCGTCGGTGAATGTCTCGTACCGCTGTGCTGTCCACTCATACTCACCGGTGTTGGGCGCTGCTCCATCGATCAGGATCGCGGCCCCGTTGCGGAGCAGTTCAATGCGAACGTGCGGGTGGGCGATGCTGATGCCGTTCCAGGAAATCCCGACCAGCTCACCTTCACACACGCCTCCGGACAGATTGAGCTGCACATCCACAATGTGATACCAGTTGCAGGACTGGGGAGCTTCCACGCGCGAGGGTATTTCCAGCTGTTCATTTCCCAGCCGGAATCTGGCGGTCAAGGGATCGACGCAGATAGAGCTGTTGTCCGTCTCGCCCACTGCGACGATGTAGAAAAGAATGTCGCCGCCCGGATCGATCCCTTCCGGCGATCGGGTGAGGGTCAAAGCGTAGTAGACCCCATCCTGACTGGGACCGTCGTAGGGCTCGAGGGACAGGTCGTAGTCAAGGGAGTCGCCCGCCGCACACAGGCGGCTGCTGGGATCGACATAGGTCACGCAGTCATGCACGCTGAGTTCGAAGTGCATCGAGACACTGACCAACGGCGCTGGATTCAGAATCGCCACGGGGAACATCATCAAGGCGGCTTCCCCGTACTCGGTCAGCCAGGCAGAGAGTGGAGGGGAGGTGCCCTCCTGCGGCACCAATCCTTCGTAGATGATGATCCCGTACTCCTCGGCAGCCGGCTCGGTGAGAAACACCGCGACAATTTGCTCGTCTCGCTCGGGACCCAGCTCGAAGGTCGTCCATCCGGTCAACGGCCCGTGCTCGACGACGATGCGCCAGAAGGACAATGTGTCGGGCCGATCAATCTCGAGGATGATCGGTTCATCCGGCAGGCCGGAGCCGGTCGCGACGGCAATGCACGCTTCAGCGGACGAAAGCGGACAACGGTTCGCGTAGGCGTCCTGCGCGGTATCTCCCAGGTAGTAGAGAGAAGCCTCCCTGGTTTCCGACTCGAGCGAATCGGCCAGGCCGACTCCTGCGTTGGGCGGATAGACCAGCGTCAGACCCATCCCCGGGATGCGTGAGCCGGACGGCCCGATGGCCTCCTCGCTGTTACAGCCTCAGAGAATCGCAATGCAGGTCATCGACAGGAGGAGTATCGACCGTAGATGGAGAATGGCCCGGACGCGCGAGGACAGAGAGAGCAGGGAGAAGAACATGATCGCCTCCTCGATGCTCAATTGTGCCATATCGTCGCAGCGGTCTCAACGTGTGTCCGGCAGGCAAGGGGCAAACGCAATAGGCGCAAACGAATCGAGGCGGCCTCCGGTGTGAAGGCCGCCTCGCGACAGGACAGAAGAACGATTTCGCCGGGCTGGTCTTAGAAGTCGACCATGTCGACGTGAATCGTCCCCACGATGCTGAAGTAGAGCCGGATCTCCCAGACGAAGTCGGTCGGGTCCCCGGACGGCTCCGAATCACCGGTGACATGGAAGGTCGCGGTGACGTTCGTTGCGGGGGATCCGCCGTTGGCCTCGTCGACCAGGTCGGAGAGCAAGTCATTGATGACGGCAACGCCCGCGGCATCCAACGGACCAGCCTTCCAGTCGGTGACCGTGTTGACCATTTCGGTGAAGTCGGTCACCAGCGGCGTGACGGTTCCAGCTCCTCGCTGGACGGTCACGTTTCCGTTGACGATCTGACGATTGGGATTGGAGTCGAACTCGGTGACCCGGTAGGCCACCCCGGTGAGAGTGATCGCGATCAGGTCACCCGTGTCGATCCCCGCGTCGGCCACGATCTCCTCGATATCGAGTGAGTCCGCGATGTTCACGATGATCGTGTCGTCGTGGGTGTTGATGATCCCCTCAGCGACATACTCCATAGTAATGGTTGAACCAACTGCCAACTCGACTGCCTTCTCCGTGACGGTGGGAATGGGAATGCACTGGGTTCCAACAAACGCCACGGAAGCGAGCAGGATGATGGCACTCAAACGTCTCGTGAGTGTCTTTGACATGGCCTCCTCCTTAGTTTCCGAAGCTGATGCCCAGCGCAGCACCGTTGGCGGCAGCGATGTTGTACTCAGCGTAAATGTTCAAGATCGACAGGAGCAGATTACAGCCAACCGTCAGGTGGATGTTCGATTCGGTATCGAAGTTGGCCTTGATCGTCTCCTGAGTGTCTTCGAAATCGTAGGTATATTCGGCATCCATGGTGAAACTGTCGTACCCCACGCCCACGTAGGGTTCCAGGAAGCTCTTGACCAGCTTGCTCCCGGTGACGTTGAAATGCAGAGCGGTGGATTGGACGATGTCACCGATGTCGAAGGTCTGGTAGAAGACCCCGGCAGCCAGATCCACGGCCGGATTGCTGAAATACTGCGAGATCGAGTGTTGCACACCGATCCCGAACAGCTTGAACGATCCGATGTCGGCGTCCCCGATGTCCATCGAGAGGAAACGGACCATCGCCCGCGTTCCCATGACCGAGCCGATCCAGACCTCGGGGGCGGCGATCTCGAAGAACTCGATGTCGAAGCCTCCGGGGTAGTAGAGCATCGTTCCCGGAGTCGTTCCCGCAACACCGACTGATGCCAGATCACCGATGACGGTCGGCACTTCAGCCGTGCCGTCACTGGCGAAGCCCGGCGGGTCGGTGGGGGTGTAGGTGCGGTCCGCATCGTCGAACTTGGCGCTCATCGCCACCAAACCAAACTTGAGGTTGAACCCCTCGACCGGAACGCGCCCGGTCCTGAAAATGGAGGAGTTCATGGTGGCGGAGAGCCCGGTGGGCAACGGCTTCAGATAGCCCTCGGCGTTTGCTTCGGCCAGACCTCCCAGGTTGGTCTCGAGCTGAGCCAGGGCAGGGCCGGCCCAGACAAGGAGGCCAAGTGCTGAGAGGGCGGCGATTCTTATGCAGCGCTTTCTCATGTTCACCATCCTTTCGGTTGGACCAGGATCCGGTCTTCCGTGACCAGCACTATTGAGACGGCCGGATCGTCCAGTGCAGCTCTCTGCAGAGAGGCTAGATCGTACCATCCGAGTCGACAGGGTAGAAGTCCGAACTGGTGGTCTTGAAGGGGAATACGGGTGTAGACCTGCGGCCGCGTGACACAAACTGGCGGGTTGAGACCGGTTTCTCGGAATCTAACTACCAGCTATCTCCCCGGCACTTACGTCCATCTGAATGCCCCGCTGCGCGAGCTCTTCTCTGACGGTCTCGTAGGGTACATCCGTAACCGGTGAGAGAATGCCCCGCTTCGTGATGCGGCCCGTCCCGATCATCTGGGCGCCGATGCTGGCGGGAAACCCGACCGTGCGGCTCATGGCGGTGAGGCCCGTTTCGAGGTCGCACTCATTGTCGGCGAGCCGGATGTGCGGCTCCATCGCGGCCGCCAGGAAGCCGCGCCGGTCGATCGGTTGGCCGTCGACAAAGACCGGCTCATCATCCATCAGATGCAGGTCCGTGAGCAGCTTCCACAGCCGGCTGTGCCCGGGCCAGCGCAGCGCATAGCGCCCCATGTTGTGTAACCGGCCCGCATCGAGGCCCGTGACGTCGGCATATTTCACCGCATCGCCGTTCGGGTAGGCTTCCAGGCTTCCCAAGCCCTCGATGTCGATCTCATGAACGTTTTCAGGAAAGAAGATTCGGCTGCCTTGAATGCTGCGGTGTTTGCCCTCCTCGATAAGAGAGGCATCCCGGCGCCGTAGCTTCGAATGCCATCGACCTCATCCAATTGGCGAACGACCTCGCCCAGCAACACCAGGTCGATGCCCGGATCCAGGCCGAACTCGGGGAGAATGGTCACGCCCCGGGCTTCGGCGCGCCCTTCGAGCGAGCGCACCTCGGGGAGCACGTACAGAGTGTTGACGAGATGAACGCGTCGCACCGGTGGCACGTAACCTTCGATCCGCATCCCATCCGCGCGACATGAGCTTCCAACCCCTCGAGGTCGGCGTCCGCGGCCATGACCTCGGTCACGACGGAACTGCCTGCCAGATCATGCAGCGCGGCCTTGCCCTGCATTCCCGTTCCCAGAAGTAGAACCTTCATCGCCTCGTCACCCCGCCTTGCCAGCAACTTGCATCCGACTCAATGGCAGGAGAACACCGTTTGATCTGGGCTGCGGCAACGATGTCGGCGTATGATAGACAGCCGAAGCTA
>CAZTDY010000120.1:0-8931 GCA_964612295.1 uncultured bacterium | reverse complement strand
GGGCGCAGCTTGGGATCAGCGCACGAGGATCACGCGCTCTTTCTTGCTGCCGAAGCGGGTCACGAAGCGCGCGAAGTAGGCTCCCGCAGCACATGGACGGCCCTGTTGATCGGCCCCATCCCAGCGCACTTGATGTTGCCCCTCGGTCGCCGCGGGGAAATCGAAGCGGCGCACGCAGCGCCCGGTCAGGTCGAAGAGTTCCAGCTTGACGGGAGAGGTCTGCTCCAGGCTGAAGAGCAGATGTCCTCCCGGCCCAAGAGGATTCGGGTGGGCGCCCTGGAACCCGAAGGCCAACCCGGTGGCCGGGTCCGGCGCATCCGAGAACGCAGCACCGGTGATCGTGAAGTCATCCACCCCCACTTCCACCACGGACATGTAGCCGGTGTCGGCGGCGATGAAGCGAACCCGCATGGAATCAGTGAGTTCGATGAAGCTCTCCAGAGACACCTGATGTTCGGTCCAGGCCCGATTGGATTCGGTCGTCGTCAGGAGCCCAATCCAGGAGTCGCCGTCGTCGTTGCTGACCTCGACTTTGAGGGTGTCGTCAACGTTGACGCCGGTGTCGTTGCTGTACCAGTACCAGAAGGTCAGCACCGGCTCGTGGTACCAGTGCCCGTCGAACAGGGGGCTGGTCAGGGTGGTGAAGCCGCTGTCGACGTCGTTCTGGTTCTGACCCGAGCCCGGAATCCCGTTGGCCGTGAGGTAACAGTGAGCTCCCGGGGCTTCGGTATGATCATCCTCGGGCTGCACCATCGTAGCCCCGTACCAGACGGCGGTCGGGTCGCACCGTTCCCAGAAGCCCGCCAGAGCCGTATCCAGGAGATCACCTGCGATCCAACCCTGATCCACCTCGAAGTCGTCCGTCAGCCCGTGCTCCATGGCGAGGTCGAGCACGAACTGTTCGTCCTCGAGGATGACGACCACGCTGTCGGTCACCTCGTTGCCGAACCTCACCGCCCGCACGGTCAGGCTGGTGTCGGCGGGGAAGCCGGGGATCGCATAGAGGCCGTTCTCATCAGTGTAGACCGGCTCCATCGGCGTTCCCACCACATCGATCCGCACCCCGGACAAGGGATCGGAGGAGAATCCGTCGGTGATCGTTCCGCTGATCTCACCCGTCGCCCAATATCCCAGGCGGGCCTCCCAAACCAGCTCTCCGCCCGGCGCCAGCGAGGTCATCAAAGTATCGGGAACAAAGCCGAACGCTTTGGCCTCGAGTGCGACCAGCCCGGCAGGCACGTAGAACTCGTAGATCCCCTCGCTGTTGGTGTCATCGCTCAGTCCGGAGGCCAGGATAGTGACGGTCGCGCCGCGCAAAGAGTCCCCGGTCACCGAATCGACGACCGCACCGCGAATCTGGGCATACGTATCCAGATCGTCGAGCATCTGGAGGGCGCCGGGCAGGTCCAGGAGTCCCGACCCGTAGTCGTTGTCCTTGCCCGAGGGGCCCCAATCCGTTGCAGAGAGTTCCAGGATCATCGTCATCAGATCCGGCGTCAGGGTCGGCTCGGCCTCGAGCAGGAGCGCCATCGCCCCGGCCGCTTGCGGGCAGGCGGCCGACGTCCCGGAGAAGGTCATGTACCCGCCGCCCAACCGGGTCGAGTACACGTCGTCGCCCGGCGTGAGGATGTCGGGTTTCAGCAGGCCGCCGGAGCCATCGGAATAGGGGTAGTCTTCATACTCCGGGGGCATCGTGTCGGGGTAGCTGGGCCAGGCCGCGCTGATCTCTTCCCAGGCGGAAGGCCCTCTGCTCGAGTAGTCTTCGAGATAGTCCAGGGTGTCGCTGGCCCCGATCGCCAGCACCCCGCTGACCCCACCGACGGTGTACTGATCCGGCGTGAGCCACGGAGACGGGCAGTTGGCCGGCGCGCCCACATTGAACGGAAGCGGGTTCAGGTGGAGTTCGTCTCCCTCGTTCCCCGCGGAGTTGGCGTGAAAGAGGCCGGCGGCCAGTTCATTGTCCGCGACCTGCCGCCAGAGTGCGTAGTCCGGTTTGGGCGTATGTTGCCACTTCTGGCTCATCGACATGGAGACGATGTCGGCGCCGTTGTCGATCGCGTACTCGATCGCCTCGAAGACATTGCCCCAATCGGTTCCGGCCGCCCGCAGCGGCATGATCGTCGCCTCGGGGGCGACGCCCGTGATGATCCCACTGGTGCCGTCGCCCGCCACGAGTCCGGCCGCCCGGGTCCCATGATCCGTGCTCCCCGAACCCATGGGATCGTTGTTTTCCAACACGAAGTTCCAGCCGAGGGTGTCGTCGACGTATCCGTTGAAGTCGTCGTCCGTTTCGTTCCAGGGGATTTCATCATCGTTCACCCAGATGTGATCGGTCAGATCCGGGTGCGTGTAGTCGACCCCGCTGTCGATCACGCCGACCACGATCCCAGCCCCGTAGTACCCTTGGGCCCACGCGTCCGGCGCGCCAATCCTCTCCAGGTTCCAGTTGTAGTCCTCACGATCGGGAGGCAGTTCGAATCCGGCGGGAAGCACGCGGCGTCCGCCGGCGGGAATCACCTCATCCTGCTGCTGGTCGAGATCAACCACGGGATCCCCGATGATTCTCTCCACCTGCGGGAATTCGCTGAGTGCGGCAATGACCTCCGGCGCAGCCGCACCGGTGATCATGTTGGCGATCCAGAGACCGCGGAAAGCGGTCACCTCTCCGGCAGCTTTCTCGGTTGCGAGGTAGCCCAGCAGATCGGCTTGGCTGTTTGCGGCGATCGTTTTCAACTGATCCGTCACGCGAGCCCGGCCGATCGCGCGCCCTTGCTCGCGCGTGACTCGGCGATTTTCGATGAGCAGCGAAATCGGATCCGCTTGATGGGTGAGCACTGCTATGAACCGAATGTGTTCACCGGGCGGGGCTTGCTCGAACATCCCAATCAGGTCAGGGCTCAGCTTGGGCGCCGAACTGCTGCTTGCAGCGGTTGCGATGGCAGGCAAGGTGAGGAGGGCAGCCACAGCGAAGCAGGTCCCACCCACAGGCAAAGAATGCGCTGCGATGGAACGGAACAAACGCTGTAGGAAGCCAACTCGACTCATGGACCCCCCTGCTGCTGATTCCCGGAAGTATACCAGGGATCTTGTGGACGTTCCCCTCTTCACGCGAGACCTTAGCGCCAGGCGCGTCGGTTGCCTGATTATAACGGGAAGACACTGTAACGGCAAGTTTGGGCTTCAGTCGCAACCATTATGATACAAGAGAGTTATAGTGGCTACCTTTGGCGCAAACCGGCCAATGGGTGTCAAACACCGGCCCGAGTCGCGCTTTGGCCGGACCGGGTATTTCTTTTTTAGCGCTGTCCGAGGGCGGGAACAGCCACTTCTGGTGGGAAATAGGTCCGTGGGGAGGACAGGGGTGCCCCTGGTCGCAACCTGGCTCGCTAGCGCCGCCTGAGCGCCTCCGAGATCAGCTTGGCCGTGGGGAGTTCGTCGTCCGAGGCGCGTTGCACCGCGGACACCATGGCGGCCGCTTCCGCACGGGCGATCCCCAGCGCGACCAAAGCCTCGACGGCTTCGGATCCCGTGGCAGACACGGGACTCGCCTGCCCGACTGGATCCGCATCCACCTTGCCGGTCAACTCAACCAGAATGCGGGCCGCCGTGCGCTTGCCGATGCCGGGAACCGCTTGAAACCGGGCGGGATCCTGACCGGCAACCGCCTGACACATCTCTTGCCACGACAAATGCGACAGCAGGCTCATGGCCAAACGAGGACCAATGCCGGGGATGTCCAACAGCGTGCGGAACACGCCCCGCTGTTTGGCATCCCGAAAGCCGAACAGCTGCCACGCGTCGGCTCGGACAATCAGGTGGGCGAAGATTCGCACTTCGGGATCATCCCCCGCTCCAAGGCGGAGATGTTCCATCGACTCGCACACGCCTTGGGGACATTCCAGACGGAAGGAGACCCCTCCCGCCTCCACGATCACCGCGGTCTCCTCGACCCCTAGAAGCCGACCCCGAATCGCCTCAATCATGTGAACGACCTCGTGCCGGGTGTGCGCCGGCGTCTGTGGCGGCCGTGACCTGCCGGTGAGCATGGCAGATCGCGACGGCCAGCGCATCCGCCTCATCCGGCCCGACCTCGGCGGGTGCGCCAGCGAGAAGCCGCGGCACCATGGCTTGCATCTGGTGTTTCCCCGCCCCCCCGACACCAGTGGCCGCTTGTTTCACCAGGCGGGGCGCGTACTCGGCCAGGGGGATGTCGCGGGCCAGGGCCGCAACCATGAGGGCTCCCCGCGCATGACCGAGCACGAGGGCGGCCCGGGCGTGCCGACCCATGAAGCACTCTTCCAAGGCGACCACGTCGGGGTGCCGCTGGTCGAGGAGAGCCGCCAGCCCATCGTACAGCTCGCGCAGACGGTCCGGCAGTGGTGCACCGCGTTTGGGGCGAAGCACGCCGGATTCCAGCCAGCGCAGGGAGAACCCCTGTGCGCTGATGAATCCATAGCCCGTGATTTGGGAGCCGGGGTCGATCCCCAGGATGATCATGTGGCCCTCGATCAAATGTTAGGCGTCAGCGCGGGCGCTGCGCGCGGTGCTACGGCGGCCCCGCAACGCTGCCGGGCCGCAGGGGGGGATCGTAAGGGGAAACGGCGCATCTGGCAAACGCCGGATGCATCCGGAGGAGGCGAAATGAAAAAGGGCAGGTCCCTCGGGACCCGCCCTTCATTCCCCAATCTGTGGTCAGGGTCAGACGCCCGCCGCGCGGCTAGGCGTTTGAAAGCTTGTCGACGACGTCCGGGTCGATGTCGAAATTGGAGTACACCTTCTGCACGTCATCATTGTCTTCGAGCATCTCGAGCAGGCGCATGATCTTCACCGCCTGATCCTCGTCCACGAGCACGGTGTTCTGAGGGATCTTGTCGTACTCGCGCGCCTGAACGGGAATGCCCGCGCCCTCGATTCCGTCGGCCACGGTATCCAGGTCACCGACCGTCGTCGTCACCACGTAGGCGTCGTCCGACTCGGTGTTGACGTCCTCGGCCCCGGCTTCGATGGCCGCCTCGAAGAGTTTCTCTTCGTCAACGCCTACTTTGGCTACCGTGATGACCCCTTTGGGATCGAAGAGCCAGGCCACACAACCATTCTCACCAAGGTTGCCGCCGTACTTGCTGAAGATGTGACGGACTTCAGCCGTAGTGCGGTTCTTGTTGTCGGTCAGAACCTCGATGAAAACGGCCACGCCGGCCTGACCGTACCCTTCGTAGGAGTGCTCCTCGTACGTCGCCCCGGGTAGATCGCCGGTCCCCTTCTTGATCGCCCGGTCGATGTTCGACGCCGGCATGTTGGCCTGCTTGGCCGCATTCACCGCAGTGCGCAGGCGGGGATTCCCTTCCGGGTCCCCACCACCCTGGCGGGCCGCAACCACGATTTCCTTGATCAGGCGGGTGAAGATCCGGCCGCGCTCCGCGTCAGCCTTACCCTTCTTGCGCTTGATCGTGCTCCATTTGGAATGTCCACTCATGGCAACCTCGCTCCTAGCCTGAGAGACACCACGCCTGGGAGAACCCTAGGCGTTGGCTTCCTCCATCTCCGTCTTGAGCGCTACGACCAGCTTGCCCTGGACGTCACGCGGAACCAGCTCGTAGTGCGAAACCTCGGTCCGGAAGCGACCGCGCCCCTGGGTCATGGAGCGCAGATTCGCCAGGTAGCCGAAGAGTTCACCCATCGGCGCCTCTGCCTGGATGACCTGGCGCTTGCCCTGTCGCTCCATCCCCTGGATACGACCCCGCCGACTGCTCATGTCTCCCATGATATCGCCGGTGTATTCCTCCGGCGAGGCAATCGTGAGCTTCATGATCGGCTCGAGCAGCACCGGCTGGCACTGCATGAAGCCTTCTCTGAAGGCCATCGAACCGGCCGTCTTGAACGCGTTCTCCGAGGAGTCGACATCGTGGTAGGATCCAAAGTGAAGCGTGACCTTTATATCCACCACTGGATAGCCGACCAGAACGCCTCGGTCCATACTCTCCCGGACACCCTTCTCCACCGCGGGAATGAACTTCGAGGGAATCACACCGCCGACAATGGCGTCCACGAATTCGAAACCCTCGCCGCGAGGTTGCGGCTCCATCTTCAGGTGAACATCACCGAACTGGCCGCGGCCGCCGGTCTGCTTCTTGTATTTCCCGTGGCTGTCTTCAACGACGCCCTGGATGGTTTCGCGATAGGCGATTCTCGGCTTCTTGATCTCCATCTCGACCTTGTTGCGAGCCTTCAAGCGCTCAATCATCACGTCGAGATGCTGGTCACCCATCCCGCTGATCAGCGTCTGGCGCAAGGCGGAGTCAACCGTCACCCGGAAGGTCGGATCGAGATCCTGCAACCGCGCAAAGCCGCCGGCAACCTTCTCTTCCTCTCCGCGGGTGGTGGGAACGACCGCGACGGTGTGGAGCGGCTCGGAAAACGCAATCGGCTTGACGAAAGCGCGGGCGTCTTTGGTCGTCAGCGTGTCATTGACCGAGGTGTTCTTGAGACGGGGGGTCGCGCCGATGTCGCCGCAAACCAACGAATCGAGGTCGACTCTCTCCTTGCCGCGGATGGCGTAAAGCGAGCCCAGCCGCACGCTGGTCTGCTTGCGCAGATTGTACAGGTCGCCCGATCCGACCGCCCCGGAGAAGACTCGGATCAGCGAGTATTCGCCCAGACGTTCATCGTAGTAGTTCTTGAATACGAAGCCCACCGGGGAACCGTCGATGCGGCCGTCCAAGGAGGTTGCTTCTTCCTCACCCTCGCGCAGGGCTTTGACCTTCGGGGCGTCCATCGGTGAGGGAGCCCACTTCGTCAAGAATTCCAGGAAACGGTCCACGCCCACCATCGACTCGGCGGACATCGCCACGATGGGGTAGGCGGTGCCGGCATGCACACCGGCTCGCAGGCCCTGTAGAATCTCTTGGGCAGACAATTCCCCTTCTTCGAGATATTTCTCGAGAAGGGCATCCTCACTCTCGGCCGCAGCCTCGGCCAGCGCGCCCCGCTGCGTATCGACATCCCCCTGCATATCGCCCGGGATCTCGCCGGCGGCGCTGTCACCCTTCCCGTCGTCCACAAATGCCTGACCCTCGACCACGTCAATGACCCCTTTGAAAGAGTCGCCGCTACCGATGGGGACGGCAAAGGGAACTGCCTGCTGGGAAAGCTGACTGCGGATCTTCTCGACCACGGCGCTGAAGTCCACCTGGTCCTTGTCGAGTTGATTGATCACGAACACGGCAGGCTTGCTCTCGGCTTGAACCATCTCGAAGAATCGTTCGGTGTCGGGCTCGACCCCGGCGGTGGCGTTGACGACGATCACGGCCAGGTCGGCAACGTAGAGAGCGGCTTCGGCTTCGCCCACGAAGTCGGCGAAACCAGGGGCATCGAGGAGATTGATCTTGTGGCCTTTGTACTCAACCGGGGCCAGCCCCATGCTGAGCGACATTTTTCTCTTAAGCTCTTCGGGGCTCGAGTCGAGAGTCGAGGTTCCTTCGCTGGTCTGACCGCGCCGACTGGTCGCGCCCGTCTTGAAAAGAGCGGCCTCGGCCAGAGTGGTCTTGCCGGTACTACCATGCCCGACCAATGCCACATTGCGGATTTGCGCAGTATCGTAGGTCTTCACTTCCTCTCCCCTTTCCCGTGAGCCGAGGTGAATCTTGCAAGGCGCAAAAAAGCGGGTCTCAAACACAAGCCCGGAGTATACAAAGAAAGGGCGCTGGTTTCCACCAGCGCCCTCTCACGCAAAAGATTCCCGGCGGCGTCCTACTCTCCCACGCAGTCACCCACGCAGTACCATCGGCGCTGGAAGGCTTAACGACCGTGTTCGGAATGGGAACGGGTGTCTCCCTTCCGCCATTGCCACCGGAAGAACCTTCAGGCACCTCGCGGCCCGCGAGGACCGCTTGTGGCGCCGTAAATGACAACTAAGAAGATGCGGAAGCTGAACGTCAAATCATCGTGCATAATGCGCCCGACCAAGCCTCACGGCCTATTAGTACCACTCGGCTGAACACATCACTGTGCTTACACCTGTGGCCTATCAACCTCCTAGTCTCGAAGGGGCCTTTAGGGGCCTCACGGCCCGGGAGATCTCATCTTGGGAGGGGCTTCGCGCTTATATGCTTTCAGCGCTTATCCCGGCCCAACGTAGCTACCCGGCGATGCCGCTGGCGCGACAACCGGTACACTAGAGGTTGGTCCATCCCAGTCCTCTCGTACGAGGGACAGCTTCCCTCAAATCTCCTCCGCCCACCAGGGATAGGGACCGAACTGTCTCACGACGTTCTAAACCCAGCTCACGTACCACTTTAATTGGCGAACAGCCAAACCCTTGGGACCTTCTCCAGCCCCAGGATGTGATGAGCCGACATCGAGGTGCCAAACCGCCGCGTCGATATGAACTCTCGGCAGCGATAAGCCTGTTATCCCCGGAGTACCTTTTATCCGTTAAGCAACGACCCTTCCACACGGAGTCGCCGGATCACTAAGACCTGCTTTCGCACCTGCTCGACCCGTCGGTCTCGCAGTCAAGCTCCCTTATGCCTTTGCACTCCACGCGCGATTACCGACCGCGCTGAGGGAACCTTTGCGCGCCTCCGTTACTGTTTTGGAGGCGACCGCCCCAGTCAAACTGCCTACCAGACACTGTTCCCACACCGGATTCACGGTGTAAGGTTAGAATCCCAACGCCCCAAGGGTGGTATTTCAAGGTTGGCTCCACGCAGGCTAGCGCCCACGCTTCAAAGCCTCCCACCTATCCTACACATGACACGCCAGAACCCAATGTCAAGCTACAGTAAAGGTTCACGGGGTCTTTCTGTCCACTGGCGGGTAGACGGTATCTTCACCGCCGCTTCAATTTCGCCGAGCTTCTCGAGGAGACAGCGCCCAAATCGTTGCACCATTCGTGCAGGTCGGAACTTACCCGACAAGGAATTTCGCTACCTT
>CAZTDY010000119.1:0-8955 GCA_964612295.1 uncultured bacterium | reverse complement strand
CGACTATGACGATGAGCCGCCGGGGTTCATCCCGACGATGGGCGAGAGCAACGGGCAGCTGCCCATCCCCCGATCACCCCAGTAGGCGACAATATCTGGAGGTACACATTGTCCAACTCGATCCCCAAACATGTCATCGGCGAGCTGCGGCAAGCCCTTGCTGGCCTTAAGAAATCGGAAATCTACAAGGACATCATCGAGCCACGGGACGCCGTATTCGGGAGATTCCAGCCTGTCTTCTCGGGTGAGAATGCCGCCGCCATCACCGCTGATGAATTCCGCAGTTTTCTGCTACTCGAGAACAACCTGTTGGTTTCGAAGTGAGTTAGGCTTCAGATGCCAAACAGTTTCGGGATAAGTCTTAATATCTAAAGTTCGTACGCACTTTACCGACTCAATACTCAACTCATCAGCATCGCTGCATAGCTGGGCTTCCCTTGACATAATTAGGGGCCCGTTAGGCCCGATTATTGCGTACCCAGTCGGGAGTTCTAGCTGAGATTTCGAGGCAGGCAACTACTCAAAGTTTCTTTTTTGTTGCCTGGCTTGCTATTTTCACCCATGAGGACGGGCTTTCATGAACCGCAAATCTGTGAATGATATTTATTCCAATGGAGGACTTGATGTCAAAATTCCTGACATCACGGAATTCAGGTCCGGCGGCGTCCTGCATGAAATTATGTCGCTTACACGCCACGATCTTCAGTACTATACCACAATTTGGTCTTATCTTGAGAGCCTGAGTCCTCAGCACCCTAAGTATCTCAGTGGTATTGAGGCTGCTGCTTGTCAGCTGGGGCATTTTCTATTTAGCAGAATCCTAGACTGTTCAACACCATATTGCAGCAATCTGCTTGATGGATATTCCGAATGGTTCAACAAGATGCACCCATCCCACGAATTGATCATTCCGAACATTGGTGACGGATTCGATCCACAATATCACAAGTCACCATCAGTACAAAAAGCTGATCCGAACTTGGTTCAGCTTGTGTCTGGGGTCATCAATTGGGGGCTTCTTGAAGAAAGTCCGATGCAAAGGACTGTCATCAAAGCTGAAGTGATTTGCACCTCTACCTAGAAGACCTAACCTACCGTCTTGGGCAGAAGCCTGGTAGGGTCTTATCTATAACTCAATTCAGGGTTTACAATATCTTGATCAGATTAAACTGAATACAGCCTACCCCAAAGCATCATTTCTTGCATTTAACCTCTGCCTTAAAGACGGTACGAGGAGTCGCTCCGACCTCCAGCAGACCCCAATTCACGATCTCCTCAACGATGGACACGGCCTCTTTGTCTCGAGGCGTGTCCGTAACATCCTTGTGAATCCGGTCATCAAATCCATCGCCGACAACGGGAATCTTCAATTCGTGGCCTTGATGCAGCCCCGAGAACCACTGGGCAATCTCCCCAAGCAGATCGGCCCTCGAGTCGATAGACCCCTGGTACGCCACCTGGAAGACGAAATAGCCCAACTGTGATGCGGCCGCCTCGATGCCGCTCAGGTACTTGGGAAGATCCGGATTCGCTGCTTCGATGTACGAGACAATGGATTCGAGGAAGGTGTTCTGCTGCTCTGATAGATCCCACATATTCTGCATGGTCACGACCCAAGGACAAGTCTGGGTCACGAATAACGGCTTAATTCGTTCTTCTATTTGACGAAACTGCTCAGAATTCTGTGTCCGCAACCGTTCCAACTCGCTATCGAAGTTGCGGAAATTGACATCAAGCACAGAGTCAATCCCAGCCTTGTAGGCGACGATACTCTGAAAATCTGAAGCCCACTTGTCGTGCTTTCCCTGTAGATCTCGGAGCAATTCGCGCAACTCCGTTTCACTACAGCGAGCGGATTCCACTAGGCGCACTAGATCTGCCCGCCCCTTCACGTACGCTTCTGTAGCCTGCTGGTAAGCGGTATCGACTCTACCGTTCCCGTACATGGTCGAGGGATTGGTACGCTGCGACACGGCCTCAGAGTGGCGTTGCGGCGCGACCTCGTCCTGCCAGCGCCTCCTACTTCGCATCAGAGGCTTAACCAGGAAGTGCCAAACTGCATATAGCAAAACCAAAGCAGCCAGCGCGACTAGTCCTAACAGGATAGTTTTGCCGTTCATTGCTCCGCTCCCATCTCAATCTGAAGTTCCATCTCACCCGAATCGAGCCAGTACCTACCGCCCACTGTCGCGCGCCGCAATTTCACAGACCCGTTGCTTTCAGGATCAAGAGCTTTGGCGAACAGGCGCTCATGCCCCCGCTTTTCGTCAAAGACCCGCTCAAACTCGATCTCGGTCTCCTGAGGAACCATGATCTCATATTCGACTACAACATCGCCTAGGTCGCTCGAGTTGTGCCTCCGGCCGATCAGGTATCGCCCATGAAGTGTCCGAGTGACGGATTGCTCTGATTCCCCATCGAGCAGGATCGAGCCAGGCATCTCCGAAAAGCGGTTCGTATCCGGATTGACTACACCCCACGTGTAATTGCGATAGACATCCGAGTAGTCAACCTTGATAGGGCCGCCCTTCAAGCTGAAGCCCAAGCGACTGGCCGTCGCCATCGCAGCACCCAGAACAACTGATAGTTTGGGGTCCTTGGAAACCTTGGCAAACAGGCCCCGGCAACGCCTCTGAACTCCTGCGTCAACCCCGAACGGCTCCACAGTGCACGATTCGCTGCCGAGCCTCGAACGAACCAGCTTCTGGACGGCACTCAAGCCGGAAAGCCTGCCGCAAAGCAGCACGGTCTCCGGCTTGTGCTTACTCAGTTCGTCGACCAGGCGACCCACCTGTGGGGCGAAGAACTTTGTGATCGTCTCCTCGATCTCAGGCACTTGGACAACCAGTTCAACGCCACGTAGCCGATCCGTTCCCTGCTCAGGCCCAAACAGGATACCTCCCAGGTCATCCAACAACTCATCATCTGCGATATCCCCGAGCCGGATCTCCAGCTCCTCCCCATCGAACTCGTCGCTACATGCAGCCAGGCATTTGTACGCCAAGGGCATGAGGACACCTCGCAGCACCTTGACCCGAAGCGCTCGCTTCTCCGGAACGACATCGCCTACAAATGCATCCTCGAGCCTGGCTACCGCTTCCGCAGTTTCATGAATTCCCGCACCCACGATGAGATTCGGCAAGATGATGCGACCGATCAACTCCTTGCAGAGGTCATCTCCTCCGATCCGCGCACCGTCCACGAGCAGGACCTTGCACAGCCTCTGCCCGAGCACCTTCCCGTTTTCGTAGCTTACGACCGCAACATCGATAGTCCCGCCGCCGATGTCGACAGAGGCGATACATTCGCCGTTGGGTGTGTCGGCAGGAGCTACGGCAGCGCCGACCGATTTGAGGACCTCCCCGTTTCCCGGCCCCTTCTCTCTGCTGTCCAGATAGAAGAGCTGACTTGCCACACCCTCATCGAACTCCACGAGCACGTCGACATCCGGCAGGTCTTGCTGCCGTGCAGCGACAGAGCGGTAGAGCCTCGTGCCCTTCTTGACTTGGAGTCGGAGCCGGCTTTGGTCTTCAGGACCGAAAACAGACGGGAAAGTTACGGTGACCCAACGGATCACCCTGGGTGCCCGCGGGTTGTCTGTGGTGTCCCTGTGCCCATGCGAATTCAGGTGCCAGCCCACTCGCAACAGTAGCTCGTAGATGAACACTGAGGTCGTGAAGCGCGCCGGGTGTCGTGGATCCAGTGGAGACTTGGGAGCGACGACCTCTCTTAAAGGCCTCTCCAGGATGCCGTCGCCATCATAGGGCTCCACGAACTGAAGTGCTTCACCTTCAATCGGCACAAGACCTTCAGGCCCTCGCTTGCGTCGAGCGAACGACCATTGCGCGACATGAGGACGATCAGACCACAGGTATCTTTTGGGGCTGGATACACCGGTCTGAATCGGGCTTCTGTGTTCGGTCAGCTCTCGCCACCTGACAGCCTCTTCCCCGACCGCCCCGAGGGACATAGTCTGAAACGTACTCGATTCAAAACGAGTCACATCGTCATCAAACAGTGCCCTCCTACCAAGCAACCGCATAAAACGTGCCGCCACTCCGCGGTTGAACTGGAAGTCGTACTTGAATTGAGTCGGCTTTTCGAGGTCTACGGGAGGCCGAAATTCAAACGCCGACTCGAAGATGAGGTCGTCTTCAACGAACGGATCGGCCATGCTACGGAGACGGATCGGTTTCAGATTCCGCATTTCCATGTGGCCATCTTCTGGAGGGGGTTCAATGGCCAGCGCTGTCGTGCGGGAATTTCCGAGATCGACGCAGAGGGAGACCGGCACAAAGTCATCCATTGTGGCCGCGTCAACCACCGCCAATTCGAACAACCCGATGGAGCCGATATTGCCCTCTTTTTCGAACGGTAGCCCGACGCGGAACTCTACGTTTCGCTCTCCTGGCTCGGCGATGTAGCCTTCACCCTTGGGGCCGCGACGCGTGTCAATCGCCACTGCGATTTCGTTTTCCGTGCCCCGTCTCCGGAACTTGAACTGGATGGAGTAGTGCTGCCGAGATGGTCGCCACTGCCCCCTGAATGCGAGAGCCAGCTCATCCCCACGAATGCCATATTCCGTTTCGAGCCATTCATCCGTAACGGGTAGCACGATAACCTGAACACCGGTATCGAATAGCAGCTCGACATCTTTCAACAGGTTGTTATTCAGCTTCATATCGAACTCTCACAATTCCGGCGTCGTAGTCTTCGCCGTCCTGCCCTCGAATGATAAGTCTGTAATCAACCGCAACTGGTAGCGCTTTATTGTGCCGCGGATCTTTCGGCTGAAGACCTACGAAGTCCGTTTGATTCGCGCCCTCTTCGAGCTCCCTGCTTGTGGTCTCGATCCGCCAGACAAACTCCAAGGGTGGGGCCAGACCGCCAAGTACCCGAGCTTGTTCGATGAGTTCGCCAAGCCTTTGGGCTGGGATGTCCGGTTCGGCCTCAGGCTCAGGTTGATCAATAGGGCCTCCTGCCGATCCCGCATCCTTATTAAGTTGGTCACTTACATTAGACCCTACCTGGTCATCACCGCCGAGCTGGTCCTCCCCGGTGTCTGAGTCACTGCGGGATCCCGGAGGTAAGTCACCTCTCTGAGTTGAATTTGACTCACCCTCAGTTACCTGATCATCGGAGGATATCGCTTCAACTTCGGCCCCTCTCCCCGAGGAAGAATCAGATCCGGGGTCCGACTCAATGGCTTCAGGAGCGCCTTCGTTTCCACCAACTCCTGGAATAGAATCTGGCGGTGTTGATAGTTTACGGCTTTCTGGCGGGCCCGCAGTCGCCTGCCCACCATCTTCCGCCTCACTCGGCTCGTCTTCGACCATTTTCGAGCCGTTCGAATCCTCCGCGGGGGCACCACCTTCGGGCCAGCTTTCCGGCTGTTCAGACTCGCCGCCCTTGTCCATTTGCGGCTCAATCGGAACAGTCCCAGGTTCTCCCGTACTCTCACTCTCAGCGGGCACTTGTCTCACCTCAGAGCTATCCGCGCTCGGCGTATCAGAAGATAGGCCCTCAGCCACATCCCTCTCATGCTCATTGTCGCCCGGTGTGGATGGGGTTCGCCCAGCCCTTGAGTCGGCCGATTCTCCGGCCCTCCATGGTTCCGAATCACCTCCCGGAGACGCAGCGCCTGATTCGCCCGCACGATCGGCGCTTTCTCCCGCGTCTTGCTCGGCTACTCCCTCTGTGCCTGGCTCCTTACCATTTTGGCCCTGCTGAGGTGATTGGTTGGCCTCCTGCACGGGGGGTAACTCGTCTTGCCGATCGTCACCAGTCGAACCGGTTTTTCCACTACTTGCGGATTCTCCTTTGCTGCCGGGCGCGTCTTCGCTATCGCCCCTTACTCCAGCTTTCCTCTCCGTTCTCGGTGCTTCTGGAGCACTCCCGCTGCCATTCTCATCCGCTTGTCTATCAGATGGGGTAGGTACAGAGCTATCATTGCCCGAGCCAGATTCAACTTCATCCGGCAGATCGCCTTCGCGCGCATCCCCAGTCGGAGGCTGGGCAGTAGGACCCGAGGCGTTTTCGCCGCTTCCATCCTCATCGGAACCCATAGAGGGGCTCTTGTCTTGTGTACGATCCTCGTCCGCAGGTGGCTTCAATGCTCCCTCTTGATGGCCTTGTTGACCGCTCAAGACCTCGCCACTTCGGGTCGAAGAGTCCCCTCCGACGTCACTGCGTTGCTCCCCATCATCTTGTCTACCACCTGTAGAGCCCGAGCCCCCTTCAGGCGTTGGAGCAGGGTCTCGAGGCACAGTTTCCTGGCCAGGGGATTCGGACGATGGCCGATCCGGATCGTTGGCTTCCGGCCTATCGTCATTCCCTGGAAGCGGATCCGTCGGAGAGGTGGTGTTCCTAGGATGAGAGTCCTGGGCAGACTTCGGTGTCGAGTCCGGTTCAGCAGTTCCGTCATTCCCGCTGGGCGGGTATAGGACCATCCCTGCATCACCGTCCCTTTCGCCAATGACGCCACAACCGGGCCTGGAGAGCAGATAGAATAGAATTAGCAACAGGATCAACAGCAGGATAATCCAAGGCCACCAGTTGCGGCGAGCATCTACTATAACGCCTCCACTCCCTCCGCTCTGGCTGCCTTGCCCCCCATGGGCGGAGCCTTCGCCACCGGGTCCGTAGCCCCCCTCGATGTTCCGGTCGGTGTCGCCTCCATTCGATCCTGCTGCGGATCGAGGCTGGTCGCTCGGAAGCTGATCGCCACTCACCCCCGTGGTCACTGGCCCTCCGGTTACCGGCACAGGGGCGACATAGGTCGCATCTCCTGGTCCGTCTGCAGTTGGTGTTGTTTCACCCCAACCAAAGAACTTGATCCGGCATCCGTCGGAATCCTCGCTGCGTAGAAGAAAAGGCTGGCCCAGAATATCCGGCCAGTTTTCAAGGAATTGCGCTGCGATCAACCGAGCATCGGCATGGACTCCGTTTCGCGTTGCCAGGTCTTCCAGAGCCGCTCTCGCCTTTTCCACATACTGGCGTTGATCGTCGGGTATAGACGTCAGAGGCTTCGCCATTTCCGGATGATACGGCGGGGAATCGTCCGCTGTTCTATATTCGACTCGCCAAGCATCACCGCGTGACAGGATCTTCGGAACAGCCAAAATCTGTCCGATCGCGCCCTTCAGGGGGTACTCGTAGCCCTCAACGAGAAAGGTCTTCCCCGGCGCGTACTCCGCGGCTTTCACCGAACGGATGGCATCGGATTTCTTCATGCCTCAGCTCGCAGGCCGCGCTGCTGCATCCAGGCATAATGCTCATTTAGACAGGTGTACACATCCTCCGAGAGGACCAGTTCTTCCCTCAGCCATGGTTCTTTCGCCAATCGAGCGCGTGCCAGCTGCAGGAGGATCAACTTACCAGAGGGCGACATCCGCTCGACTCGGTCTGCATGCAGAGACCAGCTCTTTTTTCCGCCGGAACCGCGCGAGTCAGCGAAATGGAGAATCGAGTGCAGGCCACTATAGAGCTCACCCTCAGCCATCCCCAGGGTTTCAAGTACACGGGTAACAGACTTGCGGATTGCGACCTGATCGGGTATGAGCCGTGCTGAGTCTCGGAATAATACAGCCACCAAGAGCACGACGAGGTCCAAGATGACCGCAACAAAGACAGGGATCCCGACAACAGGATTTGAGAAAGTAGCCTTTAGCGCCCTGAAGGCATCGATAGACCACTTGATCTCGTCCTGGCGCGTAGCTTCGGGGCCTGTTGCTCCACCGACTTGCGGCATGATTGGCAGAATCGGTCGGGCGAAGTCGACACCACGAGCTATAACAACCCGCTCGATCAACGGCCAGTCTGTTTGTGTTTCGAAGTTATAGGCGGCATTCACCTTCGCGTCGCGGCTTCCCTTGTACAATACCCCGCTACTGGTCAACTCCATGTGCAATTCGTGCAATCGGTCGAGTTGATCCTTCTGGCTTTGTAGGGCTGATACGGTAGCAGTGAGCCAGTTAAAGATAGGTCCCTTGCCCGCATCACTGGACCGGTTTTTCAGATCCAAGCCAGATTCTTCCAGAAGCGCGTTAAAATATGGCGAAGTTGAATTCAGTGCCGTTGCTCCGCCTCGAGACGATTCGGCTGCTACTGCCGCAGTGGCTACGCGGACAGCCTGTTCCACTTCATTTCGAGCTGTCGCCAGGTAGGTCCCGAGATCCCTGGAGTAGTTCGCAAACTCTTGATCGAACCGCTCACGCTGCTCCTCGTTGATGAAGCCACCCGAATAGTATTTAAAGAGCCCGATATAGGAGAACGACATGGACACAATAGCAGCAATCGAATAGACGAGAATGAGAGACCGTTTGACCCCCTCTTTCTTGATTTTCCAGGCGAAGTTCAGCATGAGAGCTTGAACACCTAGTGCAGGCAGGGCACTCAGCGCATATCCGGCCAATCTTTCGTCGATCGGTACAAAGATCAGCATCCCGCTGGTCGTGGTCAGCAATGAGAGAAAGCTGAAGATAACAATTGGAAATACGGTTAACTTATCGTCGCGGAAGAAACCCGAAAAACCGTCTTGAGGATCTGCCCTACGAGGATCGGGAGCAGCCATTCCGGACCCAACCGATTCTTCTTGGTGTTCATCCGACGCAATGCCTTGGGACGCCTTTTCGTCATCAGTCGTCTCAGCGTTATTCGTGATATCATCTGCCATATTTCGCTCCCTTTGAATCTAGAACCCATGGTTCTTAGATTGACCATGTCGATGGAATCAGTCAGCATTTTACGCGATGTTGTCCATATAATCCGCTGGAACAGTATCATTTTCGAGAAAACAGTGTCAATGCACTACCAGTGGCTATACCCCGAGGCACAGGACCTCCAAGCAAGGCGTCCCATATGCCCCCCAAGATGACATGGCAGGGCAAGATCACCTCAGTAGGGGATAGGAATTTCAACCGCATAGTCCCGCCTCCCGACGTCCCAGACCGCGCC
>CAZTDY010000118.1:0-9170 GCA_964612295.1 uncultured bacterium | reverse complement strand
CCCAGGGTGGAAAGACCTGCACCCTATTCATCCCGATTTTCCGGGACACAACTTATCTCATTCGCGAGAGCGGCCCGGTGCGCTGGATTGAGCTGGACATGGGGGAAGACAGCGGGCGCGGATCCCAAGCGGTCTGTTTGGTGAGGGACTTCCGCGAAAGCGTCGATGTCGCCTCCTCCTGGCGCTTCCGCCTCACCGACGCGCGCACCTGGGAACAACAGACCTCCGATCTCTGGCGCCGCTGGGGCAGACCGATCGAGCCTTTCCTCGAAGGCGTTGATCACCTGGTCGTCATCCCCAGTGGCCCGGTCTGCGGGGTGCCGGTCGAGGCCCTCGTGGACGAGCAGGGCCGGTATCTGGCCGATCGATTCACGGTCTCCTACGCACCCTCTGCCTCGCTCTTCGCGTTTCTTGTGGAGAGCGGTTCGTCGCCGCCACAGGACTGGAACAGCCGCGGCCTTCTCGTGGGGGACCCGCCCTTCTGCGACGACCACCTGACCGCCATGGAGTCCGGCCGGCCCTCAGGTCATGAGGAAGACGACGAGCCCCTCCTGGCCGTCGCGTTGAGGAGCGTTCTCTCGGGAGATCCCGAGGCCGTGAGGAGCCTCCCGCGCGTCCCCTGGACACGGGCGGAAGTGCAGGGTGCTGCCCGGCACGCGCGCGACGCGACTGTTCTTCTGGGCGCCGACGCGAGCGAGCAGCAGCTTACCCGTCTCGCGGAGGCGGACGAGCTTCGCCGGTACAGCTACATCCACTTCGCCACGCACGCCGTGCTTGACGACGACCTGCCCGACCACTCCGCCATCGTGCTCTCCCAGGTCGATCTGCCCGATCCGATGGAGGCGGTCATCTCCAACACCCGCTTGGTGGACGGCCTCTTGACGGCCAAGGAGGTCGCCGCCGAGTGGCGCCTGACGGCGGATCTGGTCACGCTTAGCGGATGTCAAACCGCGCTGGGCAAGGAGACTAGAGGGGAGGGGCACATCGGTCTGGCCAGTGCATTCCTGCAGGCCGGAGCGCGGAGCCTCTTGGTGAGCCTCTGGCGCGTCGAGGATCGGGCCTCCGCGCTGCTGATGGAGCGCTTCTACGAGAACCTCGCCCTGCTTCCCTCCGGCAAGACCCGAAAAGCGACCGCCCTGCGGACCGCAAAGGCGTGGCTGCGGGACTACACGGATGAAAGCGGAGATCAGCCGTTCCGCCATCCCCTTTACTGGTCAGGGTTTGTGCTTCTGGGCGAACCCTGATCCTCGGCCGCCACGCCTTTTGTTCTCCATCGCCGATTCGCCGGTTAGATCCGGTTCCCACCCGCGAACAACCCCTGTCAGTCGAAAAAAAAGCCCGGGTCGGAACGAGAGCCCGGATGGTTGTTCGGAAGAGAGGAATCGGAGGTGGATCATGTTGAGAATGAAGCTTACCAACCTGCTGGCGATCGCGGTCGTCTTGTGTCTTTGCCACGGCACCGCCGCGGCCGTTCACGAGAACTGGGTCGGCCCGGTCACCCTGGCCACGGACCTGGTCATGAACCCGCGCGTGGAGTGCGATGGGGACTACGTCCACGTGGTCTACCAGAGGATGCATGACAACGACTTTGAGCTCTGGTACCGGCGCAGCACCGATGGTGGCCTGACCTGGGAGGCGGAGGACGACGTCGCCATCTTCACCGGATGGCACTCTCAGGTCGAAATGACGACGTACGGCAATTGTGTCCACATCTGCTGGGTGGAAACGGGCAACGACCAGATCTGGTACCGGCGCAACACCAACAATGGAGATCCCAGTTCCTGGGGGACCGTCGACGCGATCAGCTACGCAGGCAATATGGGCGATTGTCCCGACATCTGCGCCGGGCACGGCCAAGTATCCACCGACTGGCGGGTGACCATTGTGTGGCGCAATCTGGCCGCGGACAAGATCTGGGCACGCTCCAGCTATGACCAGGGTGTCACCTGGGGCAATCCCTGGACCGTCTACACGGAATCGAGCGGCAACTACATCGAGGACGTGGCCGTCGCGAACGGCGAGTGGGCCGCGCCCTGGGTCGTTTGGGAGGTGGATACGCCGACCAACACACTCGTGAAGGTCACCCGAACAGGCTACCCTTACTACACGGCGCAGACTCTCTGGACGATCACCTACCCGGATCAGATCAGTGACATCGCCATTGCCGCCAACTGGAGCGATGTGTACGTCTCGCGAGATGGCGACACCAGCGGGCCCAAGATGTGCGTGACCCACGACCACGGCGTGAACTGGGGTGGCACCACCAGCATCGGCGGCGGGGGCGCGAGGCAGCGCAGCTCGCGGCACGACGCCTACGAGGACTACGCGTGCAATACGTACATTCGCGCCGATACCTATCCCGAACCCGATCAGCATGAACTATGCGTCTCGACGGGCCCCGGGACCGAGATGGTGGTCGACGTGCTGGCTACGAACTGGGAGGTGGTCAGCCCCGACATCGCCGGCGACGGAGACTGCGGTGAGATGCATGTCGTGGTTCAGGAGGGGCACGAGATTCTTTACTATCGTTACGTGCCTCCGGCCACGCTGGAGCTCGATGATACGCTGGCCGGCGACAGCGCCGCAGATGCGGCCTGGGGCGACGTCGACGGCGACGGCGACCCGGACCTTATCCGGATGGGCGAAGAGAGCTCCGGCTATGCCGTGCGGACCTATCGTAACAACAACGGAACGCTCGCCGAGTACGCCAACTCGTTGCCGAACGTCAGGAACTACAAGTCGAGTGACGGTCTCGCCTGGGGCGACTATGACAATGACGGCGATCTCGACCTGGTCCTGACCGGCCAGCAGGGCGACGACGCCCGCCTCGCGCGCATCTATCGCAATGACGGGACCGGCGACCTGACCTGGGATCAAGGGCAGCACCTCTATGGCGTCAGCCATTCTTCGGTCGCCTGGGGGGACTATGATCTGGACGGAGATCTGGATCTGATCGTCTCGGGCCACGACGGCACCCAGGCGGTGGCAACGTTCTACCGGAATCACCCGCTCGGACATCTGACGGCCGTCACGGGAACTTCGTTCACCGCTCTCTACTGCGGTTCGGCCGATTGGGGTGACTACGACGGAGACGGCGACCTTGATCTTCTCATGACCGGCCATGACGGCACCACGCCACGGGTGATCTTCTACGAAAACGACCCGGTCGGTACGCTCACCGATACGGGCTCCCATGGTCTGGAAGGCGTCTGGAGTTCGGATGCCGAGTGGGGCGACTTCGACGCCGACGGCGACCTGGATCTCGCGATCACGGGTGAGAACGGCTACGGCGGGCCGCGGTGTTCCTGCATCTATCGCAACGACGCAGGTGTCCTGACCAGGATCTACGACGGTGCGGAGATTTACCAGAGCTCCTGCGCTTGGGGAGACTTCGACAACGACGGTGATCTTGACATCGTCTTCAACGGGTACACGGGAAGCAGCGTGCCCAACAAGCTGTACAAGAACAACGCGGGGACCTTCGAGTACTGGCGCACCTTCACCTCGATGTGCCACGGCGACCTTGTTCCCGCCGATGTCGATCTTGATGACGACCTGGATCTGTTCATGTGCGGCAACAATGGAAGCACGCGCTACGCCTATCTCTACAAGTCGTCCTGTGGCGCACCCAACGCACCGCCTTCACCCCCCCCAGCGGCCTGAGCGGCACCGACACCGGCGGCGGGATCCAGCTGAGCTGGGGCGCGCCGGCCGATGACAACACGGCCTCCAGTGGCCTCTACTACGCTCTTCGGGTGGGGACCGCGCCTGGGATGGACGATGTGGTCTCAGGTGTCTATGGTACGCCGATGCGCGGCAACGTCGGGCAGGCCACGATGGTCACGATCGATGTGCCGCCCGGCAACTACTACTGGTCCGTGCGCGCGATCGACTCGGCCTTGACTGCCTCGAACTGGGCAACGGAGCAGATCACGACCGTGCAGCGGGACTGGTTCACCCACGATGTGGGGAGTTGTCTGCTGACGATCACCGATCAGGGCGCCCTGGGCTTCATGAATGACACCCAAACCGAGGGAGATGGCTTCGTCTATCCGCGCGACGGTTCCAATCAGCTCTACATCGGAAGCCTGTGGGTCGGAGATAGCCAGGAGTATGTCGCGAACCGCGACTACGGTTCGGATCCAACCTCGGAGTGGATGGTGTCCAGCACACCCGATGGCCATGTTCGCGTGGAAGGGGCCGATGACTCGGACCAGGACGCCTACGTGGCCTACAACGACGCTGGCGCTGTCGCCCCGCGGGGGCTCCTGGTTCAGCAGGAGTCGCAGGCCTACAACTACCCAAGCGTCGCCGATGACGTGGTCGTGATTCGTTACACGGTTACGAACGAGGGCGCCGATCCGCTGACCGATGTCTACGTGGGTTGCTTCATGGACTTCGATCTCGGTGATGACTACCTGAACGACCTGGGTGGCACCGAGGATGATCTCAACCTGGCCTACCTCTATGATGATGCCGAGGGGGTCTACGCCGGCGTGTCTCTGCTGCAGGATGAGACCGGCACCCTCCCGCCGCGGAGCAATCTGACGCTGATCGACGAGTCCATGTTCACGGGAAGTCCGTACATCCCCGACGAGAACAAGTACCAGATCCTTTCGGCGGCCGGCCCGGAATGGGTCCTGACCACAGCTCCCGAGCCGGATGACTACCGGGTTCTCGCCTCGGCCGGCCCCTTCACCTTGGCCGTCGACGAGGAGATTACCGTGGCCTTCGCCGTGGTCGGCGCGGGGAACCTGGAAGAGCTGAAGTACAATGCGCACGCTGCTCGCCTGCTCTACTGGGGCGGCCGCTCAGGTGCGCCGGCGTCGGACGAATTCGCACAGAAGGCCGGATTCTTCAAGGCGATGCCGAATCCGTTCTCGCGCGACACGATGATCCGCTTCGAGCTCAGCGAACCGGCCGACGTCAGTTTGGCGATTTACGATGTGACCGGTCGTCAGGTTCGCGGGCTCCAGCAGGGCCTCATGGCGCCGTCCGCTCACGCGGTGCGGTGGGATGGACGTGATGACAGCGGCCGTCAGGTCGCGGACGGGATCTACTTCATGCGCCTCGTGACCGATCTCGAGGACCGCAAACAGAGGGTGATTCGAGTGCGTTAGCGCTCGCTTGGAGGGTGAGTCGGGGGACCAGGCATCAGTCCTCCGGCAGACCACAAGAGAAGGGCCTCCCCACCGGGGGAGGCCCTTTCAGTTTACCGTTCATCTAGCTCAACGAATGAAACGCATGCTGCGCGTCATCGTTCGGTCATCGGTCTGCAGACGGTAGTAGTACACCCCCGAGGTAACCGCTGTGCCGGTATCGGTCTGCCCGGACCAGCTGAAGCTGTGGAGTCCGGCATCGGCAGGACCATCGGCCAAAGTCGAGATGAGCCGGCCCGTCGGATCGAACACCTGCAGCCTTACCTTCTGAGCCGTCGGCAGCTCGAAGGCGATCGTGGTCATCGGGCGGCCCGGGTTGGGCGTGTTCTGCAGCAGCACCGGATGCAGAGCCACAGGCTCGAAGTGCGGATCGATGCCCTGCGAATTGCTGAATCCGGAGACGCGCACATCATCGACGTACCAGCCTTCTTCCGTCGCGGCGCCATCGGAGCCGAAGCGGAAGCGGAACGCGACCGTGCCCGAGTAGCCTTCCAGCGTCACCGTGCCCTCGGTCCAATCGAAGTTGCCGGAGTAGACTTCGGTGTCCTGGGGGAACGGGCCGGGCGTACCGCCCGTACGAATGAGATGCGTGTACCCCTCATCCGGCGTGACCTGCGTCCAGAGTCCGCCGTTCAAGGACATCTCGATCAGCCCACCGTCATAGCAGTAGTCCGGGTACGAGCTGCTGGTCTCGGCGCTCATCCAGTGCCAGAAGGAGAGCGTAGTGGTTTCGGCCAACGGGATCGCCTCGGTGGCCAGGCAACCGTCGCAGAGGTTGCCGTAGTCGGCCGCACCGTTGCCACCCTGCTTCCAGGACCAGCCGCCTTCCGGCGTGACGTTGCGGTAGGAGTCGCGATGCCACTGGTCGATGAAGCTGCCACCACCGGAGTAGTGGGACCAGGTGCCTTCGCCCTGTTCCATCGTGTCCCAGAACCCGCCGACCGGCAGGCCCTTCTCCATCGTCGCATCCAGGCCGAAATCGCCGGTCAGCGACAGGAAGAGGGGATACTCGTTCGGCTCCGGCGCGCCCGCGGAGACGCTGAGAATGAACGTCGGCGAGAGCTCGACCTCGGCGCCCGCGGCGATCTCGGCGGCCACCGCCGCGCCCTGGATCACCTGCACGTAGCCGCTGCCCGAATTGAGCGAGATCGAGAGCCCGGTGGCCGACTCGTGGCCCGTATTCTCGACGAAGACGCGATAGTCGAACGTCTCGCCCGGATCGGCGTTGCCGTTTCCATCACCGGTCGCCGTGTCATCGACGATCACCCGGGAGATGCTGAGGACCGGCGCGTCGATCGTGAGATTGAAGTCGGTCTCCCAGAGCGTCCGGTTGTCCGACAGAATGGTCAGCGCGCAGGTAATCATGTGGCCGTCGGGACAATCCGGCTCGATGACCAGGTCGTAGTCTTCCTGGCAACTGACCGTGAAGTCGGCCGGAATGTTGCCGTAGGACTCCATGTCGTCGGTGACCGTGACGTACTCATCCTCGATGACCAGCTGCGCCGTCACGTTGGTGGCGGTGTCGACACCGACGTTGCGAAGCTGAACGACCAGCTCGATTGTCTCACCGGCATCGAGAGCGCCATCGCTGTTGCCGAAGCTGTCACCGGCCTGATCGTCGTCGACGATGCAGTCATCGAAGACCACAAACGGACCGCTGGGCGGCAGAATCTCGATGTTCGCCTGATAGGGCACCCGGTTCTGCGCCATGATGGTGATCTGAGCCGTGCCCGGAAGCAGCGGAGATTCCCAGATCTCGAGATCGACCGTGCCGGTCTCGCCGATCGTGCCCGCCGCGACCAAGGTGCCGTCCTTGGTCACTCCGATGTAGCTGTTGGGATCACCGTCGACCGTGATGGTCTCCATCGAGGTCAGGATGGCGTCGGGGTGATCGACCGGATTCGCCGTCGGCACGCCCATGTAGGTACAGAGAGAGGGATCGCCCGACAGGTTGTAGATGTTCCAGTAGTAGGTCGAGAGCCCCGAGCCGGCTTCCATGACAGCGATATTGCCGGTGAACATGAGACAGGCGTTCATGACATACCACTGCGTCATCGCCTCGCCGTGATCATGGAAGACACCGTCGTAAGCGCCAAGACCGTGCGTCTCGTAGGTTGGGTTGACTACGATGGAACCGGATCCCACGCCCCACCAGTAGTCCTCGTCCCAGTAGGTGTTGTTCGAACCGCCGATGTAGCCGATCGCACCCTTGTCCTCGGCCCGCAACCAGGCTTCGCCGAAGCACTCACCGTAGTCGAAGGTGCCCGTCTGACAGCAATTGCCCACCGCCAGGCAGTACTTGCCGTAGTTCGACAGGCCGTTGATGTTCGCGATGGTGAAGGAAGGATCCGACCAGCTGGTCTGGCTCCCGTGCGCCGTGTAGTTGATGTAGCTCACACCGTCACTCACGTGCTGGACGATATTGCCGGCATTGCTACCCGACTCGGGATACAGGTAGGTGTGGCTGTAGATCCCGTGGGCCTCGTTGAAGTAGTAGGTCGTGCCGTAGTTGATCTGGCCGTTGCCCCAGACAGAGGCGTATCCGGAATCCATGCCGGAGACCATGCAGACCTCACCAAGATAGCTTGGATCGGGCATCGTGAACTGGTCGTACATGAGCGTCTTCTCTAAGATGTTCGCCAGCATCGTCGGGTTGGTCGCCGATAGGCGGCCGTAGTAGATGTCCGGCACGATATCTCCGTCGACCGCGCAATAGGGGCGGTCGGTGCAGTTGCCCGACTCCTGGAAGGTCGGCATCTGGGCCACATCACCCACGAAGACCGCGAAGCTCGGAGCCGGCAGCTCCGGACTCGCGTTGTTGTAGAGATCGTGAATGTAGGCCTGGATCGAGCTCGTCGTCGTCCCCACCTCGGGCGTTCCGGTGATCGCCAAGATCGTGTGGAACCCCCGCTCGGTTTTCCAGTCCACGTACTCGGCCAGCTGCGCCTCGAACTCAGGAGGCGCCACCACGACCATCGTCACCACATCGCCCACCCGGTCGGGGTAGTTGTCGTGAAGGCCGCGATAGCCGTCAAAGCGCTCATAGAGCGGCTCGAAGAAGACGCTGTTCGTCCGCGCCTTCAAGGCATCACCAGCTGCATGGTCGGCCCCATCGAAGACCACCCGCAGCGTGAGCTCCTCATACACCACCAGGCGGTTCTCCTGCGGGTAGTACTCCACCGGGCTGATCTCCAGCCGGCCGATCTGCACGGCACGAAGCTGGCCCTGCGGCGACACCGCGGCCAGCTCCTGGCTCACCTGATGCTGCTCGTACGCGTCCCGATCGATCACGAACGGCCAGTGGGCGGGATCCACGTTCTTCGGCATCGAGGGCTGCGCCGGCATCACGGGATTCGTGATCCCCAAGGCGGTCAGATCGTACTCGCGGCTCTGGGCCAAGAGCACCTCGACCCGGGCGTTCGCGCCGTAGGGCACCTCGATCAGCCGGTTCATCATCGGCAGCTCGGGCGATCCCTCGATATGCGAACTGTGAAAGCCGGGAATCAGCAGCCGCGTGAACTCACCCTCGGGGGTCGTCACGTCCATTGCCGCAAGCTCACCGACCCGCACGCGATATTCGAGCGCGTCGGGCGACTGCTGCACCAGGGTCAGCTCACTCTCGCCGCCGGCAACTTCGATCGAGCGCATTTCCGCGCTTGCCCAACCGGTTGCCACGCAGGTGAGGGCCATCGTGAGCAGGAGGACCGTGGGGAATCTCATGGCAGTGTCCTTTCAGATGGTTGTTCTTAAAAAATCTGGCCCGGACAGCATGGTGTCCTCACGCATCCGAGCCGGGGGCGTTAGACGCACACTCTATAATGATACTGGTTTGCAGGTACTGATCTCAAGGATGGGGGAGCAGAAGAGAGCAAAGGACCCGGATGCGGGCGTCCCTTGCCAAAACTTCGTCCGCGAAGCCCTGATGGAACTTACGGCTACGGTATGACATCCGACGGCCCCTTGTCAATCAGCAGCCTCTTCCAACATGAAATGAGCCTGTAGGATAGCGTG
>CAZTDY010000117.1:0-9354 GCA_964612295.1 uncultured bacterium | reverse complement strand
CTGGATTCTAGTCGCCGTGAGCGCCGAAATCGGGTTAGAGTTTCCTATGCGCTTGCTTCCTCATGGTCCAATAGGGATCTCCCCCACGACCGCTCTAGCCGGTACGATACCTCCATCGCCCAACCTGGATGCTAGCAGAGCTCAGCCCCCCCCACAACGAGGTATCCTCTCGGGGACCTTCTGGCACGGCTCAAAAGATTTCCTACCTACTCTGTTCCGGATAGAAGGAATCTGTTTAGGCCGAAATATCATGTCCCGGCCATTTCGGCAGTTCCTCCCGGCATGTTCGGCCTCACCACGCGATTTTGTGATTAACGCAATCGGCCTTCCAGCGACACTAAGAGTAGACATCCAAGGGCATCGCCACAGTTTCCTGGACAGATCGATCAAATTGGAGAGGTTTCGAAGCCATGATCACAACGCAATCGGTGAAGAGCAAGATCGACGTGTTGCTTGCTGAACTGAAAAGTCACGACCCTGCACAGCGCTTTAGTGCCGCAAGATCTCTCGGGGACATCAAGAACCCTTGGGCGGTAGATGCATTGATGAAAGCGCTGAAGCACGAAGACTACTTGGTCCGCTGTGCGGCCGCGTGTGCCCTGGGTGAGTTGAAGGAGCGGCGGGCCATTAAGGCGCTGACCCATAGCCTGCAGGACTCCAAGGCGATTGTGCGGCAAGAAGCGGTAGGAGCTCTCGGGGACATCGGCCGCGGACAACCTGGCCTACGATCGGCGACGCTCGAAGCTCAGGTGGCTGCTCTCCAGGACCCTGATCCCGGCGTACGCAGACTGACTGCAGTGAATCTTGGCGACTCCCGCCAGGACAAGTGGATCACCTTCTTGGCAGACATGCTCCTAGAGGATTCCGATAGCGAGGTTCGCCTGGCCGCGGCCGAGGCTCTCGGCAAGATTGGCAAGCGGCCGGCAATCGAGCCACTCACCCGCGCGCTCAAATCTGATCGCGATGATGCCGTACGTCAGGCAGCAGCAGGGAGCCTCGGTCGCATCAAAGATCGACGCATTGTCGATCCTCTCGCCTCTGCCATCGTGGGAGATGAGTCCAGCGGAGTACGCGCAGCCGCTGCCCGGGCTTCCATCCGCTTCCCATGCAAGCGAATGCTGGCAGCCCTCCGCGCGGCCTCGCGTGACGATGACACCACGGTGCGGAGCGATGCTGCGCAAGCGCTGGATCGACTCATTGCGAAGCGTGCGGTTCGCGGGCTGATCTTGGTCTTGTGCATACTTGTCGGCTCCTACGTTGCCGTCCTCGCAATGAGCTTTGTCGGTTCCATGCTCTCCGAAAGAATCGAGACGCAGAGGGAGCTTCGTGCGGTCGTAGTCCAAGAAGCTAAAAAGCTGGCGATCAATCCTGACGGCGTGAAATGCAGACTGCGCCCATACTTCGAAGGTCGGATCTGGTTCAATCACAACACTGGGTTGGCTCGGCTGGAGGTGGGGGGCTGGGGCGCAACTCGGGTCGGTGTTCGGCACGAGCTATACCACCTGGCTCGAGGTCATCTCGAGCCAGGTGGTCGAGTCTGGGGATTCGCAAACGACTCTGACCTTGTCTACTACTTCATCAAGGAACCTCAAGCGATCATCTATTCGTGTACCGGGCTTAGACTTTAGAAAACACGGCACGCGGCGCCCGCACTCAACCTCGGGCGGCTGCGGACTGCTGCAAGGAGCCAAAGATGCCGATGCAACGATGGCGAATCGTGACCCAGGCACTGCTGTGGGCATTGCTGGCACTCTCGGCTGCCGTTCTACAATGTCCTGCAAAGGCGGAGCTACGAATGCAGGCTAGGTTCGGACCAACCGATCATAAAAACCCCCTACATGTGAGTCTGGGCATGACGGTCTGTGCCAATCTTGGAAAAGGGGTGCATATCGGCGCCGGGGTAACCAGTCTCATCGAGAACAGCGATCTGGAGACCGGGAGCGAATTGTTGCTCGTTAAGGCCATGGCGGGCCTGAGGCTAAGGCTGGGCATCGGGTATGCCTCGATCGACCTAAGGAATCCAATCCACATTTCCAATCCGCCCCTCAATGAGGCCATTCCGGAGACGGGTCATTTCGTTTCTGCGGAGATCGCCCGGCAACTCACGGATAGAGTCGCAGTTCAGATCCGTCACCAATGGAACACGGCCGATCCCGCGGTCCATGAACGCGGATACCCTCGCCGGCGGATCTCTATCGGTATAGAAGTTGTCCTCTAGACGCGAACTGAAATCCGCGTCTCCATTCATAGCAGTCTCTGTCTTGTCTCACTCCACGATCACCACCTCACCGTGCCCCCGTCCGAACGTCTCGGGCTGGTACATCTCCTCCGCTCGAGGCGGCGGGGCGATGAAGCGTCCCGCGGTAATCGCACGGGCAACATAGGAGTAGTCGTAAGCGCCCTCACGGAGCAAGCTGCAGAAGACCTCGGCACCATCGTCACGAAGGTTGTCATGATCGTACCAGCGGCTCCACCAATCCCAAGCCATCCCGCTCCGTCCGGCGGACTCCTGGTCAGGAGGTATCGCCGCCACACCTGCAAGCTCGGGATTCAGTGGCTCCAGGCCAGCAGGCAACTTATCTTCCAAGGCAATGTGATAACGGCGCGCCGGCGCAACCATCGAAAGCTTGATCCGCACGCGGGACCCCGCTCTAATGTGCCAGATCCCATCGGCGTCGAGACAAACGTCGGCAGAATCATCCACCGCTTCATAGACGCGCCGGACACTGATGCCGTGGTCGGCGGCAGGTGGGGTCAGATCGTCGAGTGCGTACCGCATGCCAATGCGGTAGTACATCCGTCCGGGGCCCTCCTTGCTCAGAACCAGGCTCTGCGTTCCACCCGCTTCAGCCAAGTGACGCATCGGCAGTTCCATGCGATGTGACTCGGCGCTGCGGCCTTCGAAGTGCTGTTCGCTCACAAGGTGATCTCCGAGCCAGGTACGAGCGAGGAAGTCAGGTGTCTGGCTCTCATAGGACAAGAAATACCGCTTGAGAGCCAGCAAGACCCACACGTTCTCCTGCGTGCTCGACCAGCGGCCCCGCTTTCGATGCCCGAGGAGCCCGCGCACGAGTTTGATAATGAGATCACTGTCAGGTTGGGCATCCATCAGCCCACTAAGAAGTAGGGCGTCAGTGCGCCTGGCGGCGTGGAAGATCAGATGAGCTCCCTCGGCATAGTGCGTGGTGAACTGGGCAGTGCCGGCGCTTTCAACAGCGCGGTTCTGCAGCAATCTGCAGATCCGACTGAGCGTCCTCCGATCACCCTCAGCCGTCAGAACCGGCATCAACCAGCCAAGGGCTTCAAGGGGAAGCTTTTCGATGCCGCCAACCTCACGGATTAGATGCTTGGCACCCTTCCCGTCTATATCTCCTGAAAGAGCGCGCACATATAACGCATAGGCAATGATGCTGGTTCGCGTGGCCTCGGAATAGAGGGAAGGAATGCGTTCCTCAATCTGCTTCAGGTATTGCATGGTTGGATTGAGGTGCTGACTGGGGACCGCGAAGCCTTCTTCCCGGGCACGCACCAGTGCGTGCGCAACATGGACGGTTAAGAATGGCCAAGAAGGTTCCCCAAATCGCCAAAGGCTGTATCCCCCATCTTTGTTCTGCCGTTCATCGAGTTCCTCGATACCCCTGATCACCGTGGCCGCCAGCTTTTCGACCTCCGGAAGACCCGGGGCCTCGAACGCCGTCAAAACGTCCGTCATGGCTGCCGCGACCAAGATGCGCGAGGCCATCTGTTCAGCGCACGCGTACGGGTACTCGAACAGGTAGAGCACTGCATCGGTCAGCGCCTCCAGGGCAGTGCTGGAGGTTGTGACCTCCAGTCCGCCAAACTCAGCAAGGGCATTTGCCGGCGCGCGGAGAGGTTGGGCACAGACCCCCTGATCCACACTCCCGTAAGTTGCTAAGGTCTCGATTGGAACAGGATTGCGGATTGGGATGCTGACGGCAGTCGCATCAGACCAAACGCCGGCCAGGGCTGCAACGTCAATCCTGGTAACGGAGGTCCGCATGGTCACGAAGGGGAAGCACACCTTTACTCGTTTCCGCGCAGGCACGTGAACTCGGCGGCCTGCCCCGGCCGAGAATGTGAGGCCTGTAGCCTGAGCAGCCAAATCCACCTGAAGGTCTTCCTCGGATGCGTTCTGAACCACAACGGCCAGCTCGAGACTGTCGCCAAGCGTCAAGAAGCGCGGCGGTGAAGGCCGCACCATGAGTGGCAGGTGGGCGGTGAGTACGGACTCACCCTTTCCACAACGCTGTCCGTCGTCGAAAGCAACAGCCATCACCCGATAGCGCGTGAGGTTGTCGGGGAGTCGCACCCGGACGGTGGCCCGCCCGCTCTCGTCGGACAGTACGTGAGGTGCGAAGTGTGCGAGCGGATTGAGGTCGCCCCGCAGGCGCAATGGTTGGCCCATCGTTTGCTCCGTCATTGCACTGGGTTCGGCGAAGCCCGTTGGATCATACTGGGCCAACATCGCGTGCTCGGAGAGTCCCTCCGGATTGTAGCAGTAAGCGTAATCCATTCCAGTCAGCGGGCGAGTGCCCACCCCCATCCGCAAGCACGGGAATGCGGGCCTGCCCAGGGCGGGTACCCTATCCGGACGCGCCTGCAAGATCAATTCGCGTAGATGGGCGGTCCGAAAGCGCCGCGTTCGTTTCGGATAGAGAGCACGGATCGGATCGGCGAGCTCGTACGCCGTTAAGGCGAGTGTGGCTTCATCCACAATCATCAGAAGCAGCTGCGCATCGGCAACGGGATGTCCTTGCGCATCCCGCACCGCGAGGTGGATTTCGGTCGAGTCTCCCGGCGCAACCATTGAATCCTGCGGCGAGACCATCACCTCCAGGCTACGATGGGTTGGGGGAACGGAAAGGTAGAGACTCCCCGCTGCAGAGGCCGGGCGCCGTGCGGGGGTGGTATTGGGTGCACCAACACCACGGGACCGCACTGTAGAACCCACTAGATCAACTTTCAGCCAGAGACCCGGAGTCTGAGCTGATTCGATCGGCACTTCAATCGTGCACGTCGGTTGGTCAAGGCTCAGACGCCAGGTGTCGACCAGTCCATCACGCCACAGGCTAACCTGCCCCTCAGCTGGGTAGAAAGGTGCCACGAGGAGGACGCGGGCCGTCTGCCCGACCCCCCACTCGTCCTGCTCAGCAACAAGTTTCAGTCCATCGCCTCGACGGAAGGCCAGATAGTTGGCAGCCCCCGCCACCCAACGCGTCAGCTCGCTCCGATTGCGCCGCCCTTTGTCGTCCTGGACCGTTGCCCTCACCCGCCACTGTCCACTGGTGCCTGGGACGAAGGCGTGGCGAACGGGTTCCTCGCGTGAGGTAATGCTGTGGACGAGCCGTTCAGTAACACCACGGACCCAATCACCATCGGCCTTCCGCCACACCAGACGCTCTGCTGCCAGCTCTACGGTTTGTCCGGGGACGACGTGGCCGTCGAGGTCCGTTACGATCGTCTCGACCAGCAGAGAATCTCCCTGTTCGATGAACCTTCTTTGGCTTCGTATTCCCACGTACAGTTCGGCGGCATGGACCAAGAGACGGGTCTCGGCGCTCCAGGTTCGACGGTTGAGATCCGTTATCGTTGCTTCTGCCCTCAGCACTGTCGGATGGGGCGGACCATCTCGAAAATCCATCTGCAACCGGTGCCGTCCGTCAGGCCCAGTATCACCGTGCAGGGATTTGGCATCTGCTAAGTCGCCGTTGCCGTGCCACGGTGGAGGGGCCCAATAGAGGCGGCGTCCCGGATCCCAAGTGAACCTGCCGCTCCCCCCAGAGCTGACGCCAAAGGTGAACTGCTCTCGACTCGGGGGGCAGAACCGACCCGGAATCGCATCGACCCGCCATTCGACATCAGCCCCCGCAAGCGCGCCGCCGGTGAAATACGCGGCTTCGGCGGTAACGTCAGCCTGACCGTGCTGAAAGAACGGCCCCTCGTTCGACTGGACGGTGACTTCGAACTCGGGCCGCCGGAATTCCTGTATCTTGAACGAATGGGAGTGGCAGCTGTCTCTGAGGGCCACCGTTGTTTGGGCATCCAGGCGGATCCTGGCCGCGCCAAGGTTTACTGCCTCAGGAAGCGCGAAGTCGAAGTGAAAGCCGCCGAAGCGGTCTACCACCGCCTCCCCATCCGCAATCTGCTGGGAAGCTGCCGAACTCACTTCGAACCTGAGACCCCGCACGATTTCTTCCGGTGTGGATACGTCTCCACGTGGACCTCCCTCGATCTGTCGCACCCATCCCTTGATATGTACCGTTTCACCGGGCCTGTAGAGCTTGCGGTCATCGACGACGTACCAGACAAGGCGGTCTCGGGGAGGGCCACTTTTCCAGCGGTGGATGCCCGGGAGGATGGCAACGTCCTCCCCCTTACGCGCCACCAGCAGACGGGACTCGCATTCTTCCCGCGGCAGGATGGCAATGCCATCTGCTCCGGTCAGCGCTTCTGCCGAAGCCCCGTGAATATGCACGGCCACGCCTTCGAGCGGCTTGCCACTTTCGAGCTCGGTCGCCCAGACGACCAGGCTGTCGTCAGCGGTGTAGGCCGAGAGACCGATGCGGCTGCATTGTATCCAGGCCGTTCTGTCGGAAAACCAATAGCGCCATTTGCCGTCCATCTGGGGGGTGACATCGACAACGAACTGACCCGCCGACCCATTTAGCATGGGGCTGAGGTCGATGAGCGTCTCAATGACTTCATCCCTGCTGTCAGGAAGCTCTACGACCTTTTCACAGACCTTTCGGCCATATGGATCTTTGTTCCCGAAGCGGCTCGCCTCAAAACCAACCCAGTCATCAGGTGTGACGGCAAACACCGAAACCCTGATAGCGCGTAGTCCGATGCTGTAGACGGGCAACACGGGGGGCTCCGTAGGATCAAGTACCTCGAAGTGATGAGCCTGCCATGTGATACTCGGATAGGGTTCACTGAGTTTGTAAACGACCGAGAACGCCTCATCAAGGGTCTGCCCAAACACATCTCGAATCCCAGATGCCAAGGTCACGCGATACTCTGTGCTGGCCTTGGGTCTGCTTTCGACAATGACTTCATTGCCGTTCAAGCGAACGCGCAATCCCTCGACGGGTGGCTCCACGGTGATCTGTTTCTTCCGGTCGAACGCTTTTTCGTCGAGAGGGTTGCTGAAGGCGATCCTCCAGGGCAAAACTGGGTAGTACTCCATCTCTACGCTTTCGTCAGGTCTGACGACTTCGCAGGGAGGATATGTGTAGAAGCTGAAGATTTGGGATTCTGTGCTTCGCTCCGGCCCTTCGGCCGAGGGGACTCCTGGCCCGATGGTCACCGTGAACTGGGTGTCCTTCGGCAGACGCGCAATGGGGCGAATTGCCAGCCAGCGGCCTGCCACGGCATCTTCAACAAGCCGTCTGGTGACCCTATTGCTGTCGATCTCTGCCTGGGTTGCGTGTTTCAGGGGCCAGGCTCTGTCCCCCCCGGTCAATCGGACGCGGGCCATCACGCGGCCAGGGTCGATCTTTTGGTCGAAACGCAGAAAGAGCACCGGCTCCAGATCCTGGGGTCCATCGCTCGGCCAGAAGTGCTCTACCTGGGGAGGGGGAGTTGAAAATGCCCAGGTGAATTCCTCTTGCAGGACGCCACCCATAGCGGATCGGGTTCCGGCGTGAACCACAGCGTTGTACTGGGTGGCCATCGGGAAACGTGGATCGGATTTAAAGAGCAGAGTCCGAGTGTCGATCCAGCGCCAACGACCGGGTGGCTCGGGATCGAGCCTCACGGGCAGATTGTGGCTCGCCACATCGGCGTGTGAGCTGGCAGCGACCATCGGATGGGAGAACGTCGCGACCAGGTGTTTTGCCAGCGGAATTTCCCCCTGCGGTGAGAAGCGCACCAGTTTCAGAGCACCCATCTCAACGGGAGGTGCCGGGGGCCCGTCGGACAGCGGAGGAAAGATGGGCGCCAGGACGCTGCCGTCTGGCGGCGGGGAATGCCCCTCGTGGGATGGGGCGGGTAGGGCATGAGTGTGTTCCCGTTCTGGCATCGGCGGCAGGCGGTCGAGGATGGCCTGGGTTTCGGCCTCCGACAGAGGTTCCGCATGCACAGGAGCAAGAGCTGCGGTCGGTTCCGGCGTGCCATCGGCTTGAGCTTCGCCAATCTGGAATTCGAACGGTTTGGGAACGGGAAGCGGCTCGAACGACCCCTCATCCTGTTGAGGGGCGGCCGCGTGATCAGTTATGAAAGCAGGATTTTCGGCTGCGGGCGCCGAGGTCGTGATCACGGTCGGGCCAGTGGTCGTGTCGTAACCGGGTTCTCTGCAGGCAGTCATAAAGACGAGACAGGCAGCGAGTAGCGGCAGCCAGGATGGACACATGGGGGGTTTCCTCACATCCGTGTGACATACGTGGCTTAGCGGGTCCAGGAGTGGTTGTGGCAAGGCGTGTGTTCTGGACGTTAGCAATGCACGTGGTCACATGTCCACTGCGCTCGACTTTCCGACGCGCAGCGGGCCGTGTCGCGGGCAGAACCGTCGCGACATGGTCCGATCGTGCCCCCCGTCTTTCTACCCTACTGGCTGAGTCCTGTTCCGAATTCAATTGCGGTCCGAATACAGCCGGTCCAATACGCAGTAGCGAGTCGTGGGCTGCCGCGGCTACGCGTACTTGAACCAAGTGCACCAGGCGGCGGGTCCGGTAGCTCGAGGATAAATGCAGCCGTTCTCGCAATACGTTCCAGCCTATTGCCTCGGGTGCTTATCCCTTTCGGCGAGCCCCCGGGTGATCTCCGCGATCATGTCGGCCTGTTGATTCGTGCCGTAGAATTCCTCTCGTGTGCCTTCAATCAGCCGGTCCACCTCGAAACCCTTCGCCTTGAGACAGATCCTTATCCAATCGAGCAGCTCAGACTTGCTGAAGTCTTTCGCGCGCACGATCATATCCGCATCCTTGATGTGATAGTCTAAGTCCCCAAGCTTACGTAGTGCCTCTTCGTAGAGTTCGGCCTTCTCCGGACTACGGGTGGTGTCGGTGGGATCCCCCAGGGCGTCTACCGTCAACCATACTGATGGGCCGGTGTAGCCCGGCTTAGCGGGCATCAGCCAAACATCTTCCCACTCCACGCGGGGAGTCCGCCAAACGTGTGGCATGTGGTACTTCCAGTCCATGGGGCCTCCAAAGCTTGTACATTGATGGCTGCGGTCATGATATGACATTCATCCAGCATAGGCCATTTCAGATATTCCAATGCCGCAAGACGAAAAGGTCAACAGACTATGGGGGGAAGACCTGGACTTCCCCCAGTTCTCTAGCAGCCCGTGGCAAAAGTCTCATTTAGGCTTCTTCAACTTGATCAAAGTGT
>CAZTDY010000116.1:0-9611 GCA_964612295.1 uncultured bacterium | reverse complement strand
TTCCCCTGGATGATAGTTACTACAATCTTCATCTCTGCCTGGCCAATGTGGCCCCCGACTACGGGAGCTACCGCGCGCTCGTGGACTTGCAGGGCCATGCCCACCTGGGAGGGAAGACGCTCCTCTATCTGATCGACGGGCTCTACTCCGGCGTCCATCCGGACGACCTCGAGCCTCACCGCTGGGACTTCTCTCCCTTTGACGGAGACTGGACCTCCAGCCTCTTTGCCTCACAGGACCCCATCGCGCTCGATTCGGTTTGCTTCGACTTCATGCAGGAGGAAGGCGACCCCCGGCTGTATCCTCAGCAGCCGGGCGCCGATGACTACCTGCACGAAGGGGTCTTGGCAAACGATCCTCTCTCAGAGACATTCTACGACCCCGATCATGAGGGAGATGTGCAGCGCCTCCAGAGTCTGGGGGTGCACGAGCACTGGAATAATCCGGTGGACATGCAGTACAGCAGGAATCTCGGAACGGGGGAGGGGATCGAACTGATCCGCATCGACTCGCCTTCGGCCGTTGAAGGTCTTGCCCCGTCCGAGGTGCGCGGGCTGAGAGGTTATCCCAATCCGAGCCACCATCAGACGACCTTCCAGTTCGATCTGGCCCGGGCGCAGCACGTGAAGGTGGCCGTCTACGCAACGGACGGGCGCCTCGTTACAGGTTTGGTGGATGGTATTCTGGGGGCCGGTGATCACCGCGTGATCTGGAACGGAACCGATGACCGTGGCCGGACCGTGCCCACCGCCACCTACTTCATCCGCGTCGAGACGGCAGGAGATGTCCTGAACGAGCGGACCATCTTGGTGCGTTGACGATCTGCTCTGGCTAGCGCCCACCCCGGATGTAATGGGTGAGATCGTTGATCGTCGTGTGTTGATCGGACATGATCTGCTTGACGACATCACCGATCGTGACGATGCCCACGAGCTTGTCCTTCTCCATGACTGGCAGGTGACGGACGCGCTCTCCCGTCATGAGTTGCATGCAGGTGTCCACCGACTCATCCGGCGGCACGCACACGATTCGCTTCGACATCAGGTCGCGAACCGGGACGCCTCGGGATGAGCGTCCCATCAAGACGACCCTTCGCGCGTAGTCCCGCTCGGAAAACACGCCCACGACCTTGCTGCCGTCGCGGACGATCAGGGCGCCGACATCCTTGTCGGCCATCAGCTCAAGCGCCTCATATACAAGAGCTTCGGGCGAGATCGACCAGACGAGATTGCCCTTTGACCTGAGAATGTCTCGAACCGTGCTCATGGAATCTCCCTCCTGTGCTTACGGGCGAAACACCCCGGCCCGGATCCAGAAGTTCCTCGCGGCCGGGTGAATTGCGGTGGACGTGAGCGCAAGCTCCACACTAGGATAGAGATACCGTTCTTGCTGCCGACGACACGACCGTGTTCAAGACTGGGAGGTCGTATGCGTGGATCCAGTTGCTGGGCCGTCGGGTTTCTTGGGCTCCTGTTCTTCATCACCGGGTGTGAGTGTCCGGAAGAGATCGTCTGTTGCACGCCGGAGCCTGCTGACGAGGTCATGCTTACCGGGCGGCTGATGAGCGGGCTAGGCCCCATTGGGGATGCGACCATCGATGCGGAGTACATCGGTCCCCGGGAGGACTACGACGCCAGCTTCCGCTGTCAGGCAAACCCGAATGGCACCTACGAACTCCCGGTCGTTCCGGGCGAATACCGGCTTCGGATGAGAAGCTCGACCATCAGACAGACCGTGTACTACAGCCGCGATGGTCTCGTCTGTTCTTCGGGGCGGGCCTCCCCGTTCGTCGTGGAGTCTGGTCAGGGAAATGTCGAGTTGGACTTCCTATTTGGTGCCCTGCAGATCGACCTCGAAATACCCGAGATTCTGGCCGAGGCCTACCTGCGTTTCAGTGCGACGCAGTCTTCCATTGCCTGTCGGGGATCGGGGCAATCCAGGCCGGATGGGTCTACAACCTGCCAGGTGATATTGGATGGACTCCTACCGGGTGACTACGAGATCTCCATGGAGCCGCAGTTTGAATCGCCGAATCTGGACTACCAGGAAATCGTGCTGTCCACGTACGGTGATGCCCCCACGGTCGTGGTCGGTGAGATTGCGACCTGGTCGCTGGCCATGCCGGATCCGGGATCACTTTCGGGTGCTCTCAGCGGGGACTGGACTCAGTGGACCGGCGAGGAGACTCCCAGGGTGTACCTGAGTTCCGTCGAGGGACCGGGGGTGGCCATGGTGAGGGTGGAGTCGACGGGCGAATACACTGTCCCCATCTTTGCCCCAGCAGATGTTCGTGTCCATTACCGGTTTGGCGACGAAAGCAGCTATGTGGGGGGAGATGATCCCGAGACGGCGCAGGTGTTCAGCGTGGGGCCGGGACTCGACGTGCAGGTGGATCCCGTCCCGATCGGTGGTCTGCTTATTCGTATCGAGCGGGATCCGTCCTGGAGCCTGGACGCCCGACTGAATCTACACAACCTATCTGGAACTCGTGAGAAGGACCTGGTGATCGATTCCGAGGACGCCACCTTTGTGCCCCTGATCAGGTCGGACTCTTTCGTCCTCCTCACCCATTGGGAGCAGCCGACCCAATGGCGCCTGCGTCGTCACCCTCGTTGACCGGCTGGTCCACAGGTCAGAGATCATCCAGATCCAGGGTGAAAGCTATCGGCTGAAGGAGGCCAAAGAACGGGCGGCCATGAAGAAAAAGGCCCGCAACCAGGCGCGAACCAAGACGCACAAGAAGTGAACGTCAGATGCGGAGCCGGACGGAGATGCGTTCTTCGCCATCTATGCGCGCTTTTGCTCCACCGGCAACAAGTGCTCACTTCAGTCCCTTTCCTGGAGCGGCCACTGGCACACCGACGACGACGGGCGGTTCTTGGTCGAAGGCCTGCCGGATGGAGAGGTCCGTTTGGCGGCTTCCCAATCCTATTCGCAATACATCTGGTATCCAGGCGTGGCCGATAGAGATCTGGCCCAGCCGATCCTCATCGAGAACGCGGGCACGGTCGAGAACATCGAGTGGGCGTTTCCCGAGAGCGCCGACTGAGGGGCGCTCCTGATCGACGCATAGAGAAGCCCCCCGATGCACGCGGCACCGGGGGGCTTTAGTGTCAAACTCGTCGACCCAGGTGGCCCCGGAAGGCTCCCTAGGACTCCGAATTGTCGTTCTTGCGATCGGTCAGCTTCTTGAAGCCGGCGGCGGCCAGACCAACCGTAGCGGCCAGACCACCGATCGACGCCAGATTCTCGCGACCGTGATCACGCTGCCAGGCAGCGAATTTCTCCTGGGCCTTGCGCTTGATCGGCTCCAGGCTGCCGTAGGACGGGTTCTCGTCCAAGCCGTAGTAACCCGGCTTCTCCAGCAGCACGTAAACCGAGTGCAGACCCTTGAGCTGCTTGGTTCCGTACACGTTCGCGTTCTTCCAGCCTTGGCTTTTCAGCGTCTTCACGCGCTTCTTGGCCAAGTCGTACATCGCACCCTTCTCGCCGTAGCGAATAGACTCCGTGGGGCAGGTCTTCGCGCAGGCGGGAAGCATGTCGTTGGCCACGCGGTCGAAGCAGCCGGTGCACTTGCGCGACTTCTCGGTGTCCTCGTTGACGTGAGGTACATCGTAGGGGCACGCTTCTTCGCATTCCCCACAGCCGATGCAGGTGTCCTGGTCCACATAGACCGTTCCGAAGACCGGGTGCCGCTTCATGGCTTTCTCAGGCTCAACCGGGCAGACCTCGATACACGCGGCGTCACTGCAATGGAAGCAGTGATGCCGGCGGAACAGCCAATTGACCTGGAAGTCCCCTTTGCGCTCCTCATGGAACTTGATGATCGTCCATGTGGTCGGCGAAAGGTCCGACGGGTTCTGGTACCCTCCCGCGGCCGCGAAGAATTTCGTCTTCTCGCCGGGGAGGTAGTTCCACTGCTTGCATGCGACCTGGCAGCTACGGCAGGCGATGCAGAGCGATCCATCATAGTAGAAAGAATTCTCTGCCATCTTACACCTCCTTCGCCACGTCGCAGAGGAACGCCTTGTACTCTGGAATCATCGTATTCGCGTCACCCGCGTGCGGGGTGAGCACGTTGGCGCTCTCTCCTACAGAATAACCGGAATATCCCCAGTGCCAGGGAAGTCCGATCTGGTGAACCATCTTTCCGTTCATCTTGAACGGCTGGAACCGCGGCGTCACGACAGCGAAGGCGCTGATACCGCCTCGGGCCGTCGTGATGCGCACCTTGTCGCCGTTCGCGATGCCCTTCTCCTTGGCGAGCTCTTCGGACATCTCGATGAACATGTCCGGCATCAGCTCAGAGACCCAGGTCAGGTTCCGGGTCATCTGGCCGGCCTGCCAGTGCTCGACCACGCGATAGGTCGTCGCGACGATCGGGTACTTGTCAGGCGTGCCGACATCGTTCATGTCCGATGTCCAGGTCTTGATTGCCGGGTTGACCTGTTGTTTGTACATCGCATTCTGGACCGGCGATTCAACGGGCTCGTAGTGAGCGGGGAACGGACCATCGGCGCGGCCGTTGCCGAAGAGCTGCGCGTGACCATGAGGCTTCATGATGAACGCGTGCTTCGTGCCCGGCGCCCAGCCACCGTCCGGTACGTCGCCTTCCCACTTCTTCGTCTCCGCATTCCAGCGGATCACCCAGTGTTCCTTGTCGAACGGCTGACCGTTGAGGTCGACCGAGGCACGGTTGTAGATGATCCGGCGGTTGACCGGCCAGCACCAGGCCCACTGCGGGAAGAGACCGATGTTGTTCGCCGCATCCATCGGATTGCGACGCGCAGACATATTGCCGGCCTCGGTGTAACAACCGCAGTAGAGCCAGTTGCCGCTGCAGGTCGAGCCGTCATCGGCCAGGTGCGCAAAGCTCGGGATCTGCTCGCCGCGCTTGATGTCCTTGCCCTTGCCCGAGGTGTAGTCACGCATGGCGTAACCGTTGCACTCCTTGGCGACCTTGTGGACGTCCGGCTCGTCGTCGTCGCCGTAGTCCCAGTGCAGCTGGACGATCGGCTCGGGGAAGACGCCGCCCTTCTCATAGCGCTCGCGCAGGCCCTTGAAGAGCTTGTCGAGCATCCAGAGATCGGACTTGGCGACTCCCGGGGGATCCACGGCCTTGTACCGCCACTGCATCCAGCGGCCGGAGTTGACGATCGATCCTTCCTTCTCGATGGAGGAGGCCGCCGGGAGGACGAAGACTTCGGTGTTGATCGTCTTCGGATCCACGCCCGGGCGCTTCCAGAAGTCCATCGTGTCGGTTGCCCACAGGTCGGCTGCGACCATCCAGTCGAGCTTCTCGAGCGCCTTGCGCTCTTTCAGCACGTTGGGGCCGCCGACCGCGGGGTTCTGGCCCATGCAGAAGAGACCCTTGATCACGCCGTCGTACATGTTCTCGAACATGCCGATATGCGTGTAGATCGTGTTCTCATCGAGCTTGGGCATGTAGTGATAGGCGAACTCGTTCTTCTTGGTCGCCGCGTCACCCCAGTAGGCCTTCAGGAAGCTGACCATGTACTTGGGTGTGTGCTGCCACCAGTTGGCCGACATTCCGCCGTACTTGCCCTTCGGGGTCCACTTCTCATGGTACGCCGTCAGGCTGTCATTGAAGGCCCGCGGGGTCTTCAGGTAGCCGGGCAGGATGTGGAAGAGCAGCGCGTAGTCGGTCGAGCCCTGAACGTTGGACTCGCCGCGCAGCGCGTTGATTCCACCCCCCGAAACACCGGTGTTCCCGAGAAGGAGCTGCAGCATGGCGTAGCTGCGCACGTTCTGCGTTCCCACCGTGTGCTGGGTCGTGCCCATGGCGTACATGATCGTGGCGGCCTTGCCGGGCTTGCCCGTCGCCGCGTACGCCTTGGCGACCTTCATGAAGGTTTCGACCGGCATACCGGTGATTTCCGAGACCTTCTCGGGCGTGTAGGCGGCATAGTGCTGCTTCATGAGCTGATAGACGCAACGCTCATGCTTCAGCTCTTTGTCGCGCTTCGGATCGCCGTTCCCATCGGGCTCATAGGCCCAGCTTCCCTTGTCGTACTTCTTCTTGGCGGCGTCGTATCCACTGAAGAGCCCGTCATGGAAAGCGAAGTTCTCATTCACAATCATCGACGCGTCGGTGTACTCGACCACGTAGTCCTTGTGAATCAGATCGTTCTGGAGAACGTAGTTGATCAGCCCACCCAGGAACGCGATGTCGGTCCCGGAGCGAAGCGGTGCGTAGAGATGGGCTTTGGATGACGTTCTGGTGTACCGGGGATCAACATGGATCAGGGTGGCTCCCCGCTCGACCGCTTTCATGACCCACTTGAAGGAGAGCGGGTGGTTTTCGGCGGCGTTCGAGCCAATGATCATAATGCAGTCGGAGTTCTGGATGTCCGTCCAGTGATTCGTCATTGCACCACGGCCATAAGTTTGCGCCAGACCGGCGACAGTGGCCGAGTGTCATATTCGGGCCTGATGTTCAATGAACGTCATGCCCAGTGCGCGCATCAGCTTGCCGTAGAGATAGCACTCCTCGTTGTCGAGGGCCGCGCCTCCCAGCGCCGCGATGGCGTGCGTGCGGTTGACCAGGCGACCTTTGTCGTCCTTCTTCGTGAAGGTCTTGTCGCGGGTCTCCTTGACGCGATCGGCAATCTTGCCCAGCGCCCACTCCCAGGAGACCTCTTCCCACTCGCTGCTGCGGGGCGCGCGATAGAGCACCTTCTTGAGGCGCCTGTCGCTGGTCGCCACCTGGTAGAGTGACTGGCCCTTGCAGCAGAGTGAGCCTTGATTGATCGGATGGTCCGGATCCCCTTCTACGTTGATCACATTGCGGTTCATCGTCGAGACGATGAGCCCGCAACCAACCCCGCAGTAGGGACAGATCGTGGTGGACTCCTTCGCGTAGCGGGTCTTGAGCGCTTCCGCATACGCAACTGAGGGCCCCAGATCAAGCCCCAGTTTCGAGAGGAGACCACCTAAGGCCGTAGTTCCTGTCGCTGCCAGGAACCCTCTCCTCGAAAGCTTCATGATCATAACCCCTCTCCGTTTGCCTCCGTTTACCCCAACGAGCCCGGACACCAGAACCCGGGCCTTATTTCCACTCTCCGCCTTTGCCTAAGCCCGGCCTTCGCTGATAAGGGAACCGGAGTGATATCCCTTTTGCTCGGCCACCAAGCAAAGATGGAGAGTGCCCACATCCTCTATCGTGAAATCCACACGGGCTCCCTCGGGCAATTCACGTTCGTCTTTCGCCCTCAGGTAGCCGTGACAGACCTCGCACACATCGACCCGGTAATGGTCCAGGTCTTCGAAGCTGAGATATCCCAGCGTTTCCTGCTTCGGGTTTCCGCAGAAAGGACAGGTGAGCCGGGCGTACCGCCATTGCACGTCGCACAGCTCACACCATAGGTATCGCTGTCCTTCCTCGCGTTCGTAGCGGCTCATCCGTGGCGCCCCCCCGCAGCAAGGGCAGCCGCGCGTCTTGACGTCCCGGATGGCAAATGCCTCATGTCCTGCCAGGAGTTCCCCCAGATGATGGAAGAACGGGCGCGCCAGCTGGCGGCCGATCCACCCGAGAGTCTGAAGGTCGTCCTCGGAGGTTTCGCCGGGGAGGAGGGCCGGATCGTCCAGCGCCCGCCAGCCGTGGCCAAAGAGCGCGGGGAGAACGTCGTCCGGGTCCTGCGTGGCTTCAATGCCCCGGAACCTATCCACCAGTGACTTTGTGGCGGGCAGAGCCTGGTCGATGACCTCGAACAGACTCGATGACCAGCGGGTCAGCAGGTCCCTCGTCGGCAGGGGGTCGCAGACATCCACGATCGCCCGACCATCGCGCAGGGCCTCATTCAGCAGGTCGGGAGCGGGTTCGGTCGCGGGATAGGTGGCATCTTTCAGCGACGCGCGAACCTCCTCGCGCCACTTGATGAGTTTCTCTTCCAGAACAACCAAATCCGGGGCTACGCCAGGCCGGCCATCCAGCACTGCCAGGCGATCCCGGGGTGTAGTCGTACCCACTCGCTTGTACCCCCTCCCCTGAGCGTGACCCGGCGCCACGCCCCTCGATATTCCAAGACCAGACTCTCTTGTCAGGTGGGGGGGAAGTCAAGGCGATTCAAGGCTAACCCCTTGTGCCGCTGTAAGATGCCCACCTTGGCACAATATCGCAGTCTGCACGCAAGTAAATGGCGTTTCGGCGCGACCTTCTATCTGCTTTCAGCTGGGTACATTGCCGCCCTGGCGGGCTGGCCCGGCGGGGCGAAGGGGGCGAGGTTTGTGATCGTGAGGATCTCTAATGCAGATCATCCAGACATTTACGGGGCGGTTCGGCGGCCATTTGCGGGATGGAGGCGCGTTGGCCATCTCCGGAGAGGACTACTCGGGCGGCCGGTCGCACATGATCAGCTGGTAGTGATCCTCCGCTGCCTTGCGCACCGCCTCGCGGAGGGCGCTGTAGAGTTCGAAGAGCTCTTGACCTTCGGGGGTCAGCGAGGATCCGGACGAGGGGCCCCGTCCCGCGTGGGATTCGAGCAGTGAAAACCCCAGCCGCTTCTCGGATAGTCGCACCCTGCCCCACAAGCCCCGGTAGGACATCTTCAGGTTTTCAGCGGCCGCAGAGAGCGTTCCCGTCGATCTGACCGCCTCCAGAATCTGCTGGCGTCCTTCTCCGTAGAGGACGTCACCCTTCTTGTTCTCCAGCCAGACGTTTACGCGCAGGCAGACCTCTGATGGATCGAGCAGCTTCTCTTCAGGCACGCGAGTCCCCCTCGGATGTCCCCGGTGGGCGCGCGCGAGTAAGGTCCGCGCCGTCCCAGGGAATTGACTGTCTGACGAGACCGTGCGAAGTCGATTTCAGATTCGCTCGAATCGTCGTATTCGTCAAGTGATTCTGCGATCACCGCTTGGCTCGATCCAGAAGGCACCTGTCAACTGATAGGCTTGGGACTCGCCGGCAAAGGCGGTTTCCAGATTCTCGCGTGTGCTTGCCATGGTGACCTCCGTGCGTAGGTGACGATCTCAGGACGAGTCTTTGGCCGATGCGGGCCAGCCTCTCGCCAACATCCCGTAGATGACAAGATCGGTGAATCCCCCGGGCAGCTTCTCAGCCTCCCGCGCGACCCCCTCGCGCACGAACCCCAACCGCTCGGGCACGCCCTGGCTGCGCTCGTTGCCCACTCCGCACAGGATCTTGATCCGATTCAGGCCCAGTTCGCCGAACCCGTGGTCGATGACGGCCCGGCAGGCCTTGGTCATGATTCCTGCGCCCTCGCCCTTTTTGCAGAGCCAGTAGCCGATCTCCGCCTGGCGATTGGTGTCGTTCAATCCATGGAAGCCGATGACCCCCACGAGTTCCCCGTGGTGCCAGATTCCCTGTTCGAGACTGCGGTTCTCCGCGAGCTTCCGGAGGCTGCCTTCGATGAAGGCCAAGGTGTCTTCCACCCGTAGGGTGTGATCGACCCAGGGAAGCCAGCCACGCAGGTGATCACGATTCGCGTCGACGATTGCGAAGAGCTCTTCGGCGTGATGGGGGCGGAACAGCTCGAGCCAGAGCCCGTCTTCGATGACGTGCCTCAGCATCGGTTTGCACTAGTGCAACAACCCTAAAGTTCTGATACAGTACAGATCGTCACTTACCTACC
>CAZTDY010000115.1:0-9635 GCA_964612295.1 uncultured bacterium | reverse complement strand
CTCTCAGCAGCTTAGACATCGAAAATTTGCCGTTGCAATGCAACGCTGGGGTCGAATCCACTGTCTCCTCTTCTAAGTCCGGAGGTCGATATGTCCTGTCTAGCCATCGTGCGAGAAGAAACCCTCTCGTATTGCCACGATCCGTTCCGCCAAGGACTCCCAGCCGCCTAGGTCGACGCCTCCTTGCGCCGCGCCGCCGGCGACCTGGCGGCCGCGGAGCGCAATGCGCTGCTCTGGTTCTTCGAGATGTCGCGTCGCAAGTTGTTCGCAGAACTCGGATACCCGACGATGCAGCTCTACGCCACCGAGGTCCTGGGCTTCTCGGCGAACATGGTCTACTGCTTCGAGCGCTTGGCGGGCGAGCTTGACCGTCTCCCGCGCCTACGTAGGGCAGTGGCCAGGGGGGAACTGGGCTGGACGAAGGCGCGAGTCTTGGTCAGGGTCGCAAGCGCTAAGAACGAACGAACTTGGATCGCCAAGGCGAAACGGATGAGCAGGCGAGAGCTCCTACGCGAGGTCGAGAACGCCAAGCGAGAGGCAGCCTCTCAGCGCCACTCGGGTTCGGGCCAGACGGAGCTGATGGCGCGTGCTGGGAATAGTCCGCAGACTACGCACTCAACCACGGCGGCAACCGGTGACGACACCGCTTTGGCGACCGCAGCCGTCTCGCCTCCGCCATCACCGGCCCCGACAGCGGATGCCCCCGTCACCCTGCACTTCCGTCTGACGCCGCTGCAGCTCGCACGATACGAGGCCCTGCTCGAGGGGCTGCACAAGTCGCGGGTTGTCGCGGCCTCTGCCACGCGGGAAGAGATTCTGCTGAGTGCACTCGATGCGCTGCTCTCCGGTGGGACGAATGCGGAGGAAGATCGAACGCCCGGGGCCGACGACCTCGACGACTGCGGCCAGGGCAGCCACGACCACGACCACACCGACCACACCGACCACACCGACCACACCGACCACACCCAATCTCAAACCCGGGTTCAGAAGTCAACGCCTTACAACATAATCATTTACCGGTGCGACACTTGTCGAAAGGCGGCCGTGCAAACCAATCGAGGCATGAAACGACTGAGCCCTTGCGAGCTCGAGACGGCCGAGTGTGACGCGCTCATCGATGAGCAGGGCAAGAAGAGGCGCCGCAGTATTCCACTGACGACGCGCAAGGAGGTCTTGAGACGAGACGGTCACTGCTGTCAGGCCAAGAGCTGTAAACGAACGCGCTTCCTGGACGTGCACCACATCAATCCACGGTCGAACGGCGGCACGAATCGAGTCGAGAATCTGGTGACGTTATGTTCAAGCTGCCACCAGCTCTGGCACAAAAATGGCTGGGGGATGGAAGCACTCAAGAAGAACGGGCGCGGGACGGGCTGACACGCGGCCGGAGCGAGTGAATGCGCTCGGCGGCTGGTTGTGGCGAGGCGGCCGCGGATCGCAGCGGCGATCCCTAATCCGCTCGCAGGCGCCGCCGGATTCGGTTTTCGTCCACTTCATCCGTTTCCCACTGCACCCGGCCCTCCATGCCGCCCGCAACGGTCAGGATCTCGCCCGAGATGTGACGGGCTGCTGCGGGTGAAGAGAAGAAGAGGACCGCGTTGGCGATGTCCTCGGCGCGCGCGATCTGCTGGATGGGCATGGTGCGAACGACGGGGGCGATTTCGCCCGGCGTGCTGACGGCCGGTTCGGCCATCGGGGTTGCGGTCCAGCCGGGCTCGACCATGTTCACGCGGGCGTAGGGATCGAGCGCCACGATCTCGTTCTTGAGGGACCGCACCAGTCCGTAGAGGCCTGCCTTGCTCACCGAGTAGTCGCTGTGGCCGCCTTCGCCGAAACGGCCGGCCGTGGAACCGATGAAGGTGATGCTCGCTCCCTGTCCGTCAGGCCGCGGTCCCGATTCCCGGAGAGCATCGAGGAACGACCGCGCCGTCCAGATGGCGCCGAGCAGATTGACGTCGATCGTATTGCGCAGCCGCTCGTGATCCAGACTGTCGAGACGTTTTGTCGCCCGGGGCCAGACGCCGGCATTCACCACGCAGATGTCGACGCGCCCAAAACGGTCGACCGCCTGGACCATCGCGTGCTCGACCTCGGTGGGGTTCGACACGTCCGCCTGCACCGCGAGCACCCGATCCGGCGACCATCGTGAACTCACCAACGCCCGCAGCGCTTCACTGCTTCGATGCGCGTGCAACACCAAGCGGGCGCCCTCCGCCGCGAATCCTTCGGCAAGGGCCTGTCCGATTCCGCCGGAGGCACCGGTGATGAAGACGACCTTGTTGGCGATCTGTAGGTCCATCTCTCGCCTCCCTGTGCTGCCCTCAACCCACGCGTCGGCTGCTATTAGTGCCCGGCGGCTTCCCGGAATCGGTTCAGCTGCTCCGCGTAGTACTCGCTGTCGGGCACGTGCTCGAGAGCCTGTTCCATCAGGGTCGCGGCCTCCGCACTCTTACCATTGACGTTGCAGATCTCGGCCAGCGTATCGAGGATCATCCCCTTCTGACGCCCATCCTCGGCCACTTCCGTGCCCTTGCGCGCCATCCGTTCGGCCTCATCCAAGTTGATCTTGTTCTCGAAACACCACCAGGAAAAGTTGTTCAGATCCGAGACCTTCTCTTGCCACCCTTCGTCAAACGAGGCCTTCTTGAGTTTCACGGCCTCGGTTTCGTTTCCGAGAATGTGCCAGGAACGATCGGCCAGCAGGTCGCTTCGGTAACGATTGAACTCGGGATCCTCGTTCGCGTGCGTCGCAACGACCGCGGCGTCCACGTACTTCCGGGCCTTTTGTGGATCTTCCTGGGCCACCGCCATACGCAGGGTCGTCGCGGCGACCGACAGGAAATCCCAGTCCTCAACTTCGGCCCTGTCCATCGCCAGTACCCCATCGGCTGCCTGCATCACGTCATCGGGCGTGAAGCCGGCCGCCTCTCCTCCGCGGGAGATGTTGCGGAAGATGTCATAAGCGTAGTGATGGTCGTCCGCCGGTCGCAGCTCTTGGGCCCGGCGGTAGAAGCCGACGGCCTGTTCATGTTCGCCAATCGCGGTGTGATACCGGCCCAGGGCAGCGGCATCCCCCTCGGAGGGTTCCCCTTCAAAGCGCGCGCGCTTCTTCTCGAGCGGCGTCAGGTCGGTGAGCGATGTCTGTAGCGACTCCAGGAAGAACTCCTTGGAGTATCCCACCCAGCGATCGATGGTCGCGCCCTGCGCATCCACCAATACAAAGGTCGGGTATCCGCGCACGGCATGCTCGGTGGAGAGTGTGATTCCCTCACCCTTCTCCGCATCCACCTTGAAGAGCACCACGCCTTCGAGGGCGCGGATCAAGGCTTCGTCCTCATGCGATTCTCGCGTGAACCGTTTGCACGGTCCGCACCACTCGGCATAGAAGTCGATCAGGATGGGCCTGCCCTGTTCCACCGAGGCCGTCATGGCCTCGGCGAGACTGGCCGGTCCCACGTAGGCGGTGACCTCGGCCTGCCTCGTATCGACGGCGGATCTATCGTAGGGCTCTTCCCCGCAGCCGCCGGCCAGGGCCAGGCCGCCTATTGTCATGTACAGCCACAAGTTGCGCATCTTGATCACTCCTTGAGAGAGCCTTGGCGGCCCGTCTCCCATCGCAAGAACGTCCTCAGGCGGGAGGGAACTCTGTAATGCTAGCCCATGTAAACCGCAATGCAATTACGGAAGTGATCTTTGCGAATGCAGGAGGTTGATCCTCGTGAATACAAGGGAGGTTTCATCATGAAATCGAGAATACAACTCAGCAAACCCGTGACATTGCTGCAGGCCGCCTTCACCCGCGGGGTGAGCGCGCTCTTGATCGCGCTGGTCATGGGATCCGGTTTGATCGCCACCGCGGCCGCCGCGACGGAAACCTATGAAGTCGATGACGTTCACTCGGCGGTCGCCTTCAAGATCCGGCATCTCGTAGCCAAGACGTCAGGCCACTTCGACCAATTCAGCGGCACCCTGAAGTTCGATGCGGACAAGCCCGAGAACTCCACCATCGAGCTGAGCATTCAGACGAGCAGTATCGACACCGGCAACGAAGACCGGGACGCGCACTTGCGCAACCCCGACTTCTTCGACGTGGAGAAATTCCCCACGATCACCTTCAAGAGCACGAAGATCGAGCCCGCCGGCGAGGAGAATCTCTTCAAGGTCACGGGCGACTTCACCCTGCACGGCGTGACGAAGTCGGTGGTCGTCGACGTCGAGCTCCTTGCCTTCGGCGAAACGCCGATGTTCGGGCGACGGGGCGGCTTCAGTGCCGAGACCACGATCAATCGGAAGGACTTCGGGATCGTCTGGAACAAGGCGCTCGACAAGGGCGGCGCGATCCTGGGCGAGAAGGTCGAGATCGACGTCACGCTCGAGGTCGCCCAGCCGAAAGAGGGCTAGTCAACGGCGGGAGACGAGCCAGCGGCTGATCGAGTTCATTCGAACTCGATCAGCAGTTCGCCCTTGGGCACGACCTGCCCCTCGTTCACGTGAATCTTCTTCACCGTCCCCGGGCGCAGGGCTTGGACGGGGTTCTGCATCTTCATCGCGTCCATGATCAGCAGCGTGTCTGCACGATCCACCTGTTGTCCAGGCGTAACGAGGAGCTTGCGGATCTGTCCCGGAATGACGGCGCGGATTTCCCTCGCGTTGTTTGGCCGAAACGCTTTGCGGCGGGCATACTTCGGTGTCACCCGGGTCGAGTAGGTACTCCCCCCCACGTAGAGCTCTTCGAAGTCGCTCATCACATCCTCCTAGAAGGGCGGCACGCCGTGTTTGCGCTTGGGGCGCGGGTCGTTCTTCTGCTGCGCCATGCTCAGGGCGTGGATGACATACTCGCGCGTGTCCCGAGGCTGAATCACCGCGTCGACGTGACCGTTGGCCGCGGCGATGTAGGGATTGGCGAACTTGTCGGAGTATTCCTTGATCTTCTGGCGGCGCATGTCGTCCGGGTCAGCGGCGGCCTTGATCTCCTTGCGGAAGATGATGTTGGCCGCGCCCTCCGAACCCATGACCGCGATCTCCGCAGTGGGCCAGGCGAACACGAAGTCGGCCCCCAGGTGACGCGAACACATGGCGATGTATCCGCCGCCGTAGGCCTTGCGCAGGACCACGGTGATCTTGGGAACGGTGGCCTCGCTGTAAGCGTAGAGCACCTTGGCGCCATGGCGGATCACCCCGGCGTGCTCCTGGTCGGCACCGGGCAGATAGCCGGGGATATCGACCAAGGTCACCAGCGGGATGTTGAACGCATCGCAGAAACGAATGAACCGGGCTGCCTTGTCGGCCGCATCGACATCCAAGACCCCGGCCAGAACGATCGGCTGATTCCCCACCACGCCAACCGTGTCTCCATTCATGCGCGCAAAACCGATGACGATGTTGGCCGCCCAGTGTTCCTGGATTTCGAGGAAGTCCGAATCGTCGCAGACCGCGCGAATCACGTCGCGCACATCGAACGGCAGATTGGGTTTGCTGGGCACGACCGCCTCGATCGGATTGTCGGGACGGGGAGGCTTCACGGGGAACGCGTCGGCCTTCTTGCGGCAGTTCCAGGGGATGAAGGAGACGAGTTTCGTGATCTGCTCCATACACTCCTGTTCGCTCGTCGCGAAGAAGTGCGCATTGCCCGAGATCTCGGCCTGCACGCGCGCGCCGCCGAGATCCTCCATGGAGATTTCCTCGCCGAGCACGGTCTTGATCACCTCGGGTCCGGTGATGAACATCTTCGAGATCTTGTCGACCACGAACACGAAGTCGGTCAGGGCCGGCGAGTAGACCGCGCCGCCCGCGCAGGGGCCCAGGATCACTGAGATCTGCGGGATCACGCCGGAGGCCAGGGTATTCCGATAGAAGATCTCGCCGTACCCTGCCAGCGAATTGACGCCCTCCTGAATCCGAGCGCCCCCGCTGTCATTGATCCCGATCAGCGGCACGCCCAGCTTCATGGCATGATCCATGATCTTGGTGATCTTGCGGGCGTGCATCAAACCCAAGGACCCACCCGCCACGGTGAAATCCTGGGCAAAGATACAGATCGGAAACCCGCCGATCATGCCGGTCCCGGTGATCACGCCGTCGCCCGGCAGCTCCTTGCTGTCCATCCCGAAGTCCTGGCATTGATGCCGGACGAAGAGGTCGTACTCGTGGAAGGTTTCCTCATCGAGCAAGGTGCGGATCCGGTCCCGGGCGGTGAGTTTTCCGCTGGCGACCTGTTTCTGCACCGCCTTCTCGCCGCCGCCGGCTTTGAGGCGCGTCACCTTCCCCAACAGTTCCTGTATCTTTTGCGTCAAGCTCATCGATTCGTTCTCCTTAGAACCGCCACGGGCAGAGAGCGAGGCTCTCCTCGGCCGACAGACACTGCTCCCAGAAGTGAAGGGTGTCCCCCAACTGTTCCGGCGTTGCCCGATCGGCCGCCTCGCGGCCACCCACGAATTGGCTCAGCACCATGAAGTCCCCTTCGGCCAGACGCTCGAACAGGTCTTTCTCGCGGGGAAGGTGTGTGTAGGTCACGGCCTGGTCGGCGGGGATGTCCGCCAGCTCCTTGAGAAGCGCCAGCGCATCGTCGAACCCGCCCGTGACATCGATCAGCCCGTTGTCCAGGGCCTGGCGTCCCGTGAAGATCCGCCCGCGCGCCAGGGCGTCGATTTCTTCCGCCGTGTATCCCCGGTGGTCGGCGATGCCCGCCACCCAATCGTTGTAGGTCTTCCAGTGAAGGATCTCGAACCGCTCGTACTCTTCGTCGGTGAAGGGCGCAAATCCCGAGAGCGCGGTCGCGTGGGGCCCGACGGTGGCGCGGTCGATCGTGATGCCCAGCTTGCCCATCAGGCCGGTCATATCGGCCCGCATACTGATCGATCCGATGCTCCCCACAATGGCGCTGGGTGTGGCCACCAGGGTGCTGCAGCGATAGGACACCATGTACCCGCCCGAGGCGGTGATATCGACCATCGAAACCACGACCGGTTTCTCCCGGGCCACGCGCTCGACCATCTGACCGATTCGATCGCTGGCGGTACTGAGGCCGCCCCCCGTGTCGAGCCTGAGAAGCACGCCCTTGATACGGTCGCTCTTCAGGGTCCGCTCGAGCGCCTGGACCATCGTCTCGTCACCCATGGTGGCTCCGACCGGGAACACCCAGCCGCTCTCGCCGGAGGTGATGGTCCCCAGACCGTGCACGACCGCGATGCGGTCGCCTTTGAGATCGAGCTTCGCGCGCGGAACGGCGGCGTAGTCCTTGCCGCTGATCGACCAACTGCCGCTGCGGCCGTCGCGCAGGCGCTCGGCGAGATCCTCCCACAGCAGGCTGCCGTCCACGAGACCATAAGAGGTGGCGTCCTCGGGATTGAGTTGCCCGATGTCGAACCACAGCTCGACCTGCCGGCGCTCGACGCCCCGGTCGCTCGCCAGCGTTGCGATCATGTCGTCATACAGATCGGTGAGCACGGCGGTGGTGTTCTCGCGCACCTGGGGTGACATGTCCGACCGCAGGACCATTTCGGCCATCGATTTGTACTCTTTGATCTGGCTCACCTGATAGTCGATGTCGAGTTTCTCGAACATCTTCTTCATGTAGAAGCGTTCGCTGTTCAAGCCGGTCAGGAAGAGGAACGCACCGGGCTGAACAAAGAAGGAATCGCATGCGGCGCCCAGGCAGAGCCCCTTGGTGGTGGCGAAGGTGGCGTAGGCGTACACCGGCTTCCCGGCCTCGCGCAACTGCTTGACCCGTTCGCGCAGTTCGTAGAGTTTGCCCCACCCGATCGCCGGCATCTCGAGCTTCAGAACCACACCGGCAATCCGGTCATCAACCCGGGCCTTCTCGAGATTCTCGAGGATTGCCGTGTGACTGAGAGGCTTCTTCGGGAAGGGCAGCGAGGCCTCGGGGACAAACTCCGGGATTTCGCCCGCGAGCGTCTGCACCAGGTAGGCCTGTGATGGGATCGGAGGCTCCTTGCCGGACCCACCGAGCATCGCCATCCCCATGAGCGACAGGATTATGATCAGCCCCATGCAGAAAAGCAGGATCTGGGCGCTGATCACGGCAACCACAGTGATCAGGAAACGCTTCATCTGGTCTCCCCAAGTGTGACGGTTTCCTAGATAGGCTTTCCGGGACGGGGTGAGAATATCGGAATAGGGGACCGCGGATCCAGCGCGGGTTTGTCCTGTGACGAATGGTCCAGCCCTAGCAGGAGAGCGCTTCCGAGACGATGATCTCCACGGCCTCCTCCATCAGGTCGTCCGGTGACATCCCCCCCACCCCGGGGCTCTGGGAGGCCAGGAACGAGGCGGACCCCAGGAGGATATAGGCCGTCTTGAGCGCGGCACGTGCGGGATCGAGATCCGCGCGAAACGCCCCTGAATCGACTCCCTCCTGGTAGATCTGCAGCCAGCGGGCGAATCCGCGATCACCCGCGTTCGGCTCCCCGTAGATCTCCGGACCGGGACGCCGGGAAACCATGTTCCAGAAAAGATTGGGATGCTTCTTGCTGAACAGGAGAAAGGCGCGAAAGCGACACCGCAGAGCCGCCACCGAGGAATCGGCGAGTTCACAGGCTTCGTCCATCTGCCCGTGCACGAGGTCGAAGCACTCGTTCCAGAGCAGGGCATGCAGGTGATCCATCGACTTGAAATGCCGATAGAGCGCCATGGCCGAATGCCCGGTCATATCCGCAATCCGCCGGGCGGTCACGCTTTGGTGACCATGTTCGTCGCAAATCCGAATGGCCGCTTCGAGGAACTCACCGCGATGACACCTACGTCGCCGCTGGGTCTTTCTTCGTGATCCCGAAGCAGCTGAGCGCCCGGTCTGCGGTGCTTTCAATGAGTCGGTCGAGTTCAACACCTACCGCCTTCGGTGCCTGCCCGGAAATGGCCAGGGTCGTGAGTCCATGATGGAGGAACCACAAATGCAGCGAGACCGCTGCCAGGTCATCCTCCGCTGCAATGTATCCTTCCTCCTTGAGAGCAACGACGCGCTTCTCCAAGATCTCCATGGAGCGCAGCCCCTCGTTCTCCTCCCCGAATTGCTCCAGCCGGGGTCCCGTGGAAAACATGAATCGATACAGCCAGGGGTGATTGACGCCGAACTGGGCATAGGCCTTGAGCGACTCGCGGAACCCCGGCAGCCCCCCACCGGCCTCCGCGTCGGCGGTCGTGACAAAGTCGATCAGCTGGGTGAATCCCAGATTCCACACCCGGGACAGAAGGTGGTCCATGCCGTCGAAATGACGATAAAGTGCCATCTGGGACAGGCGCATCTCCCGCGCCAGACGCCGAGCCGTCACCGCTTGGGCCCCGTGTTGTTCAAGAAGGGCAAGAGCGGTGTTGACGAAATCCCCGGCCGTATGGCGGCGCCGGGCCGCTCGCCTGCGCCGCGGAGGGACCTCTCCCTTCGGACGTTCGCCCGCATGTAGCATTGGAGCACTCCTCTCATGTCGCCGGCACGGGCGGAGCGTACAGATGCGTTCCGGCCCTCGGCACACAGTCGCAAGTCACCGTTCTGTTGGAGGATCCTCGTAGAGTATCTGCCTGGCGGGCGGCTTGGTCAAGTCGGATTGTGCACGATTGTAAACAAAAGGTTGTGGCCCGGGAATTCGATCTGATGTTTGCCCAATCATGCTCCAGGGGCA
>CAZTDY010000114.1:0-9831 GCA_964612295.1 uncultured bacterium | reverse complement strand
TACCAATCTGAAATCCAGGGGTAGCTAAAACGCAGGGAAGAGTGACGGGCTACAACCGGGAACTGGGATGCAGCGATCACCTGTTGGGGGGGCTGGACCGCGCCCACGTTCGACGACTGCGTCTTCCGGCAAAATGTGGGCGGGTACTCGGGCGGTGCGATTCATAGCGAGGCGGCTTATCTCACGATTCGCCACTGCGACTTCATCGAAAACCACGCCCCAAATGGTGGCGCCATGCGTGGCTATGCCGGCGTCGCCGATATGTCCAATTGCACCTTCCGTCAGAATACGGCCAGCACTGGAGGGGCCCTGAACTTCATATTCGCTTGCACGGCGACAATTCAGGACTGCCTGTTTGCCGACAATTCGGCAACCCGATCCGCGGCTGTTTGGATCTTGATGTGCAACACGCTCTTTGAGCGTTGCACGTTCACAGGCAACACGTCCAATGTGTACACCGTGTCCTCGTACAAGATGGCTGTCCTCCAGATCAGGGAGTGCACATTCTGGGGCAATTCCAGCCTGTACGCACCGGTGATTCTGGGCGGCGAACTGACCGCCACTCTGGAAAACACCATCGTGGCCTTCAGCCAAGAGGGGTCCGCAGTTGGTGGCGAGTCGAATGGCAACGTCACGCTCACCTGCTGCGATCTCTTCGGAAACCCTGGAGGCGACTGGGTGGGGAGCATTGCAGATCAGTACGGTATCAATGGCAACATCTGCGAAGACCCGCTCTTTTGCGGCCCGGAGGACGGGGACTTCACGCTCAGCTGTGCTTCACCGTGCGCGCCGTTCACTCCGCCCAATCCCGAATGTGATCTGATCGACGCCTGGCCGGTCGGCTGCGGGGGGACACCCGTCACCGGAAGCACGTGGGGCGGGATCAAAGCGCTGTTCCGGAGGTAGCGCTAGACCTTTTCGCTGAGCCGCTTCTCGATCGCCTCCAGGAATGCCTCGGTCGAAACAGACTTCTCGATGCGCGGCTGGCTTCCGGCGATCAGGTCGCCGGTGGCGATCCCCGCCTCGATCGTTTCGATCAACGATGTCTCGATCGCGTGGGCAAAGCGGGTCAACTCGGGAGTCTCATCGAGCTCGCCGCGTTTCGCCAGGCCGCCGGTCCAGGCGTAGAGGGTTGCAGTGGGGTTGGTCGAGGTCTGCTCCCCTTGGAGATGACGCTCGTAGTGGCGGGTCACCGTGCCGTGAGCCGCCTCGAATTCATACTGTCCGCCGGGGGAGACGAGCACCGAGGTCATCATGCCCAGGCTGCCGAATCCGGAACCCACCATGTCACTCATCAGATCGCCCTCGTAGTTCATGCAGGCCCACAGGAAACCGCCCTCATGGCGGACTGAGCGGGCAATCGCATCGTCGATCAGAAGATCCGCCAGGTAACGCACGCCCGCCTTGGCGAAGTCCGCCTCGCGTGCCTCGACCTCCTCCTTGAAGATCTCGCGGAAACGACCGTGGTAGATCTTGCTGATCGTGTCCTTGCAGCCGAACCAGAGATCGATCTTCTCATCGATCGCCACGTTGGCACAGGCACGGGCGAATGAGCGGACCGAGGATTCCAGGTTGCGGTGGACCGTCATCAGGGTGGCGCCCTCCACAGCCCCGCAGTCCAGGACGACCGGCTGGCCACCATTCGGGGTGTAGGTCACCTCGAGCTTTCCCGGACCTGGAAGCAGCTGCTCGTTGTTCTTGAAGATGTCGCCATACGCGTGTCGGCCGATGGTGATCGGCTTCTTCCAGGAGCGGACTCCCGGGGGCAGATTGGAGGCGATGATCGACTTGCGAAAAACGGTGCCGTCGAGGAAGGCGCGGATCGAGCCGTTCGGTGTCGGCCAGCACTTCTTCAGTCCGCGCGTCTGCACGTCGTTCTGGTCCAGGGTAATCGTGGCGCACTTGACACCCACGCCATACTTCTTGATCGCGCGAGCTGCATCGAATGTGACCTCATCGCCGGTGGCGTCGCGATTCTCGAGGCTGAGGTCGTAGTACTCGCAGTTGAGATCGATGAATGGTTCGAGTAGGCGCTCCTTGATCATGCCCCAGATGACGCGGGTCATTTCGTCGCCGTCAATCTCCACGAGCGGAGTCTTCATTCCAATCTTGCTCATTGCTGTGACTCTCCGTTAGTCAGATAAGCTGCAGGTTTCCGGTGCCCGCCCAAGCGGGGAATCGGCAATCGTTACACAGTAGGGTGCCAGCGTCAAACCATGGATTCGGGGGGAGAAATCGCTGGGTTTGGGGGAGGCTCAGGCAAGAGAGGGAATCCGCCCCCCCCGTGACTCGGTGTCAACCGCGACCACGCGTCCATGTCGCATGCCATGCTTCTCAGTGCTACAGGTAGCCTATCAAGGGTCGTGGCGTTGCGGCTCCCGGGCGCCTCCTGGAAGCCCTGGATGATCCGATCTAGGGTTCTGGTAACGACATCGTCGGCCCCGCAGGGACAGAAGAAGCCCTTCGGCCCTAGAGACCGGAGGGCTTCATGTTGTGGTCTGCTCCCCCACCGGACTAACTCCGGGAGTAGCAGGAAGTCTGGTGGCCGGTCACCATCCCGGCTGGACGGCCATGTGCCATTGTGCCATTTTGGCGAGCAGCACCACGGCTCGACAACAACGGCAGCCTTTGGCCCCAAGAGAAGAGGATAGTTGAAATGCCCACTGACAGGGAGTCGGGTCAATCCGTCACCAGCAGCAATGGCAATGACGTGCCTCCCGAGCGGGGCCGTCTGGATCACGGGTTCAAACCCGACACGTCAGGACATCGCGTCGTCGGGAGTCAGTTTGTCCGGGGGGGAGGTGCACTCTCCCTGTACCTCGGTGGTTCTCAGGGACTCGAGGTGCCTCAGCCCGATAGATGGGTCGCGGGCACAATACGCTGTGTCGAATGTGGCGGGATCATGGTTCGCAATGGTGCCAGCTACCGCTGTCACAACTGTGGTGCCGACAGCGGTTGCAGTTAGCAGTTGCGGCCGCGCACGCTACGTAGGATAACTCGCGCTTCGCACTTCCTTGATCTTGCGGAGTGAATCCAGCAGAGCGGGTTTGACTCACTGGGGCGTGGATAATCTCAAGGCGGGAAAGACCTTGAGGGTGTTGGCCGCAGTGATGTCGCAGACAGTCTCCTCGTCGATGCCCTTCACGCGCGCCAGTTCCGTGGCAGCGCTGCGCACGAAGGTCGGCTCGTTTTCTCGTCGCCTGGATGATGAGGCGAAGTATTCACCCGCGGTCGTGAGTCGGACCTGTCCAGCTTCCAGGGTTGGGAAGGCAAGTCCGGGGTATTGACTCTCCACGTGCTCCAGGAAGAGTTCGCGTCGCTTCCTGGCTTCCCACTTCTCTTGCGCTGTCCGGCCCATCGCGTTCCTGGGTACCAAGCCCCTGGCGATGGAGCCTGTTTTCCGCCACATTCCGACAAAGGGGCTGTGGTAGGGAGAGTCTGTTTCTATGACCAAACTGGAGAGATCAACAGCTCTGGCTACGTTGGCGAACACCGGCCTGTATCCCACGGATGAAGGAATGGAGACGCGGTATCCTCTGCGTGCAGCCTCCAAAGCCTGTGCAGGTGATCCCTCAAAACAGTGGAGCACTATGCGCCCTGGGTCCATTTCACTCTCTGCCAAGACTTCTAGAATTCTGTCGTACGCGTCCCGGCCGTGTATGACCAGAGGTAGGTCTGTCTCCATCGCCAGCTGGATACAAGATCTAAACACTTCTACCTGACTCTCGAGGCAGTGCCGCACCGGTTCCGCCTCAAGAAGCTCGGAGCGCCGGGCCTGCATCTCATTTGTCACTTCCGCCCGGTTCCTTATTCCCCTTGAATGGAGGTATTCGACCACCGGCCAGTAATAGTCGAGTCCGACCTCCCCGATCGCAACGATGCGCCCCTCGGCCGCGAGGTTGCGCGCCGTTTGCGCTGCCTTTGCCTGCAGTTTTGTCAGAACAGAAGGAGGAATCGCCTTCACTGGTGGGGGTATTCCAAAGGAAATTCCAACTGAAACTCCGTGACGGGATGCGATCCCTTCGATCACATCGATGGGAAGCTCCGGATCGTCGCCGTGGAAGAAGAGTGAGTAGATCAGTGCGATGACACCATATTGCTCACATCGGTTCAGGATCTGGTCCAGACCGAAGCCTCCATGAGCCAGATGCTCCGCCTCAAGATGGGCATGGCAATCGATCACACTGGGGGATGTGTTTTGTACGCTATCCATACACCTCACCTCGGGCACCCTTCACTCCGTCAAACGAGGAGTCGACCTGCTCGGAGCCTGGCCGGGTGGTCGCGGTGGGACACCTGCGACGGGGCCACCTTGGTGAGATCAACGCCATGTACCGTCGGTAGGCGTCGGGCGTGATTCGAAGATCACCAGCCAGCCCCGGCGGTCTGCTTCGCCTGCGCGGGCGATTCCGACCCCTGCTCATACAGCGACTCGCCGTTCCAGCAGTAGGTGCAGAGCCTCTCGCGAGGCATGCCGATCGCCTCCACCATGTCATCGAGCGTCTGGTACTTCAGCGAGGTGAGCCCGAGCCTCTTGCGGATACTCTCGATCATCGCCTCGTACTTCGGGTTTGACGGGTCGGCGTACTCCGTAAGGTCGTTCTGCGCATCCCCGCCGATGTCGGCGATCGCCTTGCGACCGGCCAGATCGAGTTCCGAGCGTGACTGCGAGAAGTTCAAGAACTTGCAGGAGCAGACGAGTGGCGGGCAGGCGGGCCTCATGTGGACTTCCTTCGCGCCGGTGTCGAAAAGCCTCTGAATCACATCTTTGAGCTGCGTACCGCGCACGATGGAATCTTCGCAGAACATCAGCCGCTGGCGCGCGATCTGTTCCTTGATGGGGATGAGCTTCATCCGCGCCACCAGATCGCGCACCCGCTGCTCCGTCGGCATGAAACTGCGCGGCCAAGTCGGCGTGTACTTGACGAAGGGCCGCCGGTAGGGCACACGGGCTTCGGAAGCGTAGCCGATGGCATGGCCCACCCCGGAGTCGGGCACGCCGGCGACGAGGTCGACTTTGATGTCGTCGGCGCGGGCGAGCGCCGCACCGCAGCGATAGCGGGCCTCCTCCGCATTGATTCCCTCGTAACTCGATGCCGGGAAACCGTAGTAGATCCAGAGGAAGGCGCAGATCTGCATCTGGTCCCCCGGAGGAGAGAGCTGTTCCACGCCCTCGGCCGTCACCCTGACGATCTCGGCCGGACCGAGCTCTTTCTCGATCTCGTAGTCGAGGTTCGGGAAGGCACAGGTCTCAAGCGTGATGGCGTAGGCGCCATCTTTGCGTCCAATGATCACCGGGGTGCGCCCGAGCCGGTCCCTCGAGGCATAGATCCCCCGGTCGGTGAGCAGCAGCACCGAGATGGATCCTCTCACCCTCTCATGAACGCTGCGCAACCCATCGACCAGGCTGTTCTTCTGGTTGATCAGGCTGGCGATGACCTCGGTCTGATTGTACTCGTTCCCCTTCATCTCGCTGTAGTGGGTGGCTGGTCCCCGCAGGACATCGTTCGCAAGCTCTTCGACATTGTCGATGCGTCCGACGGTCACAATGGCGTAGCGGCCGTGATGCGAACCGATCAACATCGGCTGGTCCTCGTAGTCGCTGATGACCCCGAGCCCCATCTTGCCGACGTGCTTGTACAGATCGGGTTCAAACTTCGTGCGAAACGGCGTATCGGCGATGTCGTGGATGTTGCGCTTGAAACCGTTCTCTCCCAGCACGACCATGCCGCCGCGTGAGGTGCCCAGGTGTGAGTGATAGTCGGTGCCGTAGAAGAGATCCGCGACACAATCGTCCTTGCCCGTGACGCCGAAGAATCCACCCACGTTGCATCCTCCTGATTGACCCCGGATTGCCGGGGAGTGAAGGGGTCGTCAGCCGAATATCGGGGGAACAGGAAGATTGATTCATATTCTGATAGGCCCCCCCTAGTCAAGGACTGAGGGCCGGGGCGTGTGCGGATGCATACAGGGCTGTATGTGCACAGGTGCTGCATCTGCCTCCGGGTCGGGGTGTGCAGTCCTGGCCCCCCTCACCAACTCCCTCGCAGGTACTGGATTGCCTCTTTAGACGACCAGCCATTCCTCGTTGGCACGAGATTTGAACCACTTGTGGTCACAGAGAGGAGGTGTCCTGATGAGCAAGAAGGGGTGGCTCGTTTGGGGTGTTCTGCTGAGCGCCGGCACATTGCTTTCCGGCTGTAGCGATGACCAGGGCGGCGTAGGGCCGGGAGCCGAATCAACGCTGTCCGGCATCACGGTGCCGTTCACGGTTGGAAACAGGTGGATCTACGCGACGGAGACCGACACTGCTGGAGTCAAAACGACGACGGCCGACACGACCCGTGTTGTCGGCACAGAGACCAGTGGAGGGGTGACCTACTACGTGCTCGAGAATGCCACACCCGAGGGCACGCAGCGAGCGCTGATCAGACAGACGGGGCAGAAGATCTTCACTACGGTCAACTCCGAGAAGGCCGGGAAACAGGATCCATTCCAGGAGTGGATGGCCCAGATCACCACTGCCAGCCTTCCCTGGAAAATCGCCGACCTCGGCGCCCGATCGGGGACTCGATGGGTGGAGCTTGATGCCACGTCCCCGTTCAACTTGGGCGGGTCCAATGTCACCGTCCCCGCGGGCGATTGCGCCGATGCGTACCATGGTGAGTTCACGACCCGTCTGACGATCATTGACCCATCCGGCGTCATGTCGAGCGTTATGGTTTCGCGGATCCAATACTGGATTGCCGACGGGGTGGGTTTTGTGAAGGAGGTTAACGAAGGCAGTGTTGAGATGGCCGGGGGTGGCTACTCGGTCACGAAGACCTCCGGGCTCTCCAGCTACACGCTTAGATAGCAGCGTCCGTTCTTGGGGTCTCAGGCCCGGGCCACTGCCCGGACGCCGGAACTGCTCCAAATACCCCTTCACATGGAACCGTCAGTGGATCAAGATACTGGTGGCAGCCCGCCGGAATCGAAGGGGGAGAAGCCGAGCCTCCCCCAGTTCCACCAGGGAGGCGTCATGAATCCCAAACGCCCTCGGTTCCATGAGCTCATCCTCGACTCTCTTTCCGATGGAGTCTTCACCGTGGATCACGATCTCGTGATTACCTCGTTCAATCACGCCGCCGAACGGATCTTCGGGATCTCGAGGGGGGAGGCGATCGGTCAGAAGTGTCACGAGCTATTCCATACCGGGATCTGTCAGGAAGGCTGCACGGTCAAGGAGACTCTCCGCTCGGGCGAACCTCCTCGGCCGGTACGCATTGACATCCGCAACTCGGATGGAGAACTTGTCCCGGTGCGGGTTTCGACCGTCGTCCTGCGCGGCCCGGAGGAAGAGCTGATGGGAGCGATCAGGATCCTCCATGACCTTCGCGATCTCGATGCTATGCCTCGAGAGCCGGCCGCGGACGACAGGCCGGAGAACAACAGCTTCGGTGAGATGGTGGGCGGCAGCCCCGCCATGAAGAAGCTCTTCAAACTCATCCCTGACGTGGCCGCCACCGAGGCCACGGTCTTGATCGTCGGCGCCAGCGGGACGGGCAAGGAGTTGGTGGCGCGCGCGTTGCATCAGCTCTCCCCTCGTCGGGAGAGACCCTTCGTGGTTCTCAACTGCGGTGCACTCCCTGACACGCTCCTCGAATCGGAGTTGTTTGGGTATCGCAAAGGCGCCTTCACGGGCGCGCACCTGAATCGCAGAGGACTGCTGGCGCAAGCTGAAGGCGGCACCCTCCTTCTGGATGAGATCTGTGATACGTCGGCCGCGTTTCAGGTCAAACTGCTGCGTGTGCTTCAGGAAGGGGAGTATCGGCCCCTGGGCACCTCGGAAGTGCGGACGATGGACGTGCGCGTGTTGGCGGCCTGCAACCGGGACCTGCTGGACATGGTGCGGTCGGGGACATTCCGCGAAGACCTCTACTACCGGTTGTGCGTCATCCCCATGCACGTTCCGCCGTTGTGCGAGCGGCGCATGGACATCCCTCTGCTGCTCCGGCATTTCATGGCTCGTCTCTCCGCACAATCTGGAAAGCAGATCGACGAGGTCGCACCTGCGGCGTTGGCGACCTTCTATGACTACGACTACCCCGGCAATGTCCGTGAACTCATCAACATTCTCGAGCGAGCGTTCGTGCTCTGCCATGGAAATCGTATCGAGAAGCGGCACCTTCCCGAGGAGATGTGGCGGGCTGACCGGCATCTCGCGACCGGAGGCACCCGCGGGTCGCTGCGCCCCTCCGACAGGGCCATTCTCGACGCTGAGGTTGAGAAGGACGACCCTCGTCGGGAAAGCCCGGAGGCTCTCAAACTGATTGCGGTACTGGAAGCGAACAACTGGAACCGGACTCGGACGGCCCAGGCGTTGGGGATCGGCCGGAACACGTTGTGGCGGCGCATGAAAGAGTATGGCCTGCTGAGTCGCTGACGGATTCGGCTTGCCATCCAGGTCCTGGAACACATGTCCCATAAATGGAACATATCGACCGTATTGGACCACATTGTTCCAACAGTAAGTAACACTTACAAGCCGGCTGTGCCTAACCTCCGCTCCTGCAGGGCATTCCATGGCGGCATCGTTCGTGCAACTGTATGTCATGTATTGACGCAAGGAGAGTAGCCATGGAAACTATCAGCACGGCACTGATACTCGCATGCGCGCTCGTGATCGTGGTGTTCGGGGGGGCGGTATTGACCATCCTCGTGGCTTGGTACGTGACGATGTTCAGGATGCTCGGGGGCTGGCTTGGAGCCCGGATCCAGAGGATGGTATCAGCGCACAGCCACGGAAGGCTGGCGGTTGCCCTGCACCTGACCGGGTCGGGCAAGCATAGGGACAGACACGCCCACTAGTGACGGCGAGAATCCTCCGACCCCTCTGAGAAGAGAGGAGCCCCTCGGTCGAAAGATCGGGGGGCTTCTCCGCTTCTGATCTGCTTGTCTGGAGTGGTGTCACCGGGAGCCGTATACTCGCGGCGAGTGACGGTTTGCCGGGGAACACACGGGCGGAGCGCTTGAGATGATACCCAGACAGCTGCTCGAGACGGCGCAGGTGCCGATGAGCACGGAAGAGTTGCGCCTCTACCAGCGCGGAACGGAGTTCTCGATCTGGATCGGCAACACCGAGTTGATGAGCAGCCGCGTCCACGGCTCGGAGGACAGACTGGCTGAACTCGCCTGCCGCATTGCCTCCCAAAGGAAGAAACCCCGCATCCTGATCGGCGGTCTTGGTATGGGCTTCACTCTGGCGACGGCGCTGCGCGATCTGGGAAGCGACGCCGCAATCACGGTCGCCGAATTGATCCCCGCCGTCGTCGCCTGGAACCGTGGCCCTCTGGCCGACCTGGCCGGGCATCCGCTGGATGACCCGCGGGTCACGGTTCACGAGGTCGACGTGGCCGAGATCCTCCGAAAGACGAGACGCGCCTATGACGCCATCATTCTGGATGTTGATAACGGCCCGGAAGGGCTGACCCGCGACGGCAACGACTGGCTCTATGGACTGCCTGGGTTGGGATCGGCCTTCTCTGCCCTCAGACCCGCGGGCGTGTTGGCGGTTTGGTCGGCGCACCCCGATCGGGCGTTTACCGGCCGACTGCGTCAGTGCGGTTTTCAGGTCAGAGAGGTGCCGGTTCGGGCCAGCGGAGGCCGCAAGGGAGCCAGGCACTTGATCTGGATTGCCGAGCGGTCGGGATAGCCTCCGTCCTACGAACCGCCAAGGCCTCCGTCGCCAACCGCGCACGGCGGCGGATTCACCGATGGACATCCAATCGACGTATCCCTAGCGCGGACTATTCACGAATGTTCATCCCAACGCGCTGCCCCCACGATATT
>CAZTDY010000113.1:0-9995 GCA_964612295.1 uncultured bacterium | reverse complement strand
TACTGCAACAGGTGAGTCAGTTCTTTGTGAAGGTCAAAAACGTTGGACACCACTGGGTGGGCCTCCAAGAGTCGGGAAGTCGATCATAGCCACGGAGGTCACGAGGCGGCGTGGCATCAGTGCCGTTTCGACTGACTCTCTGGGGGCAGTGCTGGAAACCGTTGTAGATCCGGAGAGAGATCCAGGCCTGTTCGCTGTCAGCCGGTTCAATGAAATGGCTGAAGCGGATAAGATAGAACTGCTGCTGAAGAATCCGACCAGGCGTATTGACTACCAGCTAGAGGAAAGTGCAGCGGTGTGGCGAGCCGTAGAGCCCTTCGTTCTGACGGAGCAGGAGGAGGGGCGGGATCTGATTACCGAAGGCGTCGCCATTCTTCCGGAGCTGGTCAATCGACTTGTGGGCGTTGATTACCGGGTCCTGTTCGTTGGGAATCAGGCACACACGCAAGAGCACAACATCAAGAGAAGTGCCAAGGAGAACAAGCATGACTGGATGCGGCACGCAAGCGATGAGTATGCTGAGGCCTTCGCCGGATTTGTGGTGGAAATGAGCCGCTACATCGAGAGAGAGGCCCGCAGGTACAGCTTTCAGTATCTTGAGCTGCAGGGAAAGCCGTTCACCGACGCCGTGGCGGAGGCGGTGGACTTGTTGTTGGGATGATCCAGAGCCGAACGATTACTTTCAGCGGATTCGCTTCGCTCACCGCTGATGTCTGCGTTCGCCGCGACACCCGTGCAGTAACGCCGAAAGGGGGAACACCTTGAAACTTGCAGTCCAGGTCGTGCTGCTCCTTTTCTGCATAGGATCAGCCCAGGCCAACACCCTTATCGATTTCGAAACTTATCCGGACGGCACGCCCGTGCAGATAGTCCAGACGTTACTGTCACTTCTGGATCACCGGCATGGTCACAGGTGCATCACACACGCCGCCTAGAGTCTCGCGGTCACGCGCAGCTCAGCGCGCAGCTCCTCATACTCGTCGAAATCGCTCTTCCAGGTCAGCCCCGCGTAGACCTGATCAAACAAGAGACCCGCAAGCGTGAGATGGTAGCGGTTCTCCTGCCACTTGAAGACCGGGTAGTGAACCCGCTCGAAGGTCACGATCGAGCACAATTGGCGAAGGGGCCCCAGATCGATCCCGGGATTGCAGCTCAGATTGGCATCCACGCGCCGAAAGCGTGAATCGGTGTCGATGTAGTTCACCCGCAGGGCAACCGTGCCGTACTCATCATATCGCTTGAACAACAGCGGGGAATCGAAGTGGCGGTAGTTGTCCGGCACGAGTTCGGTCAACAGCAGGCCCATGTCGATGTCGTACTGCCCGGAGAAGACGCGGTTGTCGAAGGTCGGACGAATGTAGTGGATCCCCCGCGGTCCCCACATCATGCGGAAGTTGGTCCAACGATACGCCTCCGGAACCTCGATATAGTTGATCGAAAAGGAGGGCAAACCGGCGAAATCTCCCAGCTGATTGAAGCGTCCCAGGTTGCCCGCGTATCCGGTGTCGTCCTCCCAGCTGGCGACCATTCCTCCAATCAGTATCTGCCCGGGCAACGCGAGGATCGCGCCGCCTAAGAAACGATCCTGATCGTCGGGATTGTGACCCCCGGCTGCGAGAAGCGTGGCCGGTCCTGCTGATGCCTTGGCGCGGACCGAGTAGTGGGTCTGGCTCGCTTCAGGGGTTTCCAGGTGATCGCCGCCGAGCGAAAGGCTGATGCGACCGCGTCCCGCCATCAGATAGAGGGCCGCCGAGCGCGTGGGCTCCAGGTTGGCAGGATTCTGTTCGATGTAGATCCCTTTGAGATGCAGGCTTGCCTGAGGACACGATCCGGGTACCGGAAGGGCCTGCAATGCAGCGAACCGCAGGTCACGGCTGTCGGTGCCGACGTAGCGATCCTGGAAGCTCCCGCGCAGTTCGTAGAGGGGGAAGCCCCGCTTGTCCTGTAGCCGAAGCCGCCCGAGACTGCGGGTCAAGTCGACCGGTACCGGTGGGGGCGGAGAACCGTCCTCCGGGATGAGCGTCTCCTGAACTTCATCCCACCCAAAGGTCATCTCCGCCCGCTCGACCTGCCCGCTGGCACTGGCCGTGAACAAGAGCGCACCCAACAACACCACACCCATGAAACGATTCATCAGCAACCCTTTCCCTTGGCCGGCGAAGCCGCCGCCGGCGCATACTACCCAAACAGAATCACGCTCAGAACCAGGACCGTCCCGGTTCCCAAGTAGATCAAACGAACCATCCGGCCCCGCCCGTGAAGTTGGGGCCACTCTTCGGTCGAATCGATCATGGCCGCTCCACGCTGCAGGGGCAGACACATCAGAACGCAAACCAGGGCGGCGGGATGAAGGAGCCCGCCGGCGACCAGCCCGCAGACAACCATGAGGGCGCCTCCGCCCAGACCCCAGTAGATCGTGAGGCATCGGCCGGCGCCCACCCTCACGGCCAGCGTGAGTTTGCCGGCGGCCCGATCGAGTTCGAGGTCCGGCAAGGATTGGAAGAAGAGGATCAGCGCGACCAGCAGCCCAACCGGAATCGACACCCCCAAGGCCCGCCACGAAAAATGCCCGGCGACCACCGCATGCGAACCGGCCACCATCACCGGTCCCATGCTGAGACCCGCGATGAGTTCGCCCATTCCGCGGTACCCAAAACGAAAGGGAGGAGCAGTGTATCCGAGGCTGCCGATGAAGGAGAAGGCCATCAGCGGGATCAAGCCGAGCAGCCTTGTCTCCCACAACAACCAGAGACCGGCCAGAAACGCCAGCCCGTAGAAGAGCACCATGGCGACCACGATCTGACGCGGCGTGATCTTGCCTTCCTGGATCACCCGGCTACCGCCTAGGGAATCGCCATCATCCACTCCGGACAGATGATCGAAGTAATCATTGGCCAGATTGGTGCTGAGGTGAACCAAGAATGACGCCAGAAGCGCCACACCCCAGCGCAGGCCGTGCCACTGTCCTTCCGCCGCCGCCAGGGCGCCCCCCAACGACAGCGGCACCAGCGTGGCCACGAAGAACGGCATCCGACTGGCCTGGATCCAGGCACTGATCCATCTGCGCATCAGCGGCCACTCCCCGGTCCGGCGTGTTTCCAGCGGCAGAACCAGCGTTCGCCCAGATCAAACAGTTCATAGAACAACATGCCCACAGCGCCCAGCGCGACCATGCCGACAAAGATCTGGGGCGTTGCCGCCCGGCCCCAGGCATCGAGAATGTAGAAGCCCAGACCCTCGCGGGTGCCGATCGATTCCACAAAGAAGAGGACCGCCATCATGGTCCCCGTGGCGACCCGCAGCGCTGTGAACACCGCGGGCAGGCAGGCGGGCCAGATGACGTGACGAAACATGTCCAGCCCGGAACCGCCCAGGCTGAGTAGCGAATACTCGGCTTGACGATCCACCTCACGGGCGGCATCGCGGGCGGTGATGAGAAGTTGGAAGAAGAGGATCAGCGCGATCACGGCCACCTTGCCGGTATCGCCAATGCCGAAGGTGAGCAGCATCAGGGGCAGCAACACAATTTTCGGTACCGGATAACTCAAGTAGATCAACGGCCGCGCCCACCGGTCGGCGCGAGGATGCGAACCAAGCCAGAGTCCGAGCGGAACCGCGCTGAGGAAGGAGAGAATCAGCGCAGCGAGCACCCGCCAAAGGGAGGCCTGAAGATGTCCCCAGAATTGCAGGCTTTGCAGCTCGCGCGTCAGAAGGCTGACAACTGCGGCCGGTGGGGCCACAATCATCGGGCCGGTCAGAACCGCCGCAATCTGCCATCCCAGCAGGAGGACGAGCACCGCCGCCCCGTACTCAACGCACCGGTTCACGACCTGTCCTCCAGTGCCGTGCGCACCCGGCGGCCCATCTGTACGAAGGTGTCGGTCTCCCTCTGCCGCACACTCAACGCGTCGGGATTGGGAAGGAGGTGTGACAGGTGCCCTGGGGCTCCTCGCATGACCGCGATTTGTCGCCCCAAACGAACAGCTTCCTGGATATTGTGCGTCACGACGATCATGGCGAACTTGCGAATTCTCCAAGACGAGACGAGCAGGTCTTCGAGTCTCTCCCGGGTCAGCGTATCAACGGCGGCAAAAGGTTCGTCCAGGAGCAAGAGTTCCGGCTCACAGAGCAAGGCTCGCGCCAACGCCACCCGCTGTTTTTGACCGCCGGAGAGCTGCGGGGGATAGAAGTCCTGGCGGTGAGAGAGTCCCAGCTCTTCCATGAGGACGTCGGTTCGTTTCCTATCGATGAACTCGCGACGGATCTTCAGCCCCAGCTCCGCATTCTCCCGAACGGTTTTCCACGGGAAGAGACCGTACTCCTGCAGCACCAGGGCAATTCTGCGATGTGGTCGGTGCAGCAAATCGCCGGCGAACCGGATCTGGCCGGATGCCGGTGTGAGCAGACCCGCGAGCGACAGGAGCAGCGTGGACTTACCGCAACCGGTGGGTCCCACCAGAGCGAGGGTATCGCCGGCTGCGAGATTCAGGTCGAACCCGCGCAGCGCGGCGATCGGATCACCCTTCGCCGCGTAGTTGACCGCGAGGCCTTTGACCTCGATCAATCCGGTGCTCATTGCGGGATGAAGCTCCCATCCACTGCGGTCTCGAGGGAGCTCGGCTCCGGAATCGCCTTCTTCAATCGCAACCAATCGGCTGCAGCAAGCACATGAGCCTCAGCCGGGACCTCCAAGGCCGGGAACTTGGGAATCGGGTGTGACGCGCGCAGCGGTTCGGGAAGGCGAACACGTGACACCATGATGCTTCGGGCCGAGTCGGGATTGGCCTCAATCCACTGCCCGGCCCGGTCGACCGCAGACAGGAACTGCCGCACCGCCTGTGGATTCCGCTTCAGGACCTCCGAGTGGAACGCAAGCACGGTTTGGCTCATGGGCAAGGCGTGATCATCGGCCAGCAGTCGCGCGCCGCCCGCTTGAGCGGCGGTCAACAGGGGTTCGGGCAGCGTGGCCGCCTCGACCTGTCCACTCATCAGCATCTGCATGCGCAGGCCAATATTCTTGCTCTCGATGGTCGCAAGCTGGGTGACGTCTCCTCCCTCCAACCTGAACAGCTCCTCGGTCACATAGTGAATCACCGAATTCGAGGAGATCGCCACCGGGATTTCCGCCAGGTCCCGCAGGGATTGAACGTCGCTCTGGGGTCCGGCAAGAACCCCGAACATCCGCCGGTCGGCCCGGGTCGTGTAGTTTGTAGCCACGATGGTCAAGTCGATGCCGTTGGCCCGTTGCGCCACCGGGGTGAAGAGATCGCCGAAGTAGCCGTCGAGCTGTCCCGCGGCCAGCGCGATGTCCTTCTCGGCCGCGCCGCTGAAGTCGATGAGTTCGACCTGCACGCCGGCCTCCTGGAAGAACTCCTGACTCTCGGCGACATAGAGCTCGAGAGCCTGCAGGACCGGCAAGGTGCCGAAACGGATGGGGCCCTGGTCGGCTGGGGTTTGCTCAGTCGACGTACACCCACTCAAAATCGCTGCCAGCAAGAGAGTCAGGATGGCCATTGGCCGGGAACAGTTCATCGTCTCGCCTCCAAGAGTAGTGGTCGCTCCATGAGTGTGCAGCTCTACGCCTTGTCCGGCTTCGACTGCAACACACCGCGGGTGACCAGATCGAGCGTGGCATCTATCCAGGTGTCCAGGTCTTCTTCTTCACCCCTGTAGAGGCCGAGCTCCGAATCGAGGTGTTGGGTGTAGTAGGCGTGCAGCAGATGCTGCATCAGGGAGTTGATCAGGAAGGCTGTTCGCGCGATGTCGGTCTGCGGGCGCAGCTCTCCGCAGGCCCGCGCGTCTTCGAGAAGCTGTGACAGGAAGTCGATACTCTGCCGGTGAAGCGTCCTGATGCGGGCCGTCCCAAAGGGCGCTTCTCCGGAGTGCAGTAGTCGGAAGTAGACGCGGGCAAGGTGGGGGTGTTCCTCGATGAAGAGGAAACCGGCGCGAAGAGTGGCGCCCAGGCGCCTCCGGAGGGGAGCCCCCCGGGATTCGTCGCGGGCTTGGCGCAGGCGACTCTTCGCCGTCCGGGTGGCAAAGGAGACCACGGCGTCGAAGAGCTTCAGCTTGCTGCTGAAATACTGGAACAGGCTTCCCTTGCTGATGCCGGCCTCGGCCACCACGGCGTTCATGGAGGCCGCCTCAAACCCTTTCCGGGCGAACTCCGACGCCGCTGCTCCGAACACCTTGTCCTGTTTCTCAGGGGGCAGTTTTTGGTAGATGATGGATCCGGTCACGGTGCTTTCCCTCCAAAATGACCACCCGGTCATTCTAGAGGGGGACTCACGGAAGCGTCAAGCAGAACGGTTGCGCGGCTTATTTCCCCCTACCGTCCCAGCTGCCCGGCGATCGCCGTCAGCGCCGGATGCCTCAAGGGCGAGACGAATCTCGTACGGGTGGAGGTGTTGGGGTAGGCTGGTGGGGCCTCATTTCGCACTCGCAACTCGTTCGCAGGGCGTTGGGCGCCGGAGAGGGAGAGAATCCTGAGCAGACGTACGGCAGGAATCGGTGGCTTCGTTGGCGCGATCATCCTTTTCGTGGGGGATATGCTGCTCTACGGACACTTGGGTAGCGCAACAGACTTCTGGATTGGTGTTGGCCGAGTGGCGGAAGAGGCTTCCCTGGAACGGGTTTTTGCTGGTGGTTTGCTCGGTCCGGTAGGCGCTGTGCTGTACCTTGCAGGTTTCTGGCACGTCTACCTCAACACGGTTCAGGCTGGGCGACTTGCAGCGAAGATGGTGCTGATTGGCCTCGCCCTCATGATCGTGTCGGGAGGCGCATACCATGTTCTGTGGGTCATCCGAATACTCTCTCTCAAGTACGGACTAGCAAACGTCGCCGAGCTCAGTCCATTCACCGACGCAGTTGAGTCCTACCTGGCAACAGTCTACCAGGCCTCAGCTGTGCCTGGTTATCTTGCGAGTCCGATTCTCGCCGTCCTTGTTCTCATCGGCCGAAGTCGTTACCCACGTTGGACGGTATTAGCGAATCCAGGCCTGCTCATGCTTCTCGGTCTCCTGGTCGGGCCGTCATTCTTTCCGGCGCCAGCTGGGGCGGTGATTCTGGGAGGATTCATCAATCTGATCTTCTGTGTCTTCTTTGCAGTGTCAATCATCACAACCTGGAAGGAAGAACCCGAAGCCCGGTGACGAAGGAGCCGCGGACACCCATGCCTGTCCCCTGATTAGGCGGTTCGGTGTGGAAGTCTGCCTTCCTGGATAGGGCGCCATGTCTGATGTGGTGACAAAAGGGACATTTCAGGCGTTCGCTTTTCTGCCCCTCAGGGATTTGTCTTAGTAGAAGCGGCCTGGAACAGAGAAAGGAAGTGACAGACATGGCAAGGACAATCTGGGTAGCGACACTTCTCGTGCTGATCTTGACCACGCCGGCGTTCGGCAAAGACTCCATTGAGCCGAGCACGAGCAGACAATTCGTGGGAGCCCCTTCGCCGGGGAGTATCTTGGACGTAGACCTAGTCACCGAATGCACCAATCGAGTTCAGATCATCATCACGAGGCAGGATGAGATCATCGAGAGCCACCGGCTGGTTACTGGGCCAAAAGGTGTGATCGATGGCAGCCAAAGGGGCGCCGTCAAGTGGGGCTATGAGCTGCCCTCCAATGCTCAAGCATCCGAACATGAGGTCTTCATTATGGTCCTGGGCCTCGGTGGCGAGGGGTCTCCCGTGTCATACGACATCGCACCCAAGACGGCAGATTCGGCGGTTGGATTCACTTTCGAAGACGAATAGAGCGGAGGGCGAAGGGCCATTGGGTCCGTGAGTGGGATGGCCGGGATGCGCACGGTCAGTCGGCGCCCAGGGGCGTCTACTTCTACCGACGCAAGACCGATGAATGCTGCGAGACGCGCAAGATGATCCTGGCGAAGCAGTGATAGGAGAGATGAGTCAATGAACTCGCCGTCATCGGACAAACTCGCAGAGGACTCGGGTGCGATGCCGCTGGGCAGCGTTGTCCTCGGCCAATGCTTCCACCTCACGATGCCTGCGTCGTCCAGGCCTCCCGATCTAGCACCGGAGTCATCCAGTGCGTTACGTGTGGATCTGCCCAAGCCCAGCTTCGCCTTCCGGTCCGGGCATGGCTTCACGCTGGCTCCTGCGCATTCCTAGAGACTGCAGTGATCACCTCGGCGGCTTGATTTCGAACACCGTGAACAGTCGGCGCTTCTCTTCGCCGAAGGCTACCGTCAGGCAGAGCTCGTAGGGTCCTGGTTCGATCTTCACAGGGACTCGAAAGTCGATCAGCTGCCGGTGATTCTCCAGGTCGACGACATGAGTCTTTCTGAGCGGAGGAGATGTAAGGCCGGGCGAACGAATCGTCCAGGTCTCTTCGACCACCACATTGCCGGGGAAGGGGATGTACTCGGCCACAATACGGCCCCACCCGCCAGCAGTGACCGGATCCGGATCGAAATAGACAGCGGCCGGAATCACATCCGTCAGCTCCGCATTCTCTGCCACCCGATTGCGGTACTCAAGGAGCGCCTGCGTGCTGAATGGCGCAGCGGATCCCTCATGGGCGACCCAGCGCAGGTGAGGCATGGCATCCGCGGGGCGGCCCGCGTAGAGTTCTTCCAGCCCGATCACCGCACGACACATCGTCAGTCCCGGCGGATCTTCATCGAAGGCGTCGAACAGATCCGCCTCCGTCCAATCCCCGTTCAGATAGCGAAACAGCGGATAGGCCCAGCCGGGAGGGGCCGCCTCCCGGTACGCTTCTTCGAGCAAATTGCGCCCCTTGGCTTCTTCGCCCAGCTTCAGCAGCCCGAAGTATCGCGAGACCACGGCGTAGACGTAGTTCGTCGTTTGCGTGTCAAACTCTTCCCATGAAGCGCTCAGCAGCTTGTCGGCCTTTCCGGGCCGGTTGGTCAGGAGGCAGACCGTCGCCAGGTTGTGAAGGGCGATCATCCGGTCGCTGTCGGTCGACATCGCCACGGTGAATCGCTCTGTCGCCGCGTCGTATCGTCCCATGATCAGGTCGATCAGGCCCATGTAGAGACAGGCAGTCGATTCAGTGGGATCAATCTTCAGGGCGCGGGACAGATCATGCTCCGCCTGGCCGTAGCGTTTCATGACATAGGCCAGTTCACCTCGATTGACAAAGGCCTCAGGATTGCCGGTGTCGATCTGGGCAGCGATCGCGAAATCCTGAAAGGCCTCCCTGTTTCTCTCGAGCGCACGATTCGCCAACCCGCGCCGCACATAGACCTCGTATCGATACTCAAATCCGTGCTCGAGCGCGCGCGTGAAATCCTGGATCGTCTCGGTCGATGCCTCGATCATCGAGCGGGATCTGGCCCTCCAGTAGTACTGGGCGCCTTTCCGATATTCCGCGGACACCTGGATCCCCGCGCTGAAATCCGAGACCGCACCTTCATAGTCCTCCAACCTCAATCGCACGCGTCCCCGATTGTAGTGCATGTTGACGAAATCGGTCTTCAGCGCGAGGGCGCGATCGAAATCTGCGAGCGCCTCGTGATTGCTCTCGAGTAGGAAGTGGGAGAATCCCCTCCAGTTGTAGGAGTGGGCCTTCCCGGGGTCCAATTCGACCGCTCTGGTGAAAGCGTCGATGGCGGCATGGTATCGTTCTTGATTGTAGAGGGTCTTTCCCTTTTCGTGCCACTCCTTGGCCGTCTCCTGGGAGAAAGCCGGAGCGCCCGAAAGCGCAACCGCGAACAGACAGGCGAAGATCCTACTCGACATACTCATAGATCCTCACGGTGAAGGACCCCATGCTCCTGCCATAGTAGTCGTCATGCCAGTAGTAGTAGAAGGGGAGGGGCCGCCCCGATCCTTCGAACTCCACGCGGTAGACGTGTTCAGGGTTGTACTTCTTGAAGAGGGGCTTGAGCCGGCTCTTCCCCTGAATGTGGCCGGTCGTCAGGGAAGCATCGTCGTCCAGTCGAAGCTCTGTAAGGAATGGGTTGTGGCTCGGAGATTCGATCTGCCCCCCTCTTCTATGATTCTGTCCTGCCGC
>CAZTDY010000112.1:0-10323 GCA_964612295.1 uncultured bacterium | reverse complement strand
GCAAATTCGATAAACTGATACAAACTATTTAAAATCGTGCAAAGCTATTTAGCAGCAATTAGGGTCGCCCGGGAAGCAGTCCCATCCTTGGTCCCACCACATCTGCATGACACATCCCCAACACGCCCAAGGAACTTGATACCGCTCGCACAGTTCGCAGTCAGACCAATCGGGATCGCCCTCGTAGGCCGAAGCCACGGGGGGAGCCGCCCAAAGAATGAACTGCAAACAAGCGAGCAGCAACAGGATTGAAACCAACGGCCGTTTCATGGTCCTTCCTCCTTCGCTGCTGAAGAATCAGTTTCGCTGGTGTTTCCAACGCTACGACTCTTCCGCTCTACAACCAAGCTATCGACATCCGAGAAATCCCATCTGCCCTTTGGAAATCCAGCATAGATTGGGCACGTTGATCTTCCCGGAAATAGTACAGTGATCTCGTCAAAGGTTGCAGCCAGTCCGAAGTTGAGGTAGCGGATCGGCCCCAGGAGTCTTGCATCCCCGCTGGTAACAATGAGAGCTTCGGAGCAAACGCGGCTGCTATCACTGAGTACAAAACAGAGCCTCTGATCTGCTGCCCATACAAACTCACCATCCGTACTACCGTGTGGCTCGATCGTTCCAATGTACCAATCAAGCTCGCGCTGCTGATCTCTGATCTCTCTCCATACTTCATTGCCCATCTCAATCAGCACCGCGAGCTGCTCACTCCATCCAGTTGCTTCGCGTGGATCACTAACATGGAATGAGATTTCCTCGATCACTCTCGCCCTCAACCATAGATCATAGTGAATCGGCGGGCAATCGCTACAGCCTATCGTCTCTGCCAACATACGCCCTTGGCCCTGGGCGCCGGGTGCGCAGGCGACTAACAGCATCAGGAACGTAAGCAGTCTCCACATAGCAACTTCCCTCCTCGATTCAGTGAAGGCCCGCCGTGCTTGTGCCGGCGGGCCTTCGTTCTGGCCAGGAGGTCGATCACCAGATCGATCGCCTCACCCTGGCCCCGGATGCGACTGGAAAACCAATCCCGCGTTGCCTTCAGGTCGAGAGGTTCGCTCGGCTCAATCAAGAACGCTGGAAGGCCTGACTCCCGGGAGAAGGACTCGGTGACGTCCTGAGCATTGACCTCTCCCCCACGTTCCTTCGTGTTGAGGGTAGAGCGCAAGAATCGAAGATGTCGTCCCGGCGCGGCAGAGTAGTGTGCATACCGGGCGTGAAGCCGAATCAGCTCAGCGAGCGCTTGGGGCTGCACGTCGACGTCCAGCTCGGCACCCCAGGCCACCGACTGCGCGAGGAGGATACTCTCCAGCTCGGCCTCCGTGGGTTCGGGCACCTCGATGCGATGGAAGGCGGCGAGGAGTTGGGGATCCTCTCGTTCGATCAGGGGAATCTGATCCGGCGTGCACTCAGCGATGCCCAACGGGTTGCCACTCGCCAGCTTCGGTCTCAGAAGACCCGCGACGCCCTGGGCACTCACGCTGGTCTTGCCCGTCTCCATCAGTTCCATCAAGTTCCCTAGACAGAGCGCGGCTTTGGCGGTGACGGCCTCCAGAATCAGTTCGATGCATCGCTCCTGCCACTGCCCGGCCCCGGTCAGGCCCGCGACGAGACGAACCCCATCCACTTCCCAGATGGGCGGCTGGTTCTCGGAGGACGCAGCAAGAATCCGCACGGTCTGATAGATGACCGCGGTCTTCCCTACCCCCGATTCTCCAACCAGCAGGACACTGCTCGGGACATCTCCAGTGAGACGCTCCGCAACGAGGCGGGCAAGCTCATCGCGCTCGTACACTTCTGGGATGTCCTTGGGGATCAATTCCTCGCCGACGGCATTGAGCACCGGTTCCTTCGCAGACAGGCTTGCCTCATGATAGGCCTTCTGGAGGTCGGGCGGTTCGAGCGGGACGCTCAGTTGGTGAATCGCGGTCTCCTGCTTTCTCGCCAGATCAACCAGCGCACTCAGGTTGTTGGTGCTCCCCGTCCGCATGAGGGCAAAGCGGATGTGTTCCGGAACCATCTGCTGCAGCTTCTCCGGCGTACGCGCAACCACCTCGATTTTTAGAGCGGGGATGTGCGCAATCGAGGCGCCTTCCCTTTGGGTCCAGGTGACGACGTCAAAGGCGAGTTGCACGGGGTCGTGCCAGGCGGTCGTGCGTGCCGGCGGCTCGACCCTGACGGTGACCTTCCCCATGGCAGGCGAGCCGGAGACCCTTCGGGAATGACTGAAGGCAAAGGGACCTTTCCCCAACGCCTCCCTCGCCAGATCCTGCATCGATTCTCTGAGTTGGGCAAGGTTGGCGCCGAAACGTGAGATTTCGGGGAAACGAAGGGTCTCGACGAGGTGCGTCCCATCTTCGAAGGTCTGTTCAATACTGACGATTCTGAACTCGTTACGCTGCACGGGTCCTTCCTGCATGTGTCACGCGCGCGTCACCCGACGAGCCACTATGATACCGCCAAACGACCACACAACCTAGGGGCATTCATGGGGACTTGCGTCCTTTGACGCAATCAGCTCAAGTTCGAAATCGATCAACGGGCCGAAGCCGGGCTCAATCGCTGGCAGCGATTCTCGAAGTGTAACGAAACGGCTCTTGGCCTCCTCATACCTCCCCAGCAGGCGGAGGATCTCTGCGTCCAGAAACCGCAAGGTCGCCCTGTCTCCTTCCGATGATGGGTCGTGATCGGCTGGCTCAGGGCCATCGGCGATCGCCTGGGCCAGGTACTGCTGCACCCGCATCAGGCAGTGTCGGTAGCGTTCGGGCTGATCCTCGACTTGCCAGGACGCCTGGAGAAAGCACCAGGCCTTGGCCTCCGGCCCCTCACCGGTAAGCTCGAGGTACCTTCCAATCAAGTAGTATGGGCTGTTTCCTTCAACGCTGCCTTGAAAGGCATCACTGAGGATGACCCGCCGAAGATCGTCCAGCTCAAGACCTTCAAACGTCAGCTGCACCACCGGGCAGTGACAGCTCGGGCAGACGGGGATGTCCCAAGGCGCTACCAGTGCTCCCAGCGGCTTGAGATCCAATCGCTGGCCAGACTGGTATCCGGAGTTCGTGACCCAGGCTTTGAACTCGGTTCCGTCGACTGGACACACGAAGTCTTCCTCGCTAGCGGTGTAGGCGTAGGCGACCGCTGCGGCGCAAAAGGTCAAGACGGCTATGCAAACCCAAGGCATCTGTTTCATCTTACCCTCCCCCTCAGAGGGATCAGCGACATGCCGTTCCCTCGCGAGTGGAGTCGGAAGCCAAGTGGCTCACGTTTATAGCCTGATTCCGGTGAGCGCATAGATCTTGGCGCGGATCACACCTCCCGACGATGGGAAGGGCTGATTCTCCCACACATCACCGATGTAGATCAGGTACAGGCCTTGCTTGACTCCGTATTCTGTCGGGTCGATATAGCAGAGTTCATTGACCCCGCCATCAGCGGCATACTCGATTCCGATCAGGGCCGATTCCGGTGCACCCACCAGTACGATCAGCGAGTCTCGGCACAATCCCAGCTGCTCGCACCCACGATCGAAAACCGGGAGTGGTCCGAAGGACAGATCAATCCTCGGGGAGGAATTGGCGGCAACCCTATCGACAATCGAGAAAACCACGGCAATCCCGAACAGGACCGCCACAGCGCCAATCGCCCACCGGCGGACGGACTTGTTGTGCACCACGACCATCCCTGCACTTGGACCAGGTTCCCACGGCTCGTACTCGTCGGCGCCCTCGACTTTGCCCTTGCCGTTTCCGGCCTCGGACAGGTCGATGCGCCGGCCGATCCGTCGGCAGTGCTCCCGGCTGAAGTACCTTTTCCAGTAGTCGTCTCTCACAACTTGTTCCAATGCAGATTGTCCGGTGGACAGCCGCAACCGGACCTGTCCTACAACCCATCCCTGGGAGCATCTTGTCCCAACTGCTCCTCCAATTGCAGGAATCGGGCCAACGGGTTGCCCGTGATCAATCTGTCACCGGCTTCCCTCATAGTGTTCGAATCGGTACTCCCGGACGGACTGCACGATGGTGCTGACGGCCAAACGCCTCAGGAGATGCTGGCATCAGGTTCTGATCACAACTCGGCGGGCCGCGGGGGGGGGATTACCTAGTTGCTGCGGGCCACTCACATCCGTATTCTCGGCGCCATGGGCGTCCCGCACTTTCGATACACTGTATACAGAATCCGGTTGGAATCGACTCTCGAACAGCATTGGCTCGTTCGCACGCTTCGACCTGGGGCCCCCAATCCCAGTGAACCAGCCTGCCAGCTGGCTGAAGATCTGGCCAATGCCAAAGCCGAAGTCATTGTGCAGTCTGCGGTCGCGACTGCAGATGAGAGGATCATTGAATGGCAGTCCGTTGGGAGGGCCTTTCACTTCCAGGACGGCAAGGATGATTCATCCCCGCTTGTCAAGTTGCACGGAACCGACGCAGTGTCAGTGTGGATCACTCACGAGCGAGGTCACCCTAGTTCGCTGTTCTTGTGGACCGCCACAAACGAGTCGATGTTCTGGAGTTGGATCGATGACCGTATCTCAGATTCGCTTGCCGAAGAACTCATGCGGCCTGCTACCCGGTTGACCGTACGCTTTTTCACCGAAGCGGATTTCGCCCTACACGAAGAGCCCATGTTCATGGCCCGTGAGGTGGAGTGGATCGCAGAGCACGCAAGACGCTTGACTGACACAGGGTTGGAACCCTTGATCGCGGCCCGCCGACCATCTCCAACTCTCACAGCGGAGGAATTCGATGCCAGCGTGCTCAGGGTTCAGGGAACGTATCTTGAACAGCTCCTGCAGAAGGAGCAATACCGCAGTCTGGCCTTTTCGATATCGGAGTTACTAGACATCCGTTCGGGTGAAGAGACGTTCTGGCGCTGGCTCGGTCTTCTGTTGTCTCAGATTGACAAGCCGTCTTCAGATGATCGGCAGGATATCTACTGGGCGGTGGCCTCAGGGCTGACGCAGTTTGCCAAGCAGGGCGAGGTCGAGAGCCGCCTACGCTCCCTTCCGGTTGACCCCAGCCATTGCCGAATGATTCTCGAGGAACTGAGAAGACAGCGCACCTAGTGCGGGGGTGTTGGAGATTCACCGGCACCGCTATCAAGCGGACCATTCATCAGCAGAGACTTCGATTCGAAGGTCCTTTGCGAAGAGCTGACACCGAAACCTGACTCATCGGACGTTTGAGAGCGGAGACCAACATGAGCTATGGCAGAAGTCCCTACTACATCTACGATCGGGGCCACGGTTATGGGCTCCACATATCTGGCGAGCACATCTTCGACGGCGGTGGCCATGTCCTCGGAGAGGTCGTGCTTCCGTACGAGGCGCTTGCTCAGTTCATGCTTCACATCATGTCCCGTGGTGCAATCCCGGGCGAGTTTCTGGCCTATCTCAAGCTCGCGCTCGAGATGCCCGGTGAGTGGATAACTCCGGAGAAGGCCGTTGAATCGCTGGGCGAGATAGCAGCAGTGGCCAAGGCCCATCAGTTCGAAGACATTGAGGCCAAGGAACCTATGGCGCGCCGGGCTCTGGACTCATCCTCCGCGCCGCCGAGAGCGGCAGGGCGCACTCTGGTGTGCAGATGCGCCGGCTGTAGCGCTCTGGCGACCTTCGACAGTCTGGATGCGCTGCCCGGGGCGGCCTGCCCTCAGTGTGGGCGGTCGTTCCTCGTTGAAAGCCCCGAACTCCCATCCTCCTAGTAGTCTTGATCAGCACCAGTGACACATTGGTCACACCCGACACCGGATTCCCGGCACGAAACCTGCTCCGAGATACGTTCGTATGTGACTAATCTTATCCTCACCCGTGTATTCGAGGATGGGCACGAAGTCGTGAAAACCACAAGTCCGAGGAGCAAAGCTATGACCATTGACTCAGAACCAAACGGTTTCACGGTGGTGGAGGCCACCGTGCCGGGTCGCGTGGTTTGCTCTTCGGAGTGGGCCCTCGAGCAATAGCTCCGCAAGGGGCAGATGCTACTGAACCGGCGAAGCGCCTCCTTGGCGAATGGGGAGGATCCGCCGGTCAATCCAGATGATCTCCCCGGCAGGCACGGTGTTGCCAGGGTGACTCTCGCAATCAGTTTGCCATGAGGGGCACTCACCGTCGCCGCGAGTGACGGCCACAAACCGTCCACTATCCGCCGTATGGGTGGTCCGTTCGCGGATCAGACCCTGGGAGCAGTGAGTTCCCGAATCATGGCAACCGCCCGGGCAGTCGTGCCCATCGTGACAAACGGGATTAGTTCGTGAGTGTCTACCACGACCCTCTTTGTCGACGATAGCCGCATTGCCGATTGGCCCTTTTAGATCATGATAGTGCCCCGTCCATTCGTGGCCGAGGTTGCGCGCCGGCTTCAGATGCCGCATGTATCTGCTCGAGAGGGCTCTGCATCGCTCTGGTCATATCCCCAGTCCACTCGGATTGGTGGGCCGACCTCGATCGATTCAGACCGGAGGATGAAGGGAGCACCGAGGAATCTATCCCGGCGCTGAAGGCGCACACGTCCGTTGGATCATCCCGGGCGGGTGTTGCTGAAGCCGAGGATCCTCGGGGTAGCCCCCGATTGACAGTCTGACCGCCAGCCGATAGCCTCATTGCAGCGGTGTGCTGGCACCGCCGAGACACTCAAAGACAGTTCACGACGAGGTGATCATGAGCGAACCCCGTGAGGCACTCCTGCAGCCCGGCGATGTCGTCGAAACCGTGTTCTGGCGTAACGATGGACAGCGCCGGGAACAGTTTCCATTCCGCGCAACGCATATCAACGGAGTCAGGATCACCAAGATCCTGCTGTGTGCCGACCCCACCATCCAGGCGGGCAACCCTTCTCGTGCGAAGGTGACCCGCATCACCAGGCCCAAGAGCGACGCTCGCGGGGTCATCGAGGTTGAGTATCTCGGACCGATCGATTTCGAACTCGACCCGGACATCTACGTTGACAAGAGCATTGGCCGCAGACTGCAGATCCTGCTCGAAGCGGGCTTTTCCATCCTGCTAGATGGTCCGCAAGGCTCGGGCAAGACGGTCCTCAGCCGCGCGATTGCGGACGCCCTGGGCATGACCTATGTGTACTTCAACTGCGCGAGCGTCTTCGAGGCCACCGACTTCATTGCCACCCTTCAGGTCCGCGCCTCCGAAACCGGTGTGGCCGAGACGGTCTTCCTCCCAACCAACTTCTGCAAGGCTCTGAAAGAAGCCATCCGACACCGCAAGCACCGCTACCTGATCTTCCTCGATGAGTTCAACCGCTGCCGGCCCATGGCCCGCAACGGGCTGATGCCTGCCCTGGACAGCACACGGAAGGTCTTTGACCCCAGTACGAACGAACTCCTGGACATCCCAGAGAATGTGCAGTTCGTCGCCGCCATCAACAATGGGCCGCAGTTCGCGGGAGCAAGCGCGGTGGATCCAGCCCAGATGGACCGTTTCGCCACGATAAAACTCACCTACCCCCCACCTGAAGAAGAAGAGAAGATCCTGCGCAAGCGCTTTCCCTCGCTCTCGGAGGTGATGGTTCATGCGGTCGTCCACGTGGCCGATGCCGTTCGCGGGGACGAAGCATTGGGACTCGACCTCTCCATGCGCGCCACGCAGGAGGCCTGCGTCCTCTTGAGTCACCCGTACTTCGCTGACGACCTGAGGCCAATGGCCGCTCTGAGGGAGGCGTTCGAGACCAGCTATTGTGGCCGCTTTGCAGGGACCGTCGACGACGAATCCACCGAGGCGGGCATGGTCTGGCAGATTGTGGATATGAAGCTTCGCAACTTCAGCAAGAAGCTGTAGCCAATGGACGCGCCAGAGGCTCAATCGTCCCCGGCATCCCTACGAGACGGCAATCTCGCCGTTGACTCGCCAGAGTTTGCCGCAGTCCTCGAAGAAGTGATCGTCTGGGGTGTGAAGCGGGGTTGGGAGATTCTGGACGGACCGGCCAATATCCTTATGACAGACAAGGCATTCGGATTCACCCATCCACCCGACTTGGGGATGCCGGCTGTGATCCACGTGAATCCTCTCGTGCTTCAGGACCCAAATGGCCCCACGCTGCTAAAAGCACTGATTCTCCATGAACTCGGTCATCACCTGTGTCACTTCAGGGATCCTGACTACCCAGACGTCTTCAGGAAGGCGAAGCGCCAGAGACTGAAGGGACTTCTCAATCTCATCGAGGACGAACACCTCGAGCGGCAACTGCGCAGCATGGAAGCAGAGTGGGGCGAGTGCTTGGATGCCCTGGTTTCCTGGATGTTCAAGGGGCAAACGCGTCGCCTGAAAATCGAGGTATTTGCATGCCTCTTTGGCTTTGGCAGCGTACAGGAGGCCGCACGAGCCTTGGAAGAGGGGGGCTGCGGTAAGGTTCTCCAGTATGAATGGGGCTACGATATCGTCTCACATCCCACTGAGTGGATCTCGTACCCAGAGATCTTGGAACGGACATTCGCCGAGATTGCCCAGCGCCACCCTTCCGGCAAGCTGACCCCGGATCTGGTCCGGGCCAAGCGTCGTCTGGCCGATGAGGTCGAGGCCCTTCGCGGCTGGAAAGGGGGGATCGAGAAGATCCTCTTTGGACACTCTAGTTTTGGCACCGGACAGGCTGTCGCCGATCAGATGGTACGGCGGACCGTGGGGGACATGCTTCCCCCCACTGAAGCTGAAAAGCGTGACGCCGATCGTTACATCCAGAGACTAGAAACAGAGCTAGCGCCAATCCTCGACCAGTTCCCCATGCTTCAGCGCTACATCGATGAAATGCACCGCGTCCGCCACGGCAAGTGGTTTTGGACAACGCAGCGGACGATGCTCCACGCCCTCTTGAAGGCCGACGACTTTCGTTGGGCCTTCGAGCCTGCTCTCGCAATGAAGCCCGAGCAGTTTGCAGAGCTTTTCGGCGAGGGCTACCTCGAGAATCAACCGGGAACCATCCTGCGAAAGCTCTGGGACGAGTGGAAACCCAGGGCCCGCGAGAATCGCGACCGCCCACTTCTTGTATCCGTCAGTTGGCTGAAATCTCTAGGGCTGGCACATGTCAAAACCCTCACCCGATTCATGGTTTCGCTCAGGCTGGGGCTAGGAAGGAGCGGCGCTGGCGAGGATGAGAAGTGCAAGCGGGCTTTGGAGGTAGTTCCAAAGGGACTGCGTCATCTTGGCATGTGGGAGGTCTTTGATCTCACAAGCGAAGTTGCCAAGATCATCGGCGATGAGACGTTGGACCCCAAGAGGGAGAGCGCCGGTGGCGGGGCGGCTATGATCCAGCGTCGGGTAGCGGTGACGCTGGCAGTGAGGGTCAGGCTTCCGGTGGCGGTGAGGGCGAAGGGCAGCCAACCCGCCGGGACAAATCCGAGGGCGCCAAAGGAGCCGGACAGGTCGAGGATCTCCTGGATGCGATCGAGCGGCAGCGCGACGCTCTGAGACATTCGGACCGCCGGCTCGACGGTTCCACCAACGAGATCCTCAAGGAGAGCGCTGCCGAAGCGGGCAGGCGCATCAACCACTGGCTGCGAACCGGAATCGATCCTGCGAGGCAGTCCAAACCACCGAGAAAGGCTCGCCGGCGGCCTCGCCCCAATAGACTCGAGCGGATCCGCGGCACAAGGCAGGCAGTCCTACGTAGTGCCGACGATGACATCATGCCTGATTACGACATGATCAACATCGCGGCCACCTACGACTTCAACCCCATCAGCAACATCGCGAGAATCCCCCCCGCTCCCGAGGCCTACCGTGAAATCCGTCGTTCCGTCCACGGTCAGATCCGCCTTCTGAGGCGCTTCCTTGCCACGCTAGGTGAGGCAGACCAGGATACCTATGGACACCGGGCTGGTCACCGCGCCGACATGGCGAGGCTCGCCCGCATGGCCGTGATTCCCGATCCGTCCGTCCTGATCGGCCAGGAGTCGAGGCCCGCCCCCGACCTGTTTCTGGGGATTGTCGTCGACTGCTCGGGCTCAATGGCATTCGAGGAGAGAATCGATAGAGCGAAGTCCTTTGGGGTTCTGCTCCTGGAGAGTGCCCGGCACCTCCGCGGGATCGATGCTTACGCAAACGCATTTACAGATCACACGATCTTCGATCTCGGGAGGCCCGGAGACACTCGCATTGCTCGGCTGGAGCCCAACGGTGGCAACAACGACGCCGCTGGTCTGCTGCACGCCGCCAAGTATGCACTCAAGAGCCGCAAGCGGCACAAGATTCTGGTCATGATATCTGATGGCTATCCGACAGAATGCAGCTTCGACTCCCTTGCCAAACTCGTGCAGTTCTTGCAGCTGAGATACTGATCTTTCCCCCGCAGAACGGACACCATGTCATGCTACCTGTCTGACCTGTGC
>CAZTDY010000111.1:0-10403 GCA_964612295.1 uncultured bacterium | reverse complement strand
ATCTGGGCATGGACCTCTACGGAACCGTTTGGGCCTCCAGCTACAACAGCAACCCTTACCCAGGCCTGTACAGGATTGACCCCGATAGTGGGGAAATTGAGGAGACGTTCGACGGGCCGGATGACCTCGACATCATAGACGGCATCGCCATCCGCTCCGCCAGGGATTACGATGTCATGTATGTGACCGGCAAGAACTCCTGGTTCATTTGGGAGTACCGGGTTCCCCAGCCGGCGTCGGCAGGACACTTGGAGGGCGACCTTGTGTCAGGCGCTCTTCAAATGTATCCAAACTGTCCCAATCCGTTCCATCCGGGCACAACTGTCTCTTTCCTACTTGGAACGGATGCAGAAGCCAGCTTGCGTGTTTTCAATGCAATGGGACAAAAGGTCAGAACGCTTGCACTTGGTAGGAAGCACTCCGGTAGGAATAGTGTGTTCTGGAATGGACTGAATGATGCGGGAGAACCGGTTGGAAGCGGTGTCTATCTGTTCACGGTCACGATCAGAACCGACAATCGGGAGTTTGACAGGACAACCAAGGGCATTCTAGTGAAGTAGACTACTCTCCCGGTGCAACTTACGACTGCCGCCGGAAGTCATTCAGACGCGCTTGGTTCAAGCCCCGCGTTCAGTTGACCACCATCAGTTTTGTGCCGACGGACACGCCGTCCACGACGCCGCGGGCGTAGTAGACCTATTGCGTTGAGTGAGGTTTATTGCTGAAGGCGACGATGCAATTGTCCAGAGAGGTTTCATAGTTCGCACTCCGCCCCCCCGGTCGGGACGGATTGCGAACGTTCTTTGAGTCCGAATCGAGCCAATCCAGCCACTTGGCCCCTATCGCATCAGCACCATTTTCCTGCGGGGTGAATCGGGCTGGTTTACGCGATAGAAATACACGCCCGAAGTAACCGGCTGACCACTCGTATCCCTGCCGTCCCAGATCACCGACTGGTGGCCGGTGGAAGTCCTGCCGGCGCTCAGATGCCTGACGAGTTCACCGGCCGGATTGAATATCTGAACCTGCAGCGGTGAATCGGTAGGCTGATGGTAGCTGATGGTCGTTTGTGGATTGAATGGGTTTGGATAGTTTGACAGCTGGGCAAGCTCAACATCCGCGCTGACAGGATCGTTCGCGTCGGCGAGGTAGGCGAAGTACTCCAGCGTCGTGCGCAGGGTCACTTCTGCGGCCAATGTCGCATCAGGCAACGGCAGGGAACCGGCGACGTGAATGAAGCCGGCCGCCTTGCAGTAGTGCTCGTCATATGGCGATGCGTGCATGCTCTGGTACCACATCCCGAGATAGGCGATGTAATTGCAGAGGTAGTGGCCGGGGGTCCCGTTGAAGTCGATCCAGGCGTAGACGTCCGTCTGATCGTTGACGGCGTCTCGGATCTCATACATGGGGAGGGTGGAATACCTGGGCAGGTCGGCGCCAAGGGTGCTGTCCGGTGGGTTTGGAGTCGGATAGTAAGGAGCTTCCTCATCGGGCACCCAGTTATCCCAGTTGAAAGCGTCATCCTCAATTTCCCATGGGCCGGCGCCGGCGCCGAAACTGATGATGATCTCGGGGTGGTACTCTGCGGTGCGGATCCAGAAATCGCGCCAGGTGGCCTGATAATCCACTTCGAATTCCCGGGTCATCTTGTTATACGCGGGAAAGAAGGCGTAGACGTCATAGCCGAAGCCTTCCCAGTTCTCGCCGATCCAGCCGTCAGGATTAAGATCCGGATCGTCGCTGAAGCGATAGATCATCTCGCTTGTGGGCGGCCAGTAACCGGTCAACACTACTACCGGTCTTGCTTGAGCCGAGGTGTAGAGCAAGAGGACTAGGAGGATTGCGATCAGGCTGCTTCTCATTTGACTTCCTATCTGTCATTTGGGTCAGCACCACTCAGCAACAATTGTGATTATAGACTCAATCCGGTGCTCGTATGGTCAGGAAAAGCACCGGACCTGCAGTTGATTGCCTGTGATCTGCAAAAACCCCTGGCGTTCGCCATGCCCTGATGGAACTCACGGCCGCGGCAGGACATCCGACTGGTTGCGGCTCACCCATCCCGCGAGCATCATCACCAGAACTTGAAATGGAAGCGTATTCATGAGGACAAGCGTGTATTCGACGGGACGCATCCGCCCACGGCGGACCGGGCCATGCCTGTAAATGGCTAGTGCGCCCTCACTTCCGGCGGGCTGAGGCTTGGCACCCTACGGGTGACGTACGCTTCCCTCATGAGCGGACCTTCCATACTTCGTAGCGTCTTGCCTGTAGATCGAGCATATCGACCCTGCGGACTGAATCAGCGGTCACTACCGGTTCAGGTGTCTAATGATGTGTGAGTAAATCATCGTCCGGGGAACGGACATGGAACGCATTTGAGGATACTCTCGGAGGAGCGAGGCTCTCATGGAGAGATCGCCGCGTCTCCGCATGGCACCTTCAGGAGGCTGACATCATGAAGATGGTTACTTGTTTCTGTGTGATGCTGGGGTTGGTTCTTGTCCTGGCGGCACCCTCTTCGGCTCAGTGGTATGCGCGCGGTGGATACTACAGCGACTGGGCAGCGGACACTGGCAACGTCCTCAACGACGATGGCATCGATGGCGATGCGACCGCCGGGGACGGCATCTTCTCCCGAGATGTCACGTCCACCGTCACTGTCGGCGGGCAGGAGTTCAAGATCGCCGAGGAAGACTGGGATCCCAACTATCCGCTGAGCAACGTTCCGATCACGCTGACCGAGGACTTCCAGGTCATTCACTTCACCTTCGACACCAATACCTATGACGACGATTGGTTCCCGTCGACGAACATCGTCTGGAGTGATGCACTGACACCCGGTACCACCTGGGGTCTCGCCGGCGATGCGCCCGAGTTCGGTGTTTGGGATCCGGCCGCCGGTCCGCAGGCCACGATCAATGAAGACGGCATGTGGGAGGTCATCGTTTACTTCGCCGCGGCCGGCGACTACGAGTACAAGTGGACAGCCAACATGCTCTGGGATGTACAGCAGTTCGGTATCGACGGATACGGCACCGGTCCTGGTACCGTGTTCGTCAACGTTCTCGAGCCGGGCGAATACAAGTTCCTGCTTGATCCTGCCGTGGGTCGCGGGTGGCATGGCTTCCTCGAGCCGACCCCTGCAAGCGAGTCGACCTGGGGCGGAATCAAGGCTCTGTACCGACTGGCTTAAGGAGACTGACGAGTTCGCACTCCGTCCCCCCCGGACGGGACGGAGTGCGAACGTTTTTTAGACCTTGGGATCTGCAAGCCTACCTTCAGATGAGTTTCTTGACCCTACGGGCTTCATCGAGGGTGTGGGGCTCATCCGGGTTCTTGATGACGCAATTTTGTCGCGTGCGCGCCCCAAGGGGCCTCAATTCGGCATCTCCCCCCCCACATCCGCAGGAACTAAAATCTGGCTAGCGACTATTACATGATATCGTGTAATGGTGTGCTGCAGCCGATAGGATCCATGTAAGGAGGAATGAGGGATGGCGGCAACGCGTTACTACCCACGAGAAGTGAAACGCTGCCCAGAGCGGACGCCCCTGGCCCGAAGACCGCTCCTGGACGCTCAGCAGACCCAGGAACTGGAGAGCCTCTTCAAGGTGCTTGGCAACAGCACGCGATTGCGCCTCGTGCACGCCCTCGTCAGAGCGGGAGAGCTCTGCGTGACTGATCTGGCACAGCAGATCGACATGCTGCCGCAGGCGGTCTCGAACCAGCTTAGGCAGCTCGGGCTCCAAGGGGTGGTTGTGTCGCGGCGCGAGGGCAACAACGTCTACTACAGCGTCATCGACACGTGCGTGATTACCATGATTGAACGCGGTCTGTGTCTCCTGGCATGTGCTGCTGATCGCGCCGGCTCGGGAGGATAGCTTTACCATGGCGAACATCGAAGACTTGCGCATAGATCTGCCCCTGCCCAAGCCGCGCCACCGCCGACGTTCCTCTTGGGCGGGTCTTGGGCTGCTGGCTGCCGCCATCGCGGTCGTGCTCTTGCTCTTTGGGGATCGAATCACCGGTGCCGTCAGTGGCGGAGTCGCCAAAACGCGCCAGGTGGATGTCTTCACCGTCGGCGACACGAACGATGCCGCGACCGGAGGATTCTCTGCAGGCGGCTATTTGGAGGCGATCCCACCCGGCCCCGTCATCGTGTCGGCCCTGATCGGAGGACGCGTGGCGTCCCTCGAGGCGATTCCCGGCCAGGTTGTTGCGGGGGGCGATGTCATCGCCAGGCTCGACGCCTCCGTGCTAGAGCAGAGCGCGCGCGTGCAGGCCGCTCAGGTAGAGATCACACGTCGGCGGCTGGCTCTGATCGAAGCCGGCTTTCGCCGCGAGGAGATCGAAGAGGCCGAAGCAGATCTCAAGGGTCACCGAGCGGAACTCGAGCAGATTGAGGCCGAGTACCGCCGCAGCACCGAATTGCTCGCGGAGGGAGTGACATCGGAGCTCGCGCACGAGAAGGTGCGGGCCCGCTACGAGCAGGCCCTCGCGGAGCAGACTGCGGCAGAGGTGCGTCTCGCCAAGATGAGATCCGGATCCCGCCAGGAAGACATTGCCTTGGCTCGAGCAGAGTTTCAAGCTGCCGAGGCGGCCCTCGAGGAGCTGCAGTGGAAAATCGATCAGTGCATCGTCAGAGCGCCCGTGGACGGGGTGGTCTACGCGCAGTTCACGCAGCCCGGCAGCTGGGTGGAACCAGGCACGGACGATCGCCACTCATCGGCCCTGGTGAGCATCTTTGATCCGACGCAGATTCAAGCCTGGGTCGACGTCAATCAGCGCGATAGCGCGGCGCTTTTCGTGGGCCAACAAGCGTGGCTCACGACCGACGCCTACCCGCGTAGAGGAGTTGCCGCGCGGGTGATTCGGGTCATGCCCGCGGCCAATCTGCAGAAGAACACCGTCCAGGCCAAACTCGCCATCCCCGATCCACCGCCTGATTTCAGGCCGGAGCTGAGCGTCAAGATTGCCTTCCTTCCCCACGACCCCGCAGAGCCCTCCGGAGAGGTAGAAGGCATCCCGATTCCTGCGACCGCGATGGTGCTCCGCCACGATCAGACCGGCGTATTTGTGTACGCCAACGGGATCGTTCACTGGCGCACGGTCGAGATTTCGGGAGGGGACGAGGCCTTCGTACGCGCGGCTGGAGGAATCAAACCCGGTGACCAGGTCGTGATTCATCCCGACGGATTGAAAGACGGGCAGGCCGTAGCTCTCATTTCCGGGCAAGATCAGACCCTCTGACGAAAAGTGAAGGACACAAAATGGCTGAACTGGACAGATCGCAGTCACCCACGATCATCGTGGAGCAGGTCACCAAGACCTTCAGCAAGGGCGGCCGCGATGTTACCCCGCTCGAAAAAGCCGACCTGAATGTGGCTGCCGGGGAGTTCGTGGTCCTGATGGGGCCATCGGGCAGCGGCAAGTCCACCCTGCTCAACCTTGTCGCCGGAATCGACAAGCCAAGCGAGGGTAGGGTCGTCGTCTCCGGTGAAGACATAACAAATTTCACCGAGGATGAGCTCGCCGAATGGCGGACGCGGGCGATTGGCTACATTTTCCAGCAATTCAACCTCATGCCGATTCTCACCGCCTATGAGAACGTGGAGCTGCCGCTACTGCTCCTCCCCCTCAAGGCAGATCAGCGTCGCAAACTGGTCGAGACCGCCTTGGGCGTGGTGGATCTCACCGATCGGGCGGAACACTATCCGCGCCAGCTCTCCGGTGGACAAGAGCAGCGCGTGGCCATCGCCCGCGCGCTGGCCACCGACCCGCAGGTGATCTTGGCCGATGAGCCGACCGGAAACCTGGACCGCCACAGTGCCCAGTCGGTGATGGAGCTCCTCTCGAAGCTCAATCGCGACTTCGGCAAGACCGTTCTGCTTGTGACCCATGACCCCCAGGTGGCCGACTTCGGTAGTCGGACGCTGCACCTGGACAAGGGGGAACTGAGCGAGGAGCCGTCGTGATGAAGTTCCTCGTTCTGATCGTGCGCAATATCTTCAGAGCCAAGGTGCGATCGGCTCTGACCTTCATCGCCGTGTCCGTCAGCATCTTCATCTTCGCCGCCCTGCTCAGTTTGGACAACGGCGTGCAGCGCATGATTCAGGCCACCGGTGGAAACAACGTGCTGATCGTATTCGAGAAGTACAAGGCGTGCCCCCCTTACAGCCGGCTACCGGTGCACTACGCCGACCAGATTGCCGAGCTCCCCCACGTCACCGCGGTGATGCCGGTGCGTTTCCTCCTCTCCTTCTGCGGAACTACCATCGATCTTGTCGCGGTGCACGGAATCGAACCTGACAAACTGCGCCGCTTTCACGATCTCGACTTGCCGGATGAGCACTATGCGGCCTTTGCCCGGGAGCGCGGGTCGGCGATCGTCGGGAGGAGCATTGCTGAGAAGTACGGTTGGGAGGTTGGGCAGCAGGTGACCCTGCCGCAATTGCGCGGCATCGGGTTCACCGTGCGGGGAATCTTTGGAGCGTCGGGCAACAGCTTGGAAGAGGTCGTGCTGGTCGATCGTGAGTACTTGGAGAGATCCATCGACGAAGTGGGCGTGGCCACGATGTTCATGGTCGAAGTCGACGACCCAGCCTTCATTCCATCGACCAGCGCCGTCATCGATCTCATGACGGCCAATTTTGACACCCAGACCAAGAGCGGACCCGAGCGCGGCTTCATCTCCGACCAGATCGCAGGATTCAAAGAACTCGTCGGCTTCGCGCAGCTAGTAGCCTATGCCGCTCTGGTCATGCTGCTGGCCGCGGTTGCCAACAGCGTATCGATGAGTGTGCGCGAACGCCTGCGCGAAACGGCCGTGATGAAGCTGCTGGGCTACGACAGCGCCGTCGTCAGGACACTGATCCTGACCGAGACGGGTCTTGTCGGCCTTGCTGCGGCCATGACCGGCGTGGTGGTGGCGTGGGCGGTCGTCGACCTGGCAGGGGTCTCCATCAGCGTGGAGGGTTTCACCATGTACCCCACGTTGACAGGCCGGATCGCGCTCGCCGCACTGGTGATCGGCCCTGTCCTGAGTGCGCTGGCAGCCTACCTGCCCGCTCGCGGATGCGCCAGGCGGCCTATTGTCGAAGCACTCAGGGGGGTGGACTAACATGCGCTTGCCCTGGAAGTACAATCTGAAGTCGGTTTGGCAACGCCCGATGCGCAGCGTGTTGACGGTCTTGGGTGTCAGCCTGGCGGTCTTCCTCTCCGTGGTCATGCTCGGTCTATCCCGCGGCATGATCCGCGCAACCACCGCGACCGGAGATCCGCGCAACGCGCTGGTCCTGAGCAAGGGAGCGGAGGCGCTCGAATTCAGCGCGCTGGATCCTCAGGCCCTCCACATTCTCGGCAACGCTCCCGGGATTGCCGCCGCCAACGGGGGCAACCTCGTCAGCCCCGAAGTCTACATCAACTCGCTCGTGACGCTCGAAGGAGGTGGGGCCCAAGCCGTTCCGGTCATCACCCGAGGGGTGCAGACAATCGCGTTTCGGGTTCATCCAAGCGTCAGCGTAGAAGTGGGCAACCTCCCCCGCCGCGGATACGAGATCGCTGTGGGCCGTCTGGTCGCGACGCGACTGGGCCTCTCGGAAGGCCGCCTGGCAATCGGCGACCGCCTGCGCTTCGAAGGGCAGAGTTGGGAAATCACCGGCATCTTGTCTGCCCCGGGAACGATCCATGAGGCGGAAATCTGGGCGCCGCTCGATGACCTTAGGGTGGCGGCCAAACGGGTCGACTACTCGTCGCTGGTCATGCAAGCCGAGAGCGCGGGGCAGTTGGAGGAGCTTCTGTTCGATCTGGAAACCCGGACGGATATTCGCACCACGACGCAGGCCGAGTCTGACTACTACGCAGCCGAGGCAGCACGATTGAAACCACTCCAGGCAGTCACGATGATGATGACGGTTCTGTTGACCTTCGGCGGCCTGATGGCCGGCATGAATACCATGTACAACAGCGTTGTGGGTCGGATTCGAGAGATGGCGATCTTGTTGGTGATCGGATACAGGCGGCGCGCGGTGCTTGTCGGTTTCCTGCTCGAGGGCCTCCTCCTCGGGCTGGTCGGCGGCGTACTGGGTTGTGTCGCCGGCTCGGCGGTCAATGGGCTTCCCATGAAGTTCTCCATGAGCGCTTTTCGCTTCGATGTTGATGGCGGCGTGATGGCCGTGGGCATGGGTTTGGCCCTGTTTATCGGCGCAGCTGGGACAACCGTCCCTTTGCTGCGAATCGCCCACACCAGAATCGCGGAAGGGTTGCGCGCAAACTAGGATCACGACACCGGTGGATGGACTGGCCTGTCGCGATCGGCACCAATAGGAGACGGAGACCATGATACGATTTGTATGGATGATCGCAGCGTTCTGCCTTGTCGCTGGATGCTCCGGTGGCCAGCAGGAAACCGAAACCGTCGCGGCTGAGGCCGGCCAGGAAGAACCAGCCGCGTACAGCTCCATTGCCGGGACGGAGGTCACGACTGGTGATGGTGTCAGTGCGACAGTGATCAGCGTCGGCGTCTTCGATGCAAACACAAACCTGTTCGCAGGGCGGATTGCCGTTGAGGGCCGCGTGGAGGAGTCATTTCCCGACAGGAACACCTTTGTTCTGGTGGACTGCAGTACCGACGCCGGGTGCACGAAGGCCTGCTGCCCCCAGGCGAAAGTGCCCGTTCGCCTCGACGCCGGGGCCTACGACGGCCGGCTACCGCGTCAGGGTGAGTCGGTTGTCGTGATCGGTGATCTGACGGTCACGGATACGGGCTATCACTTCGATGTCATGGAGGCCCGCAGTGGGGCAGAGACTCTGCTGACGACGACACAAACGAGGATCTAGCCTGTGCTTCGGGGTAGTATGCGATCTCCCCCCCCTCCTGCAGAACCTACCTACTGGGCCACATATAGCTCGCCCTAGCAGCCGGGCCACCGGGGCGTACGGAGAGGATGAATGGCTCCGCCGTTCGGCTGCGATTCTTGACCGAACGGTTGAAACGCCCCCCCTGACCCGTGAGAATCAGCGCGACCGACGGATTCCAGGAGACTGAGATCGGGGGGAGAATCATGAGAATCCGCCAGAAGAGGATGCTGCTCCTGCTTGCCATGTCCCTAATCCCCGCGATCCTCATCGCCCTTCTTCTCACCCGACTGTTATCCGGTACCGGGAATGAACTCGCCCAGCAGAGCCGCGAGATACTGACCGAAAGAGCCAGGTTTCACCTCAAGACGTTGGTTGATGACTACGGTCGTATCGTCTCCCGCGATCTGAAAGCCGTTGAGCTGGCCCTCACGCGCCAGGCGAGCGAGGTCGAGCGCCGCCTGGCAGAGGAGCCCGTGGCCAACCCAAGGCTGTTCTTCTCTGCAGACTACGACACGCAGATGGCGGCGCTCGGAGAACTAGTGCTCACCGATGAGCACTGCAGAATCGTCGCTGGGAAAAGGACTCAGATTCCGGTGTCGTTCGACGAGCAGGTCTACGTCCCCGTTGATAACATCAATCCTGCGGCGGTCAGGGACGACATGGCGCGTCTCGCGACGATGCCCGCGGCCTACAGAGAACTCCGCGACTCAAACCCGACCCTGATCCGTTGGCTTTACACGGCGCTCGAGGTTGGCTTCCACAGTTCCTACCCTGGGCACGGTGGCTACCCCGCAGGATATGATCCTCGCACGCGTGCCTGGTACACCGGGCCCCGCGAGAGCGCAGGTCTTTCCTGGACCATTCTGCCGGACGTCTCGACCCGCGAGGTTTCCTTTACCGCATCCAGGCCGGTTCACCAGAGTAACGGCAGCTTTGCCGGCATAACCGCCATCGACATAAGATTGGACGGCGTGCTCCAGACGGTTCGCCTGCCCGAAGGGTGGGAGGGCGCGGCCACCGTGCTGCACATCCAGCCCGATCTGGAGCGGGATCCGCCGGAGGAGCAACTGCGGATTGTCGTCCAGGAGAGCTACATCGAATACGGTGAGAAGTGGCAGGACGCGCTGGAGTGGCAATACCTGGTCACATCCGATATGGAATCACTCCTCGCAATGAAGGCGGATCTCGCCGCGGGTAGGTCCGGTGTGCGCCGAATGGAATATGGCGGTCAGGATTCGTTTTGGGGCTATGGCGTATGGCACGGGAACAACCTGGTGCCGGTCGTCATCGTTGCCTATGAGCTGGTAACTGCCCAGGCCGCCGAAGCCGAGCGCTTCGTCCAACACGAAATCCTTGGCAGCATGCGGCTGGCCGGGGCGATTCTGGTCGCTGTGCTTATGGTCGCCGTCCTTGCAGCTGTGCAGAGTTCCCGGGCGGTTACCCGCCCGATCCGGCAGCTGGCCGGGGCGGCGCGGCAGTTGATGCAGGGTGTAACCTGCCACATTATCCTGAACCCATCTTGCTGATTGCGCAGCGCGACG
>CAZTDY010000110.1:0-10683 GCA_964612295.1 uncultured bacterium | reverse complement strand
TAGAACTCGACATCCATCATCACGCGCACCACGCGAGACTCGTAGGAACGCCACTGTTCAACTCCCGAACCGGACCCGGTGACGCCCTCGAGCCAGTCTCCGTCGAGCCACTCGGCTTCGGCCATGATCGAGGTCTCGGGGCCAAGCTCCTGGGTAAAACTCAGAATGAAGATCTTCGATTTCGCCGGACCCAGATGCCCGGAGGGTTGTCCGGGGGTGAACAGCTTGCGTGTATCCTGCACGCCGCCGACCATGAGGACGCCCCCGCGCCAGACCTGTGCATCCATCCAGACGCTCGACGTGGTCTTGATCCCATCCTGCGGCGAAGCATACGATGGACCCGGCACCTCCTCAATCGTCTCCTGGTGTTTGTAGAAGACGCCGACCCCCACCGGGCCCCAATCCACGCGGGCCGAGCCGCGCATCCCGCGCAGGTTCGATTCGTAAGAGAGTGCGCTGTACGGCGAATAAAAACCCCCACCGACCTGCAGGAAGGCGTAGGTCAACTTCGCCCGCAGTTGATCGGCCGGGAGCCCCAGAAGCCGACTTGATTCCCCCGCTCGCAGCTCATGGGTGAGCATCAGGCGAACCGCGGTGCCGTCCCGGTAGCAATCCTGGCCGCAGGTCTTGTCATCCTTGTTGGGGTTCCAGTGACTCGTGGCGACCTCGGTCTCGAACACGAATCCCGCCGCGGGGAGAATCAGATCCGCCGCCAGGACCCGGTCCTGGTAGGGTTTGCCCATACAGACGGCATCCCAGCTCGGCTGATCCTCATCCTCATCGACGAGCACCCCGGTCGCGGCCAGCTCCAGCGGCTCCGGTCCCCAGGGCAACCTGAATTGCGTGCCCACGCGCAGACCGTAGAGCTGCTGCAGGTAGTGGTTGTTCTCCTCCAGGGCCAGGTCCCAGCAGTCCTGTTCGTCGACCGGCGAGGGGGTTTGGGTCCGAGCGTAGAGCGCCAGAAGATCGATGCGGTCCCGCAAGGTCAATGCCCAGCGCGCCCCCTCGAAGGTGAGATCGGGGCCGAGCTGCTCGAGACTTTCAGAGCGAATGAAACCGGCCATCCCCGCATCACCACCACAGACACCGCAACCCTGGGCGCGCTGGCCCCCACTGATGGGCGTGTCGGTCTGGTCCCAGCGCATGAGGGTCATGGGCGTCAGAGACAGCCGGTAGTACCCCCCGGTCAAACTCGATTGCACACGCCCCAGGAGCGGCAGCCGGCCGCGCGTGTCGTGGCGCAGGTAGAAGCTCCCTCCTTCGTGCGACAGGTAGTCCGGCCCGCTGCGCAACACCTGGTCGCCCTCGTTGCTGATTCGAATCAACCCTCCCGCCTTGAGTGCGGGGGTGATCTGATAGGAGAGCGTCAGCTCCACGCGGTGGCGCAGAGAGGCCCCCGGTTCCAATGGTTCCCCGTTGGCGCCGACCGCTCCGGTGCCCGTGGTATCGATGTTCATCCAACGCAGGCGCCCCAGGCCGGAGAGCAGGATCTTCGATTGGGCCCGTTTGCCGAGTTCGTCGAGCAAGAACTTCGCGCCGGTTGCGTGAGCGGGCGGCGGGCCCTGGTCACCGGAAACGCCTTCCTCCTCGCCCATCAACCAGGGCGTGAGGTCCTCCTTTAGATTGAGGATCTGGGTAGGTGTCAGATCATGGTAGGCCACCTGCAAGAGACCGGATGGATCGATGAGATAGAGGCTGAAGTTGTGAGAACTCGCCCCGAAAGCGCCCGATACCCAACCATCGCCATCGTGCGTATGCAGCAGGAGAGGCGCGGCCCCTTCGGCCAGGAGGCGTGCCTTGGATGAGGGCTCGCTGTCCCAGTTCACGGCGACGAAGCCGAGCCCCTCCGGCCCGCCCCACTCGGCCAGATCATTGCAGCTCTCCAGCCGCTGCGTACACTCTGCGCAGTGTGTGGTCCAGAAAGCGATGAGGGTGACGGCGTTCGCGTCATAGAGGGTGTCGCTGTCCACCAACCCGTCGGTGAAGAGCCTGGGAATAAGGAAGGGAGAGGCCGGTTGGCCGGCCAGGCTGGAGTCGATCTCGGCCGTCTCCCCCCGGGCGGGGGCGAGCGTTGCGCCGATGCAGAGGAGAGTACAAAACAGCACTGCGGCCAGACTGACGGTTCTGGTAGAGCGTTCCACGGCAATCGCTTGAGCGGACATTCTCTCCTCCCTGATCGAGTGGCCCCACGATTTCGGAGGGGCACAGGTCTCCCTCGCGGAACCTACCCCCGAATGAGCAGTATAGCCATGGTGCGGCCGCGGAGGAACCACGCTGTCGGTGTTTCCGGGGAGCGATCCGCGGCCTCAGCGTGCACTTTTTGGGCCCTGAGAGTCAGGTTGGCACAAGATCCACGCTTGATGCCCGCCGCCGAAAACGTCAAACTAGGCCCTTCGCTTGAATCTGGTTAAGGAGGTATGGAGATGATCGAGATTACCGACAACAATCTGCAGACTGAAATCCTGGATGTCGACAAGCTGGCGATTCTGGACTTCTCGGCGACCTGGTGCCAGCCCTGCAAGAAGCTCGAGCCCATCCTGGCCGAGTTGGCCACGGAGTACGAAGGCAAGGCCGTCATCGGGCACTGTGATGTCGCCAAGGCCCCCGAGACCGCCAAGCGGTTCGGCGTGATGGCTGTCCCCACCGTGATCTTCTTCAAGGGTGGAGATGAGATCGATCGTTTTGTGGGGCTGCAGAGCAGGGATCAGATCACGCAAAAGATGGACGGGCACGTATAGCGGTAAGACAGAGAATGCCCGCCTGCATCGAGCAAGCGGGCATTGCTGTATAACATCGCCCCATCAGCCAGACGATCCTGCCGGTGGTTACTTGCCCTTCTTTTTGCCCCGCGTCTTGGACTTGTCTTCGTTCACGAACGCCTTCTCGACACCGGGAAGTCCCAGAACGATCTCCTTGTACGCGGCTTCGGAGCGGCCCTCCTCGAGATACAGGATGTACTGGCGCAATTGCGTGCCTCGATAGTGGAGCTCCCGAAGGTAGCGGCCATCCCATTGCGTGCTGTCATCTTCGGCATAACGCGGCATGACCTTGCGAATCCGCTCGATCTCGATGCCCTGCAGCGCGGCGTGTAGCTCCGGCGTGCAAGGAAACTCGTCCAGGTGACGATTCTTGACCGGATCCCCACCGCGGATCCCGTGAAGGATGTATTGGACATCCCCAGCGCGGATCTGCGCCCTCACCAGCGCCGGCTGGCGATTCTCAGGCTCCACCGCAAGGCCCGGCACGACGATCAGAGGAATACTCACCGTGGCCGAGCCGGCTCCCCCGGAGAACAGCTCCAGGTGAGCCGACGTTCCAAGCGCAACCGGCTCATAGGTGAAGTCGAGCAGGAGCGCGGTTGGCGTCGGGGTTTCGAGATTCCTCGCCCGATACCGTTTCGACCCGAGCACGAGCTCGCCCCGAGTGAACCGGAGAATATCCCGGCCGCTCAGATAAAACGTCCAATTGCCCTCGCGCTCATGGATCAGAGCCGGTCGGCAGATGAGATCCCACCCCTCGACCGCAACGGACAGCGCGCCTCCGGAAAACTGAGAGTCTCCCGTGTCGGCCGCCTTGTCCCCACAACCGCCAGCTGCCAACGCTGGGGTGGGACTGAGGATCCCGGCGCCAAGCAGGAGCGCCGTCGTCGTGCAGCCCGCCAAAACGCGCGCCAAGCGTTTCATGTTGCCCCCTTGCGCATTTGAGCAGCCGCCGCGGGACTATCCCTTTGCCGCTGCCAGAATCGCCTCGGCCATCTCCGTGGTTGAGTGCGATCCGCCAAGATCGTACGTGCGCACCTTGCCCTGTGCAATGACATCGGTAATCCCGGCGTGGATCTTGTCCGCCATCTGCATCTCGCCCAGCCAACGAAGCATCAGCACACCGGTGCTGATCATGGCACACGGGTTCATCTTGTTCATACCCGCATATTTGGGGGCGCTTCCGTGGGACGGCTCGAAAACGCCGATCTCGTCACCGATGTTCCCACTGGCCGCGAACCCAAGGCCGCCCACGAGCTGCGCGGCAAGGTCGCTGATGATGTCGCCGAACATGTTCGAACTCACCAGGACCCCGTAGGACTGCGGGTTCTTCACCAACCACATACACATGGCATCGATGTTGGTCTCCCACAATTCGATGCCCGGGTACTCCTTGGCCACCTCACGCGCGGTGCGGACCATCAGGCCGCTTGTCTCCCGGATGACATTCGGCTTCTCGACGATCGTAACCGTCTTGTAGTCGTGCTTCTTAGCGTACTCGAAGGCGGCCTTCACGATCCGGCGCGACGCCTTGCGGGTGATCACCCGGCATGACATGGCCATGTCGTCGGAGGCGGTGTCGCTGAATTTCCCCATCTTCGGGTTGTGGGCGTTCAGCGTCTCCCGGACGGCATCCGGGACCGGATGGAACTCGATGCCGGCATAGAGGCACTCGGTGTTTTCCCGGAAGACCACCAAGTTGACGTCATCCCGGTAATTGAGCGAATTGCCGGGAAACGCGATGCAGGGACGCAGATTCGTGTGCAGATCGAAGTGTTGGCGCAGTCCCACGATCGGGCTCGAGTAGACCAAACCCTTGCCATGGAGCTCCTGAGCCAGCTCCTTCTGGGCCTCTTCCTTCGGCTTGCTGGTGATCGCCCCGAATAGGGCGCATTTCGTGTCCGCGATTAGCTCTTTCGTGCGCTCCGGAAGAGGATTGCCCTCGCTCTTCCAGAACTCCCAGCCGATGTCGCCATGAATGTAGTCCGCATCAAACCCCATGCCGTCGAACACCAAACGGGTGGCGTCCATCACCTCAGATCCCACGCCGTCGCCCGGTAGCCAGGCGATCCGATACTGTGCCATCGTCCCCTCCACACAACTTCCAGGATTACTTCAACCTACGCAACGCGTAGCCGCGCGCATGAGGGGACGGAGTATAACACCATGTTGAAATCGTCACAGCCGGAGTTGGATGGGATTTCCTACTTCCCTTTCAAAGCTCTCTTAATGGATTTGTCCAGCATGCCCGGCATCTTCGCATAGCTCATGAAGGCTCCCTTGCCGGCATCCCAGAAGAAAAGATCCATCCTGAACATCTGGCGGGCCGTCCTCACTCGAAGTTTCTCCCCGTCGGAATAGATCAGCACTTCGACCGGGAAGGCACAGAGATGATCCAGACCGGGCGATTGATCCGCGTCCGACTTCCGTTTGCCACCCACGATCTGGGCGGCAAGCGCTTCGGTTCGGGGCCGGGTGATCCCCAACAGAACCGCCTTCCCCGGGGCTTCCAGGCGAGTCACGAGGGTCCACCGCAGGTTGGTTTCCGCGTCCGCGCACCAGCGGTAGTCCAGGTCGGTGTCGCTCATCGTGTGTTTCTTGAGGTTCTGCTCGATCTCGTCGGCCACCCGGCTGATCTGCGCGCTCACGTCCGCCTCGAGGGGCTCTTCCCGTCGGGAAGGAAACTGGGAGTCACTCCGGTAGAAGGTCATGGGACCCACCATCATGAACATGTCCTTCTTCCCCTTGCGCAGCCGTTCGAGGTTGCGCACGGGCCCGACCGGGCCGAGCGGATTCTCGAGTACGAACGTTGCGTGAGCGAGGGTGCGCAGGCGATCGGCACAGGCTTGCGCGGCTTGGGCGAGTTGTTCGTATGTCTCATCGCTTTCTAGGTCGTTGGCAATGATCCGAACGTAGGTCTCCGGATTGAGCATCGTGAGCCGCACGCCCCCGGCGGTGTCTTCATAGAATCCAAACCGTTGCAGGGCGCCCGCGTAGTACTTGTCCCCCACCACCAGCAATTGGCGTGAAAGCTCCTCATCCTCCAACATCACGATCCACCCGCTCCGGCCGTCGCGGTCTTTCTCCCACTCGCGTACAACATCCGGACCGGCCGAGGCCGCGCTTCCAGCGAATCGCAGACCTTCGGCTTGTTCAATGGCCGCTTGGAGTTCTGCGGAGATGGCCGGCAGGTCATTCCCGGCAATGCGGCCGAGATCCTCGAAGGGGGTGAGCCCCTCATCGTCCCCGTGCGCACCCAGGGCCGTGATGGAAACCAGAAAGAGCAGGACCGGTATCAATCGGACAGTCGACGGACTCATGACAACCTCCCCAAGCAGCCGTGATCGGAATGGTCAATTCGCCTGAGGCTAGGCACTGCCCTCGGGATAGTCCACCACAGATCTGTATACGCAACAAAATCGCACCCGGACCCACCCCCGATGAGTGGGCCCGGTGCCGCTGGCTGGGGAGATCCCTCTCCGTGTTTGAATGCCCAGGTCTTAGAGAGGCAACCAGTAAGAGAACTTCAGCAGGAAGACATCTTCCGGTTCCGTGGCAAAGAGATCGTCGATCTGAAGATCCGGACTGAACGCGACCGGATCCGCCATGCTGCCGCGCTGGTCGAATCGATCCCGCCCGTGCGTCCACACCAGATAGAAGGTGCTGCCCGGCCGGTACTCCCAGCGGAACACGGCGTTGATGTTGAGTGCGGTATAGCGGAAGTCGTTTTCGGTGACATCGAAGCCGTCCTCCGCATAGTTGACCATGTCGTATGAATCGGGCGTGGCGAGCTCCCGCGCCCGCCGGTATTCACCCACCGTGATAAACGGCTGGGCGTAGATCTCGAGCGACTTGTTGCGGGCGAACAGCACGTTCGAGCGCAGGGTGAGCCGCGCCGTCTGCTGATGAAGGTCGCCAAAGACGTAGCTGTAGCCGCCGATCCCGATCCCTCCAGGGCGTTCGCTGAGATCGACCGTCTCGAGATACTGCGTGTCATCGACCCGATCGTTGACGCTCAGGTGAAAGCTGTGATTGATCGCGCTGCTCTGATTCCAATCGACGCCGGTTCCGGCTCCAAAACTCCGGTTATGCGCCTCGTCGTCGAAATAGTCGAACTCCAGCTCGAGGCGCACATCCTTGCGACCGTCGGTCGCGCCGCCCCACCAACCACCCCATGTCGTTGGTTCAGAAACCAATGGACCGCCTCGCGTTTCCCACCGGCGGCTGCCCTCCTCGTTAAAGGTGATCCCCGTCCACATGTTCCAGTAGTTCTTGAACTGCATCCAGGAGTTGACGTTCATGCTCGCCGACCGCTGATGCCCGCGGCCATAGCGCCAGACTTCCTGGCCGGTCGTTGCGTGATGCCCCGTACGGGCCGCGTACATCCACCCCCGATGCATGTTGAAGTTGACGTTGGCATGGGTGAAGAGTCCGTCGGATCCATCCCGGTTGTAGCGGTAGCCGAGCCACATCCCGGCGGTAACTTCATCCGGTGCCGACAGGAACCCGACGTCGTTCAGGTCGAGCCCCTCGGTCTCCCAGCGACCGTAGATCGATCCGCGAATCTTCCCAGCCGCGCGCTGCACGCCGAGATATCCGCCGGTCCCGTAGCGGTTCGGGGCAGTGGCCGCGACCTCTCCTTCGTAGGGTTCGGGGTCGATCATGGATCCGACCACCGAACCTTCGACGTTGTAGGCCCGGTCCAGGAGGTTGAGTTCGAAATCCACCCCGGTCGTGTAGGCCTCTCGTGATCCCCGGTCGCCGTAGTCGTCGCGGTTGCCCTGGTTCAAAACCGCGGTCTGCATGACGCGGACCTGATGATTGCCGCCGCTGAAGTCCTTCCCGAAGCGGGTCACGAAGAACTGCGACTCCCGGGCGCCGTTCTTGAACAGGTTGTGGGCTTGCCCGCATAGTGGATGCGCGCATTTTCGCTGCCGGTCCCGATGCGGCGCGAGTAGAACATGTTGAAGTGAGGGTGTTGGAAGAAACGATTGCCTTCGATGAAGAACGGCCGCTTCTCCTGAAAATAGGTCTCGAAGGCCGAGAGGTTGAGCGTGGACGGATCGGCCTCGACCTGCCCGAAGTCCGGCTGCACCGTGGCATTGAGGGTCAAATCGGCGGTCACCCCGTACTTGATGTCGGCGCCGAAGTTCTGGAAGTGGTCGAGCTCATCCGCCGGGCCGACCGCGGACGGGTTGGTTGTACGCTGCACGAAGTATGGAGCGATTTCGATCTTACAGGGCGCCTTGACATTGCAGATGCCCTGCAGCTGGCCGAAGCGGCTGACGAACCCCGCCGTTTCACGATCCCAGACATACCAGGCCGTGTCCTCTCCCCGGGAGTGCATGTAGCGATAGGCCTGAAGACCCCAGGTCATCTCATCGCCTGGGCGGAACCGGATCGCCGAAAACGGAATCCGCATCTCCGCATACCATCCCTGGTCGTCGCGGAAGGTCTCCGCCTGCCACACGGCATCCCAATCGTCGTCGCGATTGCCGTCGTCGAAGACATAGCTGTCCATCTGGACGCCGTGGGGATTGACGCGGAAGTTGTACCCGGTCGTTCGGTCGAGGTAGGGGTCGATGTAGATGCTGATGATGTCTGAGTTGTTGAAGTGATCCCGTCTCGAGAGGCTGCTGCTGATCTGGGACGCATCCTTCTCGAAACAGGCCACCCCGAAGTAGACCGCACCCTCGTCGTAGGCCACCTTGAAGACCGTTTCTTCGGAGGCCTGGGCTCCGCGATCGGGATCCCAGACTTTGAAGCCGCCCATCGGCCGCGCATCGCTCCAGCCGAGATCGTCGAGCCGTCCGTCGAGCTCGATCGCGTGGCCGTTGAGATGGGCCGCCTTGACGGTGGGGGCCTCCAGGGCTTCTTCGGAAATGGCCGGGCCGGACGACATGTCCGAGGTTGCTTCGGCCGGCAGGAACCCTTCAAAGGCCCCTGCCGGCTGGGCAACAAGCCAACCTACGATGAAGAAGAAAGCTGGAATGACAAGGAGGGGGATTATCTTGCGCTCACCTAGCGCCGGTGTGCACGGGAACATGGCAGAACCTCCTACGGCTCCACCACCCCGCTGCCATTGGATAAGACGCCTGAGGGGCGAAAAACGTTCACAGATATTTTACGGCCCAGGCGCGCCTCACGGCGGACCCGGGCCGGTCGGTATTCGTATCCTGACGGCTAGTAAGTCTTGAGCGCCCCGATCTCCTTCTCGACCGTTGCCAGGATTTCCCGGCTCCTGACCAGGGTCATCATCGTGTTGTGGTCCGAGTAGAGTGGCCGGTCCTCGTCGAGGAAGTCGACGTGCTTACGAATCACGCCCTTGGCGACCAGCGTGCCCTTGCCCGGCGTGTACTGCCGGAAGTCGAGAGCCTGGGCGGCCGCCATGTACTCGATGCCCAACACCCCGTCGGCGACATCGAGGATCTGGCGGGTCTTCATCGCCGAGTTCATCCCCATCGAGACAAAGTCCTCCTGGTCGGCCGCGGCCGGAATCGACTGCGTGAAGGCCGGCGTCGAGAGAATCCGCTGTTCGACGATCTGCATATCGGCGGTGTACTGGCTGAGCATCATGCCGCTCATCAGCCCCGCGCCCTTCGTGAGGAACGGCGGCAGGCCGACGGAGAGAGCCGGGTTCGTCAGGCGGTTGAGCCGCCGCTCGGAAAGCACACACACCATCGTGATCGCGCCGCCCAGGGTGTCGAGCGGCATGCTGATCGGCGTTCCCTGGAAGTTCGCGCCGGTCAGAACCACCTTGTCTTCCGCCAGGAAGATCGGGTTGTCGCCGACCCCGTTCGCTTCGATTTCGATCTGGCTGCGTGTCCAGCGCATCTGATCGCGGGCCGCTCCGATGACCTGCGGGGTGGAACGCATCGAGTATGCGTCCTGCACCTTGACCTTCTCCTTGCCGGTCGCGAGGTCGGATCCTTCAATGACCTTGCGGAGGTTACCGGCGCAGGTCACCGCACCGCGAAAGCCGCGCAGGCTGTGCAAGCGCGTGTCGTACGGCTTCATGTTCGCCTTGAGCGCCTCGAGGGTCATCGCCGCCGCGATCTCGGCCTGCAGGAGCCAGCGTTCGGCGTCGTGCACACACAGACAGGCGATCGCGTTGGTCACGTTCGAGCCGTTGATCGACGCGAGGCCGTCACGCGCCTTGAGGCCCGGAACGGGAATGCCGGCCTTGTCCATGGCCCGCTTGCTCGGCATCCGCTCGCCCTGGTAGAAGGCCTCTCCCTCTCCCATCATAAGGAGGGCGATCTGGCTCATCGGGGCGAGGTCACCGCAAGCGCCCACCGAACCCTTGCGGCACACCACCGGGGTGACGCCCTTGTTCAACAGCTGAAGGAAGGTGTCCAAGATCTCGATGCGGCAGGCGGAGTATCCTTTGGCCAAGACGTTGGCGCGAAGCAGCATTGCGGCGCGGGACTGTTCGATCGGGATGGGGTCGCCGATTCCGGCCGCATGGTTGTAGATGAGATAACGCTGGAACTGTTTGACCTGCTCGTCGTCGAGCACGACCTCGGAAAACTCTCCGATACCGGTGTTGACGCCATACATGATCTCGCCGGCGACAATGCGCTCTTCGACGAAGTCGCGACACTTCTGTACACGAGCGATGGCATCAGGATGCAGTTCGACCGTTTCGTTATGACGGGCTACGGCAACGACATCGTCAACGGTGAGGTCTTGGCCGGTAAGTACGAGGGCCATTGCGAATCCTCCTCCGATTGTTTCCTCCGGGCCAGGTCTACTGAGCGTCGGCCCGAACACTGTTTCGGGTTGATCGCTCCCACCCACCCCGCTGCAATCGAAGAAGCTCGATCCGCGTGACTAGATTATGCCAACCAGCGGACAGCATTTGCAACCCCCAGCCTCTTCCAACATGAAATGAGCCTGTAGGATAGCGTGATTCCAATATGAA
>CAZTDY010000109.1:0-10699 GCA_964612295.1 uncultured bacterium | reverse complement strand
GCCTTTTTTTGTGGCTGGATGCGAAACCGCTCAGGCGGCGAGGCTAGGCGTCCTTGTTGTCGGCCTTCAATTGGGCCGCGGCGGTCACTCCCGCCTCTTCCGATTCGTGCTCGACCAACATGCCCCACAGGCAGACCAACTCGAGCAGGGTCCGGACCGCCTTGGGGACGGAGACCACGCTCAGCGTGCCACCGGCGTTGGTCACCGAGGTATAGGTGGCGGCGATGATGCCGATGCCGGGGCTGGATACGCGACCGATGTTCTCGAGATTGAGGATGATGTGGAAATTCCCCACGTGCACGTCATCGCGGACCATTTCCAGGAATTCGTAGCATTCCTTCGTCCCGACCAGTTTGCCGGCCAACCGGAAGACGACCGCTTTGGCGTCGGGATGTTCGACCCGCTCGATCTCCAGGTTCTTCCAACGCGCCATCGCTCTCTTCTCCTCTAGGCTAGATCTACAATCACCGCCGCATGATCGGACGGCTTGGTTCCCTTGCGAGACTCACGATCAATCTGAACGCTCTCCACGGATGTTTCAAGGGGCTTTGTCACCAGGATCAGGTCGATGCGCAGGCCCCAGCCGCGATGGAAAGCCCCCGCCCGATAGTCCCACCAGGTGAAGTGCCCCTCCTCCTCGTGCTTCATCCGAAAAGCATCCGCCAGACCCCAATCCTGGAGGGCCTTCAGCGCGGCCACCTCTTCATCTGTAAACAGAAGTCTGCCCCGCCACTTGTCGGCGTCATAGGCATCGCGATCCTCCGGCACCACATTGAAGTCACCGCAGAGGAGCACCTTGTCCTGTGGGCCGTGGCGCTCCTCGAGGGTCTGGCGCAGGCGGCGATACCATTCGAGTTTGTAGGCGAAACGATCAGTGCCCAGCTCGGTGCCGTTGGGCACATAGAGGTTGTAGACCCACAGGTCCCCGTAGCGCCCGGCGATCACGCGGCGATCGGCTTCGGGGGGATCGCTGGAAAGGGCGCGTTCTACCTCGTCCGGCGCCTGGCGACCGATCAGGGCGACCCCATTGTAGGTCTTCTGCCCGAACGGCTCGACCGTGTAGCCCCTCGCGGCAAACTCGTCCCGGGGGAAATCCTCGTCGACGACCTTGATCTCCTGGACGCAGAGCAGATCCGGTTTCCACTCGTCCAGCCAGTCGAGCACGCGCGGCAGGCGTGCCCGGATCGAGTTGACATTCCAGGTCGCGAGTCTCATCAGAGGATCTTCCCGCCCCGCATGATGTCCCGCCAACGTCCCGTGCGGTTTTGCACGCGGATCGTGGGCGACTTCACGATACAATCGAGGTGAATGAACGCTTCGGCATCGCGATCGTAGTTGGACCCGATGGCGAAGTGGCAGGTGCCCAGGATCTTCTCGTCCTCGAGCATGTTGCCGGTGACCCGCGCGGCCGGGTTCAGCCCGATCCCCAGCTCACCCAGGTGACGGGCATTCCGCTGGAATCCGGCGATCCGTTTTGCCGACCACCCGGTCTTGCCCTTCATCTCGAGAGCCGCCTTCTCCCCCAGGACGAGAGAGTGCTCGAAGCGGGCCCCTCCCGCACCACCGGTCACCTTGCGCACGAAGCCCTTCTGGATCTCGGCCGTCACCGGCTTGCGGGGAACAAAGGCGTCGCCGCCGTCGGCCACCGAGACCGATCCGTCGAAAACCAGCACACCCTCGGCATCTTCGAGGGCGGGCGAGATGTAGGTCTCCCCGGCCGGGAGATTCCCGCCGCTACCCGGCTTCCAGAACGAACCGTCATCCGGAAACGCCTCGCGGCCGCCCAAGCCCAATTCCAGATCCGTTCCACCAGGCGCCGTCACGTGAGCCCGAACCGCTCCATCGAGGGCCTTCTTCAGTTTCCTGGCCTGGCGGCGCATCTGCGCATAGTCCACCGGCACCGTCCGGATGAAGCTATCGAGGGTCACCGCCGGCGACCAGAAGCTGCGGGCGCGCCCCGACTCCATCAGTGCGTTGAAAATGTGTGTCCAGCGACCCTTGTTGCCGCGAAAACGGTAGGGTTTCTCGAGACCGAAACGATCCTTGCCCAGCTTGGCGGCGCTGATCGAAATCATGACCTCCGGCTCCGAACGTAGTGCGTGGACGACGGCGTCGGAGGCGAAGTCCAATGAGGTCCGGCGGGGTTGGACGACCACAGTTGAGTCCCCACCGACGGCCGTCACCGCGTCGGCGAGCGCCCCGGAGATAGCCAGCACATCAGAAGTCGGGTTCGTGATGATGACCACGCGTTCCTTGCGCTTCACCCGGACCACGTCACGGACGGCCACCTCCGCCGCACGGGTGAGCCCCCGGGAGACACCGCTGAGGGACCGATTCCAGCCCTCGGCGGGGCGGCTCGAACGACGGGTCTTGGCACTCTTCTGCTTCGGTCTGGATACCATGAGTCCTCCTCACCACAGCCCTCTGTCTGCTGGGGTCCAGCGGTCCTTTGCCGCCGGATCCCCTCTGGCGCAACCAAGACTGAGAGCGTATCCTCCTGGTTCCGGTAGAAGCAAGCTCAACCGCGCATTGCGTTGGAGGCCCCATGGCTTGGGATGCGATCACCCGCGTTGCCGCCGTCATCCTTCTCGACATCGTCCTCTTGGGCGGGCTGATCGCCATCCCACTCGGCCTGTCGGGCAACTTCATCATCCTGGCGGTGGCCGTGATGGCGGCCCTCGTCACGAAGTTCACCTTGATCCCCCTATGGGTGCTCGCGGTGATGGCCGGTCTCGTCGTGATCGGTGAGGTGATCGAGTCGATCCTGGGCAGTCTGATGGCCAAACGATATGGAGCCTCGAAGTGGGGCATGATCGGCGCCTTCGTGGGCGGTATCGTGGGCGCGATCCTGGGAACGCCGATCTTCCCCATCGTGGGGACAATCATCGGCTCGTTCCTCGGCTCCGCGGCGGGTGCGGTCCTGTTCGAGTACATTCACCAGCGCCAGATGGAACCCTGCCTGCCCGCTGGATTCGGAGCGATCCTCGGCCGGATGCTCTCGACCATCATCAAGATGTGCATCGGGCTATCGATCGTCGTCTACATTGTGATTCGGACGCATTGAGACAGGCCGGTGTCCCCTTGCCCCTCTCGTCCTTCATACTTGGACGTGCATTTGCGGGGCCGGTACGCGCTTGTCGAGTTGAACCAAACGATCCTGGATGTAGTCCCACCAGCCCCGCACCGAAGTGGGTGCACAGTGCAATCACCGAAACCTGACTCAGCGGGCCCCCAGTGGCTCAATGGCTTTCGGGATCTCTGCCGAACTCTGCAGGGATCGTCCGACCTCTTGTCCCGTGATGCATCCCGCGGCCGCATCTGGCTCCTCCTCAACTCCGCCCTCTCAGAGTACTTGCGCTTCCATGTTCAGCGGCTGGGATCGGCCTCGATTGAGGATCTTGAGGATATCGCGGCCGAGAAGTCGTTAGATCTGCTGTGCAGAATCGAGTTAGGTACGTGGGAAGCTGCCGACCGTCGTTCGGCAGAGATTACCGGGTTCCTTTCGAAGGTCGCCCGTAATGGCCTCGTGGATCGCCTCCGAGAGTCCGGGCGACGGGTTGCCCTCACCACGGACGACCAACAGGAGATCGATCCCAGTGCCATTGGTCTCGAGACCCAAGGACCGAACATGTGTTCTCCAGAACCACCGGACAATCTGATCGAGCGTCGAGAATTCGCGGGCGCTCTGCGGGGTTGCGCCGAGTCGCTGGACTCCCGAGCCCGAGTGGTCTGATTCCTGCGGATCCTCTGCAAACTGTCGAGCAAGGAGATCGCCTCTCATCCTCTGGTCTCGCTCAAGGTGGGGCACGTGGATGTCCTGCTCCAACGCGCCCGCCAGAGCATTCGCACCTGTATGAAGCGCAAGGGGTATGAACCGGGCGACATGCCGCCGGGCACATTCGTCGAACTCTGGGAGACCTGCCAGCTCGACGATTTCCAGATGAGCAGGAGGTGACGTCGTGAGTGGATCAACAAACGACAGAAGAGGCCATGGCGGGGACGCCTCGCACTTGACCGAGGATACCTGCCGCTGTCTGCTCAACGGTCTGTTGGAACGCGAGGAAAGAAGAGCCGCTCTCGATCACGTCGCAAGCTGTCCGGTCTGTGAGGAGGTCTTCAGAGCCCGAGTGATCGAACGAGAGCGCCTGCGATCCGCGTACACTCTGGAATCGGACGCCGACGGTCTGCCGACCGTGGCGAGGGCAGGTGAGGAGTCCAGGCAGCTCTGGGACGGCCTCTTCGGACGCCTCCCCCGACCACGCTTCGGCCTCGCAATGGGAATTGCCGCCGTTCTGGCCGTTCTGCTCCTGTCCTTCTTGCCATCGGGGACCGACCAGACCGACATCACCCTGCACTGGATCCCCACCGCCTCCGGCGGCCTCCAGGTTCGCGCCGCGGCCGATGCGGCCGAGCATACCGAGCTTGCCGCAGCGTTCGAAGCATACGCCGAACGGAATCTCGATCGCGCGATTCCTCTCCTTCGAGACAGCGAAGCCACCGGCCACCTGGAAACGATGCGCAGGGTCTTCCTGGGGAGTGCGCTGGCGCGGATCGGACAGCATGACGAGGCGGTGGAGATCTTGAGAAGCGTCCGCGCGCGTACACTCCCCGATCCCTGGGGCAGCGAGGCGCGTTGGACGCTGTATCTGGCCCTGAACGCCGGCGGTCACCAAGCGGCTGCTGATTCCCTGCTCCGGGTTCTGGCCACGGAACGCGGTGAAGTGGGTGATCGGGCACGCCGCGTCACGCGACCCTGGTGGCGGCGGCTGATGAGCAATTGAGGTCACGACGCAAGAGGTATGATGGCTAGCCTTCGACATCTTCGCCTGCCGAAGACGGCATTGCTCGCGTTCGCTTGGGCGCTGTTCGCCACGATTGTCGCCCCACCGGGGCATGCTGATCCTGAGGCCGATGTGCCCAGCTTCTCCTGGGCGGGATACATCCACGCCCACTCCCTGAGAGCAGAGGGCCGCTATGAGGAAGTGCTGGCGCGCTATCGTCTCTGGGCTGAGGAGCTCCCTCATCTAGGTTACAACGCGAAGGTGTATATGGAGGAGGAGATGATCGCCAGGGTGGCCACAATTGAGGCCATCCTCAGCCTGGCACCCGAGGATCGCGAGGAGATGAGAATCGCCGACTCGCTCCGGATCGTGGGATTCGATCTGTGGTCGGTCGGAGACTACGTCGCCGGGGTCCAGACGGGAGAGCGGGCTCTGACCCTCATGCGACGCCATCTCAAGGGGGCATACTTCGACTTGGCGCATGACATCTATCGCCAGGCGTGCTGCCTTTCGCACTCCGGTGACTACGCGCGGGCGGAGCCTCTGTTTTTCGAGGCGCTGCAAATGCAGGAAGAGCTCTTCGGGCCGTTTCATGCGACCCCCGCCCGCACCCTCGAGTACCTCGGCGAACTCCATGCCGTCCAGGGCAACCTGGATCGTGCCGCCCAGTACTACGATCGAGCGGAGCGCATCTGGGCCAAGATCCACGGTTGTCCCGTCACGTCGGGGCAACAAGTCGCTGAGGACACCACGCGACTGCTCACTCGCATGGCCGAACTTGCCGTTCGTCAGGGAGACTACGCGAGGGCCCAATCCATCGCCGGCCGAGCTCTGGCGAACGCGCGTGCCCGCTGGAAAGGGGAAAACGCCAATTGGTTGATCGCCATGCTCGTCAACTGCCAGGCCGTGGTCCTCTGGAAACAGGGCGACTACGGGGCCGCGATGCCGCTCTTCCGGGAGGCGCTCGCCCTGCGCCGCGAGAATCTGGGGCCCGAGCACCCGCATTACGTGCAGAGTTTGAACGCACTGGCATGTGTCCTCAGTGAGTCCGGAGAGGTCGATGTCGCCGAATCGCTGCTTCGGGAGACGTTGGACCAGTTCAAGAAGATCCGGCGCGCGGAGCACCAGGACATCTCAGAGACTCTGCTCAGCCTGGCATCCTTGGCCAGATCCCAAGGGAACTACGCGGCCGCCGATTCCCTCTGCCGTGAAGCCCTCGCCATCTCCCAGCACATCCGCGGCCCACACCATGCCGATGTCGCAGACTGCCTCCACCAGCTTGCGGTCACGCATCTGGCCAGCGGGAAGGTTCAAGAGGCCGATCGCATTCTGAGAGCCGCCCTTGACATGTACGAGAGTTCCCTGGGCAGGGACCACGCGGATGCGGTCCCGATCATCCATGACCTGGCCTTGAGTCTGTTGGCCCTTGGACGGCCGGACGAGGCCGAGTCCACCCTCACCGAAGCGATCGAGTCCTACGAGGTGGCGCGCAAACAGGTGGGCAGCGGCTTCGCGCGGGCGACCTTTCAATCTCCCCCCTACGCTGCTCTGGCGGCGGCCCAATTGCAGCAGGCCGGAGGGCATGGTGCCTGGCCTGTGGCGGAACGTTCCAACGGGAGGGCGCTGGCGGAAATCCTGGCCACCTCCGGAGGGCGGTTGTCGCCGCCCGAGCACGCCCGAAGAGACTCCCTCCAGAGAGTCGTCGGTGATCTGGAGGTCAAGGTCGCCGTCCTGCAGAGAGCAGCCGCGCGGGACAGTTGCCCACAACGGCATCGAAACCTAGTCGAGATGAGCGGGCGGCTCTCCTTGGCCAAGGCGGCCTGGGCAGACTTCCAGACCGAGATCGACCACAAGTACCAGGTCACCGAAGGCAGAGATCTGACGCTCGCTCAGGTCCAGGCCACCCTCACCAATGAGATGGCCCTGATCGTCTGGTTATACGTCGATCTGCCGGCTGCCGCCCCACTGGCCTGGGGATACGTCATCCGCAATGAAGGTCCCGTACGTTGGACCGCGCTCGATGCAGGTCGGCGGGCGCGCGATGGACTCACTCCGGTCGAGCGTGCCCGCGACTTCCGCGAGGCTCTGGCCATCGCCGCGTCCTGGAGCGTGCGGGCCATGGAGACCGGTCGTTTGGGCGGCGAGGCGAATCTGCTCTGCGATTCGTGGTTCGAGCCGCTGGCCGAGCACCTCGATGGTGTCACCCAGTTGGTGGTGATCCCCTCCGGCCCCATGCTCGGCATTCCCATCGAGGCGCTTGTCGACGGCGACCAGCGCTACCTTGGTGACCGCTTTGTCGTCTCCTACGCCCCCTCCGCCACCATCCACACCTGGCTCTGTGAACAGAGAGACGAACCCGCTGTCCGGACATCGCGAAGAGCGCTGCTGGTGGGTGACCCCGCTTTTCGGGACGAGCACTTGAACGCAATGAAGCGGGAATCTGCAGAGGAACATGAGACCATCGCCCCACTGATGACCTCGGCTCAACCGCTCGAATACACAGTCGTGCGTAGCGCGCTTGCGGGTCATGGGGCGACCCTGGGACGGCTACCTCGACTTCCCTGGACGCGCCAGGAGGTGAGCTGCGTCGCAGAAACCATTCCGACGACCGTCACCCTTCTGGGGGGAGAGGCCACGGAGCAACGGCTGACCGAGATGGCTGAGGCCGGTGTGCTCAAGACCTTCGACACGATTCATCTGGCAACGCATGCACTGGTCGATGATCTCTCGCCCCAGCACTCCGCCTTGGTTCTGTCGCAGACAAACCTGCCCGACCCTCTTGACGCGATCGCCGGCGGCTCTCGCTTCTACGACGGCCTCTTGTCCGCCAGGGAGATCGTGCGCGAGTGGGACCTGGACGCCGACCTGGTAACCCTCAGCGGTTGTCAGACCGGGCTGGGGCGCCAGGTCGACGGCGAGGGCTATCTCGGTCTGGCGAGCGCATTCCTGCAGGCGGGAGCCCGGAGCCTGGTCGTCAGCCTCTGGAAGGCTGAAGAAGAGGCGACCACGATGCTGATGACTCGCTTCTATGAGAATCTGGCCGGGAGAGATGAGAACACCCCCCCGGCCGGCGTATCGAAGAAGCCGGTGTCCAAGGCCAAAGCCCTTCACGATGCCAAAGCCTGGCTAAGGAGTTACCAGGCCCCCGACGGCAGCCGTCCTTTCCAGCATCCGACCTACTGGTCGGGCTTCGTGTTGATCGGGGCGCCCTGACCCGCTTCGATGGCCTACTCCCCCGGCAACTGATACGGCTCGGTCAGCAACAGCGGCTGGCCGGGCGCCTGGAGCAGGCTTTCCAGATAGAGACGGTCCTCGGCCGAAAGCTCGCGTACGACATCCGGCCCCAGCACCCGCAGAAGCATGGAGTTCTCGAGGTCCAGGGCATAGGGACCGTCGGCGAGAAGCGGCTGATCGGAATCGTCACCATCGACCAATCCCAACTTACTCGCCACGGACATGAACGGCAGGCCGAACGAGGGAAACTCGAACTTGCCCAGGCTCGGCCCCTCGGTGATGCGGACCCTCGCATCCGGCTCGAGACCGGCTTCGCCCTTGGCGATGCGGATACCCTCCCACAGGCCGCCGATCTCATCCACCAGACCGATGTCGAGCCCGCGTGTTCCGCTCCAGATGCGGCCCTGCCCGACCTTGTCGATCTCCTCGGGTTCCATGCCGCGGCCCTCGGCCACCTTTGCGACGAAGTCGTCGTAGAGATCGAAGAACAGCTCCTTGAACCGCCCACGCTCTTCGGTCGTGAGCGGCCGGTGGGGAATCGAGACGCCCATGAACGGGATCATGAACCCGCGATAGAGATCGGAGTGGTCTCCAACCTTCACGTAGTCGTAGTCGAGGCCGAGTTTGGCCCCCAAGGTCTTGTTCCAGAGGTGCCCACCGATCACGCCGATCGAGCCGGTCACGGTGAACGGGGATGCGAGAATCGAATCACCGTACATGCTGATCCAGTAGCCGCCCGACCCAGCGACCATGCCCTGGGTGACGATGACCGGCTTCTTCTTCGACGACGCCTTCATCTCGCGGGACACGAGATCGCTGGGCAGCGCATCTCCACCCGGCGAGTCGGCGCGGAAGACGATCGCCTTGACATCCGGGTTGTCCGCGGCCTCCTTGATTGTCTTGGCGAGTTGGGGCCCCTTGATGCCCTCTTCCATCGAGCAGACGCCGATGCCGTAAAGCACCGCGATCCGCGGGGGCTCGCCCCACGCGAGGCTGCCCCACACCGGATCGCTGCTGACGCCGTCGAGCTTCGTCATCCGCGTATCGGTCGATGCGCGAGGGGCGACATCCTTCGCCCGCTCCTTCACCTGTTCGAACGTGCCGATCGAATCGACCAACCCCGCTTCCTGCGCCTCGTGGGCGATCAGCACAGCCTTCTCATTCATGATGCGTTCGATGTCGCTGCGGGAGAGCCCGCGGGACTCCCCGATCAGCCCGGCGAACGCATCCACCCAATCGTTCAGCATCGTGCTGATCTGCTCCCGGTCGGCTTCCGACATGGACGTCCGGGAGAAGCCCTCCAGCGCGGACTTGTAGGTGAAGAAGCGCAGTTCGTCGAAACCAAGTCCTAGCTTCGCGAGCATGTTGGTCATGTATGTCCGGCCGAGGGTCATGCCGACGAACTCGAGACCGCCGGCCGGATCCATCCAGATCTCATCGGCAACCGAGGCCAGCATGTAGGAGCCAATCCAGACCCGATCGAAGTAGACGGTGATCGTCTTGCCCTTGGCGCGAAAACCCGCCAGCTGCTCGCGAACTTCCCAGAGCAGCGCGGGGTTCATGCGCATGCCCGAGACGTTCAGGACGATTCCGCCGACGGTCGGATCATTCGCCCAGTGGTTGATCGTCGCCAGGAGGGGCAAGAGGCGTCTGCGATCGTCGAACCACTCGTAGGTGCGGTAGACCGTGGGGCCCTTCAGGCTGAGTTCGGGATATCGTGAGTCCTGGCCGAAGAGGCCGTGCCCCAGCGCCGGCAGCTTGCGACCCGTTTCGACGGCATAGGTCGTGGCGACGTGTTCTGAGTCCTTGTCGAGGTGCATCCGGCCGCTCAGGCGATCCCGCCCGAAGCCGAGTTCCAGCTTCACGCTGTAGTCGCCGTCGTCGCGGAACTTGCCCGACAGGCTGAGGCCGGACAGCGGCCAGACTTCCACTCCGTAGCCGAAGGTGACGTCTTCAAACTCGTCCTCGTAGCGGTAGACGGCGTCGGCGAAGAGGGTCAGCCGGGGACCCAACGGCCGCAGACCAAGGTCGGCCTGCACGAGGTGGTTCTTCGCCTCGAGGTCGAACAGGCCGGCCGTGCCGATCGACAGCCAATCCCAGCGGCGGATCGAGCCGACCGTCAATCGCTTGTGGCGCTCGATGAGTCCGCATCCGCCACGCTTCCAGGAATAGGCGAGCCCCTGGCTCGCCCGGCGGTCACCCCAGGAGAGGGCCATGGTGTACTCGTCCAGGTGACTCCAGCGTCCTTCTCCATCGAGAAGCTGGAACCGCTCGACCGCAAACGCCAGGTTCTCCATCGAGAGGATTCCGAGCCAGTTCTTGGGGTTGTCCCTCAAAGCCACCAGATCCTGCCAGCTCAGAAAGACGCCACCGGACCCGTGCATGGAGAAGGCGGCCGGGTTGAAGAGACCGGAGGCGATCGATTCGGTCGTCCCGGGAGTGCCAACCAGGAGATCCGACTCCGAGAGCATCCCCGATGTCCCGCTGTGATAGACCGGCAGGCCGTTGTAGGCGCCCTCAGCGCAGGCGTCCCCCGCGCCGATGGCCAGCATCGACAAGAGAATCAGCCCCACCACCCAATGTTCGCGTCCCATCCATGGTCTGTCGACCAGATTGCGCATCCTGTGCCTCCCTCCTCGGTAGCTCCGGATCTCCCGTCAATCCCGTGATCCGATCCGCCCGCA
>CAZTDY010000108.1:0-10718 GCA_964612295.1 uncultured bacterium | reverse complement strand
GACTGGCGCGGGCTTCACCATCTATGCGCGGGTTCTAAGCACTGTCGACATCAGGCGTCGGTTCGGATAATCCGGATTGAACGCACCCGCTTGGAGGCCATTCTCCGCCAGGACTCCGGGTAGCAGATCTTCATAGACCTGCAAATGCGTTGGGATCAGCAGGAGCACAGGCCGGGACCGCGAGCGGCGAGTTTCGGCTGCCCATTCCGAAAGCAGGCGTTCGGTCAATCTCCAGGCGCCCTCCAGCTTTGGGGGAGGGGAATGAAGTAGGACACCAATCTGACCGGTGTAGAAGACCCCGACCTGTGGGTAGATCAGCCCGTCTCTTTCCCAGCGCTTCCGGATCGCCTTCACCCTGGCGAGGCTCTCAAACAACGCGGCGTAGAGCGCGCTGTTTGCGTCCAGGAAGTCGTGAACGGGATGAGGAGACCAGAACGCGGCAAACTCCCGTGATTGACCTGCGCCCCTCCGTGTCCGCTCAGGCACGGGTGTGCCTCGCAACCGGAGTTCACCTTCGATCAGTTCGAAGGAGGTTTTCTCCATCCCATACTGGCTCGGCGCCGCGTTGTTCTCGATGTCGTTGGCGATCGTCATTGCCAACAGCACGACATCCGGCGCGTACTGAGCACCCTCCTGCCTGTACTGCAGCAGTTCCTGATCGGTCCCATAGCCGCTGACCGCGAGATTGATGACCTCGGTATTCGGAAGGAGGGTTTCGAGGACATCGGCGAATCCATGTGGCCGCTCGACCCCATCACCCATGGCAAATGAGTCTCCCAGCAGAAGAACGCGCTTCTTGCCGGGCGTGCGCTCGTGCGGCACCTCATCATCTCGATATCCCGCCGAATTGGTGAGAATCTCGTGGTCAAACTCCATGCACCGGTTTCTGGCCACGTGGTTCGGGCGGAGTCTCCATCCGAGCAGCGGATCGTGCCGGCCGATCCGGTCGTCGGTCAGGAAGTCGTCGCGGATCGTGGAGGAAGGGTGCTGGTGGCTACCGCGCAGGTGGGGTCTCGTGACGCGAAGGGCGAGCTCTGCCAGAACCAGCATGACGAGAGTCGTCACGGCGGCGAGGGCGATGTTCTTTTTGAGGGCGGTCATTCTGCCCTGATCCATCGCGAGCACCCCTTCTTCAACAATCTGACGGGCTGATTCTACCACAGCAGGTGTCGATGGGAGACAGCCAAGCCCCGCCGAAGGGACGGGGCCTGGCCTGTACTCGGTTTCTCGCTGCCGCCGGAACCTACCGGGCCAGCATGATCTTGCGGGTGACCGCGCTCTTGTCCATCGTCAGGTGGGTGAGATAGACGCCGGAGGCCACCGGCCTGGCCTCGTCATCTCGGCCGTCCCACGTGACCGTGTGCCAACCTGCGTTCTGCGAACCCACCGCCAGCGTCCGAACCACGCGACCCTCGAGATTGAAGACGCGCAGTAGCACATCACTCGTGCGGGGCAGCTGGTAGCGCAGAACCGTCAGAGAGGTGAACGGGTTTGGATCGGGCATCAGCAGCTGCAGTCGCGCCTGGACTCTGTCCTGCTCCGGCGCGTCGCTGTAGTCGATCACGAACCCGTCGACCAGCACATCATCGACATACCAGCCTTCGCCGGCCGCTGAACCGTCGCTGCCAAAGCGCCAGCGCAGCTGAGCGGTGCCCGAGAAGCCCGAAAGATCAAAGACAACTTCATGCCAATCATAGCTGCCCGAGAAGAACCAGCTCTCCGGCTCGAAGGGCCCCGGCGTGCCACCCTCGCGTACCTGAAAGGTGTACCCGCCCTCCGGGAAGATCTGGACGAACGGTCCGCCATCGATACTGAGCTCGACGATTCCGCCGTCATAGGCATAGCCCGGGTAGGACCCACTGACTTCGGCGTCGATCCACTGCCAGTAAGTGAGCTGGGTGTCCAGCCCGTCCAGCAGGAATGGGGGAGACAGGAGGCCGGCATCCAGCAGGTTGCCGTAGTCGCCGGCGCCGGTGTCACCGCACTTCCAGCTCGTCGTTCCTGCAGGCGTGTGGTTGCGCGTCGTGCTCAGGTGCCACTGGTCGATGAAGCCGCCGGAAACCACTTCGTGCGTCCAGTCGGGGGCTCCGGTCTCATTGTCTTCCGCCAGGAGGTCCGTCTTGGGCGCCACCCAGAAATCGTACACGTCCGCCGGGGCGCCCGGAGGATCGACGGCCTCATTGTTGACGATATCCTCGGCGCGCACGTAGTACTCCACGTGAGCGAAGTAGCTCTGCCCGGGGATGTCGATGGCATAGAGATCACCGCCAGCCGACGACATCGGGAGCGTATTCCAGGGGCCTCCGTTGACCCGATAGGTGAGGTCCACCGCCGAGAGGGCGGAGAAATCCGTCACCGTGGCTTCCGTGGGATAGGGGCCCGCCTCATCCTCGGTCGAGCGGTGTTCGGTGACCTCCGAGATCGCGGGGCCGCCGATGTCGGCGAGCGAGAAGTTCAGCGTGAACACCTCGCCGGAGACGATCTCGATGTCGGCATACGTCGCCGGATCGAAACTGGGATGGCTGGCCGTCACGTAGTAGATGCCCGGCTGCACGTGGATGAGGTAGTCGCCCTCGGCATTGGTCTGGCCGGAAACCTCCGCCTGTTCGATCAACACGGTGGCGCCTTCGAGTGGCGTGCCGCCGTTCGATGCGTTGGTGACGTTGCCGGCGAGTTGTCCAAAGCCCGTCGATGCGGCGACGACCGCCTCATAGGCGTTGACCCGGCCCCAGCCCATGTAGGGGTCCCACCCTGGTGTGTCTTCCGCGGGTGGACCAACCTCATCCTCTGCCGTGTCGCGGAGGATCTGGCGGACCTCATCGTGTGTAAGGCTGGGATTCACGCTGTAGATGAGGGCGCAAATGCCCGCGGCCAACGGGCAGGCCGAAGAGGTGCCGTTGAAGCTGGAGTAGTAGTCGCCGCTCGAGTAGCCGACGCCGCCCGACCGATCGGTCGTGGTGATGATGACCCCCGGGGCGACCACATCCTGCTCCGCACCATAGTTGCTGCCCCAGAACGACTCCCCATCACAGGACGAGGGGCTCTTGCGCTCGTCGCATGGACTGGAGGCGCCGACGGCAATCGTCTCGGGGTACTTCGCCGGGTAGGAGACCGCGCCGTTGTCGTTGCCGCTGGCAAAGCAGACGACGCAGTCCAGCGCGTCCGCGTTCTGCACGGCCGCCTCGACTGCGCTGAAGTCCCCCGACGACATCTTCCACGAGTTGCTCATGACCAGCCCGTCGAATTCAGCGCGGCGACTGGCGGCGTAGTTGATTGCGTCGGCGCGGTTCGCGTTCATACCGCTCGAGAGGTTGATACGAAGCGGCATGATCTGGCAGTTGGGTGCGATCCCCGACACGCCGAGACCATTGTCCTGCACCCCCACCGCGATGCCTGAACATGCGGTTCCGTGATCCCCTTCATCATCGGGGGAAGTGTCGCCGCCGTCGGCGAAATCCCAGTCCTCACCCAGACGCGGCAACAGATTGGGCATCAGATCCTCGTGGCTCAGATCCATGCCGGTGTCGATGACCACCACGAGGACGTTGGGATTACCGGTGCTGATGTCCCAGGCATCCACGGCCTGGACATCGGCGCCGGGCGTCCACCCCGATCCCTGGCCCGTGTTCCGAAGGTGCCACTGGTCGGGGAAGAGCGGATCGTTGGGCACGTGAAGTGCATCGTTGTAACACATGTAGGCCGGCTCAGCGAAAAGGACGGTCGAGCGGTCATACCATGCCCGAATTGCGGCGAACACGTCCTGGTCGGCCGGCGTTGTGATTCGGTAATACCCCGGCGTCCAGTAGTCCTGGATCACTTCGCTGCCGGCATCCGCGATATGCGCGCGACAGGTCACATCCGAGAGGTGCTTTGGGAACTGCACCGTCAGCTGCTCGGGGATGTAGTACTTGGTGAAGCCCTCCTGGTCTCTGACCGCGGGAACGCACGCCTCGATCTCGGGGCGCCCGGAAAGCCGTGCTGCCGCAGACTCCGCGCTTTCCCCGGTGGCAATGGTATAGACCGCCGTTCGGTAGAGTTCGTTGTACGCATGGAGATCCGTCAGATTCTCGTTCTGCACCACGACGGCCCGCTGGGCCGCGGTAGCGTCATCGCGATAGAGAACCAGGACTTCATCCGGGGTTGGAGTGAGGACCCACTCTTTGTCGAAGTATCGATCATGCCATGAACGATCTCCCGATGCGTGGGCCAGAGACGCAAGAAACAGGATCATCAGAATCAGGCAGCTTGTCTTGAGTGTCATGGAAACCTCCTCGTTGATACCATAATAATACCCGAACGAGGGGGAAGGAGCACGTGGCAATGCAGGTCAAAGATGAGCGCCCACCCGGCGTGGCCGGGCAGGCGCTGTTTCTGAAGGCTAGCGGTTGACCTAGCGGATCACGACGATCCTGTCTGCGGCATCACCCACATCGGTCTTGATCCGTGTGAAATAGACGCCGGTTTCAACGGGTTGCGCCATGGAATTCAGGCCATCCCACTCGATCTGATGGGGGCCACTCTGTTGTGTTTCCTGCACCAGGGTCCGAACCAGGCGGCCGTTCATGTCGAAGATCTGCAGCAGGACATCGGATGTCCCCGGGAGCAGATAGCGCAACGTCGTCGATTGCGAGAACGGATTCGGGTCGGCGCCCTGGAGAACGAGACGAGACGAACGCGCGGCCTGATCCTCGAGCGAGCTGTGGGCAAGCTCATAGCCGTCGATCATCACATCGTCGATGTACCATCCTTCCATTGCCCCATCGTAGTCCGAGCCGAACCGGAACCGGATCTGAGCATCGCCCGAATAGGCGGAAAGGTCGAAGTGGACCTGGTGCCAGTCGAAGGAACCTGAGAAGACCTCGGTCCCTTGCGGGAAAGGCCCCGGATTCAGGCGCTCGCGAATCAGATAGGTGTATCCTTCCTCGGGGAAGAGCTGCTCGAAGGGGCCACCGTCGATGCTGATCTCGACAATGCCGCCATCGTAGGCGTAGTCCGGATAGGCCGTGCTGACCTCTGACTCGATCCACTGCCAGTAGGTGAGTTCCCCGCCAAATCCCAGGTCGAAGACGGGGGTGACCAGGCCGGCATCGAGCAGGCCGCCGTAGTCGCCGGTGCCCGTGTCGCCGCATTTCCAGCTCTGGAGACCATCCGGCGTGTGGTTCATCTCGGTGCTGATGTGCCACTGGTCATTGAAGCCGGAATTCACGACGCCGTGCGCCCAATCCGGTGAACCCGCTTCCATGTCTTCATCGATGAATACCCCATACTGAGCGATGTAGAAGTCGTGGAGAACGTCCGGCGCACCCTCAGGCGCATAGGTTGCATTCCCCACCGCGTCCGAGGCCCGGAGGAAGTATTCAATGTGTGAAACATAGTCCTGGCCCGGAATGTCGCCGGTGAACATGTCACCACCCGCCGCAGTCATCGGGACGAACTGGAATGCGCCACCGTTGACGCGGTAGTAGAGCGTCACCGTGTTGACGGCCGAGAAGTCGGTGACGGTCGCCTCGGTCACATAGGGACCCACATTGTCGTCGGTCGACGCATGTTCGGTGACATCGGAGAAGGCCGGACCCAGGATGTCGGTCATATCGAAGTCGAGCGGGGTGACCGTATCGAAGGCGACGGTGACACCGGGAACCGTGACCGTGTCGAAACTCGGGTGCGAAGCCTGCACGGTGTACGTGCCGGGGGCGAGGGACAGGGAATAGGTGCCATCGGCACCGGTGTCTGTTGACCGTTCCGATCCGGACACCTCCACCAGCACGCCTTCAATGGGGGCAGACCCGTAAGAGGCGTTGCGCGCCGTGCCCTCAATCGCGCTCCCCATGACCGAAAGGACCGCGGTGTATGCGTCGATGACGCCCCACCCGAAGGTGTTGTCCTCACCGGCCGGACCGAGATCGACGGCCGTGCCCATCAAGATCTCCTTGATGAACTCAACATCGGCCTCCGGATTGGCCTCGCGCATGAGGGCGACCACCCCGGCCACATGCGGGCCGGCCATCGAGGTGCCGCTGTAGGTGTCCGTGTAGCCCCCGCCTGGAATCGAGGAGTAGATGCCCACGCCGGGGGCGCAGACCTCAGGCTTGAGTTTGCGCTCGGGAGGAACGTCACACCCGGTGGGTCCGAGACTCGAGAACCAGGCGATGTCGTAGGGGAATTCGTCGTGTCCGTCGATGGCGCCAACCGAAAGGCAGTTCGTCAGGGTTGTCGCCCGATCGGCGGGGGACCCAATCGTTTCCGGACCGTATGAGCCCTCGTTGCCGGCGGACCAGGTCGTGACGACGCCGGCGGCCTCGCAGGCGTCGATCACCTCCCACCAGCGCGAGTCGCAGTCTGTGTAGTCGCCGCCGAATCCTTCATTGATGCGCCAGCTGTTCTGGACCACATCGGGAACGTCATCGTTTGTTTCCGGATCCTCATCCGGGTCGGCAAACCACTGGTAGCAGGTGATGATGTCACTGTCGAAGCCCGGGCTCACACCCTGGTTGATCGGATCGGTGGCGATCCAGAGCGAACCCCAGGCGACACCCACCGTGTCATCGGGGGCCAGGCCGGTCTGGGTGCCCATGACGTGGGTGCCATGGCCGCTTCCGTCCCAGGGGAAGTCATCGTGGCCACTATTGATCACGCTGAGCCAGCACTCGCTCGCGGGATGACCATGATTGCCGCGCCAGCGGCTGTAGAGGGCCGGGTGGTCGCCGTCAACGCCGGTGTCACAACCGCCCTGCAGCGTGCCGGCACCGGTGATGCCCAGCTCATACCAAACCCGGTCCGCGTTGATGACCCGGAGTCCGGGAGAGACGCCGATGCCCCGGCTGTGGTCACCGAGACTCGGCTCACTCATGATCGGCTCGATCAATGACACCGTGAAGTTCGATTCGATCTGCGCAATGTCGGAGCGCGCCGTGAGCTCATAGACATATGCCTTGGTCAGCTTCGCCACGACCAGGTTGGAGATCCAGTAGCTCGTGTAGCCGGCCACATCCCCGAGCGCCTGCCGCTGCGATAGCTCGCCGAGCAGATCGGTCTGGGACTGCGCAGCTTCCTGGAGCTCGCGGATGATCGTGGTGTGTCGCGTCCGGAGCGACGCCCGCTCCTCTTTGAGAATCTGATTGAGATCTGCAACCGGGGCCTGCTGCTCCATGATGATGATGACCGACACCATGTCGTCGTCGTTCATCATCTCCAGCTGGGCCGCCAGTCCATCATGCAAGATCGCTGCCTGAGCCGGTGCGATCGCAAAGCTCAGGGTCAGCGTACACAGAGGGAGCCAGAAGAGAGCGAAGCTCTTCTTCATGCTGCACCGCCTTTCACTGCAATTGGGGTCAATCCATCTCCGGGCCGGGGAGGTGGTTCCGATCCATAACCCTCCCCTGGCCGCACATGCGTAGCATAGGCATGTGCGCCTCGAATGTTAGATGTCACGACGAACATTATATCAGGCGGGTGTGGGAGGGACAAAGCAGGGGGCTCAAATCGGCTGCGAGCAAGCACGTTAGCCGTGCGACAGGTTCCTCGTGTGTACACAGGTGAAGCTCCGGTCACCTGAGGTGAAATACCCTCCGGGTGGTGTGTGAATCTCCGGTTTGGCACCGCACGAAGTAAACGCCGGATTGAGTCTGCCTGCCGGCCCGATTCGCTCCGCCCCAGGTCAGCAGATGTTCGCCCGCGCGGAGGACTCCCTCGGTGAGGACGACAATCTGACGTCCGCGGATATCGTTGACCGCCAATCGTACCCACTGCTGCTCGGAAAGGCGGAACCTCACCTGAACGCTCGGACTGAACAACGTGGGGTGGACGTCCAGCTGCAATAGAGGGGGAGTACCGGAGAGATCGTCGTCGAACGGCACGTCCGCCGAAGTCTCGGCGTAGCGCTGCGCCCGAGCGATATTCCCGGTTCCATAGGCGAATGACCAGACCTCGATGCCGGCCTCGGACACCTCGAAAAGATCCCCGCCAGGCGGCGAACAGATGAGGGCGTTGCCGTTGGGAAGACGGTAGGCGCCACCCTGTGCCGGACCGACATAGAAGTCCCCGGGCCCCCCATACTCCCAAACCGGGGCAGCGGGCCCGTAGGCCTCTCCTGGTTCAAGGGTGTAGTTCCCATCCTCCTCCACCGGAGGTTCGATCTCATACACGCTCGAGTAGTCATTGACCGACCCGGGACGGTCTCCGTTGTTGAACGCGAAGATGTTGCCCGCCCCGGGCAGACCGGGATCGATCCAGTTCACGCCGTGCACGACATCGAACACGCGATCCGCGCTGCCGCCGCGTCCATAGTTCTCAGGATTGCCCCAGCGGTAGAGGAAATCGCCGCCCTTTCCGCAATTCCCCCCGGAATGAGTGGCAGCCTCTTCGGTGCTCGTGCTGTGATCGAGGATGTAGAATTCATCCGTTGAGCGGGCACTGAAGATGATCTGATCGAGCTCTTCGTTGTAGTCGATGGCGTTTGCGTGAATCCAATCGCCACCTTGCGGGTGAACACTTCCCGCATTGATGTCCATGAGCTCGGGATGATCGGCAATCACCCCGTAGTTGGGTTTGAGGGGATCGACATCCTGGATGAGGTGGTCCCACAGGTGCCATTCCCAGGCCACATTGCCGCCCGTCGTTCCATTGGGCTCTATCTCCACGATCAGCGTCGGCCACATCTCCCCGTTGAGATTCAGCCGTCCCATGTCCTCCGCCTCCTGCTGAGTCTTGCGTTCCCAGGCGATCAGGAGCACGTTTCCATTCGGCATCGGCTCGATATCGTGGTGTTGCTGGTATTCGTAGGTCGAGAATAGATAGTCCCAGATCAGGTTGTCATCGGCATCGATGATCTGGATTCGGCCGCCTGTCCCGCCGCCTTCGAAGTGCCCCCCGGTATCGACACAGGGTCTGAGGAGAGCATCGTCTGCGAGAAGGTAGCCTATGCTGCCGGGAGTCTGGCTACCGTGCCATGTGTGGGTGATGTTGCCGTCCATGTCGATCAGGTGACTGTCGAAGCTGTTGAGCGGCGAGATGAGGGTCAGGCCCTCGTAGGGTTCCTGGGCGGCAGCGGCGGTCGTCAGACTCAGCGCGAGAATCAGCCCGATGCCGCGAATGCTCATGGTGTACTCCCTCCTGCAGATGTTGGCTGAGCACGGAACCTGGTCTGCCTCTCGCGCGAGGTCGCAGGGCCCGTCCGTTCCTATTTTGAGACTTGGGGGTCTTCGGAGTCAATACAATCAAACCGATTCGATGATCGGACATGTTGTATCTTGGCTGGTTTGCGTAGGTTACAGAAGAACCTTGAATCTTTCTTGGCGAGAACGGTACTAAATGGTGAGGACGATCAAACAAGGGGGAGATATGAAACCGTTTGCCACCGTTCTGACCTGTCTGTTCCTGGCTCTTATTCTCGCGAGTAGCTGTGCCCCAACAGCAATTGCTCCAGAAGCCCCACCAGGTGATGACGGCGATGTCGCAGGTTTCTGGAAGGGACTGTGGCACGGCTTCATTGTTCTGTTCACCTTCCTCATCTCGCTCTTCAACGACGGCGTGGGAGTCTACGAGTCATACAACAAGGGGCACCTGTACGATCTGGGGTTTGTGTTGGGCGCGATGATCTTCTTCGGTGGCAGTGGGGGCGGAAGCTGCAGGAAGAGCAAGTGTTGATGCGCTGAAGCTACCGAATCAGAATCAGTTTCTGGAGTTCGGAGATGTCGCCCGTCCGCAGACGGACGAAGTACACTCCGTTCGGCTGACGCCCGCGACACCAGTGGACCTCGTGGAGACCGGCGAGACGCAGTCCGTTGCTGATCGATGCGACCTTCCGGCCGGTGAGATCGAGCAGATCAAGCGGAACGACTCCATCATCAGGCAGTTCAAGCCGGATCACGATGGCGTCCGAGGTAGGATTCGGCGCGATCGACTGCAGCATGAGATCCCACGGGCAACCGCCTGGCGACGGCGCACTCGAGAAGCCTATCGGAAGCTGATACCAGAACACGACGGACTTCCACCGGGATCCCACCAAGGAGTAGCGCCACTCGACCTTCACTTCGATGGACTCGGTGAATGAAACGCGATCTCCGATCATCCACCGATACTGGTCGGCGCGCGCAAATGGCGGATTGGTCGTCTTCTGTACGCACAGAATCCCATTCAGCGGCCGGATGGCGCTGGGCGGCGACGCGCCCTCCGGCTCATCCATCGGGTCGGCGACCCAGTTGTAGTAGTAGCCGCCGTTGTAGGCGTCCTCCAGTCCCGTGCCGTTGAGCGTGTCCGCTCGATCGACGATGACGATGTCATCGCCCTCCAGCATATAGTGGCTTCCGTAATCCTGCTCGAGGGACAGGAAGTTCCCGACGTAATGCCCCCTCCCGTTCGCTTCGCCCATCGCGAAGCAGTGTGTCTGGGGAGACCGGCACGTATCACAGCGGGCGGTGGCGTGGAAGTATCCCATGCTCAAACTTACGGGCCCTGGATCGTACTCCACGATAGTCATGTCGATTGGGATTGGGCATGACAATGGGTTCACCAGCTCGACACGGGCCGCCGCCTGGAACGGCATTGGCCAGTAGCAGTAGAACCCATCGGGTGAGTCGGTTCCCATCGGCAAGCTACAGTATGGCTCACGATCGTCTCCTGCCCCAAAGAACCAGCCCACAGGCGCGTCGATCGAAGGGTGGGGTGTAGCCTGCCACATTATTCTGAAGTCCTCTTTGCTGATTGCCTAACCTGCCAGA
>CAZTDY010000107.1:0-10862 GCA_964612295.1 uncultured bacterium | reverse complement strand
CCCAGGGTGGAAAGACCTGCACCCTATTCATCCCGATTTTCCGGGACACAACTTAGAGATCTAGCGCGGTCCGGCAATCGGCGGCGCCTCCCAGTCAGGCCTCAGCACGATCATCGTGGTTGGATTGGCGTCGAGCGCGATCCGCAGGAGCAGCACACCCGCAATCGTCTCAGCCCGCGGGAAGAAGGTCCATTCGCTGGCGGTGTTTTCCAGGTAGTCGGCGCGGGTTTCGAAGGCGTGCGGCGTCGACATGATCAAAGTCGGGAACCAGCGCGGAAAGAGAACCATGTAGTCCGGTTGGGCCTTGCGCAGGTAGGCCTTTGCTGCAGGGTCGATACCGCGGTGCTCTTTGAGATAGGGCACGACATCCGGATTGGCCAGGCCGGCCAGATCGAGGATCCGCCGCTCGGAGAAATAGCTGATCGCACCGATGTCGTTGGCGGCCACGACCGCATCAACCGGCGTATTCTCATGCAGCCAGCGTCCAAGCTGCACCTGCACTGCCTCGATACTCTTCGCGCTGCGAACGGCGTTGCGGGCTGTCGAGGCTCCCGCTGTGAGCTGATTGAACGTTCCCGCCGCAATCAGCAGTACCGCGAGCACGAGCCCGCCGGTCACGGCACGGACGTGGACTTGCCGTACGAGTTCGCTCCAGCCCCAAACTCCCACGAGCGTTGCCACAGCAACCAGATTGGCAATATAGCGACCGCCTTGAAAGGCCGCCCCGCGAAACGGCGCCGCCACCCCCAAGAGGTAGGCATAGAGAAGGACGAGAAGGACCGGCAGCAAAGTTCGGCGCTCGCTGCGGAGCAAGCGCGGCGTGACCAGGAAGACGCTTGCCAGAACGCCCCAGGGCAGGAGCGGATTGGATCGGAAGAGATGGCCGATGAAGTCCCCGACATAACTCGGGCCCGAGCTGAAGAGTAGGCGGCTGAACGCGCCGAACTCCCCCCGCGAGAGCGTGCCCACGAGGCCAACACCACCGACCTTCACCCGGAACGTGTGCGGGAAGATCAACCCGGAGAGGGAGTAGTTGAGGAGCGCGTAGGGGACCATCCAGATGATCGACAGCAGAACCACCTGAAGAAGATTCATCCAGCGGCCGGGTGCGCGTCCCAGAAGCGCGCGGTCGAACACGTAGATGCCAAGCAGTGCCAGGCATTCGGGCCGAGCGTAGACTGCCAGGGCAAACAGCGCGGAGGTGAGCAGGCGGCGCTTGAACGTACGGATGTCCTGTCCTGCCAGGAGGGCTCCGAGGGAGAGCGCGACGTAGAGAGAGACCTCAAGGCCAGACAGCGCCCCCCAACCTAGAGGGGCCATCGTCACGAGCGCGACCCCCCCGAATGCAGCGATGCCGGCCGTCGCGCCCCAGCGGCGCAGAAGCTGTCCTCCCAGGTACCCGCTCACGCCGAGGAGGAGGAAGCCGATCAGCTTCGCCACGAACGCCACGGCACTCGCGTCCTGGGCCACGAGGTGCACTGCGGCCAAGAGCAGGGTCCAGAGCGGAGATGTCGAACCGCTCACCGGCTCACCGGCGTTGAGGGCGAAGCCATGTCCATCGGCGATGTTTCGCGCAAACTGGAAGTGGATCCAGGGATCGTCGAGCGGAAATCCCCACCCGTTCATCTGCGACTGCTCAAAGATCAGATAGGCCCCGCCCACCAGAAGGCCCAGGAGAAGAAAGATCGCCAAACCGAATCGTGGGCGTAGGGCGAGGTCACGCCACCCGTTCTCGAGCGCCGGGGGGAAGCTGACGCGCGCCACCGGCCCGCGCTTGCTGGGAGAACTTGCCATTGGCCGGCCCTGATCCTTCGGTTTCGCCGGACGTTTCGCCTTGGGCATCTACGACTCCTGATCCTCGAGCATCTTCTTCAGCGCATCACGTTCCTGCTCGCCAGCGAAGAGTGTAGCACGCGTTGAAACCAGATCGGAGACCACCCGGTCCAGCGAACGAACTCCCCGGCTCTGGGCCGCCCGGCTCAAGTCGCCGATGAACACCCACAGCTTCTCACGAATGCCCGAAGGCAGGGCCTGGTCCAGATATTCCAGGGCGTACCCCTGCAAGCTTTCGTCTTTGAGGACGATTCCGTGGAAGGCGGCCCGTACAGGGTCCGGGTCCAGAACGAGGGTCAGCATACGAAAGGTGTGCTCGAGGCTCGTCTGTCCGCGGGTGCCGACGCGGCGCAGGACCAGATCGTCCTCACGTTCCCGCTCGTCCAGGAGTTTCTGCAGCTCCCAGATGGGACGATCGCGGTGAACCTCCTGCTCGATCGCCGTCCACACCAACGATTCCCAATCCCGCGCCGATCGGGGCAGGTCATGTTTGCGTCGCCGGACGAGGGCGACCGCCGAACGGTAACGAACCTCGAAACGATTGGCGGAAAGCGCCTCGATCAGGACGTCGTCGGCGGCGGGCCCCCCGACACATGACAGAACGGCGGGTATTCGCCGGCGAATCACGAAATCGGTGTGCTCGTTGCGCAGCAGGTCCGCCAGTACCGGCACCACAAGATCGCCGCAGTCGGCCAGGTGTCTGACCGCCGTCCTGTATAAGGAGTCACGTGCCAGAAGTCGCGCCATCGCAGCGATCTCTTCGTTTGGAATCTCAGCGCACTCCTTCAGTTCTTTCAGTGCACCGAGCACGGTCTGATCATCCGGGGAGGCGAGTTGATCGAGGCGGCCCGTCGGCTTTGCAGGGGTCGTGGAATCGACTGTCGGCGCATGATGATATGGCTCCGACAGCCCTGTGCCGGTCAGAAGCGACTGGATGTCCATACGAGAGAAGCTCGCACTCAGCAGGTGTCTCTCATTCATCTGTTCCGCTCCACCCCGCAGGGCGACCTCGGCTTCCTCTTCCTTGAGCCGGGCGACAACCGTGCTGAAGTACTCACGGCCCATCCGTTGACTGGAAAGCAGGAAGAGAAACGCCATCAGCATGACGAATGCCGAGAGGTAGCGAGCCGGCACATCCAGGAGGGTGACCGTAATGAGGATCAGGAGAGCGCCGGTGCCTTCTCCGAGACTGTCGACCACCGAATCGATGAAGGTCTTTGTGCTCCGGCGCACAATTGGTGGAAGCGGTACGTACAGGAATTCCACGAGCTGGCGATGGATCGATTTGCGCAAGGAGTTGTCTGCCCCGCGAACCAGGGTCGCCAGGAGGAGGCTGGGGATCAGGAGCAGACCTCCCGAACCGATCAGCAGGACCATGGGGAGCACCGCCAGGCTTGCCGCGATCCCCCCGACCGCCATGAGGCGAGCGGCGACGAAGAGCTGTAGCAGAAGAGCAACGCCGCCGGTCCACCCGTAGAATGCCCCAAAGAAACTCGTGAGCGAACCCGGGGCATCGTAGCGCATTCGGGCCAGGTCCTTGAACTGGTAGTCGACGACTGTGCTGGCAATGGTCGCCAGGAACACGATCAAGGCAATGGTGCGCAGGTGAGGCGTCTGCCCCACGAGGCGGATGTTCTCGTGCATGCTTCGGCTGGTCGGGGCGGGCAGCGCGTGAGCCGGCTCCTCGTGTCCCCTCAGCAGCTGGGCCTGAACCAGGGCATAGAGCAGCAGCGGAATGATGAGCATGGGAAGCAATTGGAATGCAGAGAAATAGTTCGTGAACCAGCTCAGGGAGATGCCACACAGGAGTGCCCCAACCGTGCCGCCCGCGCCGATGATGCCGTAGAGCCGCTTTGCGGCCCGCACGGCGAAGTACTCGGCGGTCACGATCCAGAATCCGGAGGTGAGCAATAGCGTGCAGAGGGCCGTCCAAATGTAGAGGGCAATGGAGCCCACCTTCGTTCCCGGCCCCATGGCAAGGAGAATGAGGAGGCCGGTGATGGTGATCGCCACCAGGCCATACATCACCCGGCTGGGGTGGGTCCGCTGAAGGACGCGCGTGAAGGCCATGACGGCCGGGAAGCCGAGGACCGCAACGGCGAGCGTGATGTAGGGCAGCATCTTGATGTCGAAGGTCGTCAGAAAGACGGCCTCACGTAGCGCACGTGCGACGACCATGAATGAAACCACGAGGAACGAACCCGCCGTCAGCAGCAGCAGCCGGCGAATCTCGCCCGGACGCACGTCGATACGCTGCAGGATGCGGTCCCTCAGGGTCATTCGCTGTCCATCCTCGCTTCAGCGTGGCAGTCGAACTCATCATCGGGGTTGTCGATCAGGCCGTGCAACTCCCACCAGCCCTTCGCCAGGGTGAGGTTCCAGGATTGCTCAAACGGGATGTCCTTGAGCAAGTTGGCCACCTCTTCGGCACTCTGGAACCGGTCTTCGGGCCGTTTGGCCAGGCACTTCACCACCAGCTCGTCCATTTCGGGTGGGATCGGGAGCTCGGAGACCATCGATGGACGGGTCGGATCCGTCTTCACATGATCGACAATTACCTTGAGACTGGAGTCGGACACGAAAGGAGGCTGGCCGGTCAACATCCAGTGGATGACGCCCCCGAGATTGTAGAGGTCGGCCCGGGCGTCGACCGCCTCGGATCCGTAAGCCGCTTCAGGGGCGATGTAATCCGCGGTCCCGAAAATCACCCCGGTCTGGGTGATGTCTGACGCCGCCTCGGTCTTGGTTTGTTTCGCCAGTCCGAAATCGAGAACCTTGACGAAGTCGTACATCCCCCCGCGCTGCGTAAGAAAGATGTTCGACGGTTTGATATCGCGGTGCACGATTCCGCGGACGTGGGCCTCATGGAGCGATCCACAGATCTGCTCGACGAGGAATGCCACCCTCTCCGCCGACAACGGACCAAATCGCTGGACGAGCCGCCTGAGATCCATGCCGGACAGGAACTCCATGGCATAGTAGAAGACATTCTCTTCGGTTCGTCCGAAATCGTAGATGCTGATCGTGTTCGGGTGCGTCAGGCTGGCACTGAGATGAACCTCGCGTTCAAAGCGGACCAGCGCCTGTCCTGTTGCGGGGCCCTCCTGGGCCAGGACTTTCACAGCGGTCGGCCGGCAGATGATCGAATGACGGGCGAGGTAAACCGCTCCCATGCCTCCTTCGCCGAGCTTGCGCACGATCTCGTAGTTGCCCAGACGTTTTGCCTGGTGGGCTGTTCGTCTCAGACTGTACAAGGTGCGGCTGGTGATATCGGCCGCGCCCGCCAGAACCGTGATTGCCACGAGGCCAATCAACAACACTTGACGGAATGAGGCGATCTCCTCCGCGTTCTGCCACATGTCGCCAATCTCGGGAAGGTAGTTGTGCGACCACACCTGAAATACGCCGAAGGTCACGAGGGCCGCGGCGCCGAGGGCGCACTGGAACCGGCCCGGCCACGGAATGATGGCCGCCGATATGAAGAGCAGAAGCGAGAGTGAGAAGAAGTTGATGAACCAGGGAACATGCAATGTGTCCGTGACGATGCTGAGGATCACGTTCAAACCAACAAGGATCAAGGAGAGCCAATGCAGCTGCCGGACCGAGAAGCGGATCCGGCCGAGATAGAAGGTGAGGACCCCGACACCAAAGAGAACGATGTGGCCGAAATAGAGAGCCGGAAGCCAGGTGAAGGTCAATGGATGCGCGGCCGATTCGCCGCCCATGATCACCCGGTGAAAGAAGAACATGATCACGCTGATGGACAGACCGATCACCGAGGCGAGCAGAACCCGTCTCCACAGGAAACCCCGCTGCGTCTCTTCGAAGGAGAGCCCGGCGGTGCTCAGGTGAATCGGTTTGCAGATTTCAGGAATTGTAGCCATCGTGTTATTCCCTCACGGTGACGCTTCGCGTCTAGAAAACAACGGTTTCGCCTGCCCGGTACCCCTCAGGAGACGCGTCGTCCAGATAGTGCACCTGCATGCGCAGAGTCCCATCACCAGAGACGGTGAAGACTCCAGCCTGATTGGCCTCGTCAGCGGTCATCGCCTCAACCTGCGTGATCCGCCATCGGTCCAGATTCTCCCATCCCCGTCCTGCCAGGTATTCAGTTTCCATCCCGGCAATGTCGTGCGCCCGGCGGGCACCATCTCCGAACCACAGAAAGCTCGCGCGGGGACGCCCGGAAAAGTTGACCAAGGCGAAGGACCGTCCGTCGTCGCGCTCGAGAAAGAAACGCTCGTAGGTATGCGTATGGCCGGTGATGACCAGGTCCACTCCGGCATCGGCGAAGATATCGGGAAGGAAGCGGTCGCCGTATCGATAGGACCAGAGGGCCCGGCCCTGCTTACCATGCTTCTTGGACGACTGCAAAAAGGGATGATGCATCACGACGACCAGCCGCGCTCCTCTCGGGATCTGCGGGTCGAGTTGCATGCACAGCCACTTCATCTGGGCTTCAGCTCGACTGCCCGGCGGCGGGGAAGCGGTGTTGATCAGATCACCGTCATCGCCGTAGATCAGATCGTTCGTGTCCAGGAAGATGTACGTCACCGGCCCGATCTCTTTGCGGTAGTACATACGATCACTGGAGAGACTGTCGTCCAAGTAGGCCAGGAACCGGGCTGTGTTCTGCCGGGCAACCGCGAGCTTGTTGTTGCGAAGCTCGTGATTCCCCACACTGACCAGGTAGGGCAGGTTGGAGATGGGCGCCAGCAAGTCGTGCAGCATGTGAAACTGATCGCTGTGCTGACCAGCATCGACCAAGTCACCGGTGTCGAGCACAAAGAGAAATGGCGTTTGCTTCTGCTCCCGGGCGATCAGGCTGATCAGTTCCTGCCACTCGCCGTCGGCCAGGGCTCTTTGGTCCCCGTAAACCGCGAAACGGTACTCGGGCGGCGCCTGTTCCGGGAGGACGGGGTGATCCAGTGTCGTCACGCGCACGTCCGACGTGGACGGCCAGGGATCGTGGGTATTCCAAGGCCAGGTGAAGGCCTGGGCCGCCGAGGGAAGGCCGAGGCCTCCCAGAACAACGAGGAACGAGAGGAGGATGGGAATTGCCCGCCATCGCCTGGAGACGGTAGGATCCATGGGATGCGTACTCCTATCGAAAGAGGAGCGAAACGACCGATGGCCGGTGCGATGGGCCGTCTGCTCCTGCTATTGCCCCTGTTGATCGGATTGCCGGGTGTCCATTCAGCCTCTGGTGAGGAGATCGTCTCTCCTCAACCGATCGGCCCCCAGGGCGGTTCCCCGGCGCTGGATCATCCCGTGGGTCGGGAGTGGGATCCCGACACCGGACAGGGGCTTAGCTACTGGGGTCCCATTCCACCCCGGGCCGATTCCACGAAGGCCGTCTTTCATCCGTCGCCTCGGCCCCTCTGGGCCACGACCCTGCTCGTGCCGTATCGGATCGTCGGGTTCCCGTTCAATCTGCTGACCCAAAGCGTGAAGACCGGCGTGATCTACCTGGATGAGAGCGGCACGATCCACAGGATCAGCACTCTGCTGCGGCCCCGAGAGGGACCCTTCGGGGTGACCGTCGGCTTCAAGGCCGGGACCCTCTCCGGCATTGGTGGCGGAATCACCGCGGTTCATGACAGCTTCTTTTCGCGCGGGAACCAGTTCAAACTACGCTGGCATACAACCTCGCGCAAGTCCCATAAGGTTAGCGTCGGAATACGGTTCCGCCGATTCAGCTCCGGCCCGATCGAGGTCGGCGGCGGGTACCACGTGCGTCCCGGGGCCCGCTACTTCGGCTTGGGTTACGCCTCCGCAGACTCGAGCGAGTCCCACTATACGCAAGAGACGGTGTGGGCGGGGATGGCCCTGACCCGGAAGATCGGCCGGCGCCTGGCGACGCAGGCGATGGTTCTCTTCTCTTCGGTCGGGACCCGCGCACCCAGCTACGGAGACGCCGACGATCTCTCCATGGCCGAGATCTCCCCCGCGCCGCCGTTCGGCTACCGCGATCGTTCGGCGGGTTTCTCGTTCAATCTCTCCCTGATCCGAGACACCTCAGAAGAGGACGGTCGTCCCGAGAGCGGCTCGATCCAGCGCCTCAAGGTTTCGCATTTCTGGGATGAGGGCGACTATGGCTACTCCGAGATGGCCGGTTGGCCCGCCGATCCCGCGGTTGGTTTCTGGTCGCTCCGGGCCGAACACGAACAGTTCTTACCCTTGTGGTGGAACAAGCGTGCTTTGGCCGTACGAGCTTATACGAGCTGGTTGGAGCCGGATCACGGCACGTTGATCCCGTTTCAGCGGTTGCTGACCAACGATGAGCCCGATCTTCTCCGCGGCTTTGACGACATGCGCTGGAGGGACCGCGGATTGGCCGCGGTGTCTGTCGAGTATCGGTGGCCCCTCTGGAACAACACCACCATCGAGGGAGTGGGCCTCGACCTCTATCTCTTCAGCGATGTCGGCCAGGTGTTTGACGAATATGCGGAGGTGTCCTCGGGTCGCCTGGCGAAGTCCTACGGGTTTGGGGTGCGACTTCTCCAGCCGGTCGGATTCCGCGGACGGCTTGAACTTGCCTGGTGCGAAGAAGACACGCAGATCCGCCTGCAGACCGAGCAGCTGTTCCAGTACCAGAAAGGAGGGCTGTTCCATGGCCGGGACCAAATCGCCCTCCGCTAGGATGCTGCTGTTGCTGGCGATTGGATTGACGAGTCTCATCGGCTCTGCGGCCGCGGCGCGCCCCCAGCTGACCCATGATCCGGTGATCTGGTACGAGGACGATCGCCGCCACATCGAGCAACCGGAGGAGCGCGACCCCAACCTGATCTGGGACAGCATGAACGATTCGATCGTGTTGCCCGTCTCTCGCGCGACGCGTCCCGATCGGCTCGTGCGCCGGGTGGGGACGATCTTCGGAGGCGAACATGTGTGCCCGGCCGACAATGTCAACGCGCTCGACGAGGTTCCGAATTCGAGCTGGTTCACCAACCGGATCGGGCTGTTTCCGATGACCCCCGCGGACGTCGCTCAAGGCCCGGGCGATGGAACAGGCCCGGACGTGACCTCGCCCTGGATCGTGACGAGTGCCAAGAACGAGGGCGTCACCCCCGGATTCGTGATCCGCGACGCCCGCGGAGGCGCCTATCTCATCAAGTTCGATCCCCCCAACAGCCTGGGGATGACCACGCGTGCGGGGGTGATCAGCGGCCGGGTTCTTCACGCGGCCGGGTACAACGTTCCCGACGACAACGTGGTGGTCTTCGACAGGGACAACCTCGCGCTGGGCGAAGGCGTCAAGATCAAGCTGCCCGACGGGTCCAAACGTTCCATGACGGAGGCTGATCTCGAGACGATTCTGAACAAGGTGGAACCTCTGCCGGACGGACGTTTCCTGGCCATCGCCAGTAAGTTCGTCGAGGGTCGTCCGATCGGGTGCTACAACTTCAGGGGGCGCCGCCTGGACGACCCCAACGATCACCTAGACCATGAGGATCGGCGCGAACAGCGAGGGCTTCGCGTCTTCGCCGCCTTCCTCAATCACTATGACACGAAGCAGCACAACTCGCTGGATACCTACTTCGCAGATGGCGACACGCACTTCGTGCGTCACTACTTGATCGACTTCGCGAGTACATTGGGTACCGGTGCCGCCGGAGCTCAACCCCGCTATGGGTGGGAACACACGATCGACGTCTTGCCGCTGCTTGGCCGCACCCTCTCTCTGGGGCTTCACGAGGATCCCTGGCGGCGCGTGCGGCGGCCGCAGGGCCTCGATGAGATCGGCTACTGGGAGAGTGAGCAGTTCGATCCAATCGACTTCAAACCGATGCAGCCCAACACGGCCTTTGCCCATCTGACGCATCGGGGCGGCTACTGGGCGGCGAAGATCATCTCCGCATTCACCGACGATCACCTGGCGGCAGTCGTTGAGAGGGCGCAGTATCGGGACCCCGCCGCCTCGGCGTTCACGACCCGGGTTCTGGGCGAGCGGCGAGATAAAATCGCCCGGACGTACTTCGACCGGATTCCGCCCCTGGACTTCTTCCGGGTGGACGGGGGGAGCGTCCGTTTTCGAGATCTGGGCGTTGAACGGAACATCTATCCGGCGGATGCTACGCGTTATCGCGTGCGCATTCGTCCCGTCCAGTCCGATCGGCAGGGACCCAATTGGCCCGACTGGCAGGAGAGCAGAGACACCGTTGTCGGAATCCCCACGGCACAGGAGTCCCCCTTCTGGGCGATCGAGTGCCAGGTGAACCGCGGGGCGGGCTGGAGTCGGACCACGCGGATCTACGTCTCCCGCCTCACGCAGGCGGTCATTGCTCTTGAGCGATAGGAGGGCGGCAACCGATGGCAGCCCCGGAGAGAAAAGCATGGCCTGAACGCATGATGGGTGCTTTTGCCGAGGTCCACGCCGGGGAAGGCCCAACGGCAGCGCTCCTCGCGCTCAACGTCTTTCTCCTGCTGGCCTCTTACTACATCATGAAGCCGGTGCGTGAAGCGCTGATTCTCGCCGGCGGCGGTGCGGAGCTCAAAGCTTACATGTCGGCCGGACAGACGGTCCTCATGCTGTTCACCGTTCCGCTCGGAATTGCCTTCTACCTGTGGGTGGGGGTGTTCAATGTCTCGGTCATCGCGCAGTTCTGGTCATTCGCGAACGACCTGTACACACCTGAACAGGGGAAGCGGCTTTTCGCGATCGTCGCCTTCGGCGCGTCGGCGGGCGCTGTTGTCGGTCCGATGATTGCCCGCTGGCTGATCGAACCGATGGGCGCCTATCAACTCCTGCTCGTGGCCGCCGCGGTTCTCGCAGTGAGCCTGCTGGTGACAAACTACATCGACCTCCGGGAACGGCGCCGGGACAGACCGAACTCTCAAGCAACCTCTAAAGAGGAACCCCCTGAACCGCCGATGGGGAAGACCAGTGCCTACCGCCTGGTATTCGGGAACCGATACCTGTTGTTGATCGCGATCCTGATTCTGTTCCTCAATTGGGTGAACACCACCGGGGAGTCAGTGGTGTCCAACGTTTTTGACCTTCACAAAGAACTGACTCACCTGTTGCA
>CAZTDY010000106.1:0-11093 GCA_964612295.1 uncultured bacterium | reverse complement strand
GGCGCGCCAAGTTCGCGGAGAGCATGGACGCCATCCTGGCTACCGATCACCAGGATCGTCGCTATCCCGACGGTGCGACCAATGACATTGTGGCTTTCAAGTCCTGCTATCCCAACAACGACTTCACTGGCCCCGGCACCGAGCCCGGCAACCCGGACGCCGAAGAGTTGACCATCGCCAACGCCAAGGCCGCCTACAGGTCATTGCTGCCTCATTTCCGGGCCAAACCCGACGTGCTCTTCGTGGCCTTCACGGCGCCGCCGCGCGCCGAACCCAAGAAGGGTCTCAAGGACCGCCTCAAGGGCGCGCTCGGGTCGGGCCCGACCGCAGCGGATCATGCGCGCACATTCAATACCTGGCTGGTCGATCGCGAAAGCGGCTGGCTAGCCGATTACGACCTGCCCAACGTCGCCGTCTTCGACTACTATGACATCCTGACCGCAGGCAAGGGGAACTGGTCGGCGTACCCGACCGGCGGCGGACGGGACAGCCACCCCAGCAGCCAGGGCAACGCGCTGGCCGCGTCGGCGTTTCTGACCTTCATCGACGCCGCGGTGGCGGGGCTGTGACGGGTGCGGGTGAGACAAGGATGTTGATGGGCGTATGAGGCAAGATTCCTCAAACAACAAGTTGCGCCTCCCGCGATACTGGGAGGCGCCGCTGTTCGTCACCGCGACGTTCCTCACTTTCGTCGTGGCTCGCTACATGCAGTGGGGCGCCCGACGCGATATCTTCGAGACCATCCGCATAGAGTTCGTGCTGGGGCTGATCCTGACCATCGCCTGCGCCTTTTTGATGTCCGCCAGTCCCGTGAATCTGAGTGGGCTCAAGCCGTCCCGGGACGTCTTGATCGGCATCGCGCTGCTGTTCTTCGTGATGATCGTGCAGATTCCCTTCGCGGCCGACAAGGAGTTGGCGAATTCCATCTTCGTCGATCGCGTCATCAAATTCGCCATGCTCACGTTTTTCATGGTGGTGCTGATCCGGTCGCCGCAATCCATACGCCTCTTCACGGGCGCGTTTCTCTTCGCCTGTTTCTATGTCACGCAGGAGGCGGCGCGCGGCGCTATCGGCGGCGGTCTCATCTGGGAGAACCAGGGCGTGATGCGCCTGCACGGGGCCGTGCCGATCTATGCGCACCCCAACAGTCTGGGTGGTGTCGCGATCGGTCTCGTCCCCTTCGTGATCTTCCTTTTCCCCGTGATCAAGAGATGGAAATACAAGTTGCTGCTCCTGCCGCCGCTGGTGACCGCCGGGATATGCATGCTGTATTCCGGATCCCGCACGACCTATGTGGGGTTCTTCTGCTTTCTGCTTTTCTGGTGGTCCCAATCAAGGCGCAAGCTGCGCTGGATCCTCATCGCCGCCGCCTTGTCCCTCGTGGCGCTTCCCCTGCTCCCGGAACAGTACGTGGAAAGATTCAAGAGCATCGGCGGGGAGGAAGCGGAGGGCCACTCGAAGGAGGCCCGGATCGTCATTCTCCAGGACGCGTTGGCGATTTTCGTCTCGAACCCCGGCGGCGTGGGTATCGCGTCGTTTCCCGCGGTGCGCATGAGCCGGTTCGGCCGCAAGCAGGACACCCATAACCTGTATCTGGAAGTGGCGACCAATCTGGGTGTTCAGGGCCTGGCGGTCTTTATCTTCCTGATCATCGTCATGCTGCGTGCGTTGTCCATGGCCCGCGACCAGTTCCACAAACAGGAACTGGAGTTGATGCGCGCGCTCAGGAGAGCCCGGCCGGACAAGAAGATGGGCCAGTTCGTCGTTTCCCACCTGGAAGACCTTCGTTTTCTGAAGGCCGTCGCACAGGCGACTTCCGGCTTCATCGTCGTGCGCCTGGCCCTCGGGCTCTTCGGCATGGATCTCTATGAAGTCTACTGGTGGTTCGCGGCGGGCATCGCGTTCGGCGTCATCCAGCTCGGCCGTCTCACTGGTCGCCGGACACGGGCTCTGGAGCCGCTACTCGAAAGACGTGACCGATGAACAGCGGATCGTTGATCGCCAAGACCGCTTTGCCCGCCTATTTCAAGCTCAAGGGCCTTCCCGTCGTGCGGCTTCTGAAGGAATACGAACAAAGCCAGTGGTGGTCTCGTGACCGTTTGCAGGAGCAAGCGTCGGACAGACTCGCGCGCGTGCTTCGCGCGGCCCACCAGCGCAGTCCATTCTATGCCGAGCGGTTCCGGGCCCAGGGCTTTGCACCAGAGGATGTCCACGACCTGGACGACCTGGCTCAGCTGCCGGTCCTCGAAAAGCGGGACCTGGCGGCCCTGTACAAATCGGTGCGGCGTACCGGTACCCGCTTCGAGCGCCGGACAGCCGGGACCTCCGGTCTGCCGTCCGTTGTTCTCGCTTCGTGTCAAGCCCAGGCGGCCGCGCTGGCGGCTCGTTACCGGTGTTATGGCTGGTACGGCCTGAAGCCGGGAGACCGCGAGGCCCGCTTCTGGGGGCGTCCCATACAACGCGCGAGCATCGCCTCGGAACTGAAACGGGTGATGTTGAACCGCGTCGTTTTCGATTATCGGCACATTGGCGCCGAGGCGGCCGCGGACACCTACCGACATCTGCTCGACAAGAATGCAACCTACGTCTACGGCTACGCCTCCCTGCTGATACGTCTCGCCCGTCAGTTCGAGTGCCGGGGGTTACCGCCCCTCCCGAACCTCCGAGCCGCGGTGCTCACGGCGGAGGGATCGACCGAGACTGAGCGGGCCTGGCTGGGCCAGATCCTGGACTGCGAGATCGCCGACGAGTACGGCTGCAGCGAAGTGGACATCATTACCTTCACCTGCCCCGCCGGCGGTCGGCACATCATGTCGGAGAATATCATCGTGGAAACGGTGCCGCTCCCCGGGCAGGACGATCTGCATGAACTGTTGATCACCGACCTCAATAACGAACTGATGCCCATGATCAGATATCGTTTAGGTGATTTGGGTCAGCTTTCGGACGACCTCTGTCCCTGTGGCCGCACCTTGCCCCTGATTACGGGCGTTCGCGGACGGGCGCACCTTCGCTACATGAGGACACCAGACGGCAGGCTCGTCCATACGAGCATCTTTGCCTATTTCATGGAGCAACAACAGAGCGACGGTTTTCCCATCCGTCAATTCCAGGTCGTGCAGGCCGTTCTGGACAGGGTCGAAGTCAACCTGGTCATGGACGATGTGGCGGACCAACGGGATCGGCTGAGACGATTGCTCGAGCGGTTCGTGAAGACCTACTGTGGTGACGAGATGGGTTGCCGGGTCAACTGGGTCGACGAGATCGCCCCCGTACCCGGGTACAAGCTCGAGTCCTTCATCAGCAAGCTTGGGGGGGAGTCGGGGGATTCCTGAGTTGTGGCGTCCGACGCCAACCGCCCATCATGCAGAAGCCGTGGCGACGACGTCTGCGACTCCGTGAAATACGTCATTGTATCTCATATCGTCTTGTGGGAATCCGACGAAGGGGCGATACTATATTGACTGATGCTTGGCGGCACATGAATTGCTTGCTCCTGGAGCAAGTCGGCCAAGGATACAGGGGCGTCAAGAAAACGCTCATGAATCGACCGGTTCGCGTGCAATTCACAATCGGCGTATCCTGATCATCACGCATCTGACCTCGCCTAATTGTGAGATCGTTGTTGGAGGAATAAGAAAGATGCGCGTTCTCCTGCTCGCGGCGCTGCTCGCGATGATTTCCGCTCCGGTCCTGGCCCAGCCCGTAATTTCGGGCGCTTCGGGTACCTTGGCTCCAGGAGAGGTCTACTACATCACCGGTCATGATTTCGGAGTCAAGGATCCGGCTCCGCCCTTGATCTGGGAAAATTTCAATAGCGGGACTCCCGAGACTCGCCTCGATTCGTTGGGCGAAATCGAAGGTACCCTGGATACCCAGTGGAGCGTGGGAACCGACAACGATCGCGGCTGGGATGAGCCCAGTTACTGCGATTGGGACTACCAGTTGCGCACCCCCGGCAACGTGGCCCGTTTCGTCTATCCTGTTCACCAGGTCTCGAATGGGCTCCGAGACATCTGCTATACCGACGATTTGCCGGGTGGATACGGCGGCAAGATCTTCGTCATGCTGTGGTGCAAGCACAACTACGCCGAGGTTGCAGTGCAGTGGAAGCGGTGGATGGTCAGTGACGGTCCCATCGACGTGGAGACCTATCCCACGATCGGTCCGCACTTCGACCAGACCGGTAACCGCATTCGCTCATTCACGGCGAGCATGGATATTCCCGGGGGCTACGACGACGATTGTGCGGATCAACAGCACTACTATCAAGCCTTCAGAGATACCTCGATGTGGCATTGCGACGAACTGGTGGCGCAGTACAACTCCGCTCCGAGCGTCTGTGACGCCTACTGCAATTTCTGGGGCGATTTCGAGAAGATCGTTGACCATGACGAGGGCTCGAACTGGCTGCTCTCCGAGAGCGGACATACCGACAGCGGATTCAAGCAGTTCCGGTTCGGCCGATACGTCAAGCTCACGCCGCGGGAGGTCCACGCTTACTACGACGACGTCTATATCGACAATTCCTGGGCGCGGATCTATCTCGGCAACGCTCCCAACTTCGAGAACTGCACCCACAGGGAAATCCAGATTCCGGTCATGTGGGGGACCGGCGCCGCGTCGTTTACGGTGAATGCCGGCACGTTCCTGCCCGGCGAGGACGTCTATGCCTTCCTGGTGGATGAAAACAACGTGCCCAGCCAGGGCTACCCGATCACCATGGGCGGCTCCTACGGCAGATTGGGGCCGGCGGGCGGTTTCGTCATCAACAACGATGCCGAGCAGACGGATAACGAGGATGTCATTCTCAACATCTCGGTCATCCGGGCCACGGAAATGCGTTTCAGCAACAACGGCGGCATGAATTTTCCCGAGGGCTGGGTCCCGTTCTCCACGACCTACGCCTGGACGCTGGACGCCTCGGCGAGTTCCCAGGTCGTCATGGGCGAGTTCAGGGACGACGTTGATAACCTGCTGACCCACGTCACCGATAGCGTGGTGTTGACTCCCGGGCAACCCGGGGCACCGAGTCGTATCGTCCACTGATCCGCATCGATGTAGGCGTCGCTCATCCCAATCCGAAAGCAACGAGATGGTGGAGCAGTCCTATGCACGCATCAGCGCCCTGCTCTCCCGGATGGGGAGCCGGATCCACCCGCTTCTGAGACGATTGCTGCGTCTGATCGCGCTTCCCTGGTATTTCATGACGAAGATCAATTGGGAAGAGTGTGATCGGAGTCGCCTGGCGGTCGCCGCGGATCTGCTCCATATCTTCTTCGTGTTGCGATACTACCCGGACAACTATGCCGCCTGCCGCCTGTGGGAACTTCCGCGCGATCGCTGGCCGGCCTTCTACGGCTCCATCTACAATACCTACCCGCGTCAGGCCCTGCGCAGGGGTGTGCAAGATCCCGTCTACAACATCGTTTTCCAGGACAAGGAGATCTGCAGCATCCTGTGCGACGGGTTCGGCCTGCCACAGCCACGGATGCTCGGCGTCATCGACGGGGCGCAGGGGTGGAGACCTGACCTGGAGACCATCATGGACGGCAGTGGTCTTAAAGAGGTGATCGTGAAGCCCGTGCGCGGCGCGGCCGGACAGGGAATCGTGTTGGCCCAGGCAACGGGGCAAGGCATACGGATTCGGACCCGGGAGACCCGGATCCCACTCGCGGAGTATCGTTTCGAGGGACGTTATATCGTACAGGAGATCGTGGAAGCCGACGAGGCGATCGCCCGTTTCTCACCCGGGGCGCTCAGCACCGTTCGCGTGGTCTCTTTTCTGACCGGATCGGGACAAGTGCTCATACTGGGCGCGGGCATGCGGGTGGGCGCAAGCGGCAGCTTCGTCGACAACTGGAGCATGGGGGGGGTAGCCATCGGGGTGAATACCGACACCGGCCAACTCCTCGAATACGGATTAGACAAGAACGGGCGGCGATACAGGACTCACCCCGACACGGGGCTCGCCTTCGCCGGCTTCCAGATTCCGCGCTGGGACGATGTCGTCTCCCTGGCCTCGCAAACGCAGAGAGAGTTTGGATACTACAGGCTTCTGGGATCGGATCTGGCCGTCACGGAAAACGGGCCGGTGCTGATCGAGGTCAACGGCGAGCCTGATATCGTGATGCTGGAGCAGACATGCGGACCGATCCTGGATCGGCCGGGAGTTCTCGAAGCGTTCAGGGCGGAGACCCTGCTCTACAACGGCCGGCAAAAAGCATACATACCCCAAGAACCGGGTCGCGACTGATCTATCCGTCATCCGTGCGCCGACATTATTTCGAACGGCGTACCCGTGTATCCTTCCGGGTCAGGATCCGCTTGTAGTTGATCACCAACCCCAACGTTCGGCCCACGAAATAGACGAAGTAGACGGGCCAGAGTTGGCAGGCGTGTCGGATCCTCTCGGCGAAGCCCTGGGCCGCTGTTTTTCGCTGCACGGCCGCCAGGGCCGGCAATCCCGTCACGATGACCAGTCCGGTCATTGCCGTCAGAAGCCCGGTCGCGCCCGGGAGCGGCGTGAGACAGAGCACGGCCAGGGCGAGGGCGAAGAGGTGAACCGCCAGGAGCGCCCGGTCGAGAATCGTGGCCGCGGATTCCAACTGGCTGGATCCGTGCCACATCTCGCGCGTCAGGACCTCCCGCAGCGTCTTGGGATAACCCAGGTGAATCACCGAGCATGCCGGCGTTTTGGCGATGGTCAGACCCGTCGCGCGGAGCCGGCTGCAGAACTCTTCGTCTTCGCCGGCGTGGAGGCTCTCGTCGAAACCGCCGAGATCCTCGAAGATCCTGCGTCGGAGAATCAGGTCGCCCGCTGCCAGATACGGCACCCGCTGTCGCCTGGTGGCCGGACGCACGGCCCAGACCTTCTCGATCCACGAGGCCCGGTCCTCGACGAGATAGTTGCCGCCGATGGCGCCAAGGGTCTCATCCCCCCCAAGTTCGGCCACCGCTGTTTCGATCCAGTTCGGGGGCGCCACGCAATCCGCATCCAGAAACGCCAGCACGGTGCCTCGGGACATCCTCGCGCCGTGGTTTCGCAAACCCCCGACGCGGGCCTCCGCATCGATTTCCAGGCGGGCGCCGTGATCCCGGGCGATCGCCGGCGTCGTGTCGGTGGATCCGTTGTCCACGACGATGACCTCGATCCGGTCCTCCGGGTACGCCTGCCGCTTCAGGCTCTCGAGGCAGCGTCCGATGTAGGATTCCTCGTTGTAGGCGGGGATGATGATCGATACCAGGGGTGCGCCCCGGACGTCCTCATTCGTGAGGTCCCCTGTATTTGTGGTCATGATGTCTTTCACTCCGGGACTTTTGGTTGGGATCAGTATGCAGTCTGTGGCACTCCGTGTCCATGATACGTGCGCTGGACGGCATCCATTGCCGTCGGTCCGGATTCCGCCGGGAAGCCCACCCTTGCCCTGCAGGCGAATACGAGCCACAATGGCCGGAGTACCCGGTGGGGACGGGTTTCGTCGCCACTCATCTCGGTAGAATTTCCTCCGCGGAGTCGGTGTTGTTTTGAAGACCTTCAGTGTTTGCGTCGTGGCTCCGGGTGAACTGTTCGGGGGCGTCGAAACCCAGATCCTGGATCTGGCCAGGGTCTTGTCCGAGCAGCGGGAATTGACGTTGTCCGTGGCCCTGTTCCATGACCAGGAGTTGGCCGGCCGGCTGCGGGAACTCGGCTGCGATCCCGTCATCCTGTCGGCGAGGCATCCCTATGATCCGGCCCCCGTGAAGGAACTCACGCGGTTGATCGACGGCGGTCGGGCCGACGTCCTGCATCTGCACGGCTACCGCGCCACGGTCAGCGCCGCCTTGTGCCGACCGTCCCATGGGCACTCCATCGTCAAGACGGTCCACGGCCTGACGGAACCGGGGAGGAGTCTCGTCAACAGGACCAAGTCCCAGCTTTACCGTTTACTGGACGACACGGCCACCCGCCGCACGCGCGCCCATGTCTGTTATGTCACCGCCGACATCATGGGGCGATGCGAGCCGGCCCACGGGAGTCTCGATCGTCGGGTGATTCACAACGGTATCGCCCCCCTGTCGCCGGAAGGTCGCCCACGTCCGGTCGAACTGACGCCCACGGCCTTCAACGTAGGGATCGTGGGACGCGTTACCGAGGTGAAGGGCATCGCCCACGCCTTGAGGGCCATGGCGCAGGTCGGTGAGTCGTCGCGGCTCCAGCTCCATGTGCTGGGATCCGGCCCCCTGCGTGACGAACTGGCAGGCGAGTCGTCGCGGCTCGGTCTCGACGAGCGCGTACACTTCCACGGTTTCCAGCGCGAGGTGTTGGACTGGATCGCCCATCTGGACGCCTTGCTCATGCCCTCCCTGCACGAGGGGTTGCCGTACACGCTGCTGGAGGCCATGTCCCTGGGCGTGCCCACCGTGGCCTCGCGAGTGGGCGGTTTGGCGGAGGTCCTGGAAGACGGCCGCACGGGGTTGCTGATCGAGGTGGGAGACGAAGCGGGACTCGCGGCGGCCTTGACCCGCCTGGCGGAGGATCCCGAGCTGGCTCGGCGCCTGGGCGCGGCGTCGGCTACCGTTCAGCGCGAGGCGTACACCATCTCTCGTATGGCCGACGAATATCTGGAAGTCTATACGCGGGCCAGGGCACGGTTGCCTTAGCGCCTGTCAGTCCGGCAGGCCCATCGACGAAAGTACCCGGCAGGGATTCAGCAGCAGGGCTTCCACACGCTCCGGCGTGTAGCGGAAAACGGGGTGGATCAGTTCCTGGTCGGCGTGATCCAGCCAGGAAGCGAGAGCGGCCGTGGCCAGATCCGCCGGTGAGGCCTCGAAGCGTTCCAGGGTCGCCTGCACGCCCAGTTCCGCCGGCAATTCCTCGAGGCGATTTCCCACCAAGAGCGCCAGGCTCCTTGATCGTCCCTGTCCCTGTCGTTGCCAGAGCCATGAGAAGATGAAATCGGCGAACGTCGCCAGGGGAAGGCGGCTCACTTCGGAGTCGTCCCAGTCGATGAGGCCGGTGATGCGGCCGTCGGCCACGAAAACATTGCTCAGGGTGAAGTCGCCTTTGCGCAGCCGGGCCGGTCGGCCCAGGGACGCCTCGACGAGACGGTCGGTCAGGGCGCTGTAGACCCCGGCCAGTTCCGGCGCGCGCAGGACCAGGATACCGGATAGACGTTTGATCTTCCGGTCGAGGGTGTCCGGGGGCTCGGGGAGGCCGCAGGCGGGGGGGGCGATGTCGAGCAGGCGTCTCAGGATTCCGGCCAGACCGCTGTCGGCCACGGTGGGAGTGCGGGGGCCGAACTCGGACCAGGGCCGGCCGGGACACCCCGCCTCCAGATAGACCGTCATGCCCTCGTGATCGAAGAACTCCAGCCGGGCCGGCAGCAGGGAGCGTAACGGATCATCGGGGGAGAGGTCTCGCAGCAGAGCGGTCTGGATCGCGTGGCCGTTCTTTTGCCCGGCCGCGGTTGCCGGCTGCAGGGGGATCTTCATCAACCAGCGCAGGTGTCCCTTGTGGGTCAGGGCGACGGTCAGTTTTCCTTTGTGATTGACCTTGGGAGACGAGACCGACCAGTCATCGCCCAGTGCGCCCACGCAGTCCCGGGCGGCGGCCAGCAAACCATCCAGTCGGGAGGGTCGACGGGCGTCGCGGCCCGCGACGACTGCGAACTCCGGTACCGTGAGCCGGTAGAGCCAGTGGGGAAGGTGGCGGCGGCGACCACGGCAATGGGCCAGGTGCGTGCGCACGGAACCGGCATCGCGCAGGCTCACCGTTTCCCGCTCATCTTCCCCGGAACGCTCACGTGCATAAAGACCGTGCAGGGCCAGATCGGCATGCGCCAGCCAGCGTATGGCCGTGTCGGGCATGACCCCCGGCGTGACCGTTCTCCCGGGACGGGTCTGCAACGGGCAGCGATTGCGCAGCCCGAGATAGACCTGGCCCTCGGGACGGAGTACGCGTCTCGTCTCGGCGATCAGGGGGGGGAGCAGATCACGCGCCGGCGTTGGGCCGTCGTCGTCCTCGACATCGTGCCATTCGCTCCAGCAGACAGCGTCGAAAGACGCATCGGGGAAAGGGAGACGCCGACACGAATCGAGCACTACGCCCGCGACGTTGTCCAGGTCCAGGTCGCCGGCGATTCGCCGCAGGGCCCGGGCATCGGCGGGCGTGGACACCGCCGCCGTGACCGACTTCCAGTGGCGGGCCAGGGCCATCACCCTCGCGCTGCGGCCGCCGGACAGCAACAGCAGGTGTCCGCGGTCGCAACCCAGCAACAACTGCCAGTCCGCGCGGCTCTCATCGACCAGGGATGCGATCCGGGCGCGTTTGCGCGAACCCTCGGGAATGGCGTCGACGAGATCGTAGAGCAGGCCGGAAAGGGGAGCGTCGCGGCCGGCTTCGAGAAAGCGGTCGAGGATTTCAGTCACCCTCATCGGCACGCTTCTTCCGATTGCCGATCACCCGGGCGGGATTGCCCATCAGGATACTGTAGGGCGGGTAGTTCTTGGCGCCCACGACCGAGGCGGCCGAGACGATGCACCCGTCGCCCAACGTGGTGCCCGGCATGATGAAGCTGTTCGATCCGATCCAGCAGTCGCGTCCGATCACGACTTCCTTGTATTCGGCGCCCTGTTCGCGGATCAACTTGTCGGGATCGGCGAAGACGTGGTTGGTGCTCCACACCTTCACGCCGGGACCGAGCAGCGTGTAGTCGCCGATGGTCACGCCGCCGGCGGCCTGGACGAAATTGTCCACGCCCACGGTGACGTACTCGCCCAGGGACAACTTGTGCACGTTGCGAAAGCGCGCGCCCTCGTGGATGCGTACCTTCTCGCCGCAGGTGTTGAAGTGCTTCTGCAGCGCCTTGGCGCGCAGACGAAAACCGTAGACGCCCGGACAATTGCGGACCATGGCGTAGCGCATGTACATGCGTCCGGTGGAGTCCTTCAGGGCCCAGTAGAATTCCTTGAGGGCTTGCAACATGTTCGCGTCCTCGCTAGATCGCCAAGGTCCGTGCCGGGGTCAGCGGATCAGGACCATGCGGCGGCTCGTTGCATCGGCCCCGCTCGTGAGGCGATAGAGGTACGCGCCCGACGGCAGGGCCCGACCG
>CAZTDY010000105.1:0-11575 GCA_964612295.1 uncultured bacterium | reverse complement strand
GCTCGAAGATCGGCGCGGACAGATTTACGCAGGCCGCGCCACCCCCCTGTTGCGCTGTATTGCCGCTCATGACGCAGTTCACGATCATTGGCGAAGCGTTCTCGCAGAGCAGACCGCCTCCATCGGGCTGACCCTCTGGTGCAAACCCGTTCCGGATCGTCACTCCCTCAAGCCTGGTATCGTTACCCTCCCCAGAGTTGAAGACAAACCCACGATGGGGATCACCCGGAGTTCCTTGGCAGTCGATGATACAGGCTTCCGGTTCGCTATTCATGGATCTGACCGTAATCGCCTTACCAAGGAAGTTGACCTCCCGGTTCCCGTCGCCGGTGAATGTCCCATCTGCGAGCAGGACGACGTCAGCTTCACCGACTGCGTCGATCGCCGCCTGAATCGTTGGATAGGTCCCGCTCCCGTCCGGATAGACCACCGCTCCACACCCAATCGGGCACGCCCCGATCAGGTCGCACTCAGGATTGGGCGGAGTGAAAGGAGCGCAAGGCGAGTTCACCCGTATTCCGAAGTCATCGTCGGCAACGTCACAGAGAAATGCGTCTTCAGAGATGTTGCCGTTCTCCCCAGTAGGATCTGCAATGCCGTTGTAGTTCCCACCGACATTGCCCCAGGTGTCACCGCAATCGAAGCTCGCCGACGCGTTCGATACGAAGACGCCCCCATTCACTTGAGCTTCGACAATGATGCAGTTGTGGAATGAGGGACTCGCACCGTCCCAAACCGCGATGTTCCCTCCATAGCGGTCACCGCCATTGGCGTAGAAGGTGCAATTCCTGACGATGGTGTCGCTTCCGTCAAGGCAAATCAGTCCGCCCCCGTCTAGGACCGCCCAATTGTTGACGAAAAGGCAACGCTCGACCAAGCCGCCGGCTTCATGAAACCACAGTCCGCCTCCATGTCTCCCGGAGGCAAAATTGGAATCAAAGACACAATCGCGAATCTCCGGGCCTGGGCCATTCATGCCCATGCATACGCCTCCCCCTGAGTCCCCTGCCGTGTTGTCAAGAAACGTACATCCTTTGAAAAAACCCTCCGAGTACTTGATCTGAACTGCCCCGCCACCGCCGTCGCCGCAACGGTTGGACTCAAACCAGCAATCGAGGAAGGTAGGATCGGAGCCATACTCCATGCTTGATACAGCTCCCCCTCGGTCGGTGGCGTAGTTGTCCCGAAACTGGCACCCGGTGAGAATGGGGCTCGCGGTCTCAAGGAATAGAGCGCCACCTTTGACCGCCTCATTGTCAAGAAGCCAGCAGTCTTGGATGGAAGGCGATGCGTGGTCACAGAGAATGGCTCCGCCGTTATCGGCATAGCCATTGACGATGGATAATCCCCTGAGAATGGATGACGATTCCTCGCCGGAACTGAAGACAAAGCCCTGATGCGCTGCGCCAGGCACACCCTGGCAATCGATGACGCAGACAGAGGGATCGCCGGTCTGCGACTTGACCACGATACTCATCCCCAGGAAGTTCACGTCCCTGTTCCCGTCTCCCACAAACGTCCCATCGTGAAGCGAGATGGTGTCACCGCTTGCCACCTCATTGATCGCCGCCTGAATCGTCGGATAGTCTCCCGTCCCATCCGGCTTGACCGTGTAGGTGGTGGCAATGGCAGGGCAGGCGAAATGGGCCAAAAACAGCAGGAGCAAGGCTAGGTGGCGCATCGCAGACCTCCTTGGACTGGCACAGTCATCACACGCTAGGGCAAGTCGCTGGGACAATGATACGAGAACGCAGCTCAATGCTCAAGCGGGGGCGCCGTACGATCCGCAGTCACGCCCCCTATCCACGCTGCTGCCGTGTCCCGTCTTCGTGCATTGAGGGATTCAGACGAGACGCCGTCACCTTGTCTAGAACGGGCCGGGGACGGCATGGTACAATTCGTTGTATGTTCTCATTCTTGGGACTAGTAGCCCATCCAGCATTAGGGGAGTCATATCCTGCGCCTCCTTCTCTCTCTGTTCTTCATAGCAGCTGTCATGCCGCCTATGGCGCTGGCCGACCCTGTCCGCAACGAAGTGGTTCTGGTCCCAGCCGGAGCTTTTGTCCAGGGTGATGGCGTGTCAACCTGCGGTCTTGACGAGAGAGAGGTGACCCTCACGCGGGACTTCTACTTGGGTCGGCATGAGGTCACAAACGCCGAGTACTTGCCGGTGCTGCAGTGGGCGTATTCCGCCGGACATGTCACCGTGAATGCTGACTCCATCTTTGATGACATGGATGGGAGCACCGAACTGATCATGCGTATGTTCGATGATCAGGCTGAGATCCAGTTCGACGGCGGTACATTCTATCTACGGGAAGCGCCGCGTGCGCTAGAACACGCTTATCCAAACGGATACGATCCTAGCCAGCATCCGGTCAAGCACGTCACATGGTTCGGGGCGGTGCGCTACTGCGACTGGCTGAGCATGCGAGCCGGGTTGCCGCGGGCCTATCAGCAAGAGTTCGATCCTGAATGGCAAGAGTGGTTGTGCAACGCGGGGTTCCCGTACGATGCTGAAGGTTACCGCCTGCCAACGGATGCGGAATGGGAATACGCGGCTCAGTATGATGATGAGCGCCTTTACCCGTGGGGCAATGCAGAGCCCGAATGCGACCTGGCGAATTTCAAACCCATCGGTTCCTACGGGTGTGTGAGGTGGACTGCAGAGGTCGGGAGCTATGGAGCAACGCCACTGGGATTGACTGACATGGCGGGCAACGTCTGGGAGTGGTGCAATGACGTTCACTGGTGCCACGTGGGCACGGCTCCAGCGACTGATCCCACGGGGGCTGAAGTATGGGAATCTGATGCTCGCTCTACACTCGGCGGCGCATGGGACTCCTATCCCCAGTACGTGGCTTGCGCTTGCCGGGGCAGCGGCGGGCCAATGGGTTGGGACAAGAGGTATGACTTCCGAATCGCAAAGACGGCTCCTTGGAGTCTGGATGCTCAGAACCCATCAGACCCCCCCTGCACCTGGCCGCCAACCACCCCAATCCGTTCACGGACCAGACCCAGATCGTCTTTGCAGGCCCAACCGGCGTCTCGGCAACGCCCGCCATCTATGACGCCACGGGCCGGCTAGTCCGAACGTTGCTCTCGGGGCAACAGACAGGCAAGCAGATGGTCTCCTGGAACGGTACCAACGATGCCGGTGACCCGGTCGAGGCCGGAGCCTATTTCTACAAGCTGACGGTCGGCAAGGAGTCGAAATCTCGGCGAATGCTGCTACTGAAGTAGTACGCGGGACATCCAGCCACTCCTCCGCGTAACCAATCCAGTCATTCACGCGTAGTCCCCTGCGAGGGCGATTTCTTTCATCCCCCCGGCCAGCCTCATGCCCTAGGGCACGAGCCAGACTGGAGTACGGCCATGAAACACATGTTCGTCGCAACGCTGACGCTACTGCTCTGCTCGGCCTTCAGCCCGGCTGATGCAGCCCCAGTTCCGCATACCATCGATGACAACGGCCCCGCTGAAGGCGTCCAGCCGCTGACCCTCCGCGAACTGTGGCGGGTCGGGGGCGAGGACGAGGACCTGATCCTGGGGCGCGTCTCGGACCTGGAGATGCACCCGGACGGCAGCGTCTACATCCTGGACCACCAGTTGTGCCACGTGGTGGTGATCTCCACCGACGGAGAGCATTTGCGTAACATCAGCCGCGAAGGTGACGGGCCCGGTGAAATGCGCCAACCGATGGGGCTGGTCTTTCTGACCGACGAGTGACCGACGAGATCCTCGGCATCGGTTCGGGATTCCCCGCCAAGCTCATGACCCTCGGCCTGGACGAAACGTACATCGGTACCCACTACCCCGTCGGCGCGCCCTCGGAGGGCAACATCGCGGTCATGATCAACCTTCAGTGCGTCGACGGCGTGCTGGCGGCAACGGGCGGCAGCATCGTGGTCGGCAACGACGGAGAGAGCTACACCACCCGCTTCCTCTCCGTGGGCGACGCCTCAATCGGTGCGTTCCACCGCATCCTCGAAACCACCACGCCGTTCGACCCGACCGGCTACAGATTTGTCGAGGTCGACAACTATTACATCGACCGTAGTTGGACTCTCGGCTCGGGTGGTCGCATCTACGCACCCCGGAAGAGGGATGCCTACGAGATCTCGGAGTTCGACACGGCCGGCAACCTCGTACGGGTCTTCGGGCGCCGATACGAGCCACGAAAGAGAACGACGGCCGACAAGGACGAGATTGGTCCGGTCATCAACCCGGGCACCCCCACCACCACAGACTGGACCATTGCTGACCATGACCCCTGCGTCACGCGGATCATGGTCAACCCAGGCGACGATACGATCTGGGTGCTGACGCCCCACGGTCACGAAGACCAGCCCGAGGGTATCCTGGAGACCTGGGACGTCTTTGCACCTGACGGTGAGTACCTCAGGCAGGTGCCGGTCCCCCTTGGGCACGCGATGATGAGGGCACCTGTTTCCTGGTGGGCAACGGCCGAATGGTGGTGATCCGGGGTTCTGGGGTCAACTTCGATCGCAGGTCGGATGCTGCTCAGCCGGAAACCGAGGCCGAGCCGCTCGAGGTCATCTGCTACGAAATGCAGTGAGCAATTGACACACAGTTAACTTGCATGTTGTAGGGTGAGTGGTGTAGTCTGTTCTGCTTCTATGAGATATCGACTGCCGCGATTGGTGCGGCGCTTCTTTTCCATGCGTCCGGTGGGGAGAGAGTGATCGAATCCCGGACCAGGAAAAGACATGAAAACACACATTTCTAAGCCTCGAGCCAAAACGCGCCCTCTCTCCACTACCACTCTGTCCGCGCCCCCGCTGGACGCGTTTGACGAACTGATTCCAGAGCTCCAACGGGCGGTGGCCTCCGAAGGGCACCTCACTCCCACTCCGATACAGGAGCAATGTATTCCCAGGCTCCTTGAAGGCCGGGACTTGATCGGCACCGCGCAGACGGGAACCGGGAAGACGGCAGCATTCGCGTTGCCTCTTCTCCAGCGCCTGGCTGCAATCGGCAAACGACCGCGCAAAGGCGCGCCCCGGGCTCTCGTCCTCGCCCCCACCCGTGAACTCGCCGGCCAGATCGGGGACAGCTTCGCGACCTATGGGCGGCATCTGCGCCTCCGCCACACCACCATATTTGGGGGCGTCAATCAGTTCCGCCAGGTGAAGGCCCTGAACCGCGGGGTGGATATCCTGATCGCCACGCCTGGCCGGCTGCAGGACTTGATGGAGCAGGGCCATGTCAGACTGGATGACGTGGAAGTGTTCATTCTGGATGAAGTCGATCGCATGCTGGATATGGGTTTCCTGCCCGACATCAAACGCGTCATGGCCAAGATTCCCGATGAGCGGCAGACTCTGTTCTTCTCCGCCACCTTGCCCCCGAAGATGGCGAACCTTGCCTCCGGCCTGGTCAAGAATCCGGTCCGGGTATCCATTGCTCCCGAAAAGAGGACAGTGGAAGGGATCACCCAGAAGGTCCTGTTTGTGCGCAAACAGGACAAGGACACATTGCTCGTGGATCTGTTGGGCGATACCCGGATCTACAAGGCCATCGTCTTCACTCAGACGAAGCACGTCGCTAGTCGGGTCGTTGAGAAGCTCAACAAGGCCGGCATCAGCGGCGCCGCCATCCATGGCAATAAGAGCCAGGGGGCTCGAACCAGAGCGCTCAAGGGGTTCAAGCAGGACCGATACAGGGTGCTGGTCGCAACGGATGTGGCCGCACGTGGATTGGATGTGGATGACATCACACATGTGATCAATTACGACATGCCCGTCGAAGCGGAGACCTACGTACACCGTATCGGCCGCACCGCACGAGCGGGGGCGGATGGTGACGCCATCTCATTCTGCAGCGCCGAGGACCGGGCTTATCTCCGGGAGATCGAACGCCTGCTGGGCACGTCGGTTGATGCGGACCTAACGCATGAATACCACTGTGAAGAGGCCTTGCGATCCACCAAGCCGAAGGACTCCCCGCGCCGCGGGGGACGGCGTGGCAACCCTCGACCTTCGCGGAGCAGCGCTGCGCGCTTCCGGCCGCGCACACGATCATCCAGGCAACGGCGGCCGTCACGCTGTAGTTAGGTGCCCGCCAGCTGTGAGGCCCAATCACTCGAGACGCGCCCGAATCTCCCCTCACCCACCCCGGGGCAAGGGATCTCGGTCACTGTCCCGTCGCCGTTGTCTCCGAAAAGGTTGATCCCGTATTCGGTGTTTCCGCGCACGCACTGGACGAAGAAGGTCTTGTCCCCCATGGATTCTGTCGGTGAGATAACCCCCACCTTCGTCTATGCAAACGTCCTCTGCGCCTGTAGAATGTCGTGGTCTGCTGCGCAATCGAACGACCAAATCCAAGGAGGTGATCCGTGAAACGAGTGACCTCTTTCCTCCTCGCATCGATTCTCGCGGTGGGATCCACGGCAAGCGCCGTGAACGTCACCCTCGAAGCCACCGGGACAGTAGCCGGGAACGGACTGACCTCAGGGCCTTTGGCCGGAGTCCCGGTCGGCGCAGCTGTTCACATGGTCTTCGACGTGGACTCAGATGACTACACCATGATCGGTCCCGAGCACGACTGGGCCTACGTGATCCAGAATGATACGTTCGTACTCACTGCCGGTGGCGCAATTCTCGAGAACATCATCAATGCGCAGTACATCCACATCACCAACGATTTCTGGGTCGTCGACGGCGTTCATTGGTTTGAGTCGAATATTGGCTTCGGCTACTGGCATGAGTTCGAGCTGTGGGGTAACAACCCTGACATGTTTCCGTCTCCGGATATCACCGAATGCGCGGGAGAATACGGACCGGAGGAATTCGAAGACACGTCCTGGCAGATCAATTGGTCATTCTTTGTGACGTTTGAGCTCTTGGTCATTCACGAGGCAACAGCCTCCGCCGACGAGCCGCGAGCGCCACTAGACCCTCCGAAGCTGACCGCGTTCCCCAATCCTTTCGGCAATGACCTGTGTCTGTCCTTTGCTCTCCCGCCGGGGCAACTTGGGAAACTCATGGTGTTCGACGCGTCAGGGCGACTGGTGCGAGCCTTCGCCGTTGCCGCGCCGAGTGGTTCGGTTGCATGGGACGGGACCGACAGGGTGGGTCAGCGGGTTGCTCCCGGAACGTACTTCCTCAGTCTGGCGGGCAAAGATCAAACGGCGACAGGCCGAGTCACCTTGATCCGCTGAGCCCCCGCCCTAGGGGACGAGCGTGATCGTACGAGTTGACACCAGCTGCCCAGTACGGGCGCGCACGAAGTAGGCCCCTGCTCCAATCCCTGCTGCGCGCCAGTCCCAGTCCAGGTGCACCTTGCCGTCCACACTGTGCCCCTCATACAACCGTGCCCAATGGCGACCCTCCAGATCGATCAGATCGACCAGGACACTCGTGGCGCTTGTTGTGCTTAGGCTGAGTGCAATGGACCCGCCGGTTGGATTCGTGAGGGTCATCTCGAGCGGGCTGCGTGCTTCTTCACGGCTGGGGTCCTGCGCACTCGCCGCCGGCTGCTAAAGCACCAAGAGCGACCCGATGGTCGGGATGAAGAGGTACTCCCCATAGACGGCCAAATCCCGGGCGATGCCGGAGATCCGGAAGGGCGTCCACTCAACGGGTGCGACAGGGTCTGAGATGTCGAGAACCGTAAACTCGGCCTCTTGCTCGTCCGTGTAGGTGCCCAGATAGAGGCGGTTGCCATCGGCGTGCACGAAGTCCGGGTAGCAGTGGATCGGGTACTCATGCCCCAGAACAGGATCGTCGGGGTTCGACACCTCCAGGATGAAGAGGGTGCTGTACCCCGCCGGCACGTAGACGAGATCCCCTACCTTCTCCAGTGTCTTGAAATAGTCGTGGCCGAAGCTGATCCCGCCGCGCAGGAGCGGCTGCGTAGGATCGGACACATCCACGATCTGAAGCCCCTCTTCGAACGCGCTGATGTAGGCGAGGCCATCTGCAACGATGACGTCCCAGGCGTGCCCGGGCACGTCGCACCAGCCCACTTCCTGCGGCACCTCCGGATTGGAGATGTCGTAGATGAAGAACCCGTGACTACCCTGCGCAAGGAAGGCATGGCTGTCCTGAACGTGAGCCCCGTACACGCGCGTCGCGAGCGCGGCAAGCGTCTGCGGGTCGCTCGGATCCGACACGTCAAGGATGGTGAACCGGTCGACGAAGTCGACCAGATAGAGCAGATCGCCCTCCGCTTGGACGAAGCGCTGAGTCCCCGGCAGGCTCAGGCGGGCGAGGTCTACGGGTACCTCTGGGTTCGAAATGTCGAGCACGCGCAGTCCGGCGCGTCCATCGGCCACGTAGGCAACACCGCCGACGACTGCAATGCCGTCCGGCCGGGAGCCCTCGCACCACGTGCCGATCAGGACCGGCGCGGTTTCGGACTCGATGTCCAGAACCTGGAAACCGCCCGTGGACAGCGCGGCGTAGATTGTCTCCCCTTCGATCTGCAGATCCAGGAGAGCCCCATCGGCCTTGACCGCGCCCACCTGGACCGGCTGCGCCGGATCGGAGACATCCACGACGACGATCCAATCTGCATCGTCATTGCCCCAGCCCCGAAGGTAGGCGTAGTCGCCAGTCACTTCGACCGGCCCGATGCCCCAGTCATCGAACTCGCATTCACCCAGGGTCACCGGCTGGGTCGGATCGTTCACGTCCAGAACATACAGGAGGGTGTACTCGTCGGTTCGATCGTCACCTCCCCCACAGCCGGCCGTCACGTACGCAAGGGAGTCGCGCACGCAGATCTCAATGCTCGAACACATTTCGTAGAAGGCGGCCCTGAACGGGTTCTCCGGATCAGAGATGTCCACGATGTCGAGCCCGTAGTAGATCCCACCGATGTAGGCATAGTCTCCGGAGATCGTGCACTTCTCGCACTGGCCGCCCGCGCTGAAGTTGCCCAAAAACGTAGGAGCGACTGGGTCGGACACGTCCAGAATCACCAGACCACTTCCATATCCCGGACCGTCGGCGACGTAGGCCAGTGCGTCCCGGACGGTGACGTCACAAGCTCGGCCGGGCGTGTCGTAGCAGGCAGCGATAAACGGGTGATACGGATCAGACACATCGATGATCTGTAGCCCAGAGCGCTCGTCGGCCAGATAGGCGTAGTCACCGCTTACGTCCACGCCCCTACCGTTGCCTGGGCAGTAGAGCCGACTGATCTCCACCGGATGGTGCGGATCGGCGACATCCAGAATGGCCAAGCCGCCGAAGAACGCGCAGTAGGCGTAGGAATCCACCACCTTGGCCCCGCAGGCCAACGTCCACATCGATGATGTCACGTATTGAAGTTCCTGGCCCGCGGCTGGGCCGACACCAGCGAGTAGAATCACGAGAGGGGCAAGGACGATCGTCAGGCGCTTCATGATCCTACTCCTTTCGAGCATCCCGAGCAGGCGAACTGTCACAGATGGTTCGATACGTGCCCGGACGCAGCGCAGGGGCCAAGTGCCTTCACCGTAGAAGGATACACCCTCCGCCAATGTCACGCAATCTCACGATTCCCTGAGGAGCCCCGGAAAAGCTGGACAAACAGGCCGCAATGACCGATGTTCCGTGCGTATCTTGTGGGAATCGCAAGTGGCGGTCTCGGCAAGATGCGAAGAGCCTGAGTTCGAGGCTTGCCTAGGAGTTCATAGCCAGCCAAATCCGATCCGCACTATGGGTCTGCCGGTCCGAGATCCTGCTGAACCGGAACCTCTCCTTCCCTCGTCGCGCCGCTTGTCGGCACCTCTTGGGTCAGAAGATGAAGCATTGGTCCAGCGATTCTTCCGCAGCTCAATCTAGGGTGCTCTCAGGTCAGTGTACAAAGCGATGACCCGTGTTCGATGCGGCGAACGGTCATCCAAGAGAGAGGTGTTCTGTTATGTCGAACAAACTGTATGTTGGCAATCTATCCTTCGACACCACTGAAGACAGCCTGCAAGCGCTGTTCACCACCCACGGCGAGGTTATCTCTGCCAAGGTCATCACGGACCGTGATACGGGTCGGCCCCGTGGATTCGGTTTCGTGGAGATGGAACGGTCCGAGGACGCCAAGAAGGCGATCGAGAGCCTTGACGGCAAGGAGTTCGAGGGTCGCAACCTGAAGGTCAACCTGGCCAAGCCGCGCGAGGATCGCTCGGGTGGCGGCGGCGGTCGCTGGTAGTCCTGACTTCGGGGAGGCGCCCAGTACGGCGCCTCCCCTTTCTACATCGAATGTGAGCCGTTGCGAGGCGAACCCTTTCCACCTTGCCTGCGTGTATTTCCGAGGCCACAACTTCCTGCTGACCGCTTTGGTGCCCTGGTGTAGGCTGATCCGGGTCATCCGTTGGGCGAACGTTCCTGGAGGCACTGGTGGCTGACACGATATCTCATTACCAGATCATCAGAATGCTCGGCCAGGGGGCCATGGGCGTTGTCTTTCTGTGTCACGATCAACGGCTTGACCGGAAGCTCGCCGTAAAGGTCCTCTCCGAGCAATACAGTGCGGATCCCGCATACCGCCAGCGATTCCTGACCGAAGCACGCTCCGCATCCGCCCTCAATCACCCGAGTATCGTCACCATTTACGAGATCGGCACCGACGGGGACCGCGACTTCATCGCCATGGAGTATGTCGAGGGCCGGACTCTGCAAGAGGTTCTTTCGGCCTGTGGTCAGCTGCAGCTCGATGAGTTCCTTGGGATCGCCACCCAATTGGCCAGCGGGCTGGCGGCAGCCCACCAGTCGGGGATCGTCCATCGGGACCTCAAACCGGGCAACGTGATCGTGACCCCCGGCGGGCAGGCGAAGATTCTCGACTTCGGATTGGCCCGGCAAAGCGATGCCGCCCGGCAGAGCCCTACAGACAGCGCCGCCCCCGCGGACGCAGCCACCGTTGCCGCGTCCTACACCCAGCCAGGCATGATTCTCGGCACGCCCGGATTCATGGCGCCGGAGCAGGCTCGGGGTGAGAAGGCCGATCATCGCTCAGACCAATTCAGTTTCGGGTGCCTGCTCCATGCAATGGCAACGGGCAAGGCCCCGTTCTCCGGCGATAGCGTCGTGGATGTCCTCCACAAGGTCCTGCACAGCGAACCGGAGCCCATCGACCAAAGCCGCATCGATCTGCCCGTGGAGATTCTGGTGGCAATGGAGCGGTGCCTCCGCAAGGCGCCGGCCGAACGTTTCGAGAACACGAATGAGCTGTCGCTCGCTTTGCAGGCGGCGCAGGCGTCCGTGCTCACCGGGGCGAGTCAGGGTGAGACATCACACCCACCCGCCTCACCATCACCGCGCCGGCTCCCCCGACTGCCCATGATCATCGGCGGGGCCGTTGTCGTGGTGCTCGCTGCCGTGCTTCTGTTTGCCCTCAAGCCGTTTTCTCAGGCTGCGACGATGACGGTCAGCACGCAGGATGAAGACGGTCAACAGGTCGAGCGCCAGATTCTCAGCCCGGAGAGCATCCACCGCGTTGCTATCGTACCCTTCCAGCTGGCTTCGCCCGACTCCAGCGAGGCCTGGCTTGCATTTGTTTTTCCCGAACTCATCAGCTAGGATATCATCCAGGATCATTACGTCAACCTCGACCCTCTCCGCGATCTGTT